>VFJS01000052.1 GCA_009885955.1 Spirochaetia bacterium | reverse complement strand
CTCCCTGATTATTACGGTCATAGGTAAATTATTTTTTATCCCGCTAATGGTAAATAGCGGGATATTTTTTGAGCAGCTACGCTAAGACTTCTATAAGTTATATGAAGCGACGTGCCACTTAATACTAAAAATAGGCGAATACAGGACGTATGAGCCTATGATGTTAATATGTTCATGACAATTATACTGAATAACTCAATAAATTATAGTATCCATATGGAAGGAAGCCAATTATACAGGATGCATGAAACTCATCAATTGTTAATTAAAATTATTGATTTGCTGATGCAGCTTTCTTGATTTAACTTGAAGAGTCTTTATGTTCTTCATTCTTGAGAAAATAAACTTTAGTTTTTCGCTCGCCTTTGTATTCTACGAGGCCTTCCCCAACAAGTAAACCAAGTATTGACCAAGATAAGTAGTTCTGATTTTCACCCTCGAAGTCAGAAGGAATATCGAGACGATTAACTAAGTCAATGTTAGCAAGGGGGCCATCAGCTAACTCACTAAGGATGGCCTCCTTAAGAAGCTCCAGCCCCAATTGCGCTACTTTTCGATTATCCATTTTGAACCCTCTGTAAGTTCGCTGTCTATCTAGTTAGTTTACAAACTCTTTCATATATTTAAAATTATGCCATATAACCTTGCTATTCTATAAAAGTCATATTCTTTTGATTTTGAATTTTCCTATGACATAGAGTAAAAAAGCCGAAAAGTTCAAATTGAAAAGTTGTTTGTTAACTCCTTGTTTTATAAAATCTCTACGGTTATATGAAATAAACATTACTAATTAATAGACTGGACTCTGTAAGCCCCAGATATTATAAAAAATTAAAAGTCTACAAGTTTTTCGCAAGTCGGATGCCTACTGTGCCGCTCCTATCATTAATAGTATATTTGTAGGGATGTTGACCTGAAAGTTTACCTGATTCCAAATCATTGACTTCGCTATACCAACTGCCCCCACGTAATATCCGGAAATATAAAGAATTTAATAAATCTTTATCAAATTTTGAATTGGAATTGCCTAGTTTTTTTTGAAACTCAAATAAAACAGGATTCAAGTCAAAGCACCATTCTGCTACATTTCCGGCTATATCGTATACGCCCCATGCATTGGGTTTTTTCATCCCTACGGTCCTGTCTTTCCCAGCATTTTTTATATATGCATTTTTTACATAAAAGGCATATTTATCAATTACTGCAATATCATCGCTGTCACCCCAATAATATTTTGTGGCAGTCCCGGCTCTTGCAGCATATTCCCACTCTTCTGACAAGGGAAGTCTGAAACCGTTAGCTTCTTTATTTATCGTGACCAACCACTTGAATTTATCAAATTCAAGTTTATTCTCTGTGTCTATATTATTTTTATCAATATTGTAATATGGCTTAAATCCAGCTTTAATGCTAAGTTTATTGCAAAATTCAATTGCATCATACCAACTTACATTTTCAACAGGATTTTTTTGATTCTTAAATTCACTTGGATTTACTTCCATAACATCTTGATATTGTTTCTGCGTAAGCTCATATTTACCGATATAAAAAGATGGCACTTTTCCTGTTGGAACAAGAACCATTTCTATGCCTGCAAAGGTATTCTTATCACTTTTTGCACATGTAGTTATGGAAATACCAGCTAAAATCACAAAAAATATGGACATTGTTTTAAATTTAAATTGATGTATCATATGACCTCAGAAAAATATTTTTGATAGGTTTAATTAGCTTGCGCTTTAACAATTCTAAAATAAAAATTATTGTCAATTACTTTTTTAATTTACTTATTTGCTATAACGTTTGTTAATCAGTTTTTAATTATTGAATTATTAATATATTTTCAAATCGTTTTAAAATAGTAAAAATTCACATCATCCCAAAGCCGCACACGACGTGCGGCTTTCTTTCGAAAAGGTGGCACGTCGTTTCATATAACGTTCCCGTTGTTTGCGACGTTTTGCCGGAGCGTATTCGCGCAGGCAAAATGTGTCGCAGGCCTGGAGCGAAACTGATATTATGATTCAGCTAAATTTATTTCAAGTAAAATTTCATGTCAACAACACTGCCAAGACCGAGCGACCGCCAGGGAGCGATGTGCAAACAACGTGTTAGGAGATTTTTTGGTATGCACACTGAGATTTTATGATTCATGAAGTCCTTTTATGTTGAAAATCATTTCATGAAAACCAAAATGTTATTGAATACGGCTTCAACGCAAGAAATTAAAAAATCCTCTTTTTTCTCTCTTTTTCTTCAAATTAATATTAAAAAACTTCGATAAAGAAATTGTCTTCATAGACTTATTCAATTTCAAATACTTTTAAAAAACAAAACTCCAAAAAAAATAATATTTCGAGGATCACAATTTATTTTTGTTACCAAAGAGCCGTATTCAATAGGATAAAAATAGTTCAAAGAACGACCTGACAAAATCACTTGGCCAAAATTTCTCCTAACGTGCTGCGTGTAAGCGACGCCGCCGAAGGCGGTGTGCTTTTCTATGTTTAGATAATATTTATAAAAACAAAAAATATTTGCAAGTACAATTTCATGGCCACAGGCCAAGCGAGCCTTGCGAGCGCGCGCTTACACGCTGTTGTACGATACGGCCGAATTACAATAAGTTTATCCGCATGAGCCATGGATGGCGAATGCGGAAAATTAAATAATTATTAATTGCTTTTCAAAATTTTCATATATCCAATTTGAAATATTGGCCATGCATATGAATTTTTCTTATAATAATCTCTACCATAACCTACACCTAATTCACTAAAAAATCTCTTATAAAAAAAATGAAGACATGGACCAATATAAAAAAATTTTATTATATCACTATTTTTTTTGTTATCAAGAGAATACCAACCACCTGTAGCTAACGAAAGTGATATGAATCTATTTTCATCTCTATTTAATAAATAATTAATATTTACTTGATAAGTTATTAATTTAGTATCAATGATGTAATTGTCATCATTATCAATTGAATTTTCATCCTTCCTTAATGCAAAAAGATAGAATAATGTTGTTGATCCTTGAATTCCTAATGATTTATAATAATAACCTAAGTCAAAATTAATAATTCCAGGTAAACCAAAAGTTATTCCAATTAAATTTAATGAATTACTTATTATTGGTTGATTGTTTGTTGAGGATTTACTTTGATCTTCAATAGACTTATTATCATTATCTATACTGTTGACTTTATTAGGATAACCAGAAAAATAAAGAAAAATCATAATTGTTGCGATATATTTTTTCATAATTTTATCCTTATAAACAGTTCTATCATTAAAAGCCCGCCAGGACGGCGGGACCTAAGTTTTTCGGCCGTTTCGTACAACGTGCTGCGTGTAAACGACGCCGCCGAAGGCGGTGTGCTTTTCCATGTTTAGTTAATATTTATTAAAACAAAAAATATTTGCAAGTACAATTTCATGACCACGGGCCAAGCGAGCTTTGCGAGTGCCGCGTTTTACACGCTGTTAGTTGAAGTGCAAAGCCCTCTACTGGATGATAGCGAACACACGATGTGTGAGCTAATTGTTCAGAATAAATTCAGGTTTCTAAAATAACTCAATGTGAATATGTTTACAATTAAATATCTTCATTCGTTTGAATTTCTTCAACTCTTTTTTAATATTAAAAAATCGTCAGCTGAATTGACAAATCCTCAAATACCGAATAAACTTTGACAAATATTTTAACTTCGATTCATTTTATTGCTTCGAAATATTGACATACGTTCAACATGCAAAAAACATCGAAAATTATTTTTTTCATCTTCTCTTTTGCAATTTTTTTTCTTCTTAGCCGGTCAGGACGTGATAAGTATAAAATAAATTCATAAAAAATATTATTGGATTATCAAATATTTTTTTCAAAATTAACTAATCCTTGATGCTCATTAAAATGACATTCCCGACACATAGTTTCAAATCGTTCTGGATGTTTTAATGATTCAAGAAAACCTTCTTTCATAACTGTCATGTCAAGAGCATATTTCCCTGTATGATGGACTTGGAGAGTAACTTCTTCCTTGCCTCTATGACATTTAACACATGTTTTATTAGTCTCAATCCAATTTAACCGAAATTTTTTCCATTCAGCACTTTGATAAAAACCATTACGCATCTTAATCCAATTTTGATCATGTAAAACAGTATTTGTCATAAGTTGAACTACTTCTTCTGAAAAATGTTTTTTTAATTTTTTTAATTCATTTTTTTCAGTAACTTGAACTTTTAACATTTTTTTTCGTTCTTCAGGATTAGCCATTTCAAATTGTCTCCAAAATGCCATCATTGATTTCATCTCCTTAAAATATTAAAATTTGATTTCTCTATAACCAATTTCTCCGAAATATTGACAAATGTTCAACAAGCACAAAATTTTGAAAATTATTCCTTTCCTCTTCTCTTTTCCACTTTTTTCTCTTCTTAGCCGGCCAGGACGGCCGGCTAAATCTTCAAAAGTTGGGCTTTGCATTTCAACTAACGTTCCGCGGGTAAACGACGTTTCGCTGGAGCGTACTCGCGGAAGCGAAATGTGGCGTAGCCCAAGCCGGTACTCCGGCGCAGCGTTTTACCCGCTGTTGGACTAAACCACCTGCGGTGGTGCCCTTAATTGCTGCTGCTTGATTTTAATCATCTCTTTTATTATACTTATGTCAAGAATAAATTATAGGAGGTGTATCAT
>VFJS01000112.1 GCA_009885955.1 Spirochaetia bacterium | reverse complement strand
TGATGCCAGCGTACATGATTCACAAACATTGAATGACTTACTTGATGAAACAGATAAAGGAAAAACCGTTCATGCCGATTCCGCCTATACAGGCCAGAATGATATATTGGAAGAAAAAGAAGTGCTCGCTGAGATCTGCGAGAAGGGATACCGGAATAAAAAACTGACAGAAGAACAGATTGGCAAAAACAAGATAAAATCAAAAATTCGCTCTCGAGTGGAACATGTGTTCGGGTATATTGAAAACAGTATGAATGGCTCATTTATTAAAACAATCGGGATAAAACGAGCTTGTGGGGTAATCGGATTGATGAACCTCACGTATAACATGCGGCGATACATATATCTGCATGATGCGCGGTTGGCTTCATGACCGGGGATCTGCATGAAAAATGCGGAAACTGGTTAATGGGCTGGAGTTGAATTGCTAAATGGGGTAATTTTTGACTGAGATTATCGAAGATGTTAGAATTTTTCTGTAAAATTTGATGCCGTGTAAATTTAAAAACACATTTATAAAAATTAAAGGTTTAAAATACGGTTTTTATGACCGCCCATAATATATTTAATTAATCAAGATAATTTTTTTATTATTTCATGTTGACATCATATTACTCTGAGCAATGTCATGGCATCATCAATCATTATTCTAACTGGAGGTCAGCCGGATGCCGCTGCACCCTTTTTCACGGACAGAGATGCTCATCGGAAGGGAAGGGCTCGATACACTTGCCCGGAGCTGTGTTGCTGTTTTCGGAATCGGCGGCGTGGGCGCCTATGCAGCAGAGGCCCTTGCCAGATCCGGTGTGGGAAAGCTTGTTCTCGTGGACGATGATGATATCTGCCTCACCAACCTGAACCGCCAGATCCATGCACTCATGAGTACCATCGGCAGGCCCAAGGTCGAGGCGATGAAGGAGCGGATCCTGGACATAAACCCCGGGGCCGTTGTTGTTGCCCACAGACGTCTCTACAACTCCGCCTCGTCCGGGGAGCTTCTCGAAGATAGTTACAGCTACGTGATAGATGCCATTGACATGATCAGCTCAAAGCTCGACCTTATAGAGAGGTGCACAGCAAGGAACATCCCTGTGATAAGCTGCATGGGGGCCGGGGACAAACTCGACCCTTCGCGGTTCCAGGTTGCAGACATCTATGAGACATCAATCTGTCCCCTTGCCAAGGTGATGAGAAAGGAGCTGAGGAAAAGGGGGATTGAGAAGCTCAAGGTGGTCTATTCGAAAGAGCCCCCCATGGAGACACTGGAGGTTGAGGCTGATTGCAGGAATGACTGCGTATGCTCAAACAGGGACAGGACTTGCGGCACCAGGAGGCATATACCAGGCAGTGTCTCCTTTGTACCGCCGGTTGCCGGCCTCATTCTTGCGTCGGAAGTTGTAAGGGACCTGATCAGAAAAAAAAGGGAACCTGTTTCAATTTGAATCAAATTATATAAAATAATTGGGAATATTCCATTTCTTTATGGGCATCGATGATAAAAATTTATTGACTTTTAACTTATTTGTATATATCATGTATATACAAATATGAAACCATTAGATTTTTCGAATATTACCGGTTTTGACTGGGATGAAGGAAATGTAAATAAAAATAGGGATAAACATTCTGTCTCGTCCGGCGAGTGTGAAGAAGTATTTTTTAATGAACCCTATTTTATTTATTTAGATGAAAGGCATTCTATTTCAGAAAACAGGTATTATCTTTTAGGTGAAACAAATGAGAAACGAGGTTTGTTTATTGTATTTACTCTTCGTAAATCAATGATTCGTATTATATCAGCACGTGATATGAATAAAAATGAAAGGAAAGCATATGAAAACCTTAAAAAAAATTCCGAAATTTAAGAATGAAAATGAAGAAATAGGATTCTGGAATGATAATGATTCATCAGAATTTATTGATTATACAAATGCGAAGAAACTCAATCTTCCTAATTTAAAGCCTTCTACAAAAAGCATCTCGATCCGTTTGCCTGAATCGCTTTTGCAAAGATTAAAAATAATTGCGAATAAAAAAGATATTCCCTATCAATCATTAATAAAAATATATTTATCAGAAAAAATCAGGGATGACTTAGTACATTAAAAAGGGGCTGCCTTTTTTAAGCAGCCCCTTTTTTTAAGCAGGTTGTGATATAATGTCCTACCACCAGGTGATATTCTTGTAAACCATGAAGGGCTCGGGAACATCGGGGAGCTCCCCAATTCTCCATTTCGGGCCGCCATCCTCGTTTTTGTAGTAAACGATTACATTCTTGATGAGCATGGCCTGCTCGAGCTTGCTCTTTTTCATGAACCCCCTCATGTCCAGCTCGTTCTTGTTCTCAACAAGATTGTATATGAGGAATTCCGCCACGGCGCTCTTTGAATCGAGCAGGTCAAAATTATACTTTGCTTTCCCTTCCCAGGGGACGTTGTTATTGTAGGAGAAGGTGAGCTTCGATGTCGAAACGATAGCCAGTTTTTTTAAATCGATGCCGGCCTTTTCATATACGGTTTCCCTGATGTTGTTGCTGTTGCCGTAATATGAATATGTGGTGAGCTCCAGTGTCGGAGGCACTGTTCCGAGGGTCTTCAGTACGCGCGTGGGCCTTCCGGAGCCGTCCCTCTCGAAGAGGGTAATATTGCCGATGGCGAGGCCTTGTAAAAGGATCGTGTCAACATTCAGGTTCCTCTCGAGAATCTGGATGAGCTGGCCGCTTTCATTGTATTTATATTTTTTGTCCACCTTGATGTTGAAGAAGCCAAGAACCGGTATTTTTTTATAGGATCTCTGTACCTCCTCGATCGGGAGCCCCCTGCTGTTATATTTCACCATTTTCACGGATTTTAGGACAAAACCGTCCTTTATCGCGTCCAGCACTACTTCCGATGAATCAATCACTTTTTCCCCGGTCAGCATCGCTTCGATTTTTTTGCCGAAGGCATTGCCTGAGAGGATGTTGGTCCTCTTAGCAGCTTCCTTGTCGTCCTTTTTCTGGGCCTCCCAGTATTCACCCTTCACGATTTTGTCGCCGTCATAGGTGTACACCAGCTTGTAAACCGGTTTTCCGCTTTCAGTGGCAATCTGGACTTCGGTATTGCCTGTCCTGGATTTTTTTATCACAGGCGCAGACGCGCATGAATCGAGCATGATAGCCGTGAAAACAACTACCGGGATAATGAAGAACCTCTTCATATTTTCCACTGTCATTATGGTCATAAATTTTTCTCCTTAATAGATTATGTTTAATATTAAATGCTGGGTTGAATGATGATTATTTATCAATCCTGATTTATTCGTCAAGTAATAATCGGGGGATGAAATTTTATTAAAGGTGATTCTCAAATCTGGAAATATCATCCCCATTGTATATTTCCCCCATGTAACTTTTTTACATAAGTTTTATCAGCATGATTAAAAAATATTGACATTATAAATTTTTTGGATAATATTTATATGATTTCTGAAATGTGACCGGCAGATACCGGGTAATTTGAAATTAAGGAGTAACCATTTGAAAAAAATAATACATATCACAGCAGCTTCACTCGCCGTAATATTGATCCTGGTTTTTTCAGCCTGCACAGACAAGGATGGATGGGTTGATGATAACACCTACCGGATCACGGGTATTGGATACCCGGGTAAAAATGCCAATGAAGCCAGCTTCAGGCTCCAGGCCTGCGAGGCTGCCAGGATCGATGCCACTTCGAAATTGCTCATGAAATTTGCCGAAGCGGGCATTAAAAGCGTAAAGGGGAAGGTGAGCGAGGAGGTTATCCGTAATGCCGTTCACAGGGAATTTTCCGGCATAGTAAAAGGGATGAAAGTGGCGGACACAATTTACAATGACGGGAAAAAGATGTGCCAGGTGATCGTGGAGCTGTATGAAGAGGATATGAGGAATAAGATAGAAAAAATGGCCAGAGGGCATGTGAAATAATAATTAATGTATCATGAGTAAGGCATATATTATTTTGATAGCCTTCCTGGCCTTCATGGCGCGGGCCGGATCCGGCGGGCTATGGATACGGGACTTTTCAGTAGTTACCCCGGAAAGACTTGAGCTCACAAGGGAATATGCCAGGGAGCATTACCATATCGACTCTTTCGTCATGCCCTTCCCCAAAGTCATCTTCATCCACTATACTGCCATTGCCTCCCTGGAGGAGAGCCTCAACTATTTCAGGCCGGCGGTGATATGGGATGACAGGGTGTATAACAGGAGGTTCGGCAGGGTTAATGTGGGTGCGCATTTTGTCGTGGGACCGGGTGGCGACGTATATTCCCTCATCCCGCCCTACATCATGGGGAGGCATGCGATAGGCTTCAACCATACCTCTATCGGCATTGAAAACGTGAGCAGAGATGAGGGCGGCCTCACCGTGGAGCAGGCGGAGTCCAATGCACTGCTGATTGAACATCTTGTGAAAAATTACCCCTCGATTGAGT
Source organism: Spirochaetia bacterium (assembly GCA_009885955.1). Lineage (GTDB taxonomy): Bacteria > Spirochaetota > UBA4802 > UBA4802 > UBA5550 > VFJS01. The sequence continues at coordinate 12,567 of VFJS01000112.1, read as the reverse complement.
TCCTTGCCGGGCATTATGAATACACAGACAACCGCCTGCCGCATTACAGGCACTTCCTTGGGAAAAATGAAAAATATGTCCCCACGGTGAAGATCGATCCCGGCAGGCCTTTCATGGAAAAGGTCAGGAGGATATTAAAGGAAAAGCACGGCATAGTTCTTGAAAGATAAAATTTCCATGTGAAACGGATTACAAATTCATGCACCACGGCCGGGATAGAGCCACTGAGACAATGGAAGAGCTCAATGATATGTATGAATACCGGAAAAATCGAAACAGGTGCAACAGGGGGAATCAGAGCTTCTTGAGAATGTCATCCTCCTGTTTTTTATTGAGCCTGATACTGAACCCTATCAGGGTTCCAATAAGCATCAGTGCTGCCGCAATATAAACTATCTGTGCTTCCATATCATACCTCCTTAATACAAGGTGACATAATATAATTAATATACAAGAATGGCCGGAGTCAAATTTATTTGCAGAATTTTCTCTTTTTATTCATCAGCCTTCACTATTCATCATTCATTATCCTTTCATTAAATAATATTATTGATAAATTTTCCTATTGTTACCCTTATTGGAAAACATATGGATATCAACAAAAACAGGAGCTGCTATGAATTCCATTTACCTCTGGTTCAGCAATAATATAAACCTGATTCATTTTTTATACGGCCTCACCTTCTTTGTCATAGGCGTAACAATACTTACGAGTCAAAAGAAAAACAGCCGGTTTAAAATCGCGGGGATCCTGTGGTATTTTGCCGTCTATGCGTTTATCCATGCCTCGGCCGACTTTATAAAGATGTGGTCTGATGTAAAATTCAGAAGTAACACGCTGTTCATGGCAGGAAAGACACTGGAGCTGATATCATACATATTCGTCTTCGAATTCGGGAGAAGGATCATCAATATATTAAAACCTGAAATAAAAATTTTGAATTCCCTTGTACTGCCGTTTATCTTTACCATCATCTTCATAGCAAGTATGATGTCAGAGAATTTCATGGGGACCTTCGATATCCTTATAGGATATTCTGTAAGGTTACCCGGAGGGCTCATGGCAGGCCTGGGGCTATGGTACTATTATATGAGTGAAAAGGATATTCTGCCTCCCGGAATAAAGAAGTATTTTTTCCTGGGCAGCGCGGCCCTCCTTTCCTGGTCATTTTTCTGCGGTATTATCAGGACCCGGGGGGACTTTTTCCCGGCTAATATTCTGAATATAGAATCATTTTTTATATTCTTTAATGTCCCGGTTTACCTGTTCCGATCGGCCTGCGCGATAATCATATCCTGGTCTTTTGGCGGTATCATGAGCATCTTCACATGGGAGAGGCAGATAATGATTGAAGGGCTTCTTGAAAAGGAGAGGGAATCGAAGGAGCAGCTTAAATCCGCATTGGAGGGGCAGGAAAGTATGGTGAAAGAGAGGACGGCAGACCTTGAAAAGACCTGTAAAACTTTAAAGGAGGAAATGGATCTGAGGTTGAAAGCCGAACAGGCTGAAAAGGATGCGTACATATTCCAGCAGGCGATTATCGACAATCTTGCCGATTCAATTGTTGTTATTGACAGGGAATGTTCGGTTAAGCTGATGAACAGGTCATCAAGAAAGTTATATAATGAAACTGAAATCGTGGAATTCAGCTGTACAAAAATGTTTTGCTCAAAAAATGAACTTGATAAGATCAGGGAGACCATGACCTATGAATATGAGATGGTTAACCTGGAGGGGAAAAAAATATATGCTGAAATGATCATTTCGCCGCTCATTATGGATGACGGTTCGTTTCAGGGGATTATTGAAACCATCAGGGATATATCAGAGAGGAGGCGGCTTGAAAAGGAGATTATCATCATTATTGAAACAGAGCGTCAGAGAATCGGCCAGGATCTGCACGACGACCTTGCCCAGAATCTTATGGCAATAGATGTCCTGTGCAAAATGCTGAATCAAAAGCTCGTGACAAGGGGGGATATGGATGCCGAGGCCATGGAACTGGGGAAAATAATCAAATTTGTAGATTATTCCATTAATACAACAAGGAGTATTGCGAAAGGGCTCTGTCCCATCGAGATGGATAACGGGGGGTTTATTGCGGCTGTGAAAAAGATGGCCATGAATTTAAATGGGCTCAATGGGATAAACATTACACTGAACATAAAGGATGACATTGATATCAGCGATACTATGACTGCCATCAATCTCTATCAGATTATAAATGAAGCAATGAACAATATAATCAAGCACAGTAATGCGGATAATGTTCTGATAGAGATGAGGAGGAACGGAAAAAATATCATCATGTCAATTGATGATGACGGGGCGGGCATCCCCGTGAATTTGGACGGTTCCGCCGGACTGGGGCTGAGAATTATGAATTACAGGGCAAGCATGATTGGATCGAAGCTTGAAATAGCGAGTAATAACGGCCGGGGTACATCCATCAGGTGCCTGTTGCCTGATGAAACAACAGTTCGAAAACATGATGAGAGGAGAATATCATGAAAAAAACAGAAAAAAAAGGAATATTCCTCGTGGAAGACCATCCTGTATTCCGTTACGGCATATCCCAGCTTATAAACCAGCAGGACGATATGGCCGTATGCGGAGAATCGGACAATGTGAGGAGCGCGGCTGCCATGATATATTCGGGAAAACCCGACCTGATTCTCCTTGACCTCAGCCTTAACGGGGCAAGCGGCCTGGAACTTTTAAAGGAGATGACATCGGGGCAAAGCGGAATTCCCGTGCTGGTACTCTCCATGTATGAAGAATCCTTTTATGCCGAGCGTGTCCTGAAACTCGGCGCCAGGGGTTACATAATGAAAAGGGAGACCTTTGAATCTGTAATCAAGGCAATACGGCTTGTGCTCGACGGGAAAGTATTTGTAAGTGAAGCGGTCTCGGATAAAATTCTGAACAGATTTACCGGCAAATCCGATATATCCGAATCCCCGGTGAACAGGCTCACCACACGCGAACTGGAGGTTTTTCAGCTCATTGGAAACGGCTTTAAGACAAGTAAAATTTCCCAGGCATTGAATCTGAATATCAATACAATAAATACATATAAGGAAAGGATCAAGGAAAAGCTGAATTTGAATGATTACTCTGAGCTGATTCAGTATTCTATAAGATGGATGCAGAATGAGAAAAAAGAATGATTCTCATCACCATTATTATTATTTTCATGTAGCATTTTATGCTACATGAAAATAATAATAATGGCTATATGAATAAGTTATTTTAAGCTATTGATTAAAATAGCATTAAGAAGTATGTATATCTGATGATTGAGACTTCGCAGGGAGAAGATTCTGGTTCCAGTATGTCTTTATCCGGCAGAATTATTTTAACATTTTACTTGAATATGAAGAAAAATCATAAAAATGGCAATATCCTTTGCAAATGCCATGAAAATATGGAGGAGACCTGTATATGTATGATGGAAAAGATGAAATTTTAATAATGCAGAATGAATTGAAAACGGCAGTAAAAAGCTCAAATCCTAAATGGGCCATGGTTATTTCAACAAAAGCCTGCGCCATGTGCCAGGCATGCACCATCGGCTGTATGGTGGAGCACAAGTCGCCCCCAGGGATCAGGTACCGCCCGGTCTATGAAACAGAGGAGGGGAAATACCCCGACACAAAGAGGCAGTATACCGCACGCCCATGCCAGCATTGCGACAATCCCCCCTGCGTCCAGGCATGCCCGGTTTCCGGCAAAGCTACATGGAAAGGGACGGAAGGGATCAGCACGGGAATAGTCATGATAAACTACAAGGAGTGCATCGGTTGCGGGAAATGTATCCCTTCATGCCCCTATGGTGCACGCTTACTTGATGACGGATCTTTTCATGCAGCGAAGGCTCCTTTTGTACCCGAAATGGAAAAGGGCCCTGCCTATGAATATGCCGGAAAAACAGTACGCGACGGGAATGAGTCGCCCGTGGGGAATGCAAGGAAATGCCATTTCTGCTATCACCGGCTCAAGGAGGGGATGCTCCCCATGTGTGTAACCACCTGCATCGGGAGGGCCACATTCTTCGGTGATCTCAACAACTCCGGCAGCATGGTAAGCAGGCTGATGAAGGAAAATAAAACCGTGGAACTGTCCGAAGTCAGGGAATTCGGCGATACTGCAAAAAAAATTGCAGCCAGAAAATTTGATCTGAAAAGCGGAGAATGGAAGACCGTGATAGACAGCGCCACAGCGGCCTATCCGGGAAAGACTCCGGTCTTCGGTAAATCTTCAACGAACCCAAAAGTTTTTTACATCATTTAAAGGAGTTTGGATTATGAGTGACAGAAAGGATAAAAACGGACTGACAAGAAAAGATATATTGAAGTGCACCGCTCTCATGGGCGGGGCGTATCTTGCTTCCCAGCTTGAGTGGGCGCAGGGGCTAATGAAAAGGGCCGAAGCAGGCCAGCTTACCCCGGAAGAGGAGTATGACCTGAAAAAGGCTGAAAACATTCTCTATACCGTATGCCTCCAGTGCAATACCGGATGCGGGATCAAGGTAAAGTTCTACAGGAAGAACGGCAGCGCCGTCGCCCTGAAAATTGACGGCAGCGCCTATAGCCCCTATTCCATGGTTCCTCATTTGCCGTATAAAAGCGAACCGGAAGATATGGCCCCCCTCGATTTCCCCATATGCCCCAAAGGCCAGGCCGGCCTCCAGACGATGTATGACCCCTACCGGATCGTGAAGGTATTGAAGCGGGCCGGGAGGCGCGGGGAGAATAAATGGAAAACCATACCTTTTGACAAGGCCGTGGATGAAATAGTGAATGGGGGGATGCTCTTCAACGATGTACCCGGCGAGGCCGGCAGGAATGTCACCGGGCTGAAGGACATCTATGTGCTGAAAGATCCGAAAATTATGAAGGAGCTTGATACCGATATCAAGGCCCTCCGCAAGGAAAAGGATAAAAAAGCCGCGGTGGAAAATTTTAAAAAGAAGCATGCCGACAAGCTGAAATACCTCATAGACCCGGACCATCCTGATTTCGGGCCGAAAAACAACCAGATGATCTACATGTGGGGGAGGAAAAAAGGAGGCAGGAGCAATTTTTCCCTGAGGTTTTTTCAGGACTATTTCGGGACCACGAACAATCACGGCCATACAACGGTGTGCCAGGGGTCACTCTATTTTGCCAGCAAGGCCACGAGCGATCAGTATGAATACAACAAGTTCTCCGGCGGCCAGAAATTCTACTGGCAGGGAGATCTGGAGAACAGCGAGTATGTGCTTTTCGTGGGCTCAAACCTTTTCGACGCCAATTACGGCCCAACGAACAGAACCGCAAGGCTCATGCCGAACATCATATCGGGAAAAACAAAAATTGCCGTTGCCGACCCCAGGCTCAGCAAGCTTGCGTCAAAAGCCCACAAGTACCTTCCCGTAAAACCGGGGACCGACGGAGCCATGTTCTCCGGGATTATAAAGTGGATGATAGACAATAAAAAATATGATGAGAAATTCCTCTCATGCGCCAACAAGGGCGCCTCTGCCGATGCCGGTGAACCCACATTTTGTAATGCCGCCTGGCTCGTGAAACTCGATGAAAAGGGGAAACCGGGGAAATTCCTACGGGCCCATGAAATCGGCCTTGCCCAGGCGGAAAAGAGGAAGGATAAAGACGGCAAGGAGCACGACTTCGAGTACCTGGTTGCCTATAAAAACGGTTCTCCCGTGGCCTTTGACCCCAATGATGAAAAGAAAGAAGTAACCGGAGACCTCTTTGTAAATACTGAGATCAGGGGAATCAAGGTAAAGTCCTCCCTGCAGATTATTAAGGAAGATATTGATAAAAAGTCAGTAAAAGAGTGGGCCGCAGCTGCCGGTCTCCAGGAGAATGACATTGTCGAAGTTGCCCGGGAACTGACAGGTCATGGGAAGAAGGCCTGCGTTGATGTCCACCGGGGCATAGCACAGCATACCAACGGATTCTACAATGTCAACCTTGCCTGGGCTATCAACATGCTCATAGGCAATTTCGACTGGAAGGGGGGTATGATCGCCGCTTCAACATACAACACAACAGGAGGGAAAGGTGATCAGCCCTTCAACTTTTCCAAGATGGCCCCTGGAAAAGTCGGCGCAACGGGAATCAGCATCATCCGCCACGACATCAAATACGAGGAATCGACCATATTCAACGGATATCCGGCAAAGAGAAACTGGTGGCCGCTGGCCAGCGACGTATACGAGGAGATCATACCCTCGGCCGGGGATGCCTATCCCTATCCCATAAAGGCGATCTTTTCATACATGGGGGCCCCCAATTATTCACTCCCCGCAGGCCAGACGAATACTTCAATTCTCGTTGACCTGAACAAGGTGCCTCTCTATTTCACATCGGACATCCTCATCGGGCCCACCACCATGTATGCCGATTACATCTTCCCGGATCTCACCTACCTGGAGAGATGGGAATTCCAGGGGAGTCATCCCAACATGCCTGCAAAGGTTCAGCCCGTGAGGCAGCCGGTGGCGGCTCCCATGACGGAAATAGTGAAGGTTTACGGCGAAGAGGTCCCATGCTCCTATGAATCTCTGATGATGGCCATTGCTGAACGGCTCGGTATCAAGGGTTATGGAAAGGACGGTTTCGGGAAGGGTATGGATTTTACAAAGCCCGATGATTTCTACATACGGATGGTTGCAAACATAGCCACTGACGGGAAGTCTGTCCCCGATGCTGACGGCGATGAAATAAAGCTTTTCATGAATTCACGGAAGCACCTTCCAAAAACGGTTTTTGATCCTGAACGATGGGAAAAAATCTGCGGTCCCGTCTGGAAAAAGGTTGTCTATGTCCTCAACAGGGGCGGAAGGTTCCAGGATTACAAGGACCAGTACAAGGGCGACCAGGCCGCAAATAAATACGGCAAGCTCCTCAACATGTACCAGGAGAAAACTGCCGGAACCAAAAATGCCTTTACGGGAAAATCAAATCCCGGATACCCCACATACCTCCCCATAACAACCATGATGGGGAAAACACCGCAGCAGGAAGGGCTCACCGGCGGATATGATCTTCATCTTATCACCCAGAGGGACGTCACGCAGACCAAGTCCAGAACAATCGTCGATTACTGGCTTGGCGAGGTGTATCCTGAAAATCATATCATTATAAATGTCATAGATGCCGCTAAACTTGGTATTATGTCCGGGGACCGTGTAGGGATATCTTCTGCTACCAATACCGGAGGGGCCTGGGACATTAAAAATTTTAAAACGATACCCATTGTCGGGAAGGCGCTGGTTACGGAAACCATTCAGCCCGGGGTTGTGACCTTTACCATAGGACACGGACACTGGGCAAGCGGAGCTTCGGATGTAGTCATTGACAACAAGGTGGTCAAGGGCGATCCCAAAAGGGCCAGGGGATTCAATGCCAATGCGGTCATGTGGATCGATCCCCATGTAAAAAATACCTGCATGCTGGATCCCGTCGGCGGGAGTGTATCATTTTATGATACAAAAGTAGCCATACGGAAAGTCTAAACCAGCAGTGGGCGGGAATTACATTCCCGCCCACTGAATGTTAACAGGACAGGGATGGGTTTTTTAATAAAAATTAAGGATAATATTAAAAGCTTCCGGTTCAACAGGATGGAGCTTTCAGGCTCACTGGGAGACATGGGGCTCTATATCCCCCTTGTCGCAGCCCTGGTTTCGGTGAACGGGCTTAACATCACCGCGGTACTCTTTTTTTCCGGCCTCTTCAATATTCTATCAGGCATATTATTCTCCATACCCATGTGCGTTCAGCCCATGAAGGCCATAGCCACAATAGCCATAGCCGATAACCTGACGGTAAACCAGATCCTGGCCGCTGGAATAATCACCGGGTTCATAATTTTTATTCTGGGCGCCACAGGCCTTTTAAAACATATCGTACGGAAAATACCGACGGTAATAATACGGGGAGTGCAGGTTGCCCTGGGCCTGAAACTTCTCATAAAGGGGATCGAGATGATCAGGGATACGAAATCCTGGATCGGCTACGACAGCATCCTTACCGGTATTATCTGCGTGATTTTAATCATATTCATGTTCGCCCACTGCAGGGTCCCTGCTGCGCTTTATATTTTTTCAGCCGGAATTCTCGTGACAATGATAGGATCACCTGCTTTTATTCCAGTACTGAGTGTGAATTCATTTTCCATCAATCCTGCAGTCATTTCTGTATCAGACTTCTATTACGGAGGAATACTGGCGGCAATACCGCAGATACCGCTTACATTGCTGAATTCCGTCATAGCCGTATGCGCATTGAGCGGGGAGCTCTTTCCCGGGAAAAGAACCGGTGAAAGGGAGCTGGCCATGAGTGTGGGAATTATGAACATGGTCGGCTGTGTTTTCGGGGCAATGCCGTCCTGCCATGGCGCAGGGGGGCTTGCGGGCCAGTATAGGTACGGGGCACGGACTGGTGGCAGCATGGTTTTCATCGGAGGCGTGAAGATGATGCTGGCAATAACCCTGGGCGCTTCACTGATGCCTTTTTTTGCCGGGTTTCCCAAGAGCATACTGGGGGCCCTCCTGTTTTTTACCGGTATGGACCTTGTCCTTTTAATCAAAGATGTTGAAAAGAAACGGGATCTCTTCATTGTTTTTGCCTCGGTATCCGGGATACTGGTGCTGAATACTGCTGCAGGTTTCATCATCGGCATCTGCCTCGGTTACCTTCTGCCCCACGGTTGGCTTATACCCTCTGAGAGGGAAAAAATCGAAAAAGAAAAGCTTGCCGCAGAGGTTCCGAGACACAGAGAAATGGATGTAAGTCATATAAAACCCGTTGATTCTGTCATAACCAGCTGATTAGATACCTTCAAGGCATTATGTTGTAATTAAAAATAATACCTGGCCCTGAGATCAAACTTGTAATTATTTGGCTTCTCGCCGAATTCCGTACCGGGCCTCCCTGCCAGAAAAACTGACCTTAGCCTCAATTCCAGGTTAGTGACGGGAGTATAGAGGATCTCGGGGATTATCATATAACTTCTGTCATCAATATTAAATATCCATGAGAGCCCCGGTGTTAGATAGAGGATATCAAAGGGCTCCTTCTGGCTTATCCGCACATAAAGATAATTAATCATGGGGTTCATCCTCCCGTAACCGCTTTTCTGCATCATTTCAGCCTTATGGAGCGGCGCCTTGTTCTCTGTCGTCTCAAAGGCCTCATAGCCTTTATTGATGAATGAATAATAGTCTTTCATCTCGGGAGAGGTAAAACCTGTTTCATTCCGGAAATACTCCATGATGATAGTGGTATCCCTGGTTGTAAGATAGCGTATCCCGCCAAGAAAATTTTTTGCCCCTCGGGAGCTTTCAGTGAGGTTACCATGACTGTCTATTACCTTTTTTCTGAAATCCGGTATATACGCGAACTCCCCGTGCACTTCGATCCCGGCGGTGATGTTCCTGGAAAAATCAAACCCGTACCTGTCAGCAGTGCTTTTTCCGGCAAAAAAAATAAAATCGATATCTGTATCAAATACCAGGGCATAGAGCTTGCCCGCGTAATTCATGTGACCCTTCCCTGGAAGGTCATCATTTAATCGGTTATTGACTGGAAATAATACCGGCGTGAAGGATACTGTTTTTATAGGAGAGTCAAAACTCAGGATAAGGTCCATGGATCCCGCGTAATATCCCTCGGCCGGGAGCTCAGGGTCCTCGGGATTTTTTGGCCTGTCAATGAAAGCAACAGGGTTCCAGGCATAGCCCTTGCCCCATTTGAAGTTTTTTTTTCCGGCATCAAAAGCAGACATGGGGGCGGGTTTTATGGATATAAATCCCTCCTGGAGTGCCGATTTTTTCTCCCAGCCGCTGTAGGTATAATCGGCAAAAGAGTAAACCCTTACTGCTGCCCTGGCCATGCCCCATTCAACGCTCCCGTCTAACTGGAGGCCGAGGTTGTATTCAGCCTCTGCCGGGCGCACGCCGCGGCCATAATATTTCACCTTGTACATGGCCGCATCTTTGTCAAGGAGCATGAGTGCCGGGGTTGCTTCACCATAACCGCCCAGGTGATAGGGTTTCTTGGCTGTTTCCTTATCAATATCTTTTTCATCAAAGCTGTAGTCGTCAGCTGCTTCGATGCCCATGGGCAGGGCCATGAAGCAGAAAAGTGCGAATAAAAACGGCCACATCGCTTATCTCAGTGAGTCGACTTTGGGCATATAGGTGAGTGTGAATACCTCGTCACCGGCGATCCTTCTCCTTAACTTCGAGAAGATCATGACGGACTTATACCCCTTGTAAAGGGGGCTGTCGGTTTCAATGACCGATGGGCGCACGATGCCCTCCCCGAAGTCCTTGATGTGTTTGAAGTAGAGGGTTTTTATGAGCATGTTTTTTTCCGTGAGGCATTCTATCTTCACCGGGATTTTCCGTGACCTGTCGGCAAGAATCCGGATGCGGTCATAGGCCACGGTTTTTGTTTTTGCCTTCAGATGAAGGTGAAAATGTTCCCCCATTGCCTCAACTTTTTCCACATTGTATTCAGCTGTATAGTCCAGGGCCAGAATATCGGCATTGTTGAAGACACCGCCCACGACGGACTGGAGGCTGGTGATGCGCACCGGTTTCCCCACGTTGGGTATGTAGAGCCACATGTTCTCCCCGAGCCGGAGGGTGCTGCGCCCCTTTTCGCTTGCAGGGGAAGTGAAAAGGACCACCATTTTATCAACCCCCTTTTTTACCGTGAACATGATATATTCCTTTTTTTTCCCGTTCGGTTCAATATTTATAAGTTTCCGGTAAGACTCGTAGGACTCGGGATTGAGATTCCTGTCAATCTCGCGCAGAAGCCCGGCATCATCGGCAAAAACCGCAGGGGCAGCCCCCATGAGAAGAATAAAAATGAGTTTCGCAATACGCAGGGTCATAATAGTTTCTCCGTTATATTAAAGTATGATATTTCAAACATGCTTCAGTGCCTTGATAGGTTCCATCCGCGAGGCCTTAAATGCGGGCTGCAGGGCAGCGATGAGTGAAATTATCGTGACAATTATTGAAATAACGATAATATCGCCGGGATTAATAACTGCTCTGAGCTGCAGGCCAGTCTGCATGCCGAAATTGAATCTGATATTGGACATATTGATGATGAAAACCGTAAAGATCCCGATAATGTTCCCCAGTATGGAGCCGGCAATGCCCATGAAAAGCCCCTCGGTCATGAACATGGCCAGGATTTTCCCCGGCATGGTGCCGATGGCCGCGATGGTGCCAATCTCGCGCATGCGCTCATAAACAGCCATGAGCATGACGTTCATGATGCTGATCAGCACGATGGCGATGAGCATGACCCGTATGAAGATAGTCATGAGGTCGATCATTTTGGCGATATTGATGAACGGAGAGAGGGACTCCCAGGTATGGACTTCAATCATATCGGCAATATCGCCGCCGGCAGCCGCGAGCCTGTTTTTTATGAGTCCCTCGGCCTTTTTCAGCCTGCTGAAATCTTTGATCCTCAGGGCAATCTCGCCGGTTTCCGGTTCGGCCATCCTGAGGAGCTCCACCCCGTCATCATAATGGATATACCCGTCCCTTCCCCCGGGCCCGGTAACACTGCTGAGAATGCCTGCCACAGAAAACTGGGCGCCGTTAACCGACCCGTCCCTGTTTGTTGCGATAATGACTGCAGTATCCCCGGGCTTGATGTTCATACCCTTCGCGATGAGCTCGGGGATTAATATCTCGCCCCTGCCCAGGGTTTTTTTACCTTCTGTTATGCGCCCTGTCAGGAGCGGGACAGTTTTAAATTCCTTTTCCGGGTATACGGCATTGACTCTTATATTTGTGCTCTCGGCAAAATTGCTGAAGATGCCGCCGAATTTTATCCGTAATGAATAGGACTCAACCTCGGGGATTGCGCCGAGGACCGCTTCTATTTTTTTTACCGCTGCGGAATGCATGGAGAGGTTCAGCGGGAGGTTGTCGATGGACATGAGATAGCCTTTTTTATGGATCTGGATATGCCCGAGCATGGAGTCGGTGATCTGGCCTATCATCATATTTTTGAAAGAGCCTGATACCGATATGAAGACCGTGACAAAAACAACGCCTATTGTAACCAGGGAAATTGTGAGGAGGGACCTTCTCCTGTACCTTAAAATGTTTCGAACTGCAATTTTTATGATATTACGCATGTTTTTTCCCTCCCACGGCTCTTTTTTTCTTTGCCTTCAGCGTCCCTGCCAGTTCCCCATCCTCCAGGGTGTAAATGATGTCCGCTTCGCCGGTTATTTTCGGGTCGTGCGTGGAGAATATGAAAGTGGTTCCCAGGTCATCGCGCATTTTTTTCATTAAGTCGAGCACCATGTATCCGGTCTTGTGATCCAGGTTTGCCGTCGGTTCGTCGGCAAGGACCAGTTTCGGGTTTGTGGCCAGGGCGCGTGCGATTGCCACCCGCTGTTTCTGGCCGGTACGCCAAGAGGCGTGTGTATATAAAAATAAACCCATCGGGTGAGAGGCCCGAATACTCCCTTATTCCTGTTCGGGAGTAAAGCAGTTTTGCTGCATAAGGAGG
>VFJS01000045.1 GCA_009885955.1 Spirochaetia bacterium | reverse complement strand
AAATATTATTGATCTTCTGAGTATAAAATTTCGATATATCAAGAAAAAATTGAATACGTTAGATGTTCAGCTTGATTTTGGTTTCTAAAATGTATGGGACAGTAGTGAATTTAAATATAAAAATAAAGCAATGTTTATGAAGGATAATACTGACTCAAAATAATTTATACCGTTCAAAGATCTTCCATCCTTCATAAATATGAAATTCAAGTACGGTAACATACTTACCAAAATCCATCATAAAAACTCATCAGACATAACACTATCAAGCTGCAGATAATAGCACGATTGAATGTTCAAAGATAATCATTATGAGCTATTATCATTTTTCTCAAACAAAGATATATTCCTGATAAGTAAGTCTGAAATATCAAATCAGCAGGTGATATTCAGAGGAAATGGTTATATACAGTACATAAAAAATCTATTTTTACAGGATAGAATTATGAAAAAATCTTTTTGCAGAGTTCTTCTCAGTTTCATGTTTTTTTTACTGATTCCTCTTTTAAGTGGAAATGCCAGTACAGATTCAAAAAGCTCCGGGATTTCACCTCTCGAAGCCCTGGAAAAGCTGAAGAAGGGAAACCAGCGCTTTGTTTCTGAGAAACGTCTTTATCCGAATCAGGATTTAAAGACAAGGAAAAATACTTCGGACAAGGGGCAGTTTCCTTTTGCATCGGTACTTGGGTGTGCCGATTCCAGGGCCCCGGTGGAGCATATTTTTGATGCAGGTGTTGGGGAGATATTCACCATCCGTGTCGCAGGAAACGTTTCCGACACCGATGAGATAGGTACCATGGAATACGGTATCGGCCACCTGAATACTCCGGTTCTTGTTGTGCTGGGGCACACGAAGTGCGGTGCAGTCACCGCAGTGGTCAGAGGGGACAAGGTCCACGGGAGCATACCGGAGCTCGTGGACAATATTATCCCGGCAGTGGAGAGGGCGAAGAAGAAGTCCGGGAGCGCTTTCAGCAACAAGCTTGTCGATGATGCCATTCGTGAAAATGTATGGCAGTCAATTGAGGACCTTCTTAAAAGAAGCGAAGAGGCCCGTCACCTGGTGTCAGGGAAGAAGCTGCTCATTGTCGGGGCGCTCTACCATATTGAAAACGGCGAGGTGGAATGGCTTGGTGAGCATAAAGAGCAGGTATCGTTCCTTGCCCATGTAAATTCCGGGGATCACGGTTCCCATTCGTACAAGTCCCTTCTTATATCCAACGGTGTTCTCCTAAGTATTTTTCTCCTCAGCTTTATTTTTTTCATAGGAAAAAACAGGCTCATAAAAGGTATGCAGGTAAAAGGGAGGATGTTCACTTCGTTCTTCGTCCTCATTGCATCCCTGGGCATAGCCATGGCCTGGGAGATAAATAAAAATACCGGGCACGGTGCTCATGCTGATAAAGGAGATTTAATTTTATCAGTTTCAGTTTCCTTATTAATGGCGATAACATTCGCTTATATATATATGAATTCAATCATCGGCTCCTTTAAGAGGGTGATTGGAGCTTTAAAGTCCACAGCAGCGACCGCTGCGGACTTAAAAAAATAAATTACTAAATATAAAGAGGTAAATTTTATGAAATGGTTTAATAACAGAAAGGTTGGGGTTAAGGTTTTCTTATCATGTCTTGTATTCATGATGATTATAGCGTTCATTTCCTTTCAGGGAATAACATCTATGAACAATGCGTCTCATGCTTTTGATACCTTTTACAATAATAGGTTTATCCCTGTGAGACAGATGAACAGGATTATGGCTGATTTACTGCAGATACGGATCAATATGGTGCAGGAGCAGTTAAATGCTGAAGAAGGTAATTTTGTAGAGGTGGAGAACCGTATTAAAAGCTCTAAAGAGATTACTGAAGCTTATAATAAAGAGTGGATTGATTTTAAAAAAACCATCATCACCAAGGAAGGAGAAAAGCTTGCAAGTGAGTGGGATAAACTTGCCGAAATTCCTAAGCATACCCGTGAGGAATTCGCCAAAGCAATTCATAATAATAAGCTGAAAGATAGTTCAAAATTGTTGGCAAAGTGGGCGGTTGAATTCAGGCCTCTCAGAGATAAGACAATAGAATTCCTGAATTTTCTCCAGAAACAGGCTGAAATAATAAAGGTCGAAGAGGAAAAAGCGGCAAAAAGCGTATTTATTTTTTCCTTGGCAATACTTGCTGCTGCAATTTTTTTAGGAATGCTCATCACCTTTATCCTTGCAAGGTCCGTTACAAAACCCGTGGCCCTGGGTCTGGCTTTTGCAGAAAAATTTGCCCAAGGTGATTTGACAGCCAGAATTGATCTCGATCAAAAAGACGAGCTGGGACAGCTGGGCAATGCCCTGAACATTTCTGCCCAGAAACTCGAAGAGCTCATAGGAAATGTTATTCTTGCAGCACAGAACCTCAGCCAGGCAGTGGAACAGATATCCAGCGGTAACCAGAACCTGTCCCAGAGAACATCGGAGCAGGCATCATCGCTTGAAGAGATCGCCTCCACCATTGAAGAGGCTACAGCCACCACGAAGAACAACGCTGACAATGCGAATGAAGCTAACAGCCTTGCAGGAAACACGTACAAACTGGCAGAAGAAGGAGGAAAGCTTTCCTTCGATGCGGTTAAAGGTATAAATGAGATAAATGAAGTTAGCAAGAAAATCAGTGATATCACAAGCGTCATAAACGAGATATCCTTCCAGACAAACCTTTTAGCGCTCAATGCCGCAGTAGAGGCTGCCAGGGCCGGGGAAGCGGGAAGGGGCTTTGCGGTAGTTGCGGGAGAAATCCGGAACCTGGCCCAGAGATCCGGGAATGCCGCCAAGGAGATCGGCGGACTCATTAAAGAGACCATAACCAAGATCGATGCAGGGTCGAGTATGGTGAACAAGAGCGGAGAGTCCCTGAATAAGATTATTGATGCGATAAATTCCGTGACACGGGTGGTGAGCGAGATCAACGCTGCAAGCGGAGAGCAGAAGGCCGGAATGGACCAGCTTACAGTTGCCATTACTGAAATGGACAACATGACCCAGCAGAACGCCGCGCTTGTTGAAGAGACTGCGTCTGCAAGCGAGGAGATGGCGAACCAGGCACAGGAGCTCATGGCCATGACCCAGCAGTTCAAGGTGGGCACAAGCGGTGGAAACGGACATGGGAAAAAACAGATACATCTTAAAGCAGTTGAACATCATGTCCCCGGTACCAACGGCGGGAAAAAAACGGGCAATAACGGCGGGCATAAGATTGTTCCGGTTAAACATGAAACCGAAAGCATAAAGAAAACCATGACAGAAGAAGGTTTCGAGGAGTTCTAAAATTTTAACCTCTCCAAATCCCCCCCCAGGGGGGAGATGAAAGGGGATCTCTAAGGAGTTAATGATATGCAAAATGCAACGGAAAAGCTGAAGGAAATGAGTGAAATGCTCAACTCATTCGACTCTAAAAAAGTGAACGATGACATGTATGAGCTGGTCAACAGACTCTCCAGTTCAGGGAAAGTGGAGGATATTGAAGAGCTCCGGAGGATACAGGAGAAGTTCGACAACCTGTCTCAAAATTTATTAAACCTGGCGGAATTTGTAGGAAGAAGATATAAGGGAAATCCGGGTAATTAAATTTTTTTTCGGCTAATGCCCTCGCCCTACTGGGAGAGGGTGCGCAGAGCGCGGGTGAGGGCACCAGTTTAATGAAGGAGAAACAAAGTATGAATTACATAATGGTTATCGACGATTCACCAACCATAAGGATGAGCATAGGAATATCCATCGAGGACCAGGGATACCCGGTGATGAATGCCGAGGACGGCATAGACGGGCTTAAGAAGATATGTGAACTGAAGAACAATGGAGATGATGTGGCGCTCTGCATAACGGACATCAATATGCCCAACATGGACGGCATAGAGTTCATACGGGAGTTCAGGAAGACCGACAGGTTCACACCGATCCTTGTGCTCACAACAGAAAGCGGTTCCGAAAAAGTTCAGGAGGGAAAGGAGCTTGGGGCATCGGGATGGGTGGTGAAGCCCTTCCAGCCTGTCGAACTTATCGGTGCTATAAAAAAATTGATAAAATAAAGGAGAACAACATGAATAACCTGCTTTTTAAAGGAATAGACGGGGACAAATCGGTAAATGCGGCGCAGTATGTCACCTTTTCCATCGGTGAAGAATACTATGGTGTCAACGCCACCAAGGTGCATGAGATCATCGGGATGACGAAAATAACCCATGTACCAAACAGCATGGCATACATGAAGGGGATCATCAACCTGCGAGGCAGCGTGGTGCCGGTAGTGGACATGAGGGTCAAGTTCACCATGGAAGAGAAAGAGTACAGCGATCAGACCATCATCATCATCGTTGAAATCAAGGGGAGGCTCTTCGGCATGATTGTCGATTCCGTGTCCGATGTAATCGGGATAGCGGAGAATTCAATCCAGGACACTCCCCATTTCAGTACGAAGATTGAATCGGACTTCATCAGCGGCATAAGCAACAAGAATGACCAGCTTATTATAATGCTCGACGTGGACAGGATTCTCACCAGTGAAGAGATACTCGAAGTCGAGACTAAAACGGCCTGAGATGGTTGAAAAGATACTCATCGTTGAGGACGAGGTAATTACTTCGATGCTTATCAGGAGTGTACTCGAAAATAACGGATATACTATCCTTTGCAGCGTTGCATATGGGGAGGATGCGGTTGATATTGTCAGGAGGGAGAGGCCATCCCTTGTACTCATGGATATCAACCTCGCCGGGGAGATGTCCGGTATTGATGCAGTAAAGGAGATAAATCGAACCGGCGGGGTACCTGTCATCTATGTCACGGCAAACAGTGATGACATCACCAGGAATAAGGCCATGAAGACAGGCCCTGCCGGTTATTTAAACAAGCCCATAGATTTCAGGGAGTTATTATCTCTTATGAAAGGCATTCTGGAAAAAGAAAAAATCCACAATACCCCCGGTAATGCAGGCGTAAACGCATTAAAATGTATGGAACAGATTAAATGAACCGCAAGTATGAACAGTGGGACAATAAAAACATCATAAGGGCATATAGGCTCCTTTTTTCCAGTTGCGGAGATTTTTCCCTGGAACATATCAATCGACTGAGCATCTCCACCCTCAAGGGCGCTTTCCGTAAAAGGGCCAGGGAGACCCACCCGGATAGATCAATGGCCCTTGAAACCAATACCGAAATTCTGACTGAAAAATTCACAGAAGTTTCCAATGCATATTCATGCCTGTCGGAATATCTTGAAAAAAACAGGGGCACGTTATCAGAAAATATTTTAAATCAGGAAAAGAAAAAAAATCGGGACCGGGGTGCGGAGAACTTCAATTATTCATCAGGCCATTCCTTCCGTGGACAGAGACCTTTCACAAGTGAAGACGGATGTGAAAAAAAATTTCATATCCCAAAAATGAAGCTTCTTTTCGGCCAGTATCTTTATCATGCCGGACATATATCCTTCATGAACCTCATAGATGCAATCATCTGGCAGAGGGGAACGAGGGACTCTTACGGTAAGATAGCCAAGGGATGGGGAATTCTTAAGCATGAAGATATCATACTCATTCTAAAAAACCAGAAACCCTCTGAAAAATTCGGAGAGTGTGCCTTGCGGTTATGCCTAATAACTCCCATCCAGCAAATAGACATTTTAAACGAGCAGAGAAAAAAGCAGCGGCTCATTGGGGAATTCTTTATCGAAAAAGGGATCTTACCGCTTGACAAACTTCAGGACATTATGATAAAGTTTGAAATTCATAATAGGCGCATAAAAAATAGACAGAAAAACCAGTTGAAATGAAAACCAAGACTGCAAAAATATATATCTCTTTTATTCTGGTCCAGGTTATACTGTTATTTTGTGTACCGGAACAGGGTGCATCAGAGAACCCGCATGTACACACCATCATTGTAGATAATTATTATCCTTACACCTTTGTCAATCAATATGGAAAGCCCGACGGGTTCAGTGTTGATTTAATGAACTCTGTAATAAAAGTAATGGATATTGAACTTATAATTGAGGTAAAAAACTGGGAATTAGCATTAAAGTCCCTGGAGAACGGTGAAATTGATTTTCTCCCCATGATGGCCTATTCCAGTGAGCGGGAGGTATTGTTTGATTTTTCACCGGCGCATACCGTTGCCTACGATGCAATATTCACCCGTACAGACGATGTCAGGCTGCAGAAATTAAGTGAACTTAGTAATAAGTCCGTAATAGTATTAAAAGATGATATTGCCCATCAGTATCTCCAATCTGCTCTGAAGCTGCCGGCAGAAAAAATATTACTGGTGAATACCACTGCCGATGGTCTCCGCAAACTTGCTTCGGGAGAGGGGGACGCCCTCCTCATGCCGAAACTTACAGGCCTTTTGATGATTAAGAGTTTGAAATTATCAAATATTAGTCCGACGCCCCGCATTATCGAATTGTACACAAGAAATTTCAGTTTCGCGGTTAAGGATGGAAACAAACCCCTCCTTGAAAAGCTTAATCAGGGGCTGTTGATTATAAATAAAACCGGAGAATATAAAGCAATTTATGATAAATGGTTCGGAGAGGTAGATACTCAATGGATATCCTATCCAAAGGCTCTAAAATATATTATCTGGGCCTTTGCGGGATTTATAGCAGTTGGTATCATTATATTTATATGGTCACTGTCATTAAAAAAACAGGTTGCCGCCCGTACTGCCGAACTGAACAGTGAAATAAATATCCGGAAAGAGAATGAAAATGAAATTAATGAACTTCTCCAGCAGAAGAAGATTTTACTGCTTGAAGTGCACCACCGAATTAAAAACAACATGAATACCATCATGAGCCTGCTTCATCTCCAGTCAAAGACACTTAAAGACCCTTCTGCGGTTACAGCCCTCCTGGATGCAAGAAGCCGTGTACAATCAATGATGGTGCTCTATGATACTCTTTACCGGAAAAACAGTACCGGTGAAATTTCATTAAAGGATTATCTATCTCCTCTTGTTGATAAAATCATAGTCAATTTCCCCAATAGTGCAATAGTGAGAACAGAAAAGCATATAGGTGATTATATACTTGATCACAAGGTACTGTCGCCACTGGGGATAATCATCAACGAGGTTATCACAAATGCCATGAAATATGCCTTTGCCGGAAGGAATGATGGGCTGTTAACCATTTCAGCCTCAGTTACGGAAAGTCGCGCAGAAATAATTATTGGAGACAATGGAATCGGCATTCCCGAAGCAATCAACTTTGACACTTCTTCAGGATTTGGGCTTAAGCTCATTGGTCTAATGGCGCGGCAAATTAATGGAACGGCAAAAATTGTGAGGGAAACAGGGACAAGGTTTGTCATAGAATTTGAAGTGTGACATGTTGCCTCCGGCCCGACTGGTCCCCGGAAATTTTTTATCATCAGCTGTGTAGTTTAAATTACTGAATTCACTGCTCCTTCAATTTAATTACATATTTAAATTTTTTTTTTCAATATTCTGGTAAAAAAAATAGAATAAATTTGCTTTCCCAACTAAATGGTCATAAATTATTTGAGTTTATATAAAAAATATCGTCATCCATGATATTAAAGAAAAAAATTTAAGATGTTACGAAATGAACCCGTACAATAACAAAACAATCCTCCTTGTTGAAGACGACGCTCTCATCGCCATGTCTACGCAGATGTCCCTTGAAGAATACGGGTATAATGTCATTAATGCAAATACCGGAGAAGAGGCAATTGAGATATTCAAAAACCATTCTGTCATAGATCTCATTCTCATGGATATAGACCTTGGGGATGGTATAGACGGCCCTACAACTGCAATATCTATCTTAAAAGAACGGGAAATCCCGGTTATATTTTTATCAAGCCATACAGAGCCTGAAGTTGTTGAGAAAACGGAAAAGATTACCTCCTACGGTTATGTTGTAAAGAATTCGGGAATCACCATACTCGATGCATCCATAAAAATGGCCTTTAAGCTCTTTGAGGCGAATATAAAAATCGTTAAAAACGATACAAAACAGAATGCAATGATATCTAATATTTCAGATGTTATCGGTATTATTGGCACTGACGCTATTATTAAATATAAAAGCCCCAATATTGAGAAATGGTTCGGCTGGGAACCGAAGGATCTTGTCGATACTGACGGTTGGTTAACAGTACATCCCGATGACCTGGAGCGTATTCAAAATGAATTTCTTGCTCTTCTTGAAAAAGATAAATCATCTGTAACTGTGGAATACCGTTATAAATGCAAAAATGGAAGTTATAAACTGATTGAACTTACCGCAACAAATCTAACGAATGATCCAATTATTAACGGCATATTAATGAATTATCATGACCTCACAGAGCACAAACTGATGAAAGAAGGGATATTGAATGCAAAGCTGTTGTGGGAAAAAACCTTTGATGCGATTTCCGATATAGTTTGCGTGATTTCCCTGGATCATACATTTTTAGCAATCAATGAAGCCGGCATAAACTCACTTGGAATACCGAAAGAGCAGATAATCGGCAAAAAGTGCTATGAGCTGGTACATGGAACTGCATCTCCCATTTCACAATGCCCCTGTGATGAAACTTTGCGGTCTGGAAAGGAAGCATCTAATGAATACGAACAAAATGGAAGGCATTATTTACTGGAAGCCTGGACCATGTATGATAATACGGGCATCATTACTTCCTTTGTGCATATAATTAAAGACATTACTGAGGACAAAATATCGAAACAGTCCTTTAAAGAAAGCGAGAGCAGGCTCAAGTCAATTACTGAAAATGTTCCCGATTTTATCTTTGTGTGCGATTCTAACGGCAGGATCAGTTTTATCAACAAAGTTTTACCAGGTTTCACAAATGAACAGGTTCTTGCATCAACTATTTTCGACTTTACACCAGCTGATCAGCGGACCATTCTTGAGAAAGCGCTAACTATTGTTTTTGAAAAGGGGGAAACCAGTGAATACGAATCCCTTGGAGCCGGTCCTGGTGGATCTTTGCGAAACTACCAAGTCCGGGTTTCTCCAATATTTGTTGATGGCCAGGTTAATTCAGCTGTATTTCTCGCCCGTGACATCACAGAACGAAAGGTGACCGAGGAGGCGCTCAAAATAAGTGAGCTTAAGCTGCGCACAATCGTGGATAATGTCGAGGATCCGATATTTGTTAAAGATAACGAACACAGGCTTGTATTTGTCAACAGGTCATTCTGTAAAATATTCGGATTGGAAGAATCCGATATCATAGGGAAATCTCTCGACGAAAATGTGCCCGAAAACGAGCGGGCTCACTTCTTATCCGTTGACCGCCGGGTTCTGGATAGCGGAACATCTGATGTTAGAGAAGAAATGCTAACAGTGAACAATTTCACACGTACTATCGTCACCCGGAAAAGCCGCTATGTTGATCACAACGGGAACAATTTTATTTTTGGTTCCATACACGACATAACAGAGCACAAGCGGTCCGAGGAGGTATTGCGTAAGAATGAGGAACAACTTCGGGGCATACTCAGTACGGCCATGGACGGATTCTGGCTGACTGACATGGAAGGGCGGATACTTGAGGCCAATGATACCTACTGTTCTATGACCGGTTTCAGCAGGGAAGAACTGTTGACAATGCGGATTCCCGACCTTGAAGTAATAGAAACTGCCGATGAGACTTCATCGCATATCAGAAAAATTATAGAACTGGGTGAGGATCGTTTTGAGACCATGCACCGCTGCAAAGATGGCAGCATCATTAAAGTTGAGGTAAGCGCCCAGTACAGGCCTGAGGATGGCGGCCGGATTGTAACCTTTGTCCGGGACAAAAGTAAGTTCATCCAGATGGAGAATACAATTCAAAAGAGCGAAGACCGCTACCGCAAGTTCATAGAAACAACCCGTGAGGGCTTTGGTGAGATTGATAAGGCCCACCGCATCATTTATGTTAATAAACATCTCAGAGAGATGTTCGGGTACACTTCAGATGAGATGGTGGGGCTTCATGTAGTGGATGATTTGGTTTTCCCTGAGGACCAGGAGTCATTGAAAGCCCATTTGGCCCGCCGTGGAAGCGGAGAGAATTCCTCCTATGAGCACCGGTTCCGCCGCAAAGATGGAAAAGAAATATGGGTCATTGTATCAGGAACACCTGTAATGAATGAATCCGGAGATATTCAGGGATCTTTCGCAATGATGACCGACATAACTGACCGTAAGCGGACAGAGGAATCATTACTGTTATCATATAACATTGTAAACAACATTCGAATCGGACTGCACATATATCAACTTGAAAATTTCGACGATGACAGAACACTACGTATGATTTTCGCTAACCAGGCTGCTGCTGACATGACAGGTGTACCGGTTAAAGATGTTATCGGCAGAACGCTTGATGATAATTTCCCTGGATTAAGGGAAAAGGGCATTCCCCAGCTTTATGCAAATGTAGTGAGAACCGGGAAAGGAGAGGCGTTGGAAGAGATATCTTATAAAGATAATCGGATCCTTGAGAGCGTATACTCAGTCAAAGTATTCCCATTGCCCAAAAACCAGGTTGGAGTTTCTTTTGAGAATGTCACCGACCGTAAGCAGACTGATGAGTCATTGCAGGAGAAAGAAGTACTATTAAACGCATTCCTTAACCACTCTAATGAATACATGGGTATTTTTGAAGCACTTTATGAAGAACATGATCTGCGATACATAAGAATAAATAAAGCAGCGGGAGAATATATCAGCATTTCTCCGGAAAACATAAAAGGTATGCTTGCCAGTCAAATTGGAGTAACTGAAGAAACCAGAAAAGTATGGCTCGAACATTGCCGGAAGAGTGAATCCAGCGGGACTACAGAAAAGTTCATCTACAAACGTGAAGTGTCAGGTGGTCTTCATGTTTTGGAGGCTACACTTTCTATGCTGAAATATCCTTATTTCACATTTGTTATTGCTGATATCACCGATCACAAACGGGTAGAATATGAATTGCGGGAGAGCGAGGAACGTTTCAGGAATATCGCTTTATGTTCTGAAAACTGGATCTGGGAAGTTGATGCTCAAGGCTTATATACCTATGTAAGTCCGGTGGTGGAACAGATTCTCGGCTATAGACCGGAAGATGTTGTCGGGAAAATGCATTTTTATGACTTTTTCCCATCCGGCATACGGGAAGAAATAAAAAAGCAAGCCTTTGAAGCATTTATTACAAAAACATCCTTTACTAAATTTATCAATTTGAATATACATAAGAATGGCACTCAAGTTGTATTAGAGACAAGTAGTTTTCCCATTCTCGACAGCAATGGTGAGTTGCTGGGTTATAGAGGGGTAGATTCAGACATCACCGAGCGCAAGAAAATGGAAGAGCTGCTGAGAGAGAGTGAGGTGAAGTTCCGTACACTCTTTGAGCAGGCGGGTGATTACGTACTGATTATTGATCCCTTCTCCGAGCCTCCTCTCCGGATACTGGACGTAAATGATGCCGCATGCCGTGAGCACGGATATACCCGGGAAGAAATGCTCGCTATGACGATCTGGGATATCGATCAAAAGCTTGACCCTGTAAAGAATAGTGATATAATTAAACGGCTTAATCAGGGGGAGAATGTTGTCTTTGAGTCGATGCACCGGAGAAAGGATGGCACACTCTTTCCTGTTGAGGTGAGTACAAGCCTTGCAAAGATATCAGGCATAACACGGTTTGTTATCTCGATAGAGCGCAATATTACTGAGCGCACAATTGCAGGTCAGAAAATACAGTCACTTCTTGAAGAAAAGGAGCTCATCCTCAAGGAAGTACACCACCGCATCAAGAACAACATGAGCACGGTTAAAAGCCTCTTAGTCCTGCAGGCAAAAACATTGAAAGATCCGGCAGCCATATCATCGCTCAATGATGCGGGAAACCGCATTCAGAGCATGATGGTACTGTATGATAAATTGTATATGTCAAATAGTTTTAATGAAATACCGATAAAACATTATTTATCACCACTGGTTGAACAAATTGTAGCAAACTTTCCCAATAGCGGATCAGTGAGGATTGAAAAGCACATTGGTGAATTTATTCTCGACTCGAAAAGATTATCTGCGCTTGGGATAATAGTAAACGAGCTCCTGACCAATATCATGAAATATGCTTTCAAAGATAGAACCGATGGAATAATCAATATTTCGGCTTCGTTGACCGGGAACCTTGTTTCAATCACAGTCCAGGATAATGGGGTAGGTATTCCGGAATCGATTAATATTGAGAATACAACAGGTTTTGGGCTTATGCTTGTGGGTATACTGGCAAAACAATTGAAAGGTACAATTAGGATTGAACGAGATAATGAGACAAGAGTTATCCTGGAATTTGAGAAATAATAGGAAGATTTCCTAATAGATCAGGGAATGGTCAGAACAAAGTGTAAAGCATGCAGTGAGTTTGTTGTGTAAAGGATGTAGTTTGGCAAGAGCTCTACAATCTGACACCCTCTACACTCTTATCTGCATCCATACGTTTTAGGCGGTTTTGGCCTCCGCTTCCATAATCTCTTCAGCAGTGAGGATGCGGTCAACATTGAGCAAGATGATGAGTTGGTCGTTCTTGTTCCCAATCCCGCTTATGAAGTCGGTCTCAATCTTCGTGCTAAATGGGGAGTGTCTTGTATGGAATTATCAGCTATACCTATTACATCCGATACCGAATCAACAATCATGCCAAAAAGCCTCCCCTTAATCTCAAAAATTTTAAGACAGTGTGCATAGATTTGATTATTTGTCATAAACATGCAGTTTCTGATAATCTTTATTCTGTCCCATGAACAGGGTTGTATTAAATACTTCCTGGTTTTTTAACGTTTTCCGGGATCTGTTTTTATCATTTACTTGTGTATATTCCTATTTTGAAAATTGCAACACTCGTTAGTGAAAAAGAACGGCCAGTCACTTCGCAAGACGCATCGCGGGAGGAGAATTGCAGCGAAGAGGTGATCGAAGCCTTTTGCCCATCCTTTCCAATGTCGGCACCAGGACATCGTGTCCAGGGGGGGGGTTTTCTGACAATTTATGTAAATACTCTTGACAAGAATCAATTATTATGTAGAATTCCTTTTCAGTGATAATTGAATGATCTGCTCCTGTAATCATCATTTATATTGAGAATCGCCATGGGATATGTTTACTCAGAGATTGAAATATCAAACGCAAAAAACTCGAGCTTAGTCGCTGTCAATGTCAAAGCATTAGTGGATACCGGTGCGCTCATGCTCTGCATTCCCGAGCACATCAAGGTCCAGCTTCAACTTGAGGAGTTCGAAAAGCGAGAAGTTACTACCGCAGACGGTCGCACATTCCTTGTTCCCTACGTAGGCCCTGTAATGGTGAAATTTGAGAATCGTACCTGTTTTGTGGGTGCTTTGGTTTTAGGCGACGAGGTACTCCTGGGAGCTGTTCCCATGGAAGACATGGATTTAATAGTGAGCCCCGCACACCGGAAATTAGTTGTAAATCCTGCAAGCCCGAATTTTCCCCATGCACTGGTGAAGTAAATTTTAAGACAGAGTGCATAGATTTGATTATTTGTCATAAATATGCAGTTTCTGATATAATTCTATATGTCTCTTGAATAGAGGCTGTATGAAATACATTCTGGTTT
>VFJS01000047.1 GCA_009885955.1 Spirochaetia bacterium | reverse complement strand
TGTGCCTCTGTGTCTCCGTGGCTGATATTTTACAAAGTTCTATCTTTAATATAAAAAAAAGATTTGCCACAGAGGCTCAGAGACACGGAGAAATAAAGTTCAATTATTCTTAATTATAAGTAGTATAGAAATACCAATGAAGCCATTTAAAAAATTAAAAAAAATAAATTCTCAATTACACAAAACTCTGTGTCTCTGTGTCTCTGTGGCTGATATTTTAATAAGTTCTATACCAAATATTACATTTATGGATGATACATTGTGACGCCGCTTCTTAAAATTTCTAACATAGAAACACTCTACTACGACAGGATATACGCGCTCCACGGCCTTTCCCTGGAGGTGAAGGAGAAAGAGGTGTTCACCGTGCTCGGGCCCAACGGGGCGGGAAAGACCACTCTGCTGAAAACTATTGCCGGGCTCCTGAAAGACCAGCCGAACAAGGGGACTATTGAGTTCATGGGGAAGCGGATCCACCGGCTGCCGCCGGAAAAAGTTTCACGCCTGGGCATAGTTTATGTCCCGGAGGACAGGGGGCTATTCAGGGAACTCACGGTAAAGGAAAACCTTGACATGGGGTGCTGGCGGAGAAAGGACAAAGGCCTCAAAAGTGATTTTGAATTCATCTATACCCTTTTCCCGATTTTGAAGGAGAGGACCGGCCAGCAGGCCGAGACCCTTTCCGGGGGCCAGCAGCAGATGCTGGCAATAGCACGGGCCATCCTCTGCCGACCGAAACTCCTCATGCTCGATGAACCGTCACTGGGGCTCGCCCCCATGGTTGCCGACCATGTCTATGATGCGCTCTCTCAGATAAGCAAAGCCGGCACAACGATACTCCTTGTGGAACAGAATGCCAGGATGGCCCTGAACATTGCCAACTACGGATTCATCATGGAGAGCGGCCGCATAGTCCTGGAAGGGACTTCCATGGAACTCAAGGAAAACGACGATGTAAAAGAGCTCTACCTGGGCATCGGAGGCGAGACAGCCTCCCCGAAGGGATGGAGGCTGTATAAAAAAAGGAGGACATGGTGATGCCGGCCGCAGGGAAAAACATACCGGAATTATTCTTCACCAAGTGCGGTGAACTTGGCGACAAAACGGCTCTCAGGAAAAAGGACTTCGGCATATGGAAAACCACGTCATGGATGCAGTACGGCCGTCTCGTTCGCGAGGCCGCTGCCGGGCTCCTGGCCCTGGGGCTGGAACACGGCGACAAGGTGTCAATTCTCGGCGACAACCGTCCCGAGTGGCTCATATGCCACATTGCCGCAATGTCAATAGGGTGCTCCACCTGCGGCGTTTATCCCACATCGGCTGCTGAGCAGGTGGCCTACGTGGTGGGCCATTCCGAATCGAAGATGCTCTTTGCGGAAAACGAGGAGCAGGTGGATAAAATCCTTGAGATACTTCCGGAACTGAGTTTGAGAAAGGTGGTTGTGTGGGATAAAAAAGGGCTCTGGGGCTTCAGCCACGAGGCATTTATATTCTTTGACAGTTTCATGGAGAGCGGGAGGGCGTGTCTCGAGGCCAACCCCGCTTCAGTTGCAGACCGCATGAAAGCTATTTCCGATGACGACATTGCCATGCTCATTTACACTTCAGGGACAACCGGCCGCCCAAAAGGGGCCATGATCTCACACCGGAACCTGGTGGTCATGGGTGATTCTTTTACCCGCGCCATACCGGTATACGCCGCGGACGAGATGATGTCCTATCTCCCCCTGGCCCATATTTATGAAAACCTTATCACCCTTCTCATGGGAATCTGGTCCGGCGGCGTTGTGAACTTCGTTGAAAGCACTGAAACTCTGGCCCTGGACATCAGGGAGGTTTCGCCCACGATCCTCCAGGGAGTTCCCCGGATATGGGAGAAGTTCGCATCGACAATTGAGATAAAAATATCCGATTCAACATTTTTAAAAAGGACACTATACAGGGCCGGAATAAAAGCGGGGCTGAGGTACATACGCTCCGGTAAGGGGTCCTGGGAAAGGTTCACGAACTCCCTTCTCTACTGGTCCATGTATTTCCTGGTCCTCTATCATCTTAAACGGCAGCTCGGGCTTGAGCGGGTAAGATACGGCATTTGCGGCGCAGCCCCTGCATCAGTGGAATTATTCGAATATTACAACTCGCTGGGTGTTCCGCTCAGGGAGGGTTACGGCCAGACCGAGTCCACGGGTATCATTGCAGTCCAGCGCATCGGGCGCCCTAAATGGGGTTTTGTCGGCGAGCCGATAGATGCCATGGAGGTAAAAATTGCCGAAGATGGCGAGATCATAGTAAAAGGAGTGCCTGTTTTTAAAGGTTACTTCAAAAACCCGGAACTCACGGCCGAGACTGTGATCGACGGCTGGCTCCATACAGGCGACGTGGGCATCATGGAGGACGGGTTCCTGAAAATCGTGGACAGAAAAAAGGACATCATCATAACCGCCGGGGGCAAAAACATAACCCCGGCATTTATCGAAAATAAGCTGAAGTTCAGCACATACATACAGGATTCCGTGGTCATCGGCGACAGGAGAAAATTCCTTGTGGCGCTCATCCTCATAGACGAGGACAACGTGGCCAAGTATGCCCAGGACAACAAGATCCCCTTTACCACTTTTGCAGATTTAACCCGCAACCACGACATACACAGGCTTATCGAGGGAGAGGTGAGCAAGGTCAACAAAACATTGTCAAATGTGGAGAGCATAAAAAAGTTCGAGCTGCTTCCGAGGAAATTCTACGAAGAGGACGGCGATGTCACACCGACAAAAAAGGTAAAGCGCCGGTTCCTTGAACAAAGATACGAAGATCTCATAGAAAAATTATACCAGGGATAGCGGAGGATTATGGATTTAATAGAAAGCTACCGGGATGAAATTCAGCTGGTCCGCAAGCCCTGGACCAGGGCATGGGTGGGAGGTCTATTGCTCCTGCTCCTCGCGATTCCACTGTTTTCATCGGATTTCATTATGTATGTCGCGACCCTGATATTCGTCTACTCCATAGGCGTGCAGGGCCAGAACATTCTCATCGGCTATACCGGGCAGATATCCTTCGGGCAGGCCGCGCTCCTTGCCATCGGAGCCTTCACCTTCGGGCACCTGTCGCGCACAGGGATCCCGTGGCCGCTGTGCCTGCTGGCTGCAGGGATCGTGTCGGGACTTTCCGGCATACTCGTGGGTATACCCTCGCTCAGGCTTAAGGGGCCCTACCTGGCAATTGCCACCCTGGGATTCGGCATCGCCGTCTACCAGATCTTTGTCAACTCAGAGTTCCTTTCCGGAGGACGCATGGGGCTCACTGTGGAAAAGCTCCAGCCTCCAATTGACATATCCAAGGTGCAGTTCAACTACTATTTCAACCTCCTCATAGCCCTCATCTTTACACTGCTGAGTTATAATATCATATCATCCTACATGGGGAGGGCGTTCATAGCGATCAGGGACAATGACATCGCGGCAGAGGTTATCGGGGTGAACATTACGCGGTACAAACTCCTCTCCTTTGCCATCAGCTCCTTCTACACAGGCGTGCAGGGCGGGCTCTACAGCCAGCTCCTGGGTTACCTTGAGCCGAACATGTTCACCTTCATGGAGGCAGTGACTCTGTTTGTGGCCGTTATAATCGGGGGCCTCGCTTCGGTGGAAGGGTCAATCATGGGCGCCGCATTCGTGATCATTGTTCCGCAGCTGCTCAGTGAATTCAAGGAGATGGTCCCGGTGGTGTACGGGATTACGATTATCATCATACTTATTTTTGAGCCCCGCGGGCTCTACGGCAGATGGATGAAGATGAGGCTTTACTTCATAAACTGGCCCTTCCGCTAAAACAGTATTCAGCAGATAGGAGGAGAAGATGGAGAACTTCATGCAGTACATCGTTTCAGGAATCGGGACAGGGAGCCTCTATGCCATCGTGGCCCTGGGCCTTGCCCTCATCTACCGGTCCACGAGGATACTCAATTTTGCCCATGGGGACGTGAGCACTGCAGGCGTGTACCTGGCAATTACCCTCCTCGGCATGAATTTCGGATACGGCATCGCGTATGCCGCGGCAATCCTCTTTGGCGCAGTCATTGCCATGGCTTTCTATTTCATAGTGCTTGTCCCTGCGCAGAGGCGGGAATCGACCCCTCTCAGCCAGATAATTCTCACCATTGCCCTGGGCCTTATCATCCAGGGTTTGGTTTCATACCTCGGGGGGACCGAGCCCCAGGCTTTTCCCCATCCCCTTTCAGATTCCACTGTGTATAAAATGGGGCCCCTGGTAATAAGCGAACTCAGTATCGGCACCATCAGCGCCGGGCTCATACTCTGCCTCCTCTTTTACATTCTCATCCAGAAAACCAAGCTCGGTCTTGCCATGCGGGCCGTTTCGGAAAACCTCCCTGCCGCCCAGACCATGAGCATACCGACGCGGAAGATCCTGGCCTTCAGCTGGAGCCTGGCAGCTGCCCTTGGCGTCACTGCCGGACTCTTCCTTGCGCCGGTACTTCTGCTGGAACCATTTTTCATGCTTGAGCCTTTCCTCAAGGGATTCGCGGCTGCCATACTGGGCGGGCTGAACAGCCTCCCGGGAGCCATTGTCGGCGGGCTTATCCTCGGCGTTGCAGAGAGCCTTGCAGGGGGCTTCATATCCATAGCCTTTAAAAATACGCTGGCCTTTCTCATCATCATCCTGGTGCTGCTGTTTAGGCCGGAAGGGCTTCTGGGGAAGGAATTTATCGAAAGGGTTTGATAAAATTCCTTGCGGTTTTTCAAATCACCTGCTGGTATTATCACAATAGATGTTACAGCAAACAGTCTGTTTGCATGGGTTTGTCCAGGGGAGCCCGGGACTAATGCCAAGGGACTGCTGCGCGGCAGCCCCTTGGCGAACCCCGCGCGCTCGCTCATCGCCGCGAGGGGCTAAATGGAGAGCTTTCTCATCCCATTAAAGGACATGTGTCGACCATCAACTGGGCCCCATGGGCATTCAGTGCTGATATATGGACGGGCATTCGTTTTATATGCTCTGAATATGAATGGGTTGGCTCTCAATAAAATTGATACCACATCTATCAGGTGCTAATTCGATGGAAGCTGCAATACAATAATAAAACGCCTCGCCGCCGTCTTCCGTGCCGGCGAGAAAATGTTTCACTGTTAATAATGATATCGGCAGGAAATAATCTCTATCGTGTCTCCAACTATCTTATATACAAGTCTATGTTCGTCATCTATCCTTCGTGACCAATAACCTGATAAATCATGCTTCAAAGGTTCCGGTTTGCCTATCCCCATAAAATGATTATTTTCGATATCTTTTATCAATTCAAAAATCTTGACAACTTTTCTTTTATCATTTTTTGCCCAATACTCGATATCACCGTAAGAAGAACCTTTAAACTCTAATTTCATTCAGAAAATCCTCTAAAGAATTAAAAACGACATTTTTGTCGCTTTTAATATTCTCTAATAAATTTTTTAAATTTGAAGGATTTTTTGACAGATAATCTGTTTCGTTAGAATCGGAGACGCATATTTCTATTTCTTTATTTTTATAAAGCAATTTTAATGTATCAATCAGGCTGTAATTCAACTCTTCCGAATTGAGTTTTAATGTTATATTCATAATTAACCTCGGTAATAGAGTGAATATATTTAATAATAGTTCAAATGTCAATTGAAAAATTTTGATTTAATCTATCAAGTATTAATCCCCCAGCCTCCGGCTCGCCCCCTTTGCCCGCAACGGGGGTATCCAGGAGCCTGGACTGGCTCTTGATAGGGCGCGTCTCCCGACGGCCGCCGTCGCAAAGCCAATTGCAACATCCTGTCGCGGCTTTGCATTCGAACATCCTGTTCAGCACCTATCGACCCCCGCGTCGCTCTTGCGGAGAGCTGACTTTATGAAATAAATTCTTCCTGTATCGCCTGCGGAAGGGCATCCCTGCCCATCCTCGGCACATTTCGCTCGCCCTCGTGGCTCGCTCAAAAATAAATTTATGATACAAAAGCCCTCGCCCTATTGGGAGAGGGCGCGCAGAGCGCGGGTGAGGGCATCAGTGCGCCTCTTCCCAGTTGTTCCCCCATCCCTCATCTACAATGACTGGGACCGAGAGCTCGATTGCCTTTTCCATGCGCTCCTTAACAATTTGTCCGGCCGCTTCCTTCTCGTCCCGGTGAACCTCCAGGACGAGTTCGTCATGGACCTGCATGATCATCCTGGTCTTCATCCCCTTTCCGCGGAGGTCCTTCTCTATGTTGATCATGGCTATCTTGATCATGTCCGCAGAGGTCCCCTGGATCGGGGTGTTGATTGCGGCCCGCTCCGCCCCCTCGCGCCTGAACGATACGGTGGAATTTATTTCCGGGATCATCCTCTTCCTGCCGAGCATGGTCATGGCATACCCATGCTCCCTGGTGAATGCGATGCACCGGTCCATGTATTCCCTGAACCCGGGATAGGTCTCGAAATATATTTTGATGAACCATGACGCCTCTTTCACGCCGATATCGGCCTGCTGGGCAAGGCCGAAGGGCGACACTCCGTAAATAATGGCAAAATTTACAACCTTGGCCTGCCTCCTCATGTCTGAATCCACTTTGTCAATGGAAACACCGGAGAGTGAAGAAGCAGTGAGGCTGTGGATGTCGATGCCCTCCTTGAAGGCCTTTATCATGTTGTGATCCCCGGAGAGGTGCGCTGCAAGGCGGAGCTCAATCTGGGAATAGTCCGCGGCCATTATGAGAAAGTCCTTTTCCGGGATGAAGCCCTTCCGTATGCTCCTCCCCAGCTCGTCGCGTATGGGTATGTTCTGGAGGTTGGGGTTCGATGAAGAAAGCCTTCCCGTCACCGCGACGGTCTGGTTATAGGATGTATGGATCCTCCCGGTCTTCCATGATACCATCTTGGGCAGGGCATCGATGTAGGTGCTCTTCAGCTTGCTCAGCGTCCGGTAGGAGATCAACTGCGAAATGATCGGATGGCTCCCCTTCAACGCCTCGAGCACCGAGATGTCCGTGGAGAACCCGGTCTTGGTCTTCTTCTGGTGTTTTAATTTAAGCCGGTTGAAAAGGAGATCGGCAAGTTCCCTGGTGGAGTTGATGTTGAATTCCCCCCCGGCTTCATCATAAATTTTTTTTATCACCTCGCTCAGGAGCGCCTCATTTTCCCTGCCGAGCTTTACAAAGTGCCCGGCATCAATCTTCACCCCGGTCATCTCCATCTCCGAAAGGACCAGGACAAGGGGCATTTCAATATCATAAAACAGGCTGTCCAGCTGGTTATCCACAAGCCTGGTTTTGAATAAATTGTAAAGCCTATAGGTGATGTCGGCATCCTCTATCGCATATTCCGCAAGTTTTTCCAGCGGAACTTCCTCTATTGGAATAGCATTTTTACCTGTGCCGGTAAGTTCTTTGTACGTAATATTCTTATGAAAGAGTATGCCTGCTGCCAGGTCGTCCAGGCCGTGGCCCCGTTCAGACGGGTTCAAAACATACGACGCCACCATGGTGTCAAAATATACTCCTTTCATATCGAAGCCGGCATTTCTCAGTACGGAATAATCATATTTTATATTATGGCCGATTTTTTTTATTGCGGGATCATCTATAATTGATTTAAGCTTCCAGATGGAGATGTTCCTGTCCAGGAATTCCTCGCTGAAAAGACCGCTGCTCCTCATGGGAACATACCAGCCGCTCCTCTCCCGTATTGAAAAGGACATCCCGACGAGTTCGGCCTCAACGTGGACAAGCGATGTGGTCTCGGTATCCACCGCGGTTTCGCCTGCCTCCCGTATCTCACCTATCATGCGGTCAAGGTCATCAGCGTTCCTGACGGTCCGGTAATCAATGCCGGTCTCGCTGCTCAGATCTCTGACCGTTTCTCCGCCCCCGCTGAAAAAATCCCTCACAATGGAATTCATCTCCATCGACTTAAAATAGTCCCTTGCGCCGGCTGAATAGATACCGGAACATTTCAATTTTTCCAGTTCAACCTCAACGGGAATCCCGGTTTTTATTGTTACGAGTTTTCTGCTGAGGTAGGCCATCTCTATATCATTTTGAAGCATAAGCTTCTGCCTGCCGCTGATATCGTCAATATTTTCAAAAATATTTTCCAGGGTGCCGTATTTTGCTATCAGCTTCTGGGCGGTTTTTTCCCCTATCCCCTTGACGCCGGGGATGTTGTCCGAAGAATCCCCCATGAGCGCCATGTAATCAATAATCTGACCTGGTTTCAGGCCCAGCTTATTGTTGACATTTTCAATATCATAAATCTCAAATTCCGAGATCCCCTTCCTGTTGGCATAAACCTTCACGTTCTCATCGATGAGCTGGAGGGCATCCTTGTCCCCGGTTACCAGGATCACCTCAATCTCACCGGAAGAATATCTCCTCGCTATGGAACCGAGAACATCATCGGCCTCATGATCACTGTCCTCCAGCCTTACCACACCAAGTACATCGGCCATGTTCTTAATCTCATCAATCTGTGAGCGGAGGTCATCGGGCATCCTGACCCTGTTGGCCTTGTATTCAGGATAGATGTCGAACCTGAAGGTCCTCTTCGGCGGATCAAAGGCAATCAGGAGGTAGTCTGGCTTCTGTTCCTCTATCAGCTTGAACAGCATTCTCGCAAAGCCGTATATGGCAGAGGTATTCTGGCCGTGTGAGTTTACCAGGGGGTTCCTGGCAAAGGCAAAATAGGCGCGGTAGCAGAGTGCATGTCCGTCTATTACAAAAAATCGTTTTTTCAAGCGGCGCTCCTGTGGTTTATCAGTTTCATGATTCGTATATTCAGCTCATCCATTTATAATATCCTTAACAAAATTATATATTTTCTCGGCGGAAATAATCGCTTTTTTTGTTTCAGCGTCAGACGGCATTAAATCGCCTTCAGGATAACGGAATAAAGTGGAATAAGGATTCAAATAAATACCGTCTCCCCTGATTTTAATAAATTCAGCATCAATGCTATTGCAGGCATCAACCAGAATTATCAGATTGTGATTTTTTCAATTCCCTGTTCATTATATGATAAAAAAGCTTTAAAGATTTTTCTGCGCATTGCTGCGTATGATAAATTGATATATCAAGTAAATCTTTTTTCTCATCAAACAAAAATTTTGAAGATTCAATATCATGGAGAGCTTTAATGAGCCATTCCTCATGCGGTTTCATATAATTTAATCCCCTTTTTTAATACTTTATTGGCCAATGTTGACGGGTGATTCTTCCTCGAGTTAACCTCTTCTTGAGTATAGACCAGTATGTCCAAAGGTTTTTTTAGATCCGATAAACCGTATAAACCGAGTCTGATTCTATCTGCCATAGATAGAATGGAATCATTTATAATTATAAACAGGTCAAAATCACTGTTTTTATCCGGGACTCCCCAGGCATACGAACCAAATAAATAAATCGAAACCGGGTTATAAATTTTAACCAACCGGTTTTTTATATCTTCAAGTATTTCTTTATCAAAAATAATGTTATCCATTTATTACAGCCTCAGATTTTGCTTTGAAAGTATCAAATTCTTTTATAGTATCAATTAAATTTTTAATATTTCTTGTTTTGATAAGGTAAGAATATTCGAACGAATTCCTTCGATGCAGGCATTATCAAAATTATTTTTGTCCTGTCCTTTAAAAACGGAAATGATTGATTGTATTGATTTTTGTTGATATTCTAATTGTTCAAGTTTTAATATCATCTCATTGACCTCAATATAACTTCTAAAAATATTTTTTTATCCTGTCCTTTGCAAACCTCATCCTGAACCTTACGGCAAATACAAGGGACAGGATGGAGATAATTCCTATGAAAATGGCGACATTGCTCCTGCCGTATGCATAAAAAATATAGGAGCCCACCACACCGCTGAAGGAGACGAAACATGCAACGAATTTAATCAAAAACACCTTGAACTCATCAATTTTATCGTGAATCTCACCATAGTCGATCTTAATCCGGTAATATCCGCGTTCTAAGCTTTCAATCAGGTTGTTGATGCGCCCCATAAGCGAAAGGATTATCTTTACATTCCCCTTTACGTTCTCAAGGGACTTCCGTATAATCTGATCCCGGCTCTTTTTTAAAATTCTATCGGCATAGGGCATCAGCTCATCGTAGACCTTGAAATCGGGATTCAGCATTGCAACAACCCAGACAAGGGAGCTCAATGTTTTTCCGATATACGCCCATTCGGTCGGAAGAACAAAGGGGTGGGAGTAGATGATTTCTACCAGTTCGTCCCGTATGGGTGAAAAATCCACAGTCTGTACAGACTCCCTGTCGAGCTTTATGGTTTCGAATATCTTTTCAAAGAAAAATTCAACGATTGAAAGAAGAGAATATTTGTTCACCCCTTTCCTGATAAAACCGAGGTCATCGATGATATCCACCATTTTTCTGTAGTCTCTTTTAACGATTGCTTCAAGGGCATCACCGATGGCATTCTTCATCTTCCTGGTGATGAAACCCGACATCCCAAAATCCAGGAGGACAAGGTTGCTGTTGTCCCGTACGAGAATATTTCCCGGATGCGGGTCAAAGTGGATGAGGCCGTTGGTGAGTATCTGATCGGCATATATTTCAATCAGCCTCCGGGAAATTTTTACCGGGTCATTATTTCTTTTTATCCATGTGTCGATTTCGTTTATCTTGTCGCCTGCAAGGTATTCCATAACAATTACTTTTTTTGTGCAGAACTCCCCGTACATGAGGGGAATCTGAAGGTATGTAAACTTTGACAGGTCCTTCCGGAAAAGTTTTGCTATGGCGATCTCCCTCCGGAAGTTGAGTTCATCGCCGGTAACCCTGATAAACTCGTCCAGGAGGCTGAATAAATCGGCCTTCTCCTTCACGAGCTTGAAATAGGAGAGGAGCCTGAAGGTATGGAAAAGAATTGCAAAATCCACATCGACAAGATTTTCGACGCGAGGTTTTAGAATTTTCAGCACTACCTCTTCCCTGCTGTGGAGTTTCGCCTTATGGATTTGGCCGAGGGAGGCCGACGCCAGGGGGACTTCATCAATGGATGCGAAATGCCTGCCGTAATCCCCGTATTCACTGGTGAGCACTGCCTCTATATCGCTGAATGGTATGGCCGGAACGTGATCTTGTAAAGGCGCAAGTATTTTGATGTATGCTTCAGGAAAAATATCACGGCGGGTGCTGAAGTACTGGCAGAGTTTAATCATGGCGCCTTCAAGGGTTATGGCCACATCATAAAGCTGGCGCGCCCTTCTCCCGTGGGTCTTCTCCATCTTCTTCTGGGAGTACTTGTAGCCATGCTTCTTTGTGAGAAAGTATTCCTTCCTGAAATCCAGAACAATGAGAAGAAAGATCTTTGCCACGCTGAAAAAGCGCCTGCGGTATGTGATCCTGTAGTTTTCCATATGAGGGATAATTATCCTATTGTTAAACAATATAACAAACAAAAAAATTCAGCCACAGAGGCTCAGAGACACAGAGAAATGAGAGTTGATCAGGTAGAATTTAGAAATGAATCTCTATTTGCTATCATTACTTTAAAACTAAATAATCATGATTAATAATAATAATAATATCAAACTCTGTGCCTCAGTGTCTCCGTGGCCGACTTCTTCAGACAGCCAAATGAATCGTCAATATTCTTTTCTAACTTCCTTATTTAGCGCCCGAAAGCCTGTCGATTTTGGCATTCAGCTCATCGATCACATCTTTCAGCTCTTTGATCTCCTTCTTTGATGCGAATCCGAGTTTATCCGTAAGCTCAGAGATGCCGTCCTTTGCCCTGTTGATCTCTTCGCTGAATCCCGACTTGATGTTCTCCCTCCCCTCCTTGAGCAGTTCTTCGAACTGCTCATACCTCTTTTCCCTCTCATTCTTGAGCTCCTGTGCTTTGCTCTCGATCTCATCACCGGCAGTGAAAAGAAGAATTGCAATATCTTTAAGAATGTTGCTCATATGTTTACCTCTGTAAATTTATTCTTTTAAAAGATGAACCATTGCTCACATGATTAACCTGTTTTAAATACAACAATCTTTAATGAACCGCCGGTGTTATTATGCCAGCCGTGGGGAGTGCCTGGAGGGCTTTCAATGACAGTACCCGGGCCTGCTTCACTCTTTTCATCGCCGATGGTAACAATTCCATTCCCCTCAAGGACTAGAAAACATGCCCCCATTGACGAGGGATGGGGCGGTATGATATCCCCGGGATTCAGGGTGAGGTGCATAACCATCCCCTGACCGTTACTGTAAAGCTGCCTGGCCTCCACACCGTGGGGATTGACTTTCTGTTCAACCTCGGAAACTTTCCGTATTTTCATTATTATCCTCGCATTGATATTAATACTATCCAGCTGCATGAATCGTTAAAATGTTCCAGACAGCATTCATGCATTAGCCCGCAATAAAAAGCAAGAAAATAATTATAGCTGTAAAGTCACGGATAGAGGAGGTATTTTTTCCGAATCCCAATAAAGTTCATGTTCCCGCTGGTTAGCCCGGCGATCAATTTTTCATTGGGTACGCCATTGGCAATGTCCATGAAGAGTTTTCTGCTCCCCACGCCCCTGCATGCCCTCATCCATCCGGCATAGCGGTTTTTTTCCGGCAGGTGGAGGTAGATCTGCCTTGCTACGGTGAGGAGCGTGAGCATAGGATCAATCTTTTTCCTGTCGGTTATCACCATCCTGAACCCCTGGCACTGCCTTCCGGAATAAGTATGCCCCTTCGGTGTAAACACGGCTTTCTCAAATTTCAGCCCGGGAAGTCCGGCGGCCTCAAGGCCCTTTACCAGGCTCTCCCCGTTGAAATGGGGCGACCCGTACAGGAGGAACGGAGCGGCCGTCCCCCTGCCTACGCTCATGTCCAGGGTCTCAAGGGAGCCGATGAGGTGATAGGCTATGGCAGCATCGGCCTCCCGTATATTGGGGCTTGGATTAACCCATGGCAGGCCTGTTTCATCATAGAACAGGTCATGCCGGTAATTGCGCATTTGAACAACCTTTAAATCCGCGCCGATGGAGAACTCGCTGTTGCATAGAACTGCGAGCTCTCCGATGGTGAGGCCGTGGGACATGGGAACGGGATAATATCCCGCGAAGCCGCCGAGAAATTCCCTGTCCAGTACGGGGCCGAAGACCCCCAGCCTTCCCGCCATGTTTGGCCTGTCCAGGACCAGGATCGGCCTGTTCGCAGACTTCGCAGCCTTCATGCACAGGATCAGTGTCGTGGCGTAGGTATAGTAGCGGACACCGATCTCCTGCATGTCAAATATGAGGATATCGACATCCCTGAGGTCGGAATCCGATGGGGCTTTCTTTTTCCCGGTGTACAGGGAGATGACAGGAAGTTTTGTTCCGGGATCCAGGTTATCTTTTATAAAGTCATCCTTTTCGCCGCGGATTCCGTGCTCCGGCGCAAAGAGCTTCACCACATTGAATTTCGGATACAGGAGATCGATACTATGCTTCCGCTCGCTGTTGATGGAGCTGTGGTTAACAATGAGGCCGATTCGCTTCCCCTTGAGCCGGGATTCCGGGTCCTCCAGGAGCAGTTCAAGCCCGGAAGCGACCTTTCGCCCGTTCTCCTGCTTGATCAATATAGCTTCGTCGGAATATAGGCCGAGTCCGGTATATAGGCTCAACATCAGAATCATGATAAAAATCCTCATTTTAATACACTCCGGGGAATTATTTTTTAATTGAATAACGGCGGAAACTACAGATATTCAATAATAATCCATATTATGTTCATTTTAAATTCTTCCGTTAAACATATTTTTGAACAATAAAAATCAAGAAGAAAGTCACGGGTTGTGTAAAAAATTTGGGTTGTTCAGGAATGTTGGGAATTATTGATATTTAAAGACTTATTTTGACAATTAATGCCCTCACCCCCGGCCCACTTCGACAGGCTCAGTGCACCGCCTCTCCCGAAATAGGGAGAGGGGTGTTAGTTTTATGTATAATTCTTTTTAATATATGATTGTATGACCTCTTGAAGTCACTTAGATTAGGCATAAAAACCCTCGCCCTACCGGGAGAGGGTGCGCAGAGCGCGGGTGAGGGCATTAGATTTATACGATAAAAATATTTCCGGATACAAGAAAGCCCAGGATGGATATGAGCTGAAATTTACATTTATCATTTGGCTTCAGTATCTTACTTATATTTTAATTGACATCAGTTACAGATCCTGAAATTTTTTACACTTATGAAAAAATGGATGAAGAGTGATGAATAGGGGAACCTTTATAAAATTAATATTTATCTATCTCAGCCTTCTTATGCCCGTATTAAGCTGCGCATCGGCAAATGCAAAAAAGGAGCCTGTCTCATTCCGTTTCGCATTCCTGTCCAATACCAATCCATCATCACCGTTCACCGGTTACCCGGAATTCCTCCCGGCTGTAATCGAGAAAATAAATGGAGAGAATCCGCTCTTTGTTATACACGCAGGAAACATCGTTCACGGGGGATACGATTGGATGGGGATCAAGGAATGGGACATGGACAGGCAGTTCAGGAAATTTTACCAGTCAATCTCCGGAATTCAGTCCGTACTCTTCACTGCCGCCGGTGAAAAGGACTATTACAACGGGACTACAGGCCTCTACAAAAAATATACCGGCAGAAAGGACTACTACTCCTTTAATTACGGGCCGGTCCATTTTATCATCCTTAAAACAACAACCGGCATCCCCGAAATCATTGATTCAACCCAGCTGAAGTGGCTCAGAAACGACCTGGCATTGAACCGTCATTCCGAGGCAATTTTTATTATATCCCACCACCCCGTTTACAGGCCTGATAAAAACGGGGTGAAGGCTTCGGGAAACGATAATCTGAACAGGATGCTCCATGACTATCCTGTGAAGGCCCTCATATCCGCCGGCGAAGATTTCACCATGGTGAAATCCGGGAAGACCGATTATATCACCGCCCCATGCAGGGGTTATGAGGATTATACCAGGGAGAGGGGGGGGGCCAGACTCTATTATATCATTGACTTTGACGGCACTGCTGTTAAAGTGGCTGAAAAAAATTTATAGTTGCAGGGGAACAGGGATACAGTATGGGTTCAGAATTGATCCTGGATACCATTGATGATTTCATTAAAACAGTTTCGGAAAAGGGAATACACAGGATTGCCTTTGCCGAAGCCGATGAAAAGCGCCCCATTGAAACGGGGCAGGGGAAACTTGAAGTAGTCCCTTTCAGAAAGCTCGAACTCCTGGCATACAGGGGCTCAACGCTTTACAAGTGCGTACTTGAGGGCGCCAATCATGAATCGGTTTATGAAATGCTTGTGAGATCCGGGTTTGATGTCACAAGGAGATCGCGGAATATCACCTGAGAAGGCTGGGTTGTATGGAAAACATTCTGGAGATTGATGATTTACATGTGAAGTTTTCCCTTGCTGAGCGCGACGTCCTGGCAGTCCGGGGTGTATCTCTATCAGTAAAAAAAGGGGAGACCATAGGACTTGTGGGGGAATCGGGCTGCGGCAAGTCGGTAACCGCGTTTTCCATATTACGGCTAATCAATCCGCCAGGAAAAATTGTATCCGGTTCAATAATATACAAAGGTGATGATATATTGAAGATGGACGGCCCATCGATACGGGCCATCAGGGGGAAGGAGATTGCTATGATCTTCCAGGAACCCATGACTTCACTCAATCCCGTATTGACTATCGGGTACCAGATAATGGAAAGTATTATTTTACACCTGTCCATGAACAAAAAGGAGGCCCGTGAATATGCCGCAGACCTCCTGGCCCAGGTGGGGATACCGGACCCTTCGGCAAGGCTCAACTCCTATCCCCATGAATTCTCAGGCGGCATGCGCCAGAGGGTCATGATTGCGATAGCCCTGTCTGCGTCGCCATCCATACTCATTGCCGATGAACCTACAACGGCCCTGGACGTCACCATCCAGGCCCAGATACTGGATCTGCTCATGAAGATACAGGAGGCCAGGGGGATGTCCCTGATCCTTATCACCCATGACCTTGGCGTTGTGGCCAACATGGCGGACACCATCGCGATTATGTACGCCGGTGAAATCATGGAGCAGGGGGAAA
Organism: Spirochaetia bacterium; assembly: GCA_009885955.1. Lineage (GTDB taxonomy): Bacteria > Spirochaetota > UBA4802 > UBA4802 > UBA5550 > VFJS01. The sequence continues at coordinate 15,694 of VFJS01000047.1, read as the reverse complement.
CCTCCCTGGTCTACCGTAACCCGCTCCATCCCTATACCAGGGGCCTCTTTGATGCCATACCGAAAATTAACGAGGAAAGGGCCATGCTTAACACCATCCCGGGTACTGTTCCGACGCTCAGCGCCGAACCTGAAGGGTGCGTATACCATCCCCGCTGCCCCATTGGCGCAGAGGAGTGCCTTGAAAAAAAAATCCCCTTCATCCAGCCCGGAGAAGGCCGCCAGGTAAGGTGCATCAGGGCTGGTGCTCAGATATCATAGTTTCTGTGGAGGTTCTTGTATAAAAAGGAATATAGTTTTACATGGAAAAAAATTACCTTTCACAATTATGGTTGATACATTAGCATTACCCTTTATTAATGATTCATGGAATGATAAATTAATATGGGAAGACATAAATCCAAAGGATATGAAAAATGTATACACAATATATGAAGAATTATTAAATGAAATGATTTCATGTTTAAATTCAATATATTCTAATATTTTGACTTCAATTAAAAATCAAAATACTTTTTCTAAGATTTTTGAAAATATGAAAAATTTTGAACCAAATTCAGTAAATTATCATACTTGTTCCGGTATTGTTGATAATCATTTTATGAGTAATAGAATTATAAGAACAACTAGTGGCTCTAACGTTGGATTTGAAATAAAAACTAATAAGGGTGATGTTAATAATAATTGTTGAATCGCTTCAAGGATATCTTATCCTGATTATTGATATTACATGATGAGTGCAAATATAACCTATTAAACCGTTAAAGCTTTAATACGGTCTTTTACGATATTACAATATTGTAATTTTGAATCCTCAGTCAAAAAGGAAATATTTATTAGTTTGTAAATATCTGATTCTTTTAAAATTAAATCACTAATAATTTTTTTGGCTATTTCCAATGATATTTCATAGAGTGATGAAAGATGAAGAAAATCTTCTCTTCCATAGAATCCGTTTGTTTTAAAATGTTCAGTTTCATAATTCTCAAATATATTTAGAGCTGTCCGGTTTTCATTGGGAATATGCAGAGTTGTATTCATCAAATCATATGCAGGAGTAAGGATAAAATCCTTAAAGTCGGATTCTATTAGAGAGAAATTCTTTAAATGAAGGTCCCCATTGCCAATAAGATAACTGAAAAGTATTAATGAAAATAATTTTAATGATTCGATTTTATATGCTGGACAGTATTGTTTCAGGATTTTCCCTACTAACTCATAGGAACAGTCATATTTATAATTTTTTCCATGAGTATCCTCTGATCTGTCTGACAATTGACAAAAATCTTCCTGTCTAAGTTTGTGCCCACTCTTTCTGTCAAAACGACGTGTTACATATGCATACTCTCCATCAGGAAAATTAAGAAGAGCGCAACGGGCTGTTGATATACCAAAAATCTGTCGTGCTATTTGCATTGTAATATGCTCGTTTGCCGACATAGAGTCTTCAAACCTAAGTCCTGAACGTTCGGCTGAAGGTTTAAGTATATATGTCCCATTGTTATTCATGGAGACAAACTTCTTTCCTTCAAGAGATAGAGATATTTTATTTTGTACTCCAGAGATTGAGAATCTACCTGACATCTCTTTTCTGATTAAATTAAACTCTGGTTTTGATAAGGGTAATTTTTTTGAAACGGATACGCCGTCAAAAAGTTCTTTTTTACATTTTTGACAGAAATCACCATTACGAATTATTTTCAGACAACTATGGCAAATCATTCTACTTCCTCCACGGTGACTGATCCGATGACATCCTTCCCGACTGTTTTAAGGAGTCGTGTAAAATGATCATTTTCATCTATTTTTAACATGCGACACTGAATCTCTTTTAAATCACCCTCAGCAAGAAGGCCATAAAAAAAAGGGAAAAGAACCTTAGATTCATATTCTTTCTGTTTTTTAGGGAGAGTGAGGCTAATAGAAGGTTTTGTTTGATCTTCAAAATAATCATCATCATACCTGAAATAGAATATACCATCTTTTTTTTCGAGAATTCCAGCTGGTATACCATCAATATATACTCTTCCTCGGTTCATATTTCACCTTTAACGTGAATAACCAATTCAAGACCAAGAACATCACATAATGTATTTAGAATCTCGATAGTAGGGTTTCCTTCCCCTTTTTCAATATTGATGATAGCATGAACCGAAATGCTGGTAATATCACTGAGTCTCTTCTGAGTGATATTAAGAGATGTTCTTTTCTTTTTTAATAGTATGCCTATATTTTTTGGTGTCATGATATTCACTAAAATGAATAATTATGATAATTATTTGCAATATAGTATGAAAAAGAATAAAAGTCAACGATAATATTCATTATAGTGAATAATAAGCTCGATTTAGATTGAAAATTTATAAAAATATACAAAAAGTAATACGAATATTCATTATAATGAATATTATTAATCGTTTAAGTTGCAAAGGATATTTTTCTTGAGGAGTTCATATACCTTGTTTTTAATTGATGTTAATTTTGATATCTGAAACAGGAAGGTAAGATCCATTAATCCATTATTAAGTAGATACTGAACAGCATCATTATAAATACTATCAGTAAACCAATCAAATTTTCTCATCATATGATATTTTAGGGGTTATTAGTTCCAGATAGCTTCGTTTGAAAATTTTAATTATCAATACCTAAGTTATACGGTTATGGATATAGTCCGGATATTTTTCTTTTAGGTGTGGAATATGCACTCAACATTTTAGTAAAAAAAATTTCCTCGAAATGGGCATAAACTTCTGGGTTAAAAAGGCTGATGAGGCTTTGGACAGGATGTCTTAGTGCAGACGCCCCACAGGACGTGGAGATTGGCGTCTGCCTTTGGGGAAGATAGGCAGCTGATTTTATATATGAGATTAGGTTCTTTTCTTGGTTTAACAGGGTATATGTATCCAGGTCTGAATATATAGGTCTTTCCGAATTTCAAGTTTAACAAAATATTTTCAGCAATACCTTTATCCCTGGCAAATTGAATCTTACTTTTTCCAGAAGAGTCAGCTCCCTGCCCGCTTAAAAAACAGAAGGTCATGATGTCATTGAATTTCCGTAGGGCTTCACCAAAGGCTTTTGTATAATCGAGAAAGTCATCATGTAAAACTTCGATAAGCCTGGGATTTTTGATCCCTGAAGTCCGTCTTGTGATGCAGGTAACTTTCTTTACATCTTCCCTTTTAAGGCACTCTGCCAATACATGGGAACCCACCATGCCGGTGCTGCCGATAATAATAATATTTTTCATAATAGGCTATACACTCTCCATAAAGGTTTCATGTTAGGAATAACTCAATCTAATAATTCTGATAAGGATTATTTATGATAGAATTCCCACCCAGGAGTTTTCGAAGAGAAAAACGAAATGCAAATGTGTAATAATCCCGGGAATTAAGGTTAGGTTGAACAATGTTTAAAGATAGCTTAAACTTGTGTGGCTTAATTCTTTCGCCATCACCAGCCGTACCGGGACATGTAGTCAGATATTAATTCTTTTTAAACTGTGCAATCTGGCGTGAGATTGCACAGAGATTGTCGGCTTCATCCCACACCTCTCCATCAGCTTCAATTAGACCATTGGTAAAATACCTGGTCTTCAGACTGCACTTTAACCAATCTGATACCGGCAGGTTGCGGACACTTACCGAAAGTTCAATAGTAGGGACCCATGCAGTCACCCCCTGTGAGGCAAAGGCTGCAGGGGGCATTGAATCAATGATCATAAGCAGTGAAAGGAAGTCATGGGGCCGCCGGTCCCGGAAGCTGAGCCATCCCCTGTTTTCTGAGACATTGGAAAGCTTTCCCGAGATCCACCCGGAACAGGCGGGATCGAGCCTCAGGTCGAGATTTTGAAACAGGGTATATTTCGGTATAGTGGGCATGGAGATGCACTTTTCGATGGGAGGGAGTTCCGGTGATCTGGACTCATACCTGTTAATTCCGCTGCCGTCACCTTCAGCGGCGAATGTGCCGATGGCACGGATTTTTTCCATTCCATCCTGTAAAAGTCTTCCTTCAAAACGGTTGAACTGTTTTGATCGGGATATCACTGATATCAGCACATTCGCAGATCCTGGGATGCACCTTGAAATATAGTTTGCAGTCACAATCGGGGTACTCTTTTTATCGCTGTGTCCGATCATGGCATCTGCTATCAGCGCCATTAAATACCCGCCATTGGGATTCCCATTGACTGACCAGTTGTCTGATATTATGCAGGAGTACTTATTTTCTTCAACTTCGGTTACGTTCATGTCACTATCGAATTTATGCATGGCCACACTTCCTCCAGTTATTAAAATTAATAAAATATTTGAACGATGAAATTATGTAAAGATATTTTGGACTTTTTTAAATCGACTACCGGTGTACAATCAACGGATATTTAACCGGAGCGGAATCTGTATAGTGGATCCAAAACAGGAATATTTATAGAATGTCAAGCTATAAGGATCAAAAATCGGAAATTATTCATTTTGTCGGCTGTCCGAAAGATAAATAAAGGAATTTGATACAACGTTATTTTGAATTACACCTTTTGAACCATTATCAACAATTTAAACTAGTAATCATGCTTCCCGCTGAAATAGAACAGGAAAAACCAGATTTCACTTTGAAACCGACATTTAGTCCGAACATTCCTGCTGATACTGGATCAATATCGAATTTATTTTTTTGATGTAAATTCTGAAGAGTTGATTTTAGTTTAATTTCTTCTTCTATTTTTGCATTATTGAAATTGCGGATATACAGAAAATATGGAGTTATTTGTAAATCCTTGTACATATTAAATGATACAGCGATTTCCCCTGAAATGCCATAGAGAAAACCACGTCCATAAGATTTTGAATCGACAGTATATGACGACCATATACCATAAAAATCAAGCTTTATTTATTCTCATCACATTCATTGCTGAATTTTAACCAATATTCTCTGCGTTAGCTATCGGAGGAATTCGGTATCTGGATAATTCCTAAAACGCTAACCCCAACCCCCTCAAATAAATCCGGGTCGTTGTAATATTCTTATGATTAAGAAATTTCATCGTGGCATAGATATCCAGGGTAGACCGGTAAAAATTTACAGCAGCATAGTGCCGGTATCTTCATGGAAATCATCTATTGCAATGATTCGCGGCCCTCTTGTTCCTGCCAGGTACAATTCAAAATATTTCAAATGTCAATTTTTAAGTCAGATATCATAGTTTCTATGGAGGTTCTTGTACGACAGGGCCTCCAGGATGTGGCTTTTCCCAATGCCTTCATAACCCTCTAAATCAGCAATGGTCCTGCCTACCTTTAAGACCTTGAAATAGGACCTGGCCGACAGCCTCATCCTTTTCATAGCTGATTCAAGAATCAATTCGGCATCGGGGCCCAGGGCGCAGTAGTCCCTCACCTCCCTCGAAGTCATCCTGGCATTAAACCTTGTGGCGCCCCCGGAGAACCTTCTTTTCTGAATATCCCGCGCGGCCTCCACCCTCTCCCGTATTTTCCCCGAGGTCTCCCCTGATCCGCGGCCGGCCAGGTCACTGTAGTTGACTCTGTTCACAAGCACCTCCATATCGATCCTGTCAAGAATGGGGCCGGCAATTTTATTAAAGTATTTCTTCACGCTCAGATCAGTACAGGAACATGCCACCTCTCTGTCGAAGAGGAACCCGCACTGGCATGGATTACTGGCTGCTATCATCATGAAATCGGCAGGGAAAATAAAAGAGCCGGCAGCCCTTGACACGGTAATTTCACAGTCCTCCATGGGCTGCCGCAAAGCCTGGATCACATTGTTTTTGAACTGGAGGAATTCATCGAGGAACAGGATGCCGTTATGGGAGAGTGATATCTCGCCGACCGTGGGGTACTGGCCCCCGCCGGTCATTGCAATGTCCGACGATGTGTGGTGCGGCGACCTGAAAGGGGGCAGGGTTACGAGCCCCTTTGCGCCGTTGAGTTTTCCCCCGACGGAATGAATCATTGTAGTCTCAATAGACTGGTCTCTGTCGAGGCGCGGGAGTATGGATGATATCCTCCTTGCCATCATGGTCTTCCCCGAACCCGGGGCGCCGTAAAGGAGGATATTATGATGGCCCGATGCTGCTATTTCCATCCCCCTCCTTGCAGTCTCCTGGCCCCTGATATCTGAAAAATCGGGCATGGAATCGAAATCCCGGCCATCGGCAATTTTTTCCGTGAAGGGATCGGAAAGCCCCTTCATCGCAAGGATGGCCTGGTGAATATTTTTTACCGGATAAACTTTAAGCTCATCCAGGGATGCAGCCTCATGGCGGTTTTCATAGGGTACGATAAATGAACCTATCCCGGCCTTCACCAGCGCAATTGCCATGGATATGACCCCTTTTACCGGTTTAATGCTCCCATCCAGCGAGAGCTCCCCGACCATGGGCACGGACTTTGGATCAATGTCAATCATCCCGGTTGCATGGAGAATTGCAGCGGCAATGGGAAGGTCGAATCCCGCGCCCTGCTTCCTGAAGCCGGCTGGGGCCAGGTTCACAATAAAATTTTTAGGCAGGAATTCAAATCCGGAATTCTCAATGGCCGACCTGATCCTCTCCCTTGACTCCTTGATTGTGGAATCGGGAAGGCCAACGATGGTAAATCCGGGAAGGCCTTTTATTATATCAACCTCTATATCTATAATCCCTGCATGTATCCCCTGTATCCCTAATGTTACCGCGCCTGACAGCATACTATCCCCTTCCGGCGATGTGCATCAAAATGCCGGGCCTGATTATAAATTAACTTTCTGAAATAATTATTAACCTTAGCTAATACATGACCGCGGCCCGCAGTCCTAACAAGGATGGGCCTGGGGCAAAGCCCCAGGCCCTGGAGGGAAATATACGGCCTTAGTCATAATCAAAACAGACCATCCTTATCAACATATAATTAATACGATTTGGAGACCGGAAAATAAAAATAAAATGAATATTTATTCTTGCATTTTTCCGGAATATATGATTTTTTCCAAAGGTCGGGAAAAGGATATCTTAATGGAAATTGACAATAACAGGTATAAAAGAAAAAAACTGCTGAATATCTGCTATAATATTTTATTCGGTTATTTCATATCACAGATCGCCACGTTTATTGCGAAATGGCTCGGCCTCACGAGCATGGAATATTCCCGCATGGTCCTCTACGCAATAATCGTTATCTCCGGAACACTTGTTTTTATCCTGGCAATCTTCCTGAAAAAAACGATAACAATAAAATTCGCCAAAATAATATTCATACTGCAATCGTTCCTCTTTCTTTGTATGTATACCCTCTGGGTCTATGACTTAAACGAGATCAGGATCCTGGGGCTCTTTTTCGCGCTGGTGGCACTGACATTTGAGCTCACCTTTACCACATTGAAACAGTCCCTTTTCCTATCCATGGGCACAGCAATTATCCAGCTCTCTGTCACATATTATGCCATATATCATGGAAACCAGGCCGGCTCTTTCAGTCATGAGCTCTTTTTCATAGGATCATTCATCCCTTCTTTCATGGGAATATCAATTATTTCATGGCAGGTCAATAAAAAACATGGTGTCATCAGAGAGGCTAGAAATTCACTTGCGATGATGAATGAGAAGCTGACCGTTGCCAACCGGGAGCTGGAAAGAGTAAACAAGATGATGATGATTGACATGGAGATAGCATCTTATATCCAGGCCTCCATATTCCCCAAGGAACCGCCTAAAAATTCCGGATGGGACATATCCTTCTCCTTCTGGCCCCTCACCAATGTTTCAGGCGACTTTTATGATTTTTATTACAGGGACGAAAGGCTGGCCGGGATGTCGATATTTGACGTTTCGGGGCACGGAGTGTCATCGGCGCTGATTACCATGTTTGCCAAGCCCATGGTTTTCAGACTCTTTGATACCATGCATGGAGAGCCTCTGGGAAAAGTGGCCGACAGCATAAATGAAAGTATCTTCAGGGAGATTACCAGGACCGATAATTATATTACAGGCATTATCCTCAGGTTTAAGGGGAATGAAATTGAATATATTAATGCAGGGCACCCCGAACTGCTGATAAAACGCGGCCAGGGGGGGGATGTAACCGCTGCGGAACCAGGTAAACATTCCCATAGGGGCAAACCATTAGGCATTTTCAATTCGGGTAACAGCTATGAGTCGGTTACATTCCGGATTTTCAGGAACGATATCATCATGCTCTATTCCGACTGCATTATCGAAACCCCGGACAAGAGCGGTGAAAAATACGGCATGGACAGGCTCATGAAGTCACTGGGCGATGCGCCGGATGGAAGTTCCAGGGACATACTCAATTATATAACAGGGAAATATCATGAAGCAATCAACCGGAACGACATTAATGATGATCTCACAATTATCATCGCCAGGAAGACTGAATAGCATTACCCGGCATCTCATTTCCCACGATAGAATGCCGGTATGATAAAAATAGCTGCTTGTGTTCCGGAAGGTTTAGACCGATTATAATATAGTGAATAGGTTTAATCTGATCTCGTGATCATACTATATACGTAGTATAGGGGGGGTACATGCCCAAGGTTCTCAATTATCAGAATAGTGAAACCATCATCCAGGCCGGCGCACTGGAAAGACGGATGTATATCATTATCGAAGGGCAGGTTGTTATTCATCTGACTGACGGGAAAAACAGAATTGAGGTGGCAACGTTGAAAAAAGGTGATTTCTTCGGGGAGATTTCCCTTTTCAACAATACACCGAGAAGCGCCTCTGCTGTTGCCGATGGAGAGGTGAAACTGGCCTCCATAGACAGCGTGGATCAGTTGAAGGAATTCCTTATTAAAAACCCTCCCTTCGCGGCAAAGATGGTACACATGCTTGCCAAAAGGCTGGCTAAAACAGATGAAATTCTCCTTGGAAAGATAAGCGAGATTAACAGGCTTAAGCTCATGAGGGATTTTTAAGAATTAAAAACAATTCCCACGGCTGCTCCCTCCCCTGAATTAAATTGTATCGTCCCGTTCAGCTGTTTTGTAAGGGCGCAAACAAGGTTAAGCCCGAGGGAGCTCGTATTAGCGGCATCAATTACATCACTGAATCCAACACCGTTATCCTTAATATTAAGAGAATACTTTTCTTCCGGATCCCTGTGAAAATCGATCATCACCTCACCTTTCCTTGAATCGGGAAAGGCATGCTTAAAAATATTGGTTACCAGCTCAGTAATGATGAGGCCGCAGGGTACAGCCTTTTCCACATTCAGTTCTATATTTTTAATCTTTGAAATGATGATAATTTCACTGGAAGATTTTCCGTAGGAAGTATACAAAATATCAATGAGGCCGGTTACGTATTCATCGAAGTTGATTTTTGAAAAATCCAGGGACTTGTAAAGTTTTTCATGGACCAGGGCCATGGAACGTATCCTGTTTTCACATTCCTTAAGCGGTATCCGTACATTTTCATCTGATATGCTCCTTGACTGGAGCTGAAGGAGGCTCACAATAACCTGCATGTTGTTCTTAACGCGGTGATGGATCTCGGCAAGAAGGGTCTCCTTTTGAACAAGCAGATTTGTCATGTCATCCTGTACCGCGGTAAGGGCTGCATTCATATTCTTGAGTTCCTCGTTCATGATCTGAAGCTCCCGCGTCCTTTCATCAACCGTAACCTCCAGAAGGTCCCTCTCCCTCTGCAGGTCGTCATGGAGCTTTTTTATCCGGAGCACCGACCGGAGCCTTGCGAAAAGCTCGTTATTGTTCACCGGTTTGGCGATGAAGTCATCGGCGCCTGTATCATACCCTTTAATCTTTGAATCTATGTCAACATCATGGGCGGTGAGAAAAATAATTGGAATGTACGGAAGATTAATATTTTTCCTGATGGCTGAGCATACCTGGTAACCGTCCATTTCAGGCATGTTGATATCGAGCAGGATTACATCGGGAAGCCTGTCGCCGGTTATTTTCAGGGCATCGGCACCGTTCATTGCTTTCAATATCTCAAATTTATCCGGAAGCTGCTTCAGCGTCACTTCCAGGGATATAAGGTTATCCTTCAGATCATCAACAATCAGTATTATTGACATACGCCCCTCCCTCTTTTTTTATCTACTTTTGAATTCAATATATTTCCCGATAATCCTGCGCAGGTTCTCCCTTTCAAGCGGCTTGGAGAGATAATCGTCAAACCCGGCATCAAGCATGTCCTCCCTGTCGCCCTTCATGGCCTTTGCGGTAACTGCGATAACGGGAATCTCACTTGTCTTTTCACCTGCTTTGAGCTTCTGTAAAATATCGAACCCGCTCACATCGGGGAGATAGATATCGAGGAGGATAAGATCAGGATTTTCTTTTTCAGCAATTTCCAGGCCCGTGAGCCCCCTGTCGGCAATGAGAAAGTCACAGTTGAAATCCTGTAACAGCAGTTTTAATGAAACGATATTATCGGCATTATCCTCAATAATGAGAACCCCGGGCCTTTCTTTTTTTATGCGGGCTGATATAATCCCCTTTCCATCCGATACCCCCAGTGTCTCTGAAGCCCTCCCCGGCATGGCCTTTTTTTCCCGGCCGTGCCCCAGCAAAGACTCTATTTTATATATGAGCTCATCCCTGTTGACCGACCCCTTTTGTATGAGCTGCTGGACATTGTTGTTTCTGAGTTTTGAAAAATCATCTTTCGTCAGGTCCTTGGCAGTCAGAATCAATACCGGGATGCGCGACAGCCCATCCTCCTTTCTGATTTCATTCAGCACTTCAAACCCGTCCATTCCCGGCATCATGAGGTCCAGGATGATCCCGTCGGGCCTTATCTTTTTTGCCAGTTCAATCGCATCCCTTCCGTTAAGCGCGAATTCAACATCAAAGCCCGTTTCCTTTATTACATCCACAAGCTGCACAATAACATCCCTGTTATCCTCAATGATGAGCAGTTTTTTTACACCGCCGGTCTCTGTCCCGGGCTCCCCGATGGAAGTTCCGGAATCCCTGATATACGGGGAAAAAACAGGCTTCTCATCATGGGTGGAAATGGGGAATTTCATGGTAAAGGTGGAACCACTGCCGAACATACTCCGGGCAGACACCTCGCCTCCAAGGAGCGACAGGAGCTTCTTTGTTATGGAAAGGCCGAGGCCCGTACCCCCGAACCTCCTTGTCGTGGAGCCGTCAACCTGACGGAATTCATTAAATATATACTCCATTTCATTGTCCCTGATCCCTATGCCGGTATCGGATACCGTAATGTCAGCCATGTCTCCGCTCACTTCGCAGGCAATGTCAATTCCCCCGGAGTCGGTGAATTTCACCGCGTTCCCCGTGATATTCACAAGGGCCTGTTTGAGCTTCTGAAAATCGGTGAACAGTTTTGGCATCCCCCCGCCTATGGTGACATTTATTTTCAGGCCCTTCTTATCGGCAAGGGGCCTTACCGCTGAAAGCCCGGAGTACACGAGCTCCTCCATGGTGAAATATGATGCGACTATCTCAGATTTTCCGGATTCAATTTTTGCAAGATCCAGGATGTCGTTTATGAGTTTAAGAAGGTTCTGGCCGTTTCTTTCAATGATCTCAAGGTATTCGATCTCTTCAGGGATGAAGGATGAATCTTTTTTTGCAACCAGCCCCTGGGACAGCGCGAGGATTGAATTCAGGGGCGTCCGGAGCTCGTGGCTCATGTTGGAGAGAAACTCGCTTTTCAGCCGGTTCGCCTCCTCAACCTCATTCCGCTGTTTTTTCAGCTCCGAGGCCTGCTTTTCAAGCTCGATGCTCTGAGCCTTAATCACCTCATTTATGGATTTCAGCTCCTCGTTTGACGCCGAGAGTTCGGCGCTCTGTTCACTAATGTATCTGTAGTTAATGGCATTATTCAGCGCTATGGCGAACTGCCCTGCAAGCAGCTTCAGCATCTCCTCCATGTCGTCACCCGGATTGAAGATGGTGCCCATGACCATGATGCCTGAAAGCTCATCATTATATACCAGCGGGACATATATCATTGCACTGGGTACTGCGTCCGCCTCTCCTGTCCTCACAAGAAATTCAGTGTCCGGGGAGATATTCCGAATGATTGAAACTTTCCGGGCCCTGGCTATTTCACCCACGATCCCCTGGCCCATGGGGAATTCGCTGTATGTCCTGGACTGGGCAATGCCTGCGACAGGCTCCAGGATATCCCTACTCTTATTGAAATAATAGAATACGGCAGTCTGGCAGTTCATGAGTTCCGAGATGGCTTTGATGGAAGATGCGATGAGCATGTTAAAATCTATGGTGGATGAAAAGATCCTGCTTATTTCATTGATGATATCGTATTTCATGAACTGGCTCTTCAGGCTGGCGCTCATTGCCGTGAAATTCCTTGCGAGCTGGCCAATCTCTCCATGGGACCCGGTATCAACTTCAATATCGTATCTCCCCTGGGCCGCCAGCCCGATGGCGCTGTTAAGCTTCAGCAGGGGTTTGATGTTCCAGACAGTGACGATATAGATGATGATAATGATGAGGATCAGCCCTATGATAAATATTTCCACCGTCCTTTCAAGGAGGAGATATATGGGCCTGAATATCTCCGATTTGTCCTGCTTCACCTCCATCCCCCATTGAACAGACGGTAAAAACCTGTATGCCGCGATTACCGGAACATCCCTGTAGTCCAGGGACTCGATTATACCTTCATTCCCCCTGGAAGCAAGGACTGAAGGCGCCGCCTTCAGCTGGACTGTAAAGGCGGCATTTTTTCTCCACCTGAGATCCATAATGGCGTAGGCTTCAGTATTCACGATGAGTATTTCACCGGTTTCCCCAAGCCCCTCCCTTTCATGAAATAAATCTTTAATGATATTTTCAAGGTTGACATTAAATACCACTACGCAGGCAGCGGTTACCTTCCCGTTACGGATCACCGATATGGGCAGGGCCATGGGCATTACCCCTGCTCCGGACCGGGATTTATAAGCCCTTCCATAGGCTAAATTCATCTCTATGACAGACTCGCGGATGAAGGTATCCTTTACCTCTTCTCCAATCCTTTGTATATCCGATGAAAAATCAATTTTTAGTGTTTTTGCATTTACCATATAAATTTCTTCGTAACTCTTATGGGTATTCATATACCGGTAAATAAATGAATTGATATACTGTATATCGGAGGAACTCATATACCGCCTCTCCGGTCTGTTCATGAGAATCATCTCGAGATTCGTTTCTTCCGTAAAATTCCTGATATCAACATTCCGCTCTTCGAGCCATTGATGAATCCCAGTTTTTCTCAGGTCTGCAGTGGAATTCAGTTCAGCATATTTTATATCAACGATGCTCTCCTTTTCAGTATAGTAGATGACAGCTATGGTTATTAAATAAATGATAATGATAGATATGAAAAAAGTGAAGGCCATCCGTACGCTGATCCTGTCCCTGAAAGGGATCCCTTCATTGCCGGCGCCGGTTTTGTGATTGTCTGATTTTTTCATAGTTTCCCTTGTTGTGCTCTTCATTCAATGTCTTTGTATCTATCTATTTCTGAAATTGTGTCACAGGATCTGCACATATTTAAAGTCCCCTATTCTGCATCAGCCATGAATTCGTTGCCCGGAATAAATTTTCCCTGGATATCGACCCACTCTGCGCCTTTTTTTATAAAACCGATATCTTTCAGCATTTTAAATTCATTGTGAAGGCTGGAATTTTTTAACAGCATGTTGGGCCTTATTGAGGGATTGCGGAATATTCCAATGATGTCTTCCTTTGAAAGCCCGGAATAATCTTCAACGGCCAGGGGAGATCGTGACCCTGTATAATTTTCATAGGCCTGGAGAGCCAGGCGTGACGAAAGATGTATATTATCGATGCCGGCAGACATCCATTTCATGGCCCTGGCCTGGGCAAGCGCCATCTCCCTGACAAGGGGCGCATGGGCGTCAAAAAAACTTCCGCTGAAATACATAAAACCCAGAGTATAGCCTTTTGCAGTCCTTGTGAGCCCGGGATCCATTTTCAATGCAATTGCCGGCGCAGGCTCCCAGGCGGAAAAGGCATCAATCTCCCCGTTCATGAGTTTCTGCGGCATCTCATGTACATTCATATCAACCAGGCCTGCCTTACTGAGATCTATTTTCATTATTGACAGGCTGTTCGCCAGCAGGAAATGGGCGTTGGATCCACGGGAATATCCTATTTTTTTCCCTTCAAGGTTTGAGATTGATTTCAGGCCCCTTGATATGATGGAGCAGGCGCCGTACTGGATTATGGAGACAATCCTGATGTCCATCTCCGCTGCAAGGGTCAATGCCGGCATGTCTCCCCCTATGCCGCCGTGCAGCTTTCCGCTTTTGATGAACTGGTTGACATCATTACCGCTGGAAAAATCATACCACCTGATTTCATATCCATATTTTTTCAGTGAGGCAAGGAGCTCTTCATCCCTTTTCATCACCTCAATAATGGCTGATGCAGGGACCCACATGGGCTGTATGCCGAAATTGATTCTCCTGTCATTATGAAAGGTATATCCTTCATACCTTGTAAGATTTCTGCCGGTTGTATCAGGCGCCGGGGCATGGTTCAGGCTGTTTCTATTGAAAATGCGCGGGATGATAAAGATAGCGCAAAAAAACAGCGCACAGACCATCAGACCTATTATGAAAATTTTTTTGTTCATCATCATTCCAAATTTAATCTGAAAAATAATGGATCCTCAATATCATCATCGCTCTACCTCTTCCGGTAAATCCTCAATCTCTCATTTTCCGCGGTAAATTTTTTTTCAAAGTCAGGGGGCATTGCTTCGCTTTGGCCAAGTATGACAATGCCGCCCTTCTTTAAACTCTTATGTATACTATGAAGCGCCAGCGCCTGTAAATTATCGTTAAAATATATCAGTACATTTCTGCAGAGCGCAACATCAAAATCTCCATAGACCGAATCTGACGGCGCCGGATTTACCGGTGAGGCTACATCATGAAGGGAAAAACTTACAAGCGGCCTGATATCGGGGATGAGATGATACATACCGTTTATTAATTCAAAATACCTGTCCACGATCTCAAGCCTCGCTTCAATGAGGGCGCTCCGGCTGAAAATCCCGGCTTTGGCGTTTTCAATTGCAGCGGGATCAATGTCAGTTGCAAATATTTTGTATGGCAGGCTCACACCCCTTTCCCGGAAAAGCTCCGTGAAAATAATTCCCATGGTATAGGGCTCCTCTCCGGTGGAGCATCCCGCGGACCAGATTCTAATCGGCCCCCCCTTCCCGGCAATTTCCGGCGCATATTCGTTTTTGAACAGATCAAAGGTATAGCTGTTCCTGAAAAACCGTGTTACATGTATTGTCAAAAGCCCGGCAAGGGCCCTGTATTCCAGGTCATCGTTTTCAACTATTTTCAGGTAGTCTGAAAAGTTCGTTATGTTATGGGCTTGCAGCCTGTCTTCAATCCTGTTAAGGATAAAATCACTTTTATACCCGGAGAAATCGACTTTATATTCGCTGGAAATCCGTTTAATGAGGTCATTGAACAGCTTGTCATGATGTAATGTGATTTGGCTCATACATTAGTGTATCCATAACTTCATAGAAATTGCAAGCTAAAAATTGAATTTTTTTTAGTAACTTGAGAGTACCGTTTTCAGACGGATTCTTGTCATGAGATCAGACGGAATCCCTCCGCCCTGGCGGGATCGATGTTTTTTTGCATGAATTTCTTCAAGTTTTCAGC
>VFJS01000034.1 GCA_009885955.1 Spirochaetia bacterium | reverse complement strand
TCTGGTTTTATAACGTTTTCCGGGATCAGCTTCACCCAATTACTAACGGAAATTCCTGGATATAAAATAGGGTTACATATAATACTTTCTGGTTTTATAACGTTTTCCGGGATCAGCTTCACCCAATTACTAACGGAAATTCCTGGATATAAAATCTCGGAAATAAAACATCCACAGCATCAATCGGGAATTTTAGGTAGACCGGACTTTTGGGCGTATCAGAAGATAACAGACCGGCTTCCAAAAGCATTGAAAGAAGTGTTCTTGCGCTTCGTTCTTTTAATCCGGTCATACGAATTGCATCTCCTCTGGACAATTCCCCCCTCGTAAGAATTGCTGACAGAAGATAATATACCTCAGTCTTCCAACCCATCATTTCCTGATAGCGTTTCAACCTTTCCGATAACGATTCAATACCGAATAAAGACCCCATAAATTTTACTTGATCGAGGCAAACCTGCAAAAACCATATAATAAATTCTTCAAATGACTTCAGGGATAAGTTTCCACGACCATCAAGATCTCCCTGTCTGGGGAAATCAGCACGATCCATCATGTTCTTGTATTCCTGTCGGCTTTCCAATCCGCGAGCTAAGCCCCGCGAAATAGACCACAGTCCATGAGCCCCGATGCCGGCTTTTAGTCCGATTGCATGGCTCATTAAACGGCTGACGCGACCATTCCCGTCAAGAAACGGATGGATATAATTCAATCTGTGATGAGCGGCTGCCATGATAATAATACGGCTTCCCATCCCAAGCTTTTCTATGGTATATTTCTCCTGAAAATAGTTCATAAAGGATTCTATATAAACACTGGATGGCGGAAGATGACGTCCAACCGTTACATCTTCATCCGGCTTAGAACGGAATTCACCCGGCAACATCGTAATTATACGGTCTCCCGATCCTTTTATTTTCAGAAATGATGCTGGGACTTCAGCGTAGAATTCTTTATGAAGCCATCGAAGAAAAGATGTACTGCATGGCTCAGGTAAAATACCGGATTCGTATTGTTCATCGATCAACTTCTGAATACGGATATGAGCCGCAGCTTCAATTTGAAGATTCCGTTTCTCAGGAACATCTATAAGTTGTCCATTCAAAGCCTGTTCTATTTCTCGCGGGGTTGTATTATGACCTTCAATCAAATTAGAGTAGTAACAGTTCATTATCCGGACAAGATCAGCAAGACTGGAGGCTGTACGGGGATGAAGCTTTTGGTTCAATTTTTCGGATGCAGATGATAACGATGCAACCAGATCAACAATCTCTGATGACGGATTTGTCAGTATGCTCGGTTCTATTCTAAACGGTGTCTCTATTTCCATTTTTTGCCGATCCTGAATCACATAATCACCAAGTAATTATTGATATATTTACAACAATCAAGTCTTTTTTGCCGATCTTTTCGCCGATTTACTGATACACAGGAATTAAATTTTAAGGCAGGCACCATGAATCTTTTCAAATGTCATGAAAATTGATTCCGATATGATCCCCTATGTCTCTTGAATTGGGTTGTATAAGTGCGCCAAGCAAAGCTTGTAATATCTTATCGGTTAAAGTCCGATACAGACAAAGCCTAACCAGCAGTCTGTCACCG
>VFJS01000068.1 GCA_009885955.1 Spirochaetia bacterium | reverse complement strand
GGAAGACTGTACTCAATATTTCAAATAATACGGCAACAAAGAATTTGTATGAAAAAATAATGGAAAATCTACCAAAGACTGCTTAAATTTTTGAGCAATTGAGGTATAACTTTGATGCCCCATTTATATCCTCCTTGCTGAACATATTCTCCATACGATCAAAGTCATCCAAAAAGTCCCGATATAATTTCAATTATCAGATTACGATAAAAATGATCCCCACGACCTTTTTTTTATTGCTATTTTTTCAACAGAAATATCAGACTTAATTTTTATCATAATGGCTTGAGTAAACATTCTGCCGGTTTTAAGCAGAATGCTGATATATGAAAAACAGAGGGTTTCCATCCATGAAAAAAATTATCGCCCTGGTCCTGGTATCCATCATCATTCTTACTGCCGGCATTGTCAGGTTACGGATAAACTCCTTCCAGAGCGACGGCTCCATATCCCTGCAAGGGCTGAAGTCACCGGTCAAAGTTATCCGCGACGAAAAGGGCGTACCCTATATCCGCGCTGAAAATCTTGAGGATGCCTTCATGGCCCAGGGCTTTGTCACAGCCCAGGACAGGCTCTTCCAGATGGAGTTCATGAGGCTTGCAGCCACAGGGAGGCTCTCGGAACTTGCAGGTAAAAGGACACGGGACCTGGATATCCACATGAGAACCCTGGGGTTCTACAGAAATGGAAAAAAACATGCTCAGAGCATAAGCGACGACGACAGAATTCTCCTCCAATCCTACTCATCCGGAATAAACCAGTACATATCGCAAATGGCAGGTGAGCACCATCTGGAATTCAGACTGGCAGGGATAAAACCCGGCATATGGGGTGCTGAAGACATCATTGCCCTGTATTATTTCATGGGATGGCAGAGCGCCTCAAATTTCAGGGGAAAAATTGTGGCATACCTGCTTGCAGAAAAGCTGGGAGCTGCCAAGGCCGGCGAAATTTTCCCGGCCAGCACCAATCCTGATGATGACCCAGCTCTAAAACCTGCGGCAAGGCAGGAGCTGAAGCGCGGTACCAGGCCTGATAATAAAAAGAAGGCCGGAATGGACGCAGGTTCAGGTGGCCTGGAGGGGCTTTTATCCATCCTGAAATTCTACAGTGGTGGAGACGGAATCGGCAGCAATAACTGGGCTGTCAGCTCAGGCCTTTCATCAACCGGGAAACCGATTTTTGCCAATGACACCCACCAGGATTCATCAAGCCTGCCAGGAATATGGCACCCGGTGGGTATCATCATCCCCGGGCAGAGGGCTGTCGGAGCAGTCATCCAGGGACTGCCGGGAGTTCAGTCAGGCAGAAATTCAACAATGGCCTTCGGCATGACGAATTCATATAACGACGCACAGGACCTTTACGTGGAAACCGCGGACCCAAAAAATCCGGCCAATTACCTGGAAGGGGAAAAATCAATCCCCTTTGAAGTCATAACAGAGGTCCTGAGGATAAGGGATAAAAACGCAATGGATGGCTTTTTGGAAGAAAAATTCACCATACTCCTTACCAGGAGGGGCCCGGTGATCTCCGGCACCATGCCGGAACTTTCAGCAAAAAAAATCATAACCCTGCGCTGGTCCCCCTTTGAAACCATGGATCCCCAATCATTTCAGTTAAGAAACCAATTTATGGCTGGTACTGTTGATGAATTTAAAAATTACCTTACAAAAGTCACCTTCATCATGCTTAACCTGGTTTTTGCCGATGAGAGGGGCAATATCGGATGGCATACCACGGGCAGGATCCCGGTGAGGTCACAGGGGAACAGCCTCCTCCCCTACACGGTAAAGGACAGCAGGGACAACTGGCAGGGATGGATCCCCTTTGATAAAATGCCCCATGAATACAACCCGGCAAAGGGATGGCTCGGGACAGCCAACCATAAAACGGTGAAAGGGGATTATCCCTACTACCTCTCATCCCATTTTGCCCCGTACCACCGCTATGCCAGGCTGAAGGAGCTCATCTCGTCAAAGGATAAAATAAGCCCCGATGACTGCTGGGAGTTCCAGAGGGACGCAAAAAACCTCATGGCAAAAAAAATCGCCCCCCTATTGGCTGATATTCTCATCTCCTACAAGGGGAGCGAAGAGAGGGGCGCCATCCTCAGGAACTGGGACTACATCGACAGCATGGAAGATGCCGCTCCCGCCCTGTTCCAGTCAATAATGCGGAAATTCGTCTACCTCACCTACGAGGATGAGCTCGGAAGCGACCTGACCGCCGCCATGCTCGATGTGCAGCATTTCTGGAAGGAGCGCTTTGAAAAAATGGTGCTCGCCGGAGATTCAAAATGGTTCGACAATGTCATGACCCAGCCTAAGGAATCGATGAACGGCATTGTTCACAGGGCCGTAATCCTTGCCGTGAAGGACGACGGGAAAAAGTACGGATCTGATCCAGCAAAGTGGAAATGGGGCGACATGCACAGGATTGATTTCATCAATCCTGTCGGCAGGGAGGGCCTATTGAAAAAACTCCTGGGGGCAGGGAGCCGCCCTGTGCCCGGTTCCGGAGAGACCCTCAACAGCGGGACGTACAATTTCAGCAGCCCCTATACCTCCAGGGTCTTTGCCTCTCTCCGCATGGTGGCCGACCTGGCGGACAGGGATAAGGTTGCCTTTGTAATTCCCGGCGGGGCAAGCGGCAGGGCCTTTGACAGCCACAACAGCGACCAGATAAAATCCTACCTGAACGGGGACAAACTCTATCTATGGCTGAGCGATGAGATGATTATTAAGCATACGGAACATACGCTGATCCTGAAACCGGAACAGAGATAATATCTCCTATATTTATCCCGTCAATTTCACCAGCCCCGCAATCCCAGGAGATCCTCATCATCCTTCCACGATATATATATGCCCTGCTCACCGGGCCGTCAAAAGGATCAATTATCTCCTCTTCCACCTCATCGGGTATTCCGAAGAACTCCTCGATACCGCCATTTTTTATCTGCTGAAATTTTTTCAGCAGATCGTCATCAATCCTGAATTCAACAACCAGCCCCTTTTCAATCCTGTACCTCGCGCCGCTGTTGAGCATGAGCCATCCCCCGTTTTCCATAACCAGGCCGATCCTCTCATCCAGCTTAACCTCCCTTTCAACCCCGTTCCTTGTGCCATAGGTTTTTCCATCCCTCCAGAACAGTGAATCAAACCCCTTGATGGGTGTGTAGAAACCGGTGTCATACACATCACCGGCGCTGATTTTCCCGCAGGGGTCGCCAAGGCGGACACCCGATAAAAAAAAATCACCTGCCTTCACCCCGGCATCGCAGAGTATGGCAGGATTGGAGGCAATATCATAGATATTCATATCTTTTTCAGCACAATACCGTTTATGTCCACGGCACCGGCCGCTCCTGTATTCACAACCAGGTACCTCCCTTTTTGAAAAGATCCGGGATTTGCTATGATGCATGAACCCAGCAGTTCCATCCCGTGTGATTCATGAATATGGCCGGTAAGGCAGAGGCCCACGCTGTGTTCAATGATGAATTCCCTGATGCTCCTGCTTCCGGCCCTCATGCCGAAGAATGTCCTGTCCCTGGTATTTCTCGGAGGGGCATGGGATACGAGAATTTTCACCGGCGCATCTTTGATCTTTTCATAGCCCTCAAGAAGATACCTGCCGATCTCCTCCTCGCTGTATTCCACCGGAGTGTTCATGGGCGTGGGGCATGAACCGCCCACACCGAAAAATCCTATGCCGCCGAACATCCTTCCGTCCCTGTGCAGTGAATAACCGCTCGCTGACAGTACATCCTCTGCCTCCCTTCCATCCCAGTTTCCATGGACAGCCAGGATCCTGGAGTTCATGCTTTTTATGCGGGATAAAACTTCATTCATGGAACTGCCGCTTCCCGTGCCCGAGATATCGCCGGGTAACACCACCAGGTCTGATGATGCAATCTCCCCGCCTAAGGAATCGAGGTATTTCAACTCGCCGTGAATATCGGAAAGGCAGACTATTTTCATCCCCATCTCTCTACCATCCCCTTATCTCCGGTTTTTACACACTTGCCGGCAGGGATATACATGAATTCGGTTGCGCATCATGCTGATAACCGGTAATTACGGCCTATATGTTCAGCCTGGACTTAAGCAGGGTTGTGAATTTTCTCCCCACGGGAAGTGCGGTTTCATCGCCGTCTTTCAGATATATCTCGTACTGCCCGCCTATGAGATACTGAAAGTGCGAAATATATTTCACATTAACTACATACTGCTTGTGTATCCTGATAAACTTATTTTCAGGAAGCCTGCTCTCGATATTCTTAAGCAGCGTTGCAGACTCAAAGTCCTTCTCCTCTGTATGCACCACAACATGCCTGGAGTGGGACGAGATATACACAACATCGTCAAAGGGTATGATATAATGGTTCTCATTCTCCTTGATGGCAAGTCCGATCTCATGGAGCCCTTTCAGGTTTCCCCTGTTCTCCCTGATCGCCAGAATAGCCTTATCCACTGCCTGGTTGAACCTTTCCCTTGAAAAAGGCTTCAGCAGATAATCAATGACGCCAATCTCAAAAGCCTTGATTGCATATTTATCATATGCCGTGGTGAAGATGAGATACGGGTACCTGTCAAGTTTTTCCAGGACCTCAATACCGGAAAATACAGGGAGGTTTATGTCGAGAAAGAGGAGGTCATAATCCTTTTGAGATAATTTTTCCAGGGCTTCCTGTCCGGTCTGGGCCATCCCTTCGAGCTTGAGCTCTGATCTCCCGAGGAGATATTCAATAAGAAGCTCCCTTGCGGGCTGCTCATCTTCGGCAATAAATACAGATATATTTTCATTATCTTTCATATGTTAATTTAAAGTGAACTAGTGAAATTTATTGTCAACATTAAATTTTGAAATTGTCCCGCTTTTAGTTATATGTCATTCATTACACAAAAAATAGCGTTCATTACCCATCAAATAGTATTTATTACATTTTGCTTGCATTAACTGCAATATCCATTTAATGTAATCCTATTATATGTGAATGGTTATTAATAATTTATTTTTTTTCCAGGAAAAAATCCCGATTGAAAAAAGCTCCATTTTCAAATATTTAAAAAAATAATCACGATTACATATAAATAATATCACACAGATAAAATAAAAAAATATGAATTCCCATTCAATTTTAACAAAAAAAACTTCCCAATTGACTAATATAATCGATGACGGGAAACAGATAAATGTATCCTTCCATTATTATAACAGGAATATTAACAGTTTTATCAACTCCCTGTTTTCAAAAATATTATCCAGAAAAAATATTCCCTTTCTCCATAGCACCGTGACAACCATATTGCGGGAACTCATCACAAATGCTATTAAGGCGAATTCAAAAAGGGTTTATTTTAAAAGCAACAACCTGGATATGTTTGATGACAAAGAGTACAATGCAGGAATGGAAAATTTCAAGTCCTACATTGTATCCAACCAGGAGGAAGTTGAGGAGGAACTTAAAAAATTTAATTTAAAAGTCACCATGCAGATCAATAACAGTGAACGCGGCCTCAAAATTATGATAATCAACAATGTCCCCCTCCACAGGGAAGAGCTGAGTAAAATTCAGCACAGGATTCAAAAAGCCGGCGAATTCAAGGACTTCTCCGAAGTTTATTCTGAAGTAATAGACAGCAGCGAGGGAGAAGGACTTGGCATTATCCTTACAATGCTGTTCCTGAGAAATTCAGGAATAGGCGAGCAGTCATTTAAAATATCGGCTGACAGTGAAAAAACATATACCTCCCTCATAATTCCATTTGACCTGAGCCCTGTTGAAATAACTTCAAAGATCCAGGATGGAATATTCAAGGAGATTGAAGAACTCCCCACCTTCCCTGAAAATATCCTGGAACTCCAGAAACTCTGTAAAACCGAGGATGTGACGCTTAAAAAAATATCTGACAGGATATCTCTGGATCCATCTCTCTCGGTATCGGTGCTCAAACTTGCTAATTCGGCCGGTTTTCTTACAAGAAACAGGACCGAGTATGTTATAGACGCCATAAAAATAATCGGGCTTAAAAATCTTGAGGCCCTGCTTATCACATCAAGCGCAAGAAAAATAATGAACGAAAAATATACCGTGTTCAAAAAAATTTGGGATCATTGCAACAAGACATCGGCCTATGCCAGGTACATAGCAATGAAATTCGGCTACGCGGTCCTGAGCGACAGCGCAGCCCTGGGCGGCCTCCTCCATGATCTGGGGAAAATAATCCTGCTCTCAGCAAATTCAGCCCTATCGGAATGGATATCGGAAATTACGCGGAAGAAAGAGCTCCGCACATCAACCACCCTGGAAGAAGTTTCCATAGGGCTCAGCCATTCCACCATAGGGGAATTGATTGCGGCAAAGTGGAACCTGCCTGAATATATCATCGAATCTATTAAAAATCATCACTCCCCGCTAAACTGCAGCGCCCAGTACAGGGAGATAGTCTACATCATATACCTTGGCAACCACCTCTGCAACATAGAGGATAAGGTATCCCAGTACTATTTTATTGAACAGGAAGTGCTCGATATGTTCAAAATAAATGATGAAGAAGAACTGATGAAACTCCACAGCGAGATTAAAACCATGCAGGTTATTGAATCGAAATACAATTAAACATGAACATGAAATCACTACATACAACTTCCGGTTCGCCGGCGGAGTCTGGAATCGAACAGAACCTGATTATCCCAAGGGAAATAATACATGCATGGTCTGATCTTATAAATACTATTGAAGATATATTCAGCGTCCCGGCTGAAATTTCGATAAAAAAAGAATTCAGGACAGAGAAATCAAATTCAGACAAAGCCGGTATAAAACCGCTTGAAAGAGAAGAAAAAATTAAATCTTCCATATTTAGAAATCTGCCGAATCCATTTCTAAAAAATGATAAAAATCCCTATGTTGTTTTTCCAGTCAAATGGCCAAATGGAGATATTGCCGGTTCCATTATTACCGGCTTTAAGCAATTAACCACAAAAAAAGAATATTCAGATGTAAAAAAACTTGTTCTTTCCATGATAAAGATAATAGAATCTGACCTGAATATGATATATTCAAACATACAATTCCGCTCCGGTTTCATGGAGTTCCGCAATGCTATACTCGGGAGCCTTGACCTGAACAGGCCGCCGGTAATATGTTCCTACTGTAAAAAAATCAGGGGCAGCGAAGATTATTGGAAAAGCATAGAGGATTTATTTCAAAACTACTACAAAATTCATTTCAGCCACGGCATCTGCCCTGATTGTTCCGATGAGATCTTCAGAGAAATTAATTCCACAAAGTAAACAGCCCATTTCCCATCGATTAATTTAAAAACCTGAAAAAAATTCAAATTTTTTGTTACTTTTTGATTACAAATACGTTATTATATTGTTATAGAAAAAAAAGTAACTACTCAGCCAGAAAATAGGAAAAAAAATTTGCTCAGGTCTTAGCACGGATAAACAGTGATAAAAATGAGAATAAGTTTCTGATAATTCTACTAAAAAAATCTGTGAATATCCGCGTGAAGACCTGAGCAATTATTTATAGCTGAGTAGTTACATAAAAAGTGCCTTTTAATAAGCATCTGAATATTAAACCAATTTAACAATCCGGAGAGTCATACCCTATGAAAAAAACCTTACTCATCATCCCAGGAATATTAATTTTTTTTATATTTGTTTCGTTTACCTCTTGCGGAAGCAGGGGCGGAATTATTAAGGGAGACGAATCTTCCGTTCCCAGAGATCGCAAAGAAAAATCGGGGAAAATAAACGACATGGAAGGGGCCTCGGGAATGTCCGATTTCAGCTCCAAAGACCCTGCTAAAAAAAGCGAAGAAAGGGACGGCTCACCGCGTTACTCGGCTTCGCTGAAAAAATCAGACTCCAGAATAAAAAGGGAATCTACCCCGTCCGCGTCGGGTCTGAAGGCCGGATATGTTGATGATAACAGGCAGTATAATTATTTCATAGACTTTCTGAAAAAATATGAAGTCGAAGCCCCCCATTACCCGCTTAAAATCGGGGAGAGGATTATCCTGAAAGTCATGGACAGCATGAACAAGTCCATACCGAACGCGTCGGTGAAAATCTCAGGCGGAAACAGGATTCTGTTTTCAGGCAAAAGCTATGCCGATGGAACGGTAATGTTTTTTCCGTCAGAACATGACGCGTCGCTCACAGGATATAATGTGCAGGTGGAATACAATCAGGATGTATTGAACTCCGGTTTTTCCAGGAACGGGAAAAGGGATGTTGACCTTATAATGAAGGTAAAACGCGCTGATGTCCCATCAGTGCCCCTGGACATTCTTTTTATCCTGGACACAACTGGCAGCATGGGAGAGGAGATCGCCCGGCTCAAGACCACTATTGAAATCATCCATCTCAATTTAACTTCACTCTCATCAAAGCCTAAAATCCGTTTCGGCATGGTCCTGTACAAGGATAAGAGGGATGCCTATATAACTAAAATGATACCCTTTACCGAGAGCCTTGAAACCTTCAGGGAGTCCCTGAACGAAGTTGAAGCCTCCGGCGGAGGAGATTACCCCGAGGACCTCCAGTCGGCTCTGTATGATGCGGTCAACAACATGAAATGGAACTCCGGAGGCATCAGGCTTGCGTTCATTATCACAGACGCATCGCCCCACCTCGATTACGGGCAGGCGTATACATATAAAAACGCAGCTGAGGACTCAAGAAAACAGGCAATAAAGATTTTTTCTGTGGGTACCGGCGGCCTCAACATTGCCGGTGAATATGTGCTGAGGCAGATTGCCCAGTATACAGGCGGAAAATATATATTCCTCACCTACGGCGAGCGCGGCGAGAGCGAAGGCGGAAAACCCGGCAGCGTCAGCCACCACACCGGCGCCAATTTTGTCACAGACAAGCTTGAGACCATAATCATGCGGTTTGCAAAGGTGGAACTGAGTTACCTTACGAGCCAGCCGATTGAAGACGGAGACCCATATTTCCAGGCGACAAAGGTCGATTTCGAGGAAAAAAAGGATACATTGAAAAAGCTCTTTGACATGGCAATATCCCAGCTAATAGATTATTCTTCGATTGCGATTGCCGATAATACAACTTCGGCTGTCCTCCCCATAACACCGGCAGTCAGGTCAAAGGAGTCCGACCTAAACTCGGAATATTTCACTGAACACCTCATACACTCCCTCAGCACGAGTAAAAAATTCAAGATGGTAGAACGCAAAGACCTCCAGAAACTGCTGAAAGAGCTGGAGATGCAGATGACCGGGCTCGTGGACCAGAAAAACGCCTCGAAAGTCGGAAAGATGATGGGCGCGGAGATGCTCATAGTCGGAAACCTCTACCAGAAGGACAAATATTACGAAGTCTTTGTTAAATTGCTGAGAGTTGAGACAGCTGAAATTATTGCGGTGTCAAGGGCCAGGATAGACATATCCCTGGGGCTGTGACATTATCGTAATCATATCCCCCGGGAAGGATGTTCAGATCTCCGGGGGGTCACCTGCCATCCCCTTCTCCACTCCTGTTCATCAGGGATTGGACTGCATAGCTTATGACGAGAAGCCCCAGCCCCAGCCCTGAAAATATTGCAACTTTGAAAACGGTTCCTATCCTGCCGATATCATAAAAAAGCAGTTTCGCAACCACTGCGAAAAGTGTGGCAAGGGATATTCTGCTGAGAAAGACACTTCTCATCTTATAGCTGATGATATAGAGGGTTACGGCATAGATGCACCATGCCACCGATGAATACCCCGATACGCCGCTGATGGCCGAAATGAGCCTGAGGAGCCATACCATGAAAAGCAGGTGGGTTGACAGGAAATAGAGCCTGGCATGAGTTTTATTGAATATAAACCGGATCGCGGCAAAAAGCGATACTATTGCAAAGGCTTCGGCCATGGAGTCCGGGTGGAGGGGATAGTCGGGCATGGAGATGAAGACAAGCCGGTAGGCGAGCCAGCACCTGATCACGATGAACATTCCGTTTGCCGATATGAATAAGGCCTTGTCTTCTATTTTCGATATGATGATATGGAGCGCAACGGATTCTACAGAAAGGGCCACCAGGAGCATGTTCCCGTCAAAGGTAAGCAGAATTGCAGAGGTGGCAAGGGCCAGGGATATCTTCCATTGAAAATCGGCAGCATGCCTGCTGTGGCTGAACCTCCTGAGAAAAAAATAGGCCGAAAGGTATAAGCCGGCTGCCAGCAGGGAAACCAAGCCCCAGAAACGACCGGTCATGTCCCAGAGCTGCATGGATATATAGATCGAGATAAGAGGGGAAAGGAGAAATATGGACCGGTATAATAAATCCCTGCCCGGAGTTTCACCTGTTTCCTGCATCCTCCCGATAAATAATTTCTCCCTCACAAAACCCCGGCATAATTCAGTCATCCACTGAACAAGCCAGCACAGGAACACCCCGGCCTGTATGGAAATTGACCCGGACAGTGTATCGCCTTTCATCCTGAGGATTCCCAGGTGGTAGAGAGTAATAAATGCAACCCAGGTACCGGCAGTAAGGACCCACATGAGCAGCGTCCATTCACGGTACAGATATATCAGGCATGTCCCTGTAAAGATGACGCATATATATGATACGATTATTCCGTAATCATCTATGCCGGTATAAAGAACAAAGGGTGTCAGTATGCCGCCCAGGGCCCCGATTATTGAAAGTGCCTGATCATTGAACCTTATTGAAACAGTAAAGGCGGCTGCCGTTGCAAGGATCATGAGGATAAATGCCAGGGCAAAGGGGAACACTTTCTCTATATGAAAGGCAGAAAAAATGGTGATGTAAAATACCGCTATGCTCCCGCCTGTCATTACCTGGCTGAACAGCCGGTTTTTTGCATGAACACGGAACCCTATCTTCATCAGGAATCCGCCAAGGAGGAAGCCGAGGGATATCCTTAAAAAGGGTGTAACCCACCCCTGCTCCACTGCGTATTTGAAAAAATACGCGACACCAAGAAGAAACAGGAGAATCCCCGACCTGTTAAACCAGGAATCGGTCTTAATAAGATTCTCCTCCCTGGAACCCGGGTCCTCACCAGCAAGGCCCGAGAGCCTGCCGGGCAGCCCCCCTTTTTTTTTCAACCCCGCTTCAATGGCTTCAACCTTTTTTTCAAGGAGTTCAAGCCTATTCTTTACAGGGTCCATGCCATGCCCCCTGCAGGGATAAAAATAATGGAATTGATATGGACATCCCTACCCCAGCTTCTTTGCAACGCTCCTCCCGTAATCCTGTGCCATGGTCTTTCCGCCCTCCATGGATGGTGACTTGAGCCTCAGTGGGTCATTCACCATGTTCATGTTAAAGATGTTTTTCATGGTATCGAATATCCTGCCGGGAGCTTCACCGCTCCATCCGAAGGCGCCGAAAGCGCCGCCTGCTTTGTTGTCCAGGCCCGCTTTTTCGCAAAGAAAAAGGATGGTCTTCATGCTGTTCATCATATCGCCGTGGTATGTCGCCGAACCGAAAATATAGGCGTCATACCCGGCAAGATGAGCCTCTGATATTATCTCAGCTCCATTTTTCACCTGGGCTTCGAGCCCTTCCATCCGAAGTCCCTCGGCAATGAGTTCTGCAATCGCCCTTGTAGTTCCGGACCTAGTGGCATATACAATTAAAGCCTTTGCCATTATCTCCTCCATATTTCAATAATTTTCATTTATTCAAGTCCCGGGTTGCAAGGAATTCCCCGAATTTCATGTCAGAAACAAGAATATGTTTCTGAAGCCATTCCACGAGAAAGTCTAAAACTTTCAGGGGCTCAACGCTTTTACCGTTGACATAATCACGGTAAAAAGAAACAACCTGTTCCGTGAGATTTACATGTTCAATCCTGTGCTTCAGTCCATCCCGATATCCGCTTTCGTTGAAAAGGCCCTCTTCAAAACTGAAGTGTTCCTTGGTATAATCAATAAGCCCGGTAAATATCTTTGATATTGTGCTTCTCCCCTTATTTGAAACAAGGGCATCGTAGGTATCATTGATGAGCCCTATAAGTATCTTGTGCTGAAAATCAATGGATTCAACCTTAACGCTGAGGTTCTCTTCCCACTGTATAATTGGCATATACCTTCTCCTGATTCATTGGAATAGTCAATATAACGTCTATCTGCATCACATTATCCTTCAAGAATATCATCCGGCACATTGCTCAAAAGCTTAACCAGCTCCTCAAATTTAAAATCAATGTCCATGACTGCGCGGATGGTATCATTTTCATCAAAGATGGGATGGGCTATTGTCATAATAAGCTGATTTGTATACCTTGAGAAAAAAAGATCGGAAAAATAGGGCTTTCCTGTCTTTATAACTTCAAGGAACCAGTCTGTCTCCTTGAAGTCCTTGTTCATTAAATTGCGGAACTGCCCCTTCTCCCCCCTCTGGGTATGAACCTGGCTCACCCTGAAGCCTTCGGGATCGGTGATAGCAAGGAGCTGGATGGACCCCTCTTCCTTCAACACTTCATCTAAATAGGGTTCCAGCACCTTCCCTTTCATGGACTTGACTTCCGGTGAATGGGATATCCTTTCAGCCAGTTTCTTTGCCTTCTCCGAGGCCGCATCCAGGACCCGCTTGAAATCCGATTCAAAGAGGGACGGGAGATGGTGTTTGGCCTGGGCTATCATCTCTTCTGATGAAATACCGGTGGTCCTTCCGCTGGAGTACTGCTCGGAAACCCAGAAATGTATCCTCTTCACCCCGGGGTGCCGCTTGCTTATAGGGTTAGCCTCGACTCCGGATTTGGAACGCGAAAAGTCGTTCAGCCACTGCGCAATACCGGCTATCCCTGACTTGTCCGTGACCGTGATCTTCAGCGGCCTGTTCAGGAGCTTTTCCGTGTTGAAAATATTGTATATCTCCTGGCTTTTCAGCAGGCCGTCGGCATGGATGCCGGCGCTTGTAGTGTTGAACTCATTTCCTACAAAAGGGAAATTCCTGGGAACCTCTGCGCGGACAACATTCTTGTAATAATCAGCTATCTCGGTTATGACTGATAAATCAATTCCGTTGGCGTTGCCTTTCAGCCCGATATATTCAATGATGGCCCCCTCGAGCGGTGAGTTCCCGGTACGCTCCCCATAGCCGAGGAGCGAGGTATTGAGGGCTGATATTCCATGGAGCCAGGCCGTAGTCCCATTAATATGGACTTTGTGAAAATCGTTATGCCCGTGCCACTCAAGCCACTCAGAAGGATATCCAAGCTCATTGTGAAATGCATTGACAAGCCTGGGCACGCTCCTGGGCAGAACAGCCCCGGGATAGGTAATTCCGAATCCCATGGTGTCGCACAGCCTAATTTTTACCGGCATGCCGCTGTCGCCCGCCAGTTTCAGGAGCTGTTCACCAAAGGGGAGGCAGAACCCGTAAATATCCGCCCTGGTGATGTCCTCAAAGTGGCAGCGCGGAATTATACCCTTGTCAAGGGCATCTTTTACTATGTCCAGGTATTCCTCCATCGCCTTTTTACGTGTTTTTTTAAGCTTGATAAAGATATGGTAATCGGATACAGATGTCAGTATCCCTGTCTCCTTGAGCCCTATATCTTTCACGAGTTTGAAATCATCCTTATTTGCCCTTATCCATCCGGTAATTTCAGGGTATTTGAAGCCCTTTCCCCTGCACCCCTCTATAGCCTGCCGGTCCCTGTCACTATAGAGAAAAAATTCACACTGCCTGATTACATGGTTAGGGCCTCCAAGCCGGTGCAGCATTTCATAGAGTACGACAATCTGCTCAACAGTATATGGAGCCCTGGCCTGCTGGCCGTCCCTGAATGTGGTATCTGTAATCCAGAAATCTCCTGGAATGGAGTTTGGCACCATGATTCCATCAAAAAGAATCTTAGGCACCTCCTCGTAAGGGAATTGCTCCCTGTAGAGTTCAGGCTCCTTAGGCTCGATGAGTTTAAATCCCTTTCTCAGGGACCTTGATTTTTTCAATATGGGCATGATAGTCTCCATTAATATGCTAAAATTCATAAATACAAAAACAATTTAAATAGCTATAAATGCAAACATAAAATTAACAAAATTGTTACATTTTTGTTAATTTTTTGTTCTGACAACAAAAAAAATTTAGTATTTTATTAATTTTTCTATAAACCATTACGTATCAAAGCTATATGATATGTTTTCCTGGCTAATAATATACCCAAATAATTAATTGGCATAAAAAAAATTATATTGACTGAATCAAAATATTAAAGTATTATATCATCAATAATCAAATTTGATAATTCATTTTTTTCATTGACTAACCGGAAAATATGAATTATTATTAATCTTTATTAACAAAAAATAATTAATATAAGGGGAACAATATGAAAAACAAATTTAACCTGATACTGGCTCTTGCAGTGATAGCCAGTGTTATGGTAGGATGCGCTTCAGGTCTGCCATCCTTAAAAAGCTCTTTCACCGTTTCAACAACAGTTGCCGGGAAAACTATGGTAAAGGAACTGCCATATCCGGCTACAGTTAACTACTTTGGATTTATCAAACCCGGAACAGCGCCCGATGGAATGGTAGATGGATCAAAAAATGCCTATTACCTCTACCTATGGATCCCGGCCGTAATAGCCGAGATGGATGTAAGGATGATTTCTCCGACGGGTGAGATTGCAAAACCAGGCAAAGATGACATGGTAAGCGATACATTCAAAGCTGCAACCGATGCGGAAAAAAATATGCCCAACTGGTTTGATACCTGGGTAAGGGTGGAAAGAATGGGAGCTATTATGCCGGACCAGATCGTTGCCGGCTCTAAAAACGCCATTCAGAAACTTGGCGATGATGATGATGGTGATTCCACCTATGAAGAGAAAAGGCATTCTAAATACAATTCAAATTTGATGATAAAACTGCCGAACCCTCCGAAGAGCATGGATGATCTTAAAAACATCGATACCAAAAAACTTCTGCTCAGAGGACTCTATAGAATAGCCTTCACAACATACAAACCCGGCGATGTAAAAGGTTCGTTTGCCGCATCCGTTGGCGTCATGTTCCCTCCTGGAATAAGCGGAGTGAGCCCAATCATTCATAATAACCCGGCTGAGCTGCAGAAGCTTGCAATAACGGCAGAAGCAGAACTGAAGAAAAAACTTGGCGACGCATATAACAAATTTACCGGCCAGTAAACAAATCTTTATGTTAAAAGCTAAAAGGCTGTCCTAATCAGGGCAGCCTTTTTTTTCGGAATTTTGACTTGGCGTCTGTCACTGATCCTCCAGGACAATCCTGAATCCAAGAACGCTGTTCCGGTTCCCCGGATGGTTTCTGTCCCTTAATGAATGCCTCAAAAAACTGCTGTTAAGGTCCCAGCCGCCTCCCCGGATTACCCGGAAACTGCCCGAAGCCGGACCCGCGGGATTTTTTAAAGGGCTGTACTTATAATAATTTTCATCATACCAGTCCATACACCATTCCCAAACATTTCCTGAAATGTCGTGGATGCCCCATTGGTTCGGATTCTTTAAACCGTTCTCACGGGTCCCGCCTCCTGAATTCCCGTTATACCAGGCATAATTTCCAACCATGCCGTCTCCCCAGTAATATCTTGTATGTGTCCCTGCTTTTGCAGCATATTCCCATTCAGCTTCATAGGGGAGCCTTGCCGCGATACCATGCATGCTGCTGAATTTGATGGTGAATTCCCTGGCATCATTCCAGGAAATATTTTCCACCGGCCTTTTCACTCCCCTGAACCTGCTTGGATTTTTCCCCGTAATTTTTTCATACTGTTCCTGTGATACTTCATGCCTGCCCAGCCAGAATGAATGGAGGTCTACAGGATGCCGGGGATGTTCATCTTCGGATCCCTCATTTTCCAGGGAGCCCATGGCAAAACTGCCGCCATGTATGAAAACAAATTCCATATCACCGACAACTTTTATTTTAACTGCAGGGGTAGAGCCCGGTGAAGGAGCAGCAGCCAGAAACAGAGCCAATAGTATCACAAAAATTCTATCTTTCATGATATAATTCAATACGCCTCTTCATCAACGATACACCGGACTGCTGCAAAAAATTTTACCATTACTGCCGCATGGTAATGTCAAGAATTTTAGCTGAACCAAAACGGGTCCTCCAGCCATGCCTGGTCCCTGACGGAATAAAATAGCATTCCCCTGTGCCCAGGACTTTTGTCTCATTACCGATAGTCATCTCTATACTGCCGGAAACAATTATCCCGCTCTGGTCAAAATTGTGCTCATGCCCGGGGTCATCCATCCCCTGTTCAATTTCCATGCATGCCATGATTAAATTTTTTCCGAATTCAGCACGGCTCATGATACCGGGCCGGAACTTATCCAGTTTAATATCATTTAAATTCCAGAAAGCCATAAATACCTCCAAATAAATATAAAATCAGCAACTGTGAATCATATGCTAAAAGTATGATATTATTTACTACCATTCCCTCTGATTCATATCCTCAAGGATTCAAATTTCGTTGTAAAAAACTGAAACTTTGTAAATATTAACCTTATTTCAAGCCAAATAATTGTGATTGAAACTCACACCAGCCATGATATTTTGCAAACAGAATTTAATTACTGAATCTGAACAATGCAACAATTGAATTCCTTGACAAACAGTACTGTATCTGCAATCATATAATAATTTGTCAGTTATTAATTAAGCATTGATATAACGCGCCATTTTATTTCACAAAAAGGATTTGAAACATTATGACTAATACCATTTTAAATCAGAATACAATAAAAATTCCTGATGAAAACCATATTCCCCCTGGCCAGGGAGATACACATAAAAATATTTCCCATGATGCAGTTAATTCAAAAGACTGGTCGGCCCCAATCATAGCGAAAAGATCACAGGTCCTGCTTGACATGGTTCATAAGTATGGACTTGATAATGAATTTTATCTCGGAAAGCCGGATAAAAATGTTCCATCCAGGGCGCACAATTATATCTACACCGCTCTCCAGTATGTAAAAATAGATCTCAACAGCCCGAAATATGCCCAAAAATTAATTAAACGGATTGGTTTTAATGAAAAGCATCTTGCTGAGATGGAGCAAAAACCAAATCTCATGAATTCATACCTCCTGGAAATGGCTGTGCTGTATTGTCTCTGGGACCTTCTTCCGAACGCAACTTACAAGGAAAAGCAGGATATGATGGACCAGATCGGCCGGAAGGCCGGTAATTGCGAACTTAGTTATTCCGGCAAAATACCCCTGGCCAGGAAATATCTCCCTTTATCTTTACTCATACGCCTCGTCGGATGGCAGTCCGGCAAAAACAGCACCATCTCCACCGGTAAATCAAAATATATCAAAAAATCTCAAAAAGAGCGGAACGGCTTAATCGATTTTATTTATAATAATGTGCCTCGTCTGGATTATTCCGAAATATATAATCGTCCTCAAATGCTGATAAAGGACGGGATCACCTATTCTCCGAACATCGAATCGGTTTACCGTCAGGGCCTTGTTTTCCTGAATACTGTACGCATTGCCCATAACACCTTATACGGTGTCATGGAAATCAATGAACCCCTGCTGGAACCCAGGGTTGAAAGCCTGGAATACCCGATTCTGCCCGACCAGCTCCTGGAATTTGATGGACATCACTGGCATATGGACACTGAAGGATTCATTGTCAATGAAAAAAATCAATATATGCATGACATACAAGGCGAGAAAGTCAGCTATTTCACCAAACATGTCCGGATCCAGCGCAATGAAACAGGAAAAATAATTATCTTCAATTCCGATAAATCTAATTTTGATTTATCTTATGAATATTTATCCATTTTTGAAAAATATTTAAAAAACATCAAATTAACCAAGCATCTGGAAAACCTTACCCAAAAAGATATTATTCTGAATATCCTGAATGATTCAAAATATATAATACTTACAGGATTATTTTATCCGATCAATGCATTTTTATGGAATTTAATAGGCTTTAGTCATGAAACAACTATACTAATACTGATAACACTGGTTTTCAGCGGAGGCATAACAGTCGATTTTTTCAGAAGAAACATGGCAAATTTCAGAGGGCTTGCGATACTCCAAAATAGAAGAGAAGGGCTGCTCCAGCAGAAACATTCTAAAAATATCCGCGGGATCAATCAAAAAGCAACTTCTCTGGCAGAGGCCACTAAAAGGCTTCTGGATAATTTATCAGCAGGAATTATTACTTTAAACAGGGATGGATTAATCACTCAGAGTAACCGCACTTTTTACCGGTTTATGGAAAAAACCATCGAAGATGAAGTAATCGGAAAAGCTCTGTCATATTTTGTACCTGGTGAACTGGCCGGCATTTTTACTGAAATGAAAAAAAGCGCAATCGAACAGCAGCAGCATCAGCAGCAGTCTGTCATTATGACCAGAAAAGGTGAGGACCGTCATATTCAGACTTTATTCAGCGCTATTCCTGGAACCGACGGCGACGTTTCGGTAACTTTTGAAGATATCACGCAGCGGGTGATTCGTGAAAAAGAGAATGAAACAAGGGCCAGAACTGATTTGGATAGAAGAGAAAAGGAGGAAAAAATCAGGGCTGAATTGCACGGTAATATAGATAGAGCCATACCCTATTTAAATGAGATCATTAAACTTTCCCAGGATAAATTGGAAAAAATTATCAATGCCAGAAATAAAATTCTGGAACGCCAGGGGGATATTAAAAAACTGGCCAACATAAAAAATATCCTTATCGGCCTAAAAAATGCAATGAGCGAAGGTTTGAAAAATTATGAGACAACCAATGAACAGGTAAATCTCTTGAGCTTAAATGCAAGGATCGAAGCCGCCCGCGCCGGTGAAGAAGGAAGAGGTTTTACTGTGGTTGCCGGTGAGATCGGAAACCTGGCAGAGGAAACAAAAAAAGATATCGACGAACAGAAAGGGCAGATATCCAAAATGGATGAGCAGGTCAATTCCATAGAACAGATTGTTAATCTCTTTCTGGATTTCTTAAAAGAACTTTCGGATATTCTGGAAATGGCATCAGAGGACAGTATATCAAGTCCGATACAGATTGTTGAAAATTCGATTAAACAGATTGTTACAATTTTCGATACAAATATAAATAAACAATAAATGAACCTGTTAATAAAAAAGCCCGGTTTAAAAAACCGGGCTTTTTGTTATATGACGATTTTTACTGGTTATATAACGGAAACCTGTACAGCTTTGGGGCCTTTAGGTCCTTTTTCAATTTCAAATTGCACATCTGCGCCTTCTGCAAGTGTCTTAAAACCATTTCCGATGATGCTCGTGTGGTGTACAAAAAAATCACCTTCTCCGGCTGTGGTAATAAAACCATAACCTTTCTGACCGTTAAACCATTTAACTTTTCCCTGTAACATTACTGTTGCTCCTAAAATTTTTTTTTCCGGGATAAAACCCTTTGTGATCAGCTTAAATACTACTATGAAGATTACCTTTAATTCCTGGTAAGATTTTAGAAGTGTTTTTGCTGCTTAATCATATGATTTTAAATCAATATCCATTCACAAATGAAAGAAGTCAATTATAAAATCAAAAAAAATATAACTTATTTTTCGATTTTTTAAACTTTCTTTCTTAAAATTATTATCGTCAATTAATTATGAAACAAAAATAAATAATGCATGGACAAAAGAAAATATTAATTTCATGTATTACAAAATGATTGAATATGCTTAATAAAAATTAAATTTTTTATGGATACTATAAAATTGCTGAATCAATATGTTCCTGATTTTCTATCAAAAGTAAAAGTAGCCTCTGGTACTATTGATGTTATTATGTCTGATATCAACTCCAGGTACTCAGAAAAGGGGCGCTTCTATCATACCCTGACGCACATTGATGATTTTTTAAAAATCCTGAACGGGTATGAAAACCGGATCCATAACCGGGAAAGCATGACATTTGCGTGCATCTACCATGATATCATTTATGATACAACAAAAATCGACAATGAGGAAAAAAGTTCAGACTATGCCGGAGGAGTATTATCAAACCTGAAATTTTCTGAAAATTTAATCTTGATGACTAAAAAGCTGATAATAAGTACTAAAAACCATATCCCTTCAGATGATACTTTCGATTCAAAAATTTTTCTCGATGGTGACCTGTCAATTCTTGGTACAGACAAGGAAAAATACAGTTTGTATTCGAGGTCAATTAGGAACGAATATTCATGGCTCTGTGATGAAGATTATCATAAGGGAAGAAAAAATATCCTTGAAAAATTTCTCGGGAGAGAACGCATTTTTTATACAGATGAATTTTATGAACTCTATGAAAAAAAGGCCAGAAATAACATAATGAATGAAATTCAAAAATATGTATCTTGAAAAAAAATTGTTGCAAAAAATTGTATCCCGGAAGAATTTATATCAGACTATTACATAGCGGCATGAATACAATTTAATTAAGGAAGCATCTGATTTTTCATTAAGCTTTCAGAAAAAACGCAAATGTTAATAATCCAAAAAAATAATAGAAATCAGGATAGTATATGGCATATGATATAAAATTCACAGATGTTGACGGGCAGAAGGACAAGGGGCAGATAACCATGTATGCCCTATCAACCTGCGGTTTCTGCAGACTGGCAATGGATTTCCTCAAAACAAATTCAATAAAATTCCGTTATGTCTATATTGATGAGCTCGATTACAGCATCAGGGTCGATGTAAAGACCGGCCTTGAGTGGACATACAAAACAAAGATCGGCTATCCCTTCCTTGTTCTTCCCAATGATGAATTCCTTGTGGGTTTTGTAAAAATGATATGGGAAGAGAAACTCAGGGATCAGTTATGACAGAAAAGAATAAATCGAAAACACAGGATGATGCATCCCTATTTGTGACAATGACAGCTGAAAAGCAGGGATGGGAAAAAAACCCCGATGCTGATCTGACAGACATCCTCATGAAAGGCCTGGCCAAAAACTATAACAGGTATGGCTATTACTCATGCCCATGCAGGGAGGCGAGGGGAATCAGGGAAGAGGACAAAGACATCATATGCCCCTGTGAATACTGCCGCCCGGACCAGAAGGAGTATGGCCACTGCTATTGCTGGCTTTTTTTTACGAAAGATTTCCATGGATCAGGAAAAATTCCCATGTATATTACAGATAGAAGGGGAAGCGCTGAATAATTTTCATTAAGTTGCGCATATAAAAAAGGTAACTGCATTATTTAATGATTCCAGGTCCTCTTAATTGACTTACGGATTTTTTCATAAAAAGAATCATCCTCAGTTACAGCGCCGTCAATGGTGCAAATTGCCGAAGACAGGGCAGAAGCATGTTTCAGAATTACATCGGGTTCCCACTTCTGAAGAACACCAACGGCCAGAATTGCAGCAAATGCATCTCCCGCACCTACAGTGTCCTTTATGCTTAACGCCTTTCCGGGCTTTGAAGAATATTTTTTTCCCTCTGCATACATGGCGCTTCCTTGATCACCTCTTGTCACTGCAACCATTGTAATGGAATATTCATCCATAAGGCTTACAACAAAAGAATCATCAGGGTCCTTCCGGCCGGATATAAGTTTTAAAACCTTCAGTTCATCATTGTTCATTTTCAGTATATCGCAGGAGGAAACCGAATCGACAATGATCTTTTCATTTAAGCATCCCTTTCTCAGGTTGATATCATAAATACTTTTCGTCTTTGGACTTTTATTCTTTAAAAGATACTGTATTGTATCATATCCATCCCTGCTTCTCTGTGATAGGGTTCCGTAATAGATCATGTCGACATCGCCTGACAGGCAATCCCTTAAATTTTCATCAACTGAAATATAATCATATGCGACCTCCTCAAGGATCATATATGACGGGACTCCAAGTTTATTGACCTCTACCAGTACTCTCCCGGTGGAATGCCTGTCATCAACCTGTATATCCCCGGAAGAATACCCGTATTGTTCAAGTTTTTCCCTGACAAGAACACCATTTTCATCATCCCCAATTCTTGAAATAAACCTGAACGGTATTCCGAGCATCTTAAGATGAAAGGTAAAATTAAACGGGGCTCCTCCGATTCTTGTAAATTCCGGGAAAATATCAAGAAGAACTTCACCAACAGCAAGAATCATAAATCCGATCCTCCTTCTCCCGGCATGCCCTTCTTCTCAATAATTTCTATGGCCTTCCTCGTTATGACCGGAACATCCACTTTAACGCCTGAACGGTAATCATACATTATGATGACCCCGGTACCTGTTGCAACTGTGCCCAGGGTATCGCTTGCAATGATATATTCCATTACAAAGCTCGACTTTCCAATTGACTTCACCCTTGCCCCGGCAAAAATCACTTCTGGATAACGGAGAGGGGCCCTGAACCTGCATGATGTTTCAGCTAGTATCGGGCCGATGCCTGTTTCCCTCATCATTTCAAGGATGCCTGCCAGGTCAAAATACTTCATTCGTGCAGTTTCAAAATATCTGAAATAAAATATATTGTTTACATGGCCCAGGGCATCCATTTCACCCCATGCAACCGGTATCTCAACCCTTATTTCAAAACCTTCCATGTCATTCACATGCGTATCCTCGAATTTTTATTTTGATTATCCGTTTTATTAAATTTCTTTACCCTGTTTTTTTCATTCGATTCCATGAGAATTTTCCTCATATCCATAATAAGCTCCTCTTCCGGGGAGAGTTTATCAGGCAGAAACCTGCCGCATCCAGTAAAGCATAATGTCAGAATGATAAGTGAAAGATACAATCCTGTTACTGATACAGACAAAATTTCACCTCACTCAACCGCCTATCTTTGACATGGGGCTTTTTATTTTAATAGATGCGCACCCGCCGTTTTCAGTACATCCTTCCATTTCGTGCTCCCTTCCTTTCAGGTTTACTGATGAACGGATCAGATCAATAATTTCATCATCCCCTGAACCATTTCTGACAGCCGATTTAAGATCAACAGTTCCGCCTCCAAGGAGGCAGGCTTTCAGGTTTCCGTCAGATGACAGCCGCAGCCTGTTGCAGGCAGTACAGAATTTGTCGGATATGGGTGATATCATTCCTATCTTCATTGGATAGATGCCCTTGAAGCTGAAATCAAACATTCTGGCGACCTGAGTGTCCGACCTGGCATCCCTGATCAAAGAACCCCTGTCCCTGAGCGCGTCAATAAGTTCCTCGGACGGCACAAATCTTTCATCTCCGGCGGTGGTAAAGGGCATTCTTTCTATAAAACGGAGCATGAGTTTCCTCTCCTTGAAAACATCAAGGTACCTGTCAATTTCATCAATAGTTTCATTGAATAGAACACAATTAATTTTTAAATCAAAATAGCCTGTCCTTTCGGCAATGTCAATATTTGCGTGGACATCATCGAAGGCATCAATACCGGTTATCGCTTCATACCTCTCCCTGGAAACGGTATCGAGGCTTATATTAAGCTTCTTAACATTTAACTTTATCAGGAGATCTATATGCTTCCAGAGGAAGACCCCGTTGGTGGTAAGGCACATTTCAAGTTTCGGGAAGAGCTTTCTTGTCTCAGTGAGCATTTCAGGAAAGCCTTTTTTCAACAGTGGTTCACCGCCGGTAAATCTGATCTTATTTATTCCCATACTCACGAAAATTTTAATAAGTCTGATAAATTCCTCATTTCTCATAACCTCGTCATGAGAAAGAAACTCAACCCCTTCAGGCGGGATACAATAACTGCACCGGAGGTTGCACTTGTCAGTCACTGAAATCCTCAAATAGTTATGCACCCTGGAAAAATTATCTTTCAGCATTTCAGATTCTGTATTCATAGCCCAGTGACAGAATATTTTCAGGTCTCCCGGGGTTTTTTATAAAGGTGGTGATTTCAAAAGTCGGGTACTGGTTCTCCCTGATTTTAATGACTCCGTTATAATTGACAAGGGCCGATACGAAATAAGCCATGAAGCATGAAATTAATGAAAATGTATAATACTGTGAAGCCCTGTCGTACCTGATACCGGCCCCATCAGCGCTGGCCCTGAGACGCCCATGCCTCTTTTCAGCCTTAAAATCATTTTCTGCGGATCTCTTTTTATCATACAAATACCATGTTGTAAATATTCCTGCAGACTTGATTGCAGCAAAAAGAGCCCCGGTTACATATTCACCGCGGTAGAAGTGCCCGCCGCCCGGAACAGACAGATCAAGCGCAAGGGCAGTGATAATGGAAATCTGTTTATTTTTTCTGGGCATGATATTATCTACCGGTAAGTTCTCTCCCGGTTTCACAGGCCCTTTATTGTCAGCTGCCAGGAGCAGGCGCTTTGAATTTAATTCTTCAACCCCGCCTTCAGCTGCCCATGAGATATTGAACAACAAAATGACGATTATCATCATGATATATTTCAAAAGAAATTTCCCCTGGCTACGTGATGGATACAATATGTCCCTGAATGGCTCATTCCCTGCGGCTGTCCATGAATGTTAAAAAATTATGCCTCATATACCGGTTATCCGGATCCTTCATACATGCAGAGGAATACATCTCGAATGCCCTGACTGCATTGCCGGATATTTCATAAATGATCCCGAGATTATTGTAACCGGCCGGTTCATCGGGCTTTTCAGCAACCACATTCATAAAAAGCACTTCAGCCTCGGCAAACTTCCCGCTCAGAGCAAGCTCCACACCATTGTTGTTAATTCCAGACACGAAAGTACCACCCCTCATTCCGGCAAAATATTTCTTGTTCCTGAATATCACATAACGGGGACCTGATTTTTTAACTGTCGTTTCATGAACCGGAATCCTGTACCTTACGATTACCGGATCATAAGAATAGCATCCCGGAATTATGAAGAGAAGCCCGGCTGCTATGCTACATTTCAGGTTTAACAGGATCACAGATTTTTTCCACGGCGCTTCCCACAT
The DNA here is from genome assembly GCA_009885955.1 of Spirochaetia bacterium. GTDB lineage: Bacteria > Spirochaetota > UBA4802 > UBA4802 > UBA5550 > VFJS01. The sequence continues at coordinate 113,863 of VFJS01000068.1, read as the reverse complement.
TCAGGATTGCCCTCTCGTTAAAATGGTTCCCCATAATCTGCAGCCCCATGGGCATCCCGGAGCTGTCAAGTCCTATGGGGACCGAAATCCCCGGTATACCTGCAAGGTTCGCCGATATTGTAAGTATATCAGACATATACATCTGCAGGGGATTCCCGGACATCTCGCCGATTCCGAAGGCTGTAGCCGTTGTGGTAGGCGTGATGATAGCATCAACCTCCCTGAAGGCATTTACGAAATCTTCAATTATCAATGTTCTGCCCTTGAGGGCTTTCAGGTAATAGGCGTCATAATATCCCGAACTGAGTGAAAAGGTACCAAGGATTATCCTTCTCTTGACCTCTTTGCCGAAGCCTTCACTCCTTGTCCGGTTATAGAGGGTATCTATGCCTGAAACCCCGGGCGACCTGTATCCGTACCTGACACCGTCATACCTGGCCAGGTTCGAAGATGCCTCAGCCGTTGCTATCAGGTAATAAACCGGAACTGCATAATCGATATATTTAAGGGAAATTTTTCTTATATCGGCGCCGCCTTTCCTTAGCAACTCAACCTTTTCCCCTATCTTTGCTGTTATCTCTCCGGAACAGCCTATAAAATATTCATCGGGGATCCCTATTTTCATCCCCTTGATATCACCGGTAATATGTTCAGGGGCAAAATCAATCTCCCGGTCAACCGAGGTGGAATCTTTTTCATCATACCCGGAAACAGCGGACAGGAGCAGAGCGGCATCAGCTACATTCTTTCCGAAAGAGCCGATCTGGTCAAGGGAGGATGCAAAGGCAACAAGGCCGTATCGCGAAACTCTTCCGTAGGTGGGCTTTATCCCGGTGACTCCGCAGAATGCCGCAGGCTGCCTTATGGAACCGCCGGTATCTGAGCCGAGGGCTGCCGGCGCCATGCGGGCTGATACCGCTGCTGCAGATCCCCCTGAGCTTCCTCCAGGGACTTTCCCGGTATTATAAGGATTTTTTACCACGCCAAAATACGAGTTCTCAGTTGATGAACCCATGGCAAATTCATCCATGTTTGTTTTCCCAAACAGAATAAATCCGGCAGCCTTCAGCTTTGCATAGGATGTGGCGTCATAGGGAGGGATAAAATTTTCAAGGATTCTGGAAGCGCAGGTTGTCCTGACCCCCTGTGTGCATATATTGTCTTTTACCGCGATTGGAATCCCGTCATACCTGGACAGCGCATTTCCGGCGGATCTCCTTTCATCAGATTTTCTGGCATCAGCAATTACCATATCTTCATTGACAGTTATGTAGCAATTAATTTTCCCCCCATGATTCCGGAACATTCCAAGGTAGGCAGAGGAGATTTCAACCGCTGAAATCCCCTTATTTTCAAGCATATCTGATAGTTCACTAAGGCTGTAATTCAGAATATTCTGTTCTGGCATCTAATCCCCCGAATAAGTTATGAAAATAGAGTCCCGCAGCAGTGTCAATAAAAATAATTCAAAATATATTTGTAAAACAGTAATGCTCTTCATTTAATCTTGACAAAAGCTATTCATTAATCATATTATTATGCATATATTCAATATGTTTAATAAGGATACCTTAAAAATTTATGAATAAAATTAAAGTCCTCATTATTGACGATTCCGCGGTAACCAGAAAACTGATGGAATCTATCCTGTCCGAATCATCAAAGATTGAAGTTGTCGGAACGGCTATGGACCCGTATATTGCTGTGAATAAAATTAAATTAACCAAACCGGATATTCTCACCCTTGACATAGAAATGCCCAGGATGGACGGCATTACATTTCTATCCAAAATCATGATCTCAAATCCCATGCCCGTGATCATGGTAAGCTCCCTGACATCACAAGGGGCAAAGGAAACCATAAGGGCTCTGCAGCTCGGGGCCATAGATTTCATCTGTAAGCCGATATCCAGAGAGCCTGACGAGATGGCTGAATTCAGCAGATCCCTTATTGAAAAAGTTCTGATAGCGAGCAGCGCCAGAATATTCAACAGGGGAATCAGTAAATCTGCTCAGAGTAACAATAGCGGAATTGATTCCATATTCACCGGGAAAATAGAAAAAAAGGTCACCCTGCAATCTGATACTGTTATTGCCCTTGGAGCATCAACAGGCGGGACCCTTGTCATTGAAGAAATACTGACGAATCTTACAGAAAATGTCCCGGGAATTGTTATCACCCAGCACATGCCTGAAAAATTTACCTACGAATATGCCGAGAGGGTGAACAAACTATCAAAAATCCTTGTCAAAGAGGCTGAAGATGGTGACCGCCTTTTCAGGGGAATGGCCATTATTGCGCCGGGAGGGAAACATATGCTGCTTAAAAAAGACGGGAAAAATTTTATGGTTAAAATTGATGATGGCCCGCCGGTGAACAGGTTTAAACCATCTGTGGATGTTATGTTTAAATCTGTCAGCATTGCAGCTCCTTCTTCTTCAATCGGCATTCTTTGCACGGGAATGGGAAAGGATGGAGCAGAAGGCCTCCTGGAGATGAAGAAAAGCGGTTCATACACGATTGCGCAGGATGAAGCCTCGTGCGCAGTGTACGGCATGCCGAAAGAAGCTGTTCATATCGGCGCAGCAGCCATTCAGATGAACATCCGCAGCATGATTGATTTCATCAATAGCAAAGCGAATAAATAGTACCCCTGCAGGAATGATGAGCCCATTTTTTTTTGCAGCCATTTTTTATTATTGACTAAAATGCCTGAATTTTATTCTGATAATACATTCAGAATAGATACTATGCCGGAGCCAATAAAATGCATAAAAAACAGATAATATTTTTTTTCACCATAATACTCATATTCTCCTGTTCCAAAAAATCCTCCGGCCTCAAGGAGTCGGATGTTCCTTTCCTGGTCAGGCAGTTTCTTGATATGCATGTGCAATACCATGATCTTGATGATATGCTTTCAGAAAGGATTCTTAATATTTATATAAACACTCTCGATTATGGAAAATATTTTTTTCATAAATCTGATGTTGATTCGTTTATGAAACACAGCAAGATGATTGACGACTACATCATTGCGAATAACTTCAAGGTAATTTACCAGATATTTGATGTTTACAAAGGGCGCTTCAAGGAAAACATGAAGTTATTTAATAATCTGATCACTATGAACTATGACTTCAATCTTGATGAAAAAATTGATGTGGACCGGGATTCTGTTGACTATGCTACCAATGACAATGACATGAAAGAGAGATGGAGAAAAAATATTAAACTCCAGCTCCTTAATTATATTTCCTCCGGTGTAACTATTGAAAACGCCAAGACAAAGCTTTCAAAAAAATACAGCCTGCTTGAAAAACGGATGGAAGAGATAGGAACTGAAAAAATTCTGGAGCGATTTATTAATTCCTTCACCATGGCCCTGGACCCCCACTCCTCATACATGTCTGCAGAGGAAAATGAAGATTTCAAAATATCCATGGAACTGAAGCTCGAAGGGATAGGCGTACGGCTGCGTTCTGAAGACGGCTTTGTCCATGTGGAATCGATTATACCGGGCGGGGCATCAGACAAACTACCTGAGAATATTAAGCTGAAACCCAATGACAAAATTATTGCCGTATCCCAGGGAAGCGATGAACCTTCCGATGTCATTGACATGGACCTCAGGGATGTAGTAAAAAAAATCCGCGGCAGACAGGGGACTGAGGTCCGCCTCACAATCCTGAGGGAATCGGACAAAGCCGGAAAACCGGCCCGGATGATTATACCGATTATCAGGGAGGAAATAAAGCTCCAGGACAGTGATGCGGAATCGGATGTGTTACTCTCCAAAAAATATGACTTCCAGGCCGAAATCGGCTATATAAGGCTTCCATCATTCTATAAGGATCCCCAGAGGGATAAAAGTTCTGCCGGCGACATGCGCCAGCATATTGATTCCCTGGTAAAAAAAGGGGTGAAAGGGATTATCCTCGACCTGAGGGGGAACCCTGGAGGCCTCTTAAATGAAGCCATACAGATAGCTGGCCTATTCATAGAGTATGGGCCCATTCTTCAGGTTAAAGACAGCCGTCATGCGCCGCAGGTATATGAAGATACAGACAGCAGGATATTCTATGACGGCCCCATAGTAGTGCTGATAGACAAGTTCAGCGCAAGCGCCTCTGAGATTCTTGCAGGCGCGATTAAGGACTATAACAGGGGCTTGATACTGGGCCCGGGCAATACATTCGGGAAAGGGACAGTACAGTCCTATAATACCCTTGGAAACAGGCTGGGTGCTGTAAAAGTTACCACTCATATATTTTATCAGCCTTCCGGATCTTCAAACCAGTTAAACGGAATAGAACCGGATATCATTATACCCTCAATGACCTCCATATGGGATATCGGCGAAAATAAGACTAAATATCCGCTTAGCTGGGTAAAAATAGCCAGCGCCAGTTACAAAAAATATTATGATGTAAATCCAATAATAATTTCCAGCTTGAAAGATATGTCCTCAAGGCGGATTAACTCTAATTCAAAATTCATTGATCTAATGGCCAAAATCAGGAAGTATAAAGAACAGCTGAAAAATAAGTCAATCAGCCTGAAGGAAGAATCTAATATTGAAAAACAAAAAATGGATGAATTCAAAGATACCTCTCACAAAAAGAAAAAAGTCGTAGATCTTGAAAATGATCTCTTTTTACAGGAAGCTTTTAATATCACCATTGATTACCTGAAATACAAAAACAAATAACCGTATTAGAAATTTCTCTGTGGAGTCCATGTAAATGGGCTTCACGGAGCTAACCCTTTAAGCCTGTTTTCCTCCCATATACTTCAAGGGCATACAAAAGACCATCAGAATTAATTACTATCGAATCTACGCAGGACCTCATAAGTTTCCTTCTGAGAAAATCTATGTGTTCAATTTTTTCCGGGCATGATAAATCTTTGATAAAACAGACCAGGTCAATATTGAATTTCTTAATCATTGAATAGAGGAGTTCATACCTCTCCATTGCTGTCCTGGTACAGGGGCAGCCGGGACTCCATGAAAATGACTCTGTGATGTCGTGATCAAGAGTTTTTGAAAAAGGATCAACAGAGAGATCAAAATATCTTCCTCCATTACACAGGTCATCTTCATATATAACAAATCCAGTATTTTCAATTTCGTCGAGCAGAAAAAATTCAGGGATTGAACTTGAATACACCATCAGGTTGATATGATTTTTTTGAGGCATTTCAATTTCCCCTGACATAAGATCTGATATTTCATCAAGATAATGAATTACGATTTCCGGGGGCAGGGAAAGTGAAAATTCATACATCCTGTACAAGCTGCTGAATTTAATGAAGGAATTCCCCTGCCTTTTTGATTCTCTGATTTTCCTGACTGCTGTTCTCACACTATTGTAAAGCAGCGCTTTTTCAGCCAGATTGCCATTATCTTGAACATTAAATCCATCCCTGGCAATTTCCTGCATAAGATTATCAATAGAATCATGAAATTGTATTAAAAAACTTTCTCCATATCCCCGTGGATTTTTAAACATATAACCGGGAGATCCGGACATAGTACCTGTTGTTCTACCGCAGCATTTTTCCGGAAAAATAAGAATATCATACATATCATTACTTGAAATATGTTTACCTCTGCCGGCACACTTGTTCATGAAAAAACGCGGCGGAATCATCAGCGGAATAATATTATGGCACGCTAACAGTTCATAAGGAATAAATGGGCATGGAACTCCTGCAACAATAGCCCCGCTCTTCTCCTTAATCCCCTGAATTACAGAAGCGATCTGATGATATACTTCCTCCAAAACATCTAAAACATTTTCGACTTTATCACCATTCATTTCAATATGCTCCTGTAATTCCTATTATAAAATTTAACGATGAATAAATCAAAGAATTACCCTTTCCACAAGATGAAAAAATTTAAAAACAAAAATTAATTACCATTTGACAGGGAATATGAAAAATATTTAAATATAAAAAAATTGGCATATAAAAATCTGACTTTCAAAATTTGGAATATTAATAATTCTTATTTTTATTGATGCCTTCAAGGGAACCTGCTGATTTAATTATTCGTTGATCCCTTAAATTAACAAAATTCCGGAGCTTAGAATGAATCCCGTTAAAAAGCATATAAAAAAAAAGATGAAAAATCCATACCTGTCCATTATACTCCCTGTATTTAATGAAAAAGATAATATAGAACTGCAGTACGCAATTATTATAAGCGCTGTGAAACCATTGAAAAAAAGCTATGAGATAATATTCATAGACGATGGGAGCACCGATTCATCTACAGAACTGCTAAAGAAAATAGCCGTTGCCGATAAAAATGTCAAATTAATAATATTCAGGCGTAATTTCGGCCAGACTGCAGCCATGTCGGCCGGTATTGATTATTCTTCTGGTGAAATAGTAATCTTCATGGATTCCGATCTCCAGAATGATCCCGAGGATATAGTAAGGCTCCTTGATAAAATCGAAGAAGGCTACGATGTTGTTAGCGGATGGAGAAAGGAACGTAAAGATAAATTGTTTTCAAGGAGAATACCATCAAAAATTGCAAATAAACTGATTTCAAAAGTTACTGGAATACAGCTCCATGACCTTGGCTGTTCCCTCAAAGCATACAGAGGTGAAATACTGAGACAGGTGAGCCTCTATGGGGAGATGCACAGATTCATACCGGTTCATGCTTCATGGATAGGGGCAAGTATTACAGAAATTCCGGTAAAGCACCATCCGAGAAGGTACGGAGTTTCGAAGTACGGTATAAAAAGGACTTTCAAGGTCATGCTCGACCTCATTACAGTTAAATTCATGGGATCCTATTCCACGAAACCCATATATATCTTCGGAGGGACCGGTTTGATTCTGCTCTTCCTGAGCTGCCTCAGCCTGGCCCATGTAATACTTGCAAAATTTTTTACCGGCCGGAACATGACCGGGAACCCATTCCTTCTTGTCACCGTAATGTTTATTATCCTTGGGATACTTTTCATACAAATAGGTATTATCGCCGAGATCCTTATTAGAATATATCATGAATCCCAGAACAAGGCGCCCTATCGTATTAAAGAATTTATCAATTTAAAAAAAGAGAACAGTACCCATTAACATTTTTGATATACAGTATCATTTTCAAAAAATTATAACACATCATTACTTCTTGCCTTCAAAAAGAAATTTCATCGGATTCTTTTTAAATTCTTTGGAAATTTCTGTCATAACCTCCGAAGTCTGCCTGAATGAGGAGAGGAGAGTGACTATATCCTTCTGAGAGTCGTCAAGAATTTCCTTCAGCTTTCTCACACTGACTGACAAATCTGATACAAGAACCCTTAAATTATTCCTGCTGTCTATGGTGATATCCTTGAACATGTTCACTGTTCCGGTAAGTGTTGAAAGAAGCAGATGAACATCCTGCAAAACAGCTTCCAGATTCACATATTCAATACCTTCAATAATATCGTGATTTATGAGCGCCTCACCCTTCTTTTCAGGATTTTTTATTTCAATTGCAGGGTCGCCAATAACATTCTGATTCAGGATAACTGCTGAGCAGTTCTCATATAGCTCTATTTCCCGTTCAATCCTCATTGTAGCAAGAAAATGCAGCGTTGGCTTATATACCGGTTTAAGTTCAACAACCCTGCCTATGGTATACCCTTTTATTTTAACGGGAGTCCCCTTTTTGACAGATGTAAGGCTATCAATTTTTAGGTATATATCAATTGTTGAACTTGCTATTGAATAGCCAAGTTTCAATGTGGTAAATATCAGAAGAATAATACCGGGAATAAGAATGAACAGCCCCACTCTTATCTCATTTTTTTCAAATTTTACCATGGAGCACCCCGGTTATCAACATTATCAATAATAGGTTAATCATGTTCAAAAAAATCAACAAATTTTTTATATGCGCTTATAAATAAAAGAAGACTGATATCAGAGCATTAATAATAAAAATGGTAAATAAGGTCCTCGTCACTGCCTTCGATACATATATGGGAACCTCAAATTTCGATGTTGGCTTCAAACCGTAATAACAGCATATTATCGGTATAAGGATTCCATAACTGACACTTTTCAATAATGTGGCTATCAGGTCATTGAGGCTGAAGGCATCAAGCAATGTCTGAAAAAAAACATCAATCGGGATGGAAACGGTCATCTGTGATATTATATAGCCTCCGAAAAAGGCAACAACATCAAACAAAATCATCAATGAGAACAGAGAAATAACTGCAGCGATAATCCTGGGAAATACAATATACAGCATCGGGTCAATTCCCATAATCTCAAGCGAAAGGATCTCCTTGTTTTGAGTCTGCGTTGCGATTTCAGCTGCTATTGCCGAACCGGATCTTGTAATTACAATAAGCCCGGTTGCCAGCGGGCCAAGCTCTCTGGCTACGACAATGACCAGCAGATTCCCAATAAATCCTTCAATTCCGAATTTCGGAAACTGGGTGATGGACTGAATAATGATTGTACCGCCTATCATCATGGAAATTAAAATGATGAATGGTAGAGTATCAATTCCGGTGAATTTAGTCTGATTTATGATAACTCTGTAGATGGACCTGAATCTTAAGTATTTCATGGAATGAAATGACCGGATGATTGATACACAAAAATCTCTGAAATTTACAATCCCTTCCCAGTATGAAATTACTTTTTTTCCGACGAGTGATGCCAATTTAAGGTTTAAATTCATAAAAATACATTTTTCATGTGAAGGGGTTAAAAAATAAATTTAAAATAATAATCATAATGGAGAATCGAAATTCATATTTTTTATGCTCAAGTAAAATTACCGGTTATTATAAATATTCCGATTATTTAATCAATAAAAAATAAAAAAAATTTGTAAATATCGTATCACTTTGTAAAATTGCCTCGATATAAATATATACTATTAAATGGAAACACCTGAGTAATACTATACATGAGACCCGATACAAAAAATATTTTCATTTTTATCCTTATTATAGCTTCGTTTGTAATCGTAAGAATGAATTTTGATTCACTCCACTATTTGAATGATTCCATGAGAAGTTTTTTACATCGAAATTTCGGGAGTTATACAAAAAAAGAAAATCTTACAATAATCAATACCGATCTATTTAAAAATTTCGGGCTATCATATATAAAGCTTGAAGATGGATTCATTCATTCCTGTTTCTCTCTTATATATCAGCCAAACAAAAAAATAAGCATCAATGAAATTGCAGATATGGCGATTGGGTATACCGAATATCATTCTAAATCCGAGCTGATAAAAGGAATAAAAAAAATTAACGGTATCGATGGATCCCAGGTTTCAAAAAATAATCATGTAATGATTCCACGTCCCCTGCCATCCCACACACTGTCCATCAAACCGGAAAACAGGCCGAAGGTCATTTATTCCCGGGGTCTCTATCTTACCGGAATAACTGCTGGAAGCAGGTCCATTCAGAAATTGGTTCCATATTTCAAAGAACTCGGAATAAATACAATTGTTTTCGATGCAAAAGATGTCACCGGGATCATAAATTACAGAAGCAGGACAGAGCTCGTAAGAAAATACGATACTGATGAAAAAAGAAGCATTGACAACTTAAAAATGTTCCTCCGGGTTCTGAGAGAAAATGAAATTTTTATCATTGCACGCGTAGCGCTTTTTCATGATCAGCTCCTCTACGCCAGAGATCCTTCACTGGCGATTCAGTCCAGGAAAACCGGGAAGCCATGGAGGGGCGGCAGGGAACTCTGGTGCGATCCTACTAACAAAACAGTTCAGGACTATAATCTTGCCATTGCAGAAGAACTTGCCGATATAGGTGTGGATGAAATTCAATTCGATTACATACGGTTTCCCACTTCAGGTGAATTAGATGATGCAAGATTCGCATACAGCTTTGGCAAGATGAAAAACGAGGAAGTCATAACACATTTCCTGGAGCGGGCATATAAAAAGATTTCATCCATGCAGACCCTTCTCTCCATTGATATATTCGGCGTCGTTGCTTGGGCCAAGGAGGTTGACATAAATTCTACAGGCCAGCGAATTGAATCGCTCTCCAGGTATTGTGATATAATTTCTCCAATGTTATATCCATCCCATTTTGATTATAATTTTGACGGCAGGGAAAATCCAGCAGATCAACCATATTATTTTATTTTCGAGGGAACTAAAAAAGTTTTATCACTATCTGCAAAAAAAATCACGGTAAGGCCCTGGCTTCAGGCATTCAGATGGAGAGTCTCAAATTATGATGAAAAATATATACTGGATCAGATTGATGCATCGGATAAATCGGGCGGTTATGGATATCTCTTCTGGAATGCCTCCAATAGCTATGATATAGTTTTTGACGCGCTGAATATACTAAAAAAAGAGAGGCAAAAGACAAAAAAAGAGGGCGGCACCATACAATAAATGATCCGCCCTGTTCAGTGAAAAAAATAATTTATAACTTACTTATCGTCGTCCTTAGAATCCTTTGATGATTCGTGAGATTTTTTTGATTCTTTGGTTTCCTTTTTATCAGATTTCCCTTTTTCTGAGCCTTTAGTGTCACTTTTCTTGGTTGATGTCCCTTTTTTCTGACCCGATTTTTTTTCAGTCTTCTTGGGGTCCCCTTTCCCGTCAATTTCGGTTTTCTTTGGGTCTCCCTTCCCCTCATTTTCGGTTTTCTTCACCCCTTTTTTATCTTTCTTATCCTTTTTATCTTTTTTATCTTTGTCTTTAGTATCTTTTTTCTTACCATTAGTCTTTTTCTTTTTTTGAGTCGCCTTAGTCTTATCGGCATCTTTGTCAGTGCCGGTTTTTGTTTTTGGCTCGTCTTTCTCTGAAGATTTCGATCCATCGGTGTTATCTTTGTTTTTCATTCCATGTTCTTTCGGTTTGCCTGGTATTACTTTTCCATCTTTATGATAATGATATGAATTATTTGCCCTATCCCAATGGCCGCTATCCCCATCAGTCCTACCGGGATGCGCCATTGCACCGTTGACCATCAGAAATAAACTGAATATCAAAATAATTAAAATTGTTTTTAACATTTTTTTCTCCAAAAAATTGTGTTTATAATTTAATTCACGGCCATATACATTAAAAATATAAGAATAATTTAAATATTCTTTATCATTTTAGTATAAACCGGTTTTGCAAATAAATTAGTTATTATCTAATAATATAATCTCTTAAATAAGTGACGATATAAAAAAGTCAAGAAAATGATTTTGAAATTGAAATTATTTTTAATATATGATAATTATTAATAAAGTTTATACTAAAATATTTATGTTAAATATTTTACATCCATTTAATATTTTATGCTATTATTTATGATAAAATCAATATCATTTTTGTATAAAATATTCATAAGTAATAATATTAATTCAAAAACCTCTGTATAAATGGAAGCATTGATATATCATTTATAATAACAAAAACACCGAGCAATATGAGAGCAATAACCCCGAAAGTTTGAATTTTTTCCATTACCTTTTCACTAAGCGGTTTTCCTCTTATGGCCTCAATAATGAAAAATACAAGGTGCCCCCCGTCAACAACAGGTATAGGAAGAAAATTCATAACCATCAATATTATTGAGATCTTTGCCATGAGAATTATGAAAGCTGCAATCCCTTTGTAATAGGCAACCTCGCCTGCAATTTTGGCTATCCTGATTGGCCCGGAAAGATTTTCCCTCACATCCATTTTCCCTGTTACAAGCATGCCCAGACCCTTTAAATTCATAACAATGAATTCATAAGGCTCTATTATTGCATATTTGAAACCATCTACAGGGCCGTATTTAACATCAACCATTTCAGGGGCAATGGCAGGATATATTCCAATAAAACCCCTGGTTTCCACTTTTGCCTTACCTTCAATCTTTTTTTCACTTCCATGCATACTCAATTCTATAATTGAATTTTTATCCCTGTTTTCATCAACTTTTGCGAGAAGGTCATCGTAATTTGCAACGGATATGCCATTAAATTTTAATGACTTTTTCTTAATTGCCCTTGAAGTATTTACAGAGTCGAGCACTGCATTATCTCCAACAAGAACAATTTTATTAACCCTGGGAGTAATCTCTTTTTCAATCTCCTTACCTCCCCTGACAAGTTTCACCCTGATCTTTTCATTGGCCCTGGTTTTAATGTATTCTGTAAATTCCCTGGGGCTGCTGATCCTGGTGCCATCGAGCGAGGAGATTTCATCCATCAGCATTATTCCAGATCTTTCGGCAACGTCATTTCCTTCAACCAGTTCTGCAACCAGGACTCTTTCACCGTAGGGGATTACCCCGATTGAAAATCTCCCGGAAGAATCCATCATAAAAGGAATCACAATCAGATTATGCGTTTCACTCCCGCGTTCAACCTTAATATTAAGGTCCTTACCTTTTGAAAATATAACACTGCTCTGAATATCAGTAAAACCCATTATCTTTTTACCGTTTATCTCAACAATCCTGTCGCCATTTTTCAATCCGGCCTTGTGCGCTGGAGACACATAATTTCCAACCTTGAATTCCTCTGGAATGATAATCCTATTCGTCTCTTTTGTATATCCTGTCAGGTTCATCACATAAAATAGAATAATACCGAAAATGAGGTTGAAGATGGGGCCCATGGCCACTGTAAGAATTCTTTTCCATGGCGGCGCAGTAAGGAACTCGTAGGATTCCCCCTTTCTCTCCTCTCCCGGCTCTTCGCCATAGAACTGGCAATAACCGCCAAATGGAATTAGTGTAATCTGATATGTAGTAACGCCGAATTTTTTCTTAAAAAATCCCTTGCCATATCCCAGGGAAAATACCTTTGCCCTGATACCCACCATCATTCCACCCAGAAGGTGTCCAAGCTCATGTATTAAAATGCAGAGCCCCAGCAGTATCACGGCTGAGACTATATACGTTAACGTTAACATCCAATCACCTCAATAATAAACTTCTAGATTTTTCACGAGATTCCATGTCCGCATGTAATATGTCATCCAGCCCGGGATTGGAAATATTATTATGGCTCTCCATGGTTTTCTCTACTATTCTGACAATGTCAGAAAAGGATATCCTTTCATTTAGAAAGGCATCCACTGCAACTTCATTTGCCGCATTAAGAACAGCAGGCATGGTGCCGGAAGATATTCCTGCTGAATAGCATAAATCAAGGGCAGGATATCTTTTTTTATCACATTCCAAAAAATTCAGCCTTCCCTCCTTTACAAGATCAAGTCTGCCGAAATCATTCCTGACCTTTTTCGGATACTTCAGGGCATTCAGGATAGGGTGGCACATATCAGCTATCCCGAGGGAAGCATAGAGTGCCCCATCTATTGTTTCTATCATGGAATGCACAATACTTTCAGGATGAATAACTACATCAATTCTATCGTACCCCATACTAAAAAGATGATGGGCCTCTATCACTTCAAGGCCTTTATTCATCATGGTTGCCGAATCTATTGTTATCTTACTCCCCATGCTCCATGTTGGATGGTTAAGAGCCATCCCTGGAGTTGCATTGGGAAGCTCCTCAATTGCAATTTCCCTCAGACTTCCACCGGAAGCTGTCAATATTATTCTCTCAATCTCTTCATGAGGGACCCTGCTTACCAGGGAAAAAATTGCATTGTGTTCACTATCGACGGGGATAAGCTCCACGCCGTTTCTTTCAGTTTCGGAAATGAAAAGGTCACCGGCCATTACCAGAGTCTCTTTATTCGCAAGCGCAACCCTTTTAGATGACTTTATCGCCTCAAGGGACGGCTTTAATCCGGCAGCTCCGACAATTGCCGAAACAATTACATCTACTGAACACCCGGCAAGATCTACAGCTGCATCTTCGCCGATAATAAACCGGGTTTTCGGGTACTTCTTTATAATACGGACTGCTTCAATTTCAACATCCTTATCTCTGGAACAGATTGCAACGATTTCCGGGCAGAATTCCTTTATCTGTTCTTCCAGCACAGCGAGATTTTTTCGGCACGATAACCCGAAAACCCTGTACTCACTGCCAAGGAACCTGATAACTTTTAATGCAGATGCCCCGATGGAACCTGTGGAGCCCAAAACAGTAATGCTTTTTACCATAGTCCCTTAAGGTATGCCGAGCATGACTAATGCATAATAAAATATCGGCATGGTGAAAATCATTGCATCAAAAACATCCCACATCCCGCCATGCCCGGGGATTATGGACCCTGAGTCCTTTATGGAGCCGTCTCTCTTCACTGCAGATTCCACCAGATCTCCGATGGATCCGAGAATGCCGAGAAAAATACCGATCAGGGCGGCCTCGATGATACTGAAAAGCGCCCTGTTGTAAAAGGATATAAAGACCTGATTCGTTATTATTGCGCCGATAATGCTGAACAGCAACCCTGAAAAATAGCCTTCCCAGGATTTGTTCGGAGAAGCTGGAAATTTTGTCTTGTGCTTTCCAAAGTATATCCCTCCGAAATATGCCGCTACATCATTTATCATGATAACAACATTTAGCATAATAAGGTAGTACAACCCGTTTGCCAGCGCTTTAATAAGAATGATATGTGAAAAAAAAAGTACAATGTACATAAGACCGAAAATAGTCACTGATATGGAATAGACTCCGCCCCTGAGCGGTCTTGTAAAAAGCTGGAGGGAAAGAATAATCATGGTAAAAATGATTGCTACACACATGATTACCCTTGCATCAAAGCTCTGGATATACTTTGTATAACCGTATATCTTACCGAAGGCAAAAACATACATAATGATGTTGATGATGATACCGGTAATCATGCCGGCTTTCACAAACGCGCGCCCATGCTCCCCCCTGTCTGATATCTGGAAAAATTCAAAAAGGCAAATAAGGGAGATAAGAGTAGAACATAGAAGTATCGGAATTGACTGGAAGCTGTCAGTTATGATAAGGAAAAGATATATCGGCAGGCCCAATACCGCGCTTATAATTCTCTTCAATGTGGAATTACCGCTTTTGTTCATATACCTCCGAATCTCCTTTTCCTCTGCTGATATTCATAAACAGCGAAATATAGATGCTCTTTAGTGAAATCAGGCCACAGGACATCCATAAAAAGGAGTTCCGAATAGGCCAGCTGCCATAATAAAAAATTGCTGATCCTGTATTCACCGCTTGTGCGTATCATTAAGTCAACCTCGGGCAGGCCTTCCGTACAAAGATATTTTTCAAATTTTTTTATCGATAATTTTTCACCTGAGCGCCTATCGTCAGCCCAGGTATTGACTGCTTCAATAATCTCCTGCCTGCCTCCATAGTTAATGCAGAAATTCAGAATTGATCTTTTATTTCCCCTTGTCTCTTCAACGGCATTCCTGATTACTCTCCTCGTTGAAGGAGGCAGTTTTTTTTCCATTCCAGAATGGCGAATCCCGATTTTTTTTTCCTTAATCTTTTCAATATTATTTTTAAAATACAATTCAAGGAGCGACCAGAGCTCCATGACCTCAACCCTGGGCCGGACCCAGTTTTCAATTGAAAATGCATAAAGGGAAACTGCTTTTATTCCAAGCTCAATTGCCGCATCCATTAACGGCTCAATTACATCAGCCCCTTTTTTATGCCCCTCCGATCTTGGAAGTGATCGGCTTTTTGCCCACCTGCCGTTTCCATCCATTATTATCGCCACATGATGAGGAATATTCGACGGATTGATGAGACTTTTATATTTATTCATCACTGTTACAGATTCAAAATGTCTTTTTCTTTGTTATCCGTAAGTTTCTGAGAATCCTCGATATACGCATCGGTCAGTTTCTGAATCCTGGCAAAGGCAGCCTTTGAATCATCTTCTGATATATCCTTATCTTTCTCAAGGCTTTTAATCATGTCATTCCCGTCCCGCCGTATGTTTCTAATGGCAACCTTGCATTCCTCAGATTTCTGTTTTGCAAGCTTTACATACTCCTTTCGCCTCTCCTCGGTGAGATCAGGAATCTGAATTCGAATAAGGTTTCCGTCATTTGCCGGATTCAGCGATAGATCAGATTTCAGAATTGTCTTCTCTATTGGACCCAGGTTTGTCTTGTCCCAGGGCTGTATTACAATCAATCTGGGTTCTGGAACTGATATAGTCGCTACCTGGTTAAGCGGCATCTGCGTACCATATACTTCAACCCTTATGGAGTCAAACATTGCAGGGTTAGCCCGGCCAGTCCTTATCTTTGAAAACTCTTTTTGAAGATTCACAATGCTCTTCTTCATCCTGTCTTCAGAATCGGTAATTATATCTTCTATCATAAAAAAATACCTGCCTTATGATATTTTTGTGCCAATATCCTCACCATGCACAATTTTTATCAAATATCCTTTCTCAAACATATTAAATATTATTACGGGCATGCGGTTCTCCATGCAAAGGGAAACTGCCGTGATGTCCATTACTCTCAGGTTTCTCCTGATGACATCCATGTATGTTATTGAAGTGATCTTCTTTGCACCGGAATCCTTTTCCGGGTCACCGGTATAAAGCCCATCCACCCTGGTTGCCTTCAGCATAACATCCGCAGAGAGCTCTATGGCCCTTAATCCAGCCGCTGTATCTGTTGTGAAATACGGATGCCCGGTACCGCCTGCTATGATAATAATTTCTCCGCCTGAAAGATAAGAATCCGCCTTCCCGATTACATACTGCTCGGCGATTTCATTCATCATAATGGCTGACATTACCTTTACCGGTACCTTTAATTTATTCAGCATATCACCGACAGCGAGGGAATTCATAACAGTGGCAAGCATACCCATATTGTCAGCGGTAACCCTGTCGATCCCAAGGCTATCACCGAGGGAACCCCTGAATATATTTCCAGCTCCTATGACAAGAGCAACTTCAATGCCCCTTTCATGGACCTCCTTTATCTCCCCTGCAATGTGGGCGATAATTTCCGGATCTATGCCCGTCTTCTTCTCGCCTGCCAGGGCTTCACCGCTCAGCTTTAAGAGGACTCTTCTGTAAACCGTCTGAGCCAGGGAATCTCCTAGAACCATTACCTATGATCCTATCTGATATCTTGCAAATTTTCCCACTGTAATATTCTCTCCGTATATGGCGATCTTTTCCTTGATTAGATCCTTGATCTTGACCTTCGGGTCCTTAATATATTCCTGTTCAAGCAGGCATACATCGGTGTAAAACTTTGCCAGTTTGCCATCAACAATTTTCTCCACTACAGGCGCCGGCTTGCCGGAATCCTTCATCTGTTCCCGGTATATCTCCCTCTCCTTATCTATTACTTCCTTAGATATATCCTCCGGGCTGACATAGAGGGGATTTCCCGCAGCTATCTGCATGCATAGTTCCCTGGCGAGATTCTGAAAGTCAGCGTTTCTAGCCACGAAGTCGGTGACAGTAAGAAGCTCTAACAATACGCCGATTTTCTGGTTGCCGTGAATATAGGAACTAATTATACCCTCCTTTGCTTCCCTGCCCATCTTTTTATCAGCTGAGGCAAGCCCTTTTTTCCTGAGGAATTCCACAGCTTTTCCCATATCACCGTCTGTTTCACCCAGGGCTTTTTTGCAGTCGAGCATACCTGCCTGTGTTTTTAATCTGAGTTCCTTTATCATTTCAGATGTTATTTCTGCCACTTGATTACACTCCACCAAATTTTATTAAAGCTCAATTACAACAGTATTATTGATGCATTGAGCCATTTGCTGATTCCAGGTCAAAGATTTTTCTACCAGCCGTCCTCATCATATTCTGCTGTTGATGTATGGCCGGCCTTGGTGCCTTTGCCACTTTCTTCAACACTGCCCTTGACATCTTTTTTAATCTCCACAGAAGCATCGTCTACAACGGGATTATCTGATGCGACCTGTTCCATTGACTCAGTTTCATCAATGGACTGTCCGCCTGACTGACCTTCAATAATGGCCCTCGCCATGGTATCCAGAAAGAGTGATATGGCTCTGATGGCATCATCATTCCCGGGAATTGGGTAATCGATCTCATCGGGATTACAATTAGTATCAACAACTGCAAAAATCGGTATCCCCAGTTTTCTTGCTTCGTTCACAGCAATGGATTCCCTCTTTGGATCGATTATAAACAGCGCATCCGGCAGCTTTGCCATATGTTTGATTCCGGAAAAAACCTTGTTTTTCTTCTCCAGTTCCCTGTGAAGCTCCAGCCTCTCCTTTTTTGTTTCAGCATCCCATGAATCGATATCTCTCATTTTTTCCAGATCTTTAAGCCGCTGAATTGAATTGCTGACAGTCTTGAAATTGGTAAGGAGCCCGCCCAGCCATCTTTCCGATACATAGAACATGCCGCACTTCTCGGCATATTCAACTATGGCAGACTGTGCCTGCTTCTTTGTTCCGACAAAAAGAACTTTAGCCCCTTTTTCAGACATCTCCTTCATAGCCTGATATGCAAGCTTAATCCGCTGCATAGTCTTCTGTAAATCAATAATATGAATTCCGTTTCTTGCAGTAAAGATAAACTTTACCATTTTTGGATTCCATCTTCTCGTCTGGTGTCCGAAATGTACACCGGACTCAAGTAGCGCCTTCATAGATACAACTGACAATTAAATTACCCCCTGAACATTTAATATTTCTGCGCCATACGTGCGCATTTAAAATAAAACAGTGATATTCTGAAGTTTCTCTAAAGAAAATTATTCCCCGGATTTTTTATAAAAATTATAAAAAATCAGAAACTGTTCCTGTTCAAAATATTCGATTGCCTTTTCACTTGGATGGAGGCAACCGGCAAAAGCCGATTTAGTTATATGCACCTTTTTATATTTAAGATGCAATTGATAGTCGCGAGCGCGACCTAAACCTTTCTGAATATAAAAATACCTGTTACAAGGCCGATTATAGCAGAAAAATTTAATTTTAAACTGAAACTTACAACTTCAAAATTAAATCCCACAGGTTCAGTTAAATTTTCTTTAATAAAAGAGATGGCCGGAAATAATTTAACCAGGAGATTCCCCAGAGATGCACCTAGAATAGCTCCAATTATTATAAAAGCCAGAAAATATCCTAAATTACCCCTTTCAAATTTCATGATAACTATGAACCATCGATTAAATTCAATATTTCTATGTATATTAATCTGTCAAGTTTTTTTTGCCCAGCCTTTAGACGATTTGGCCCTGAAATATTTCATAACAATTATTTTTTTTTCATTAAATCAAATAAATCAAATCCCCTGAAGTCATTTTTTTCAAATTCCACTCTGATAAGAGTACTTTCATGAGGATTGGTTTTTGGATAATCGTATTTGTCTGAACCGGAATTATTCCACAGTTTTCCATTCCAGTAATCATAAAAAATTGAATAAATGAAAGACCCGTTCCCCCCGCCTTCTTCCAGTGAAAACAGAATTGAATTTAAATCCTTTATATTTTTCCCACAGATAAAACTCCCTTTTTTCTCAAGATTAATCCTTGTTTTTACCGGAATAAACATGTATGACTTTTTCTTATACTCCTTCATATCCCATTCGAGGAAATCGATGGAGCTAATTTCCGAAATCTTCATAGGCGTTGATGTATCCCGCCCGGAATTGGGTATACTAATTTTATCATCAGAAAAAAAAATTGTGCCCTTCACTCTTTTTTTCCCCTGGAAATCGATGATAACATTGTAAGAAAATTTTTTATCACCCGAATTGAATTTTACCTCAGGTATTTTAGGGCCCGTTGGATCCTTGATTTCCGTATTACTTTCATTAGCAGTGAATAAAAGCAGTGAAAGAATCAATGCCATCATAAAACTTCTTTTCATCATTTATAAATCGTCTTTGGTCTTCATATGCCGCCCGTTTTATTTTTAATCCTTTTTATCTTATCGAGTTCTGCCAGAGCTAGCGGATTATAAGGCTCAAGGGACAGGAGCCTTTTCCATATCTTTTCAGCCTCATCATGCTGACCAAGGTCGCGAAGTGAAAGGCCGGATATGACAAGTACATCCGAAGATTCACTCCTTATCTGCGACGCCTTGATTGCCGCCCTGTTAGCCATGATTGAATCTCCCATGTTGAAATATGCCTGGGCAAGATGAAACCATACGTTGCCGTCAATATCATTGTTTGCAAGATACCTGTTGAGATGTTCAACTGCTTCAGGATAATTTCTCTTCTTCAAATGGCACTCTCCGAGATATAAATGTGTCTTTTCATCATTGTTGTCAATATCAAGAGCTTCACCGAGGATTTTTATTGATTCATCAAGTTGCCCTTCAACAAGCAAGCGAAATCCATCATCCCTGAAACTGACCAGCATCTTGTAATCAGGATCAATCTCTATCATGACAAGGCATATATCATCGAACTGTTCCACACCTTTGACGAAGCTGTTCCATTCTGCAAAAATTTTATCTTTAGCATCTTCAAAAGCCAAAGATGCAGTCCCTATGAGAAGCTTTGACAGCCTTTCTTCCCCAAAGGCTTCTTTATGAATGTTTTTTGATTCTGTTATTCCATCAGTGAACAGGATGAGCCTGTCGCCGTAATCCATCCTGTCCATTCCGTCGGTAAACATCTTATTGGCCTCAGGCATGACACCGAGGAACAGCCCGTCAGTATCAAGCCTGCTTACGGAAAAATCCTTCTTCCTCAGCAGCATGGGCAAAAGATGTGATGCATTGCCGTATATTATTTCAAATGATGGGCTAATCACTACTGCAAAAGCTGTCAAAAAATCATCAGTCTTGATAATATTCACAAGATTAGTGTTAACTTCCCTGAATATATCCGATGGGAACAGATTATTCTGTATGGCGCTTGAAAAATTTATCTTGGCCATTGCTGTTATAAATGCGGCAGGCATCCCGTGTCCCGAAACATCCCCTATAATAACACCGGTATATCCGCCGCTCATTGAGAATATATCAAAAAAATCTCCGCTTACCTTGCTCATAGCCCTGTAAATCGCATCAATTCTTATTCCTTTCCCTTTATATGGAAGCTCAGGCAAAATGCCCAACTGAATATTTTTAGCCAGGTCCAGTTCCCTCTGAATTATTTTATCCTTCCATTCCATGCGGGTAACGGCAGCATTGAGTTCTTCTGTCCTCTTATTCACAAGATTTTCAAGCTCAATATTCTGGGATTCCGTTTCCACTTTTTTCATATGAATCCTGTCCACAAGGCCCAGTGATATTGTAACTATTTCAACCAAAGATGCTCCCTGAAAAATAAGCATTGTGATATTATTGGCCGGGATGATAGAATAGTATCTGAAAATATAAATTAAAACACTGAGACAGAAAAAACAGAAAGATAAAAGAAAAAATTTCCCCGTACGGAAACCAAATACAGCAATATTCAGGATCATATATGAGATAAAAATAAAATTAGCAATTATGATAAGAATAAATATGATGATTACTACAGCATGATCTGCAAAAAATACAGACGGGAAGAATACTAAATAACTTATTATGAGTGTTTTGATTATCCTGGCCGCTACAGGAATTTTTGATTTTAAATTGAGAAAATTACTGATAAATAAAATAGACAGTACGAGACATGCAATTATGAAAACAGGAACAGACATACTGTTCCACCAGGGAAACCCCGGCCATACATACTTGAACCCGAAACCGCTCAAACTGATGTGAAGAAGTGTCAATGCTGAATAATAAAATACAAAAAGAAGGTTTCCTGGATCCCTTATGGCAATGAAAATGAAAAGATTATATAAAACCAGGGCAAACAGCGCTCCGAAGAATATTCCCGCAACTCCGGGCAAAATATTATTTCTCTCATGAAATTCAGCCGCAGAATAGGCAATAATCTTAATTTTCATAAATGGGTCCGGCTGGACCATGAGAAGATAATGCTGAATCTTCAGAGGTTTTTCAGTTAGTTTAAATATAAAGTTCCTGTCTCTAATAACCCTCATGTCAAAATTATACCGGCTCCCGGATTTTCTTTCATCAATCAGTCTGAAATTTTCATCAAATGTATAAAGTATAATGCTTTTAAGATGAGGATTGGGAATTTCAAGATACCATTCATGTTCAACAATAAGTCTGTTATCCATGCTGAATCTGATCCAGAAAACATCAGATGACAGCAGGCTTACCGGAAGTTCCATTCCATTTACCGGAAAAAAATTTTCATTATTCATTAAAATAATATCTGCAGACATCAGATTTTTTTCCGTATCCCGGTACATCCCCATATACGAATCGAGATTCATATGCATTTCAGATGAGATTATTTTCATGGGTACAGCAGCAGTGGATTGAGAAGGGGATAAAATAATTAGAAAAACAATAGTTAGAACCAGGTAACAATTTTCGATTTTAACATTTTTTGAAGTATGTAAGATGATAACTTTTACAATTTCCGCGATGCGCTTAAACAGTTTTATCATCATTTAACCATACATGATTCAATTGATTTATTGCCATTTTAAGGATTTTGTGATTATCAGGGTATCAATATTCCGGCAATCCGCTATTGAGTCAAAACTTTAAATCATATTTGCTGCAGGCATCAGAAATAGAATTCTATTCAATTTATTTACAATAACCTGAAGCAAAAAAGATTGAATTATGCAGATAAAAAGATAACTGGATGGTCACACAATAACAGTTCGCTGTGGCCATCCATAAATATTTTGCGGGCTATTTAAATTCGTTATAATAAACGCTTAATATAAGGAATACTTCATAGTTCTTAAATTCAATCTTTTCCTTTTCCAGCGCTTTTACAATTTCATCTTTAGTGAGCTTGGGATTCTCTTTTTTAAGACTGATTATTTTCTGTATTAGACTTTTATTAATTTCATTCACACCGATTCCAAAAACCCCGGTATTATGCAGTGTCATAACAGCATTTTTTAATTTTTCATGCCTGTCCATGAGATCTTTATGTTCGGATAAAAGTTTTAGATAATCATTCTTCAAATCTTCAAGTGTCTTCTGATTATCAGTAATTTTTCTGAGCAGAAATTTCGGATTATCAGTTGTGAGATATAAAATGGGATCTTTTATTGCCTTCACAATTTTTTCTGCAAGTATGTTTTCATTGATAAATGCGCCTTCAATTCTAATGAAATTGTTATCCGCATTTATCCTGAAGTTGTAGGCCAGAGAATCGGTATAGTCAAACATCATACCTGCAGGTATGTGAGGAAGAATATCTGTTTCCATGTAATTGTATTTCTGCGGTATTATAATTGTCTGTATAAGATTCTTCTGAACAACAAATTCAAGGCTCTTTACTTCCATGTATTTCCATTTTCTGAAATCTGCATTGAGCTTCAGTATACTGTTTGCAGCAACTTCATCAACATCATCCTTGAAACGGACACTAAAAACTGTATTGTCCTCTGCCTTCAAAGTCAATATCGTTTCTGTCTCTTTTGACTCTGTATTTTCAACCTTGATATTATGTTTTGACCAGTCATAGGCAAATATCGGTGATGAGATAAATATTATTAATATTAAAATAAAACCGATTCTCTTCATGTTAACTCCTAAAATTATCAATTTAATCTTTTTTTACCTCAAATAATATTTTATCAAATGGCATTATCTTCTTGTCGCCGGAAGTTTCAACGACCTTAGCCCTCATACCGCTGGGCCTCATTATAAACTGAATTTTACCGATGTAATCATCATCGTCCCTGAATACCTGGGCAGTTTCTCCGCTCTTGACCCTGTAGGCCTTGTATAGGTGTATTACTATGTTATCGGGATTCCGCGTGTCTATAATATACCCGTTTTCAGGCCTTTTATTAAGAATATAATCAAAGGCATACTTGAAGTTGGAAATTTCTCCATCCCTTCTCCTCACATCTCTTTCATATTCATAAAAAATCGATTTTGAAAGAAGGTCTATCATCTGAAGAGCGGGATATACAGAGTTGATGTATGGAATCATGAGAAGCCTCTTCACAAGCTTATCATGGTTCTCAATCCTTTTTCTTATATTAATATAATCACTGTTATAATCAGTTCTCTCTGTTTTATAGAGGGCCCTGTAATCATTTTCAAAATCCCCGCCGCGCTTAATTCCTTCATAAAATTTTGAATTTATTACTCCATTCAGTTCCTGGGATTTAAAATTGGGATTATACCTGTTAGTCACATACCTTGAATATCGATCCGCGTAATCTTTGAGAAGGCGCGAACCTTCATTCTGAACCGATTTAAGCTGACTTGTTTTTAATTTATACAGGCGGTCTTCATTGGAAACTTCCTTGCTCTCAACAACTTTTTCTGATTCTCTTTTGCTCTTCTCAAGGGCGTAGAGTTCAGCTCTCTTTGCTGCTATAAGACCGGCATATTTTTGCCTGATTCCATTTACTGCATTAACTTCTTCATCCCTGATCCTCTTAATTGCTGCGTCAGTCTCCTTTTCCCCCATACCCTGGACTATAGTGCTCAATTCCCGGTTATGATGATTTTCCTTTACCTCAAGAATTGCATCGAGCATTTTTATTTCAAATATCTGCAGCTGTACTGCAATTATATCCGCATTGTCTCCCTTTTTTCTTGCCGAATCAAGAACATCCTTAAGTCTGAGATCATCAAAATCGGTTATATCAATCTTGATGTCCTTGTCTCTTTTTTTAAGGTGATCAGTATAAAAAAAGGTGCCGGCAACTACCACGCCGATGAAAAGCAGGATAAAGAGGTACAACAATAAATTCTTGTTTTTCTTTGTCTTGGCAAATTCTTCATCCAAGGAATATAATATCTTATCCTTGTCTATATCTACTATTTCAGCCGGAAGAAACCTCGACTTGGTTTTTTCAATTAAATCCTTCTTCTTTATTTGGTTTTCATTTCCCATATGCCATTCCAGTTTTTCGGACAAGGCGTGCTTGTCCTTTCTTTAAAGGTATCCGCAGCCGGGAGGGTGCAGCTCTTGAATTTTTTATTAGCAGCCTTCCAGTCTCCTTCATAATACAATGCAAGGCCGGATATGTACATTGCAATATTCTTTTTAAAAACAGGGGTTAAATCTTTTTCCGGAATTGCCCAGTAAACTCTTTTACCCTCGGTTTTGCCTTTCACGAGTACAGTATCCAGCTCAAGAAAATATATTCCGTGATCATCTACATTGTTCTCTATATCGTTCTTTACATATTCTGAACAGATGACCGGAACCTTATAAAATCTTGTGAGCCCCTCAAGCCTTGATGCTGAATTGACGGTATCCCCGATAACCGTGCTTGTCATCCTCACATATGAACCGAGCGTACCGTAAAAAACCTCGCCGCCGTCAATACCGACACCCACTTCAAGGAGAACGGCCTTGAACACATCATTCTCCTCTTTTGTCATCTTTCCGTGTTCTTTTTCCAGATCTTTCTTGATCTTTGTCATCTTATCCTTAAGCGACTTTGTAACTTCATGGACTTTGTATGCGGCTGCAATTGACTGGAAGGATTTGTTCCCCGGTGATCCGGGGATAGCCCCGAATACTGCAAGCAATGCATCGCCGATAATGGAACCGATAACACCATCAAGGGCGTCTATCTCCCGTATTGTCCTGTCATAGTGGAGGTTCAGAAGCTTAATAATATCGTTTCCAAGTGTCTCGGTTATGAAGGTAAAACTCTTGATATCGGTGAAAAATATGGTCAGATCCTGCCTGGTACCTTCAAGTTTAACCTCCCTTTCCCGGTAGGCTTTGAGGACTATGTCCTTGTTTGTAAATTTTCTGAAAATACCGACCAGATTGTCAATGGTACTGGAAAGGGAGTTGAAGGCAGTCCCGAGAAAGGTTATATCGTCATTGGTTGCGCCATTCATTTCTATAATGGTCAGCTCCTGGTTCTTGACCATCTTCATGATTCCCGTTGTTATGATGTCAATGAACCTGAGGATGTACCTCAATATAAAAATTCCTATTATGGAAATTACGGCAGTTATTGCTATAATTATTAAACTGATGTCAGTGAATATTTTCCGTGATTCGCTGTAGAATTCGTTAATCTCCTCTGCCCTGATAAGGAATACCTTCCAATTTGAATTATACTTGTAAAGGCCGAAATAATTCTCCTTATTCAGGGAAAATTGCATGTTGCCTTCCAGGACACTTGACTGAAGCTCACTGTTCATGTGAGAAAGTACTTTTGAATCGGTGAAAGTGGTGAATTTACCTAATTTCGATGATTGGAAAAGGATGGTACCATCAGGCTTTATCCCGAGGAATACAGCCTTGTTGTTCTTCAGCTCATGGACGCCCCTGCCTTCAATGCTCTTGATGGAGCCCTCAAAATTCTTGTCAAATTCATAAATCTGGTATTGGTTGTTACAGAAGGAATACAGGCTCTTCAGGTCCTTGGTCAACAGCTGGTTCATGAGCTTGTAGAGCTCTGACCTGTTAAATATCAAATTTACATAGTTAGAAGATAAATTTGAAAGAAGTATGAGCAATGCAAATACAACTACAATTTTAAATCTAACTGATATAACCCTGGTATTACTGACTTTTTTCATAAAATTTTACATGCTTTTAATTAAAATAACTGATTATCTCAGATTAGCAAAATTAATAATTTTGATTTTAAAACTGTCAACTACTTTATTCGGTATTATGAAAAATTTATTTACTAACAGATAATATATGTCGGTTTTATAAAATCATCAATTTAATTATTATCCACATTATAAAAAATATTCATTTTTAGTATTCTATGTTAACAATTTAATTTGATATAAACCGATATACTAAAATTTGAACAAAATTATTAGAAAATATCAAGTTATGCAATACGAAACTACTTTAATATGCTTGATTTTATTCCGATATTTAACATTGTACAATAATAATTTAAAAAGATAGATTAACGAAGGACTTCAATGAAAACCAGATCAATACCTACTGAAGCAGTTGCCATTTATAACCAGGCACTTGACCTGGCCAATAAAAAGGATTATACGGCAGCAATTAACAAATACCGGCAGGCCATCGAGATTCATCCCTCGTTTATAGAGGCATATAATAACATTGGTGAAATTTATTCCGGGATGGGCGATAGTATAAAGGCCATGGGATGTTATGCCGAAGGGTTGAAAATAAAAAGAAACCATAAAATTCTCCTGAACATTGGCGTTGAGTTTTATAAACGGGAGGAGTACAGTGAGGCCCTCAGGCATTTCCTGGATTCGCTGTGCGAAGACCGCAACTACATAGAAGGAAACCTCTACACCGCGCTGACATACTATAATATGAATGACCTGAAATCGGCTGAAGGATATTTCATGGAGGTCATACGATACGACAGATTTCATCTCAAATCCAATTACCTCCTATCGACAATCTACTATGACTGGAAGGAATATGATAAAGCCCTGGCATGCCTGGATAACATTAAGGACACCTATGAAGATAAAGCTTTTATAGAAAAATATTACGGTTTCTGCTGCTATTTCACCGGGAGATATCCCGAAGCGGTAAAACATCTCACTGCAGCGCTTGAATCGAGGCCCGGATATGAAAAATTCAAGGACTTTCTCGAAAGCCTTACCTATGAGAACAGGGTCAAAGAGATAAAAAACATTGATGGGGAGATCAAAAAGCTGGAACAAAAAATCCTGGATGATTTTACCGGAATCAAGGACTACACTAAATTGAGCATGCTCTATATCTTTCAGGGGAAAAACAGCAAAGCGGAAAAACTCCTATTGAAGGCCAAGGAAAAAATGGCATCATGAACCAGCACTATATCTGATAGCCTATTTCAGCGTGGCGGGAAAACAGAAATTAATAAGTCTCTTAAATTTTATATATAATCCTGTACGCCCCTTTTGCACCCGGGGGGATATCCTTTAATTTCTCAAAGGATATATCGGACATGTCAGCTGCCTTCTCCATAACCGAATCAGTGACAAGGATCTCGCCCGCTTTGGCAGTATCCTCGCCAAGTTTGCTCGCTGCATTTACTTCTGATCCATAGACATCGGTATCACCTATTTTCAGGACCCTGTCATACCCCAGTCCAACACAGAGGAGCACCTTTTCCACGTCTATCCTGTCTTTATTGTATACATTGAGAATTTTCTGCATTTCAATGGCAGCCCGTATAGCCTTGGAGACCTTCTTGAATAATACCAGAAAACTGTCGCCTTCCACTTTTAAAAGTATCCCGTCAAAATCGTCGATGACCGGGATGAGGAGCCTCTCCGATTCATAAATGGTCTGCAGAAAATGTATTATCCCGAACTTCGCCACACCCCTTGAAAATCCGGAAAGATCGGTGAACATGATGCACCACTCTTCACCGAAGAGATCCCAGATCCTCTCATCGATCTTATCCTTATCAGCCCCGGATTCGAGCCTCTCCCTGATTAATTTTTCAAACCTGTCCTCCGATGCGCCTGATAAAATTGATCTCTTGAATCCCATGGGTTCTCCGTCGCTTTTTTATTTATCAGGCATCAATCGCTGAATTTCAATATGCAGCACGGCATATGCCTGACATCCATATAATAATTGCTGAAAAAAATATATTTGTCAACTGTTTTACTATTAATATGAACATTAATTATTTCTGCCTGCCGCCATTGTCATTTCTTGCTTGAACCAGGTCCCTGACCGGGAGATGAAGGAGAGTGAGAGGATTTATCTGTGCCCCGCTGATGATCAGTGATACATGAAGGTGAGCCGCGGTTGACTGCCCGGTAGAACCCACATGGCCTATGAGGTCCCCTCCATTTACCGGATCATCTTTTTTCACCTTGACATCATTCATGTGCATGTAATAGGAAAAAATATTATTGCCGTGATCGATGATTACCATGTACCCCTCATAGTAAAGCTCCTCTGCAAGGGCTATGGTCCCGCCCGCCAGGGCATAGACCGGATTTCCGGTTTCACCCCTCAGGTCCAGGCCCTTGTGAATACTCGATGTGGTCCTGACATTCACCTTTGTCCCGTTTTTTACCGCGTACTGCATATACCTGCGGGTAGACCAGAACGACGATGTGATATAATGTATATCCCTTGGATGAGACATGATGCTGCCGATCCGATCAGGCCCCCTGCTGCCGAAGGCCTTCTTTTTTTTTATATCAGACTCATTGATGAACGTAATCTCCTTATCTGTCCTTTTCCTCGTATCGGAAAATTTGCCCAGGTCAAGGGGAGTGGTAAATACCGGAAAGGAACTCTTTATAATGTCTATGGTCCTGGCAAGAGTCATCATCCCCCCATTCGCTGAATAGGTGATTGATACATTTTTTTTTCCAGGCTTTGCCTCCGGGGAAATTCCGAAAAATCCCCTGAACCCCCAGTCCGCCCTGGAGACAGGAACTGGAATTCCATCATAATAAAAATTTATGGATGCCGCGCCGCTTTCATCTTTTTCGCTGTTTACTATTTCAACATAAACGGCATCACCCTGTGAGAATTCCCTGGAAAAAAACCGGATGTGCAGGCTTCCCTGGATGAATTCAATCTTTTTTGCCGATGACAGTAAATATCCCGGCGGGATATATACATGATGGAGTGAATTTCCATTGCCCGCGGATTTGCCATTCTCCCCGTAAGCGATACACAGCGGCATTGCCATTACAGGGCAGAGCAAAAATATTCTTAATGCAAAAGTTGAAAATATTGCTGAATGTTTCTTAATCATCGATCCCTCATCCGGAGTCATTCATGACCCCTTCTTTTATCTTCGAGGAGCCGGAGTTTTATGTGTAGAAAATTATTTTATTTTGGGATTTTTCCGGGCTTCTTCCAGCATTTTTTTTAAAGATTCTATGCTATCGATAGAATCTTTATCCATCTTTGGAAAATCCTTCATAAATTTCTCCATTTCAGGCTTTATGTCAAGTTTGAAATCTTTTGTCATCTCCCTGACAGCCTTTGAACAGATTAATCCCGACATGAGTATCAAAACCGGCAGGAAGGAGAGGGCGACACTAACAATTCCCGAGATTCTTTTCCGGCATTCAAGCGTATGCACAAGGGCATGATACAACATCCAGATGCCCAGAAATGAAGTTGCAAGGGAGAGGATGGTGTTGGCATTTGGGTAATACCCTGCAATTAATCCTGAAAGCGCTTTGAGCGGGAGTATGATGAGGAGCGAGGCTGATACTCTTACATTTGTTTCAAAGGCTGTACTGCCGCCGCATATTGCGGAAATGAGAAGGATGATGACTCCGCCGGCATAGAGAGCGATCATTGCGCCCAGAAGAGTTCCAAAAAACATGAACAAACCCAGACCGGTGCCCAGTATGCTTCCTATGATACCGCCGGAAATTCCGATAACGGCAGAGCCCCTTGCAAAACTGATAATTCCGGCAAGGGTACCGAAAATAACAGCAATTATAATGGATTCCCCAATGCCGCCCTCTTTATCGATGCCTGAAAAATATTCACCGGGCCTGGTTATGGAAGTCCAGGCGCCCCTGAAAAAATCCTGGATATTAAAACTTTTTCGTGCCAATTATTATAATTCCTCCAATCAGAAAATTTATCAATGTTATAAAAAAATCAGACTATAAAAATAATGATTGATTTCAATGTTCAGCAGGTCAAGATAAAATAGATGGCCATGCATTTTCCATAACAGTTAAAATCACGGTACCCCAGCAGACTGTTTTTTTTATATTGAATCAGCCATAATCCTTGACAAATGAACGCATGAAAATAAATTAAATATATTAATCCAAGGATGATCCATTATGAATATTGACAATTTTTTTCCAGAAGAGCATATTATTATTTTAAAAAATACTGAAAAACAGCTTGTCATCAAGGAAATGATAGATAAGATGGAGGAGCTGGGCAAGATAACTTCTGCAAGCAGGCTCTATGCTCAGGTTGCCCACCGCGAATCCCTGGAGAATACAGGCCTTGGGCACGGGCTGGCTATACCCCATGCCAGGACCGATTCCGTGAAGGACTTGCAGACCATCTTCGCCATTTCTGAAAAAGGGATTGAGTATGAATCCTTTGATAAAAATCCGGTTAAGTTTCTGCTTCTGAGCATCTTCCCCTCGACCTTGAGCACAAAATACCTCTACCTGGTGGGGATGATAGCGCGGATCTTCTCAAATATTGAAACGAGAATGGCGCTGGAAAAACTTACAAACACCAAAAAAATATACGCACAGCTAAAAAAGGAGACTGATATTTATTTTGCCGGCATATCCCTGAGAAAAATAGATGACGATTACAATACAGGCGACCTTTCCGGCGTCCCCTCATCCAATCTGGACCTCCTGATAAGGCTGGACAGGCTCTATGAACTTTTAGATAAAGGGGATACTTCCGACATACTTAATAGCAAAATTAATGAACTGCGCAAGCTGATAGATATAAAATCACTCTCCTATTATGAAAAGATGAGAAAAAAATGCCAGAATTCCTTTGCAATACTTGAAAAGGAGACATGCAGTGGATGTCACATGGGCCTGGCCCCTAATTATCTTGCCCATATCAAAAAATCTGAAGATATATCAGTATGCAATCATTGTGGAAGATTTTTACTTATCCTGTAATTTTCATTTTTGATTCATCCCCGGCGCCCGGTATCTCAGAAAACCAAAGTTTCAAATATTATCATTTATCATTTGACTAAAAATAAGAGTCATATATTTTATGTGACATAATATGATCAATGCAGCCTACATATCAGATACAGGATATAATCCCGGAATCAATTTCAGTATTGGAGGAATAACAACTTCCAATTTCAGTCTTCCCTTATCAGAAGCCGATTTCACCCATATAATGTCATCCCCCCCGGAGTATATACTCATAGAAACAAAGGAAGGCGCTTTCATTGAAGAATCTATGCTCGGGAAAATAGCTGAAACATTCGGGAATATAAGCAGGCTGATTTTTATCACCGGCGCCTTGACGGAAAGCGTCAGGGAAACCATGTTGAAGTACGGGATCTCAGATATCATAGGTGCCGGAGATACTGAAAGAATTATCAATTATATTACAGCGCTCCATTCCCTTAAAGATTTTTCTACAGGCAAAATCGCGATTTTTGAAAAACAGCCTGTCACATCAAGGCACCTGGGAAATATTATCCGGCAATTCGGATTTACACCTGTCTTCATGGACAGCTTCAATTCCTTTGAAAAACTGCTGAAAAAAGAGAACGTGCAGATGGTGCTCCTGAACCTGGAATTTGACAGGGTTACAATAAAAAATCTGATAAAAAAAACAATCAACGACATGGAAATACGGATGGTCCCGGTAATCTCGTACAAGGACATGGCCCGTGGAATATTTGTCCATGAAATAGTTTCAGGCCTTAACAGGCTCACAAAAGTAATACTGTCCCACGAGGAACTCTACAGCTATCTCCTGGATCTCCTTTTCAGAAAAAAAATAATACCGGTGACCGATATCCTTAATAAATCCGCGGATTACGAAAGCAGCGCCTATTATTCAAAAAAAACATTGAGCCAGATATTTTATATGAATGAAAAAGATATGCTGTATTCAAAGAACATCCTTGCTGAAGAAAACTATGAAGGAATGCTGCATGCGGTTTCCCTGTTAAGGCAGTCGCTTATTCTCGCTGAAGGGCTGAAGTGGATGCGGGTGAATCCCCGGAGAGACAACCTCAGTTCTTTCGAAGCGAGTGGTAGAACTTGACGTCCCCCTTCCTGAGGCTGTCGATAACCTGGATTGTAATCTTCTGCCTTTTAATACCCTCCACGTCTTCAGGCCAGCAGTACCTATCCTTTTTATGGCAGGAATTGCATAGCTTTTCCCTCTTAAGCAAATTATCCTCGTAAGATAGAATCGGGTACATGCCGAATTTTTTTGCCTTCACATAACCTAATTTTCTGCTTCTCAGGTCTACATGATTCATGATGCTTGAGTATCCGCTTCCCGGGCCATGACAGGATTCACACCCGACACCTTCATTTTTTGTTAATTCCGATTCACCTCCGCCGGTTGTATGGCACTTGAGGCATTCAATACTTTCCCCGGGCTTTTGGATGCCGGCTGATTCTCCGATTTTTCTCCCTTTATCCGTTGTCAGAATTTTAACCGCATTTGCATGGGGAGATGAGAGCCAGATGGCATACTGGTTCATGAAATTTTTCTCATCATGGCATAACCTGCAATTTTCAATACCAAGATATGTAAATCTCCTCTCATCCTGCCCCAGGGTTAAAACAGAAATAAGAGAGACAAATACTATACCTATACAAATCAGATAATTATTGTATTTTTTAAAATTCATCCCATCAATATACAAAATAATAGAATGATTAGCAAATTGTTATAAAAAAAATGATAAAAATAACTGAATACTATTTTGAACTTGACTTTTTCAGCAAAATATGTCATTAATTATATCAATCTACAACTATGGAGAAGGAAATGGCCTTATCTAATAACAAGGAGATGAAAGTCGGGGAATTCCTGGTTGATAATAAAATCATTACCAGGGAACAGCTCGATGATGCTCTGGATCTTCAAAAATACAATCCTGAGAGGCTTATAGGGGAAATACTGGTTACACAGGGAGTATTAACACGGGAAGACCTCATTATGGCTCTTGAAATGTTTCTAATGGTAACAAATGCCGAAATTGCCTTTGTTGATGAATGGCTGGATCAGGATGAAGTTGATATGATAATGTCAAAATTAAAGGAAAAGGAGAAGTAATCATAAAATTGTTGACAATCAGACATTTATATTTAAAAAACGTTTTATGATTGAATTTGAAGATAAAATATGTTTCGGCTGCGGTCCAGACAACGAATCTGGATTACGGCTAAAACTGGAATTTGACGACGATACTAAGACAGCTTATGGCGAATATGTTGCCCATCAGCTGTTGGAAGGGCCTCCAAACCTGATCCATGCAGGAATTGTAGCGGCAATTCTTGACGAAACTATGATAACTGTCAATAAATACCTTGATATTATAGCCCTCACAAGTGAACTGACAATAAGATATCTTCAGCCGGCATTTATCAATGAGAACCTTTACATCCGCGGATGGTATGTAAAAAAAAGCAAAAAAGTAATTGAGAACAGGGCTGAAATTGAAAATGAAATGGGAAAGGTCGTTGCCAGGGCAAAGGGAAAATATATAGAGATAGATGACATACCCCAGCCTGAATAGAATTATGACTATTCTGAATAATCATAATTTTCTATGATAAAATAAATATGATTATGATTTTAACTGATATTTTTACCCTGTAGATAACCAGAAAATTAAAAAATACAAGGTTCCCTTATATAGAAATCCTGATTCAGGATAGATTCAGGATACATGTAATCATAAAAAAAAGCCGAAGTGGTGGAATTGGCAGACGCAGCGGACTCAAAATCCGCCGGGGGCAACCCTGTGGGGGTTCAAGTCCCCCCTTCGGCAAAAAAAAAGCGACACTGTCATGTCGCTTTTTTAATATATAGTATATTTGAATAGGGCCGTTTTTTGGCGGGCTTTGAGGATAAAACTCTGGGTTTAAAAAGTGGGGCAGCCCTATTCAAAATTTCACAATATCATAATAAAAATCAGGCTCCTGGGAACATTTTATTATGGTTCCGTTAAAAATTTTCATAACTGAACTGACTGTATTAAAATCGGTTTCACGACTCTTACATAATTTTTTTCTATTAACCGAATCTCGATCTCCTGATTTTTCTCTGTCAGTCTCATAAAAAGATACATATTTACCTTGAATAGCATTGAAAGATTCTTTTGCATTATTTTTCATATACTCCCTTCATAAATAGTAATAATTTATACGGCACATAATGAGAAACCGCAATGTATGCAATAAAAACATCCCGATTCAGGTATCATAATATCTCCGCAATCGGGACATTTGCTGATTTTTTTAAGGAATCTATTATTCATATTCTGTGTTGTATGTTTCTCATATGTATTCATAACTTATTTTTAATATTAATAAGGAAACCTATAATAATTAAAATGAGTGGATCCCTTATAAGTCAAAAAAATTGAAAAAATTAAAATTTGTGATATTTTTGATATTTTATTCATGAAAATCTTAATATTTTAAAGATGCTGATAAAGTAAATCTCAATAACCAATCAACAAATATATAGTATATATTTGTTTAGTATAAATCAAGCATTTTTTTAATTTTTTATCAAAAAAAATGAAAAATTTATTTGCTAATATACTGCTGAAGATTGAGTGTACATATTCATACAACAAATGAACAGTAACAATTGATCCGTATAATGTTCAAAAATCATAGTGTTATCGAAAAAATCTATTTTTTTCATTTTTTGTAATTTTAGTTAAGGATGTAATATGACAAAACCAGCTTTTGATCCGGAAAAAAATTTAGAGGAGCTTCTGAAAAACGATGCTGAAGAGCTTAAACAGAATCCTGAGTCCATAGGGGAAAAACCGAGTAATAAAAATTATAGATCCAAATTCAATTTTGACATTAAACCGGAAGAGCTTGAAAAGTATCTTAATAAATATGTCATTGGGCAGGAAAAGACCGTGGAGGTTATAGCCACCAAAGTCTGCACCCATTTCAACAGGATGAAACTTGAAAAATCCCTATCAGAGGATGAAAGGCTTGTTGGAAACATTAAAAGCAATATCCTGCTTATTGGCCCCACGGGCGTGGGAAAAACCTACATCATAAAACTCATAGCCAAAAAGATTGGCGTCCCCTTTGTAAAAGCCGATGCCACCAAATTCAGCGAAACCGGATACGTGGGCGGTGACGTGGAGGACCTGGTTAGAGAACTGGTACATGAGGCTGACGGCGATATATCAAGGGCGGAATATGGTATTATCTACATTGACGAAATTGATAAAATAGCATCAACGGGAAATTTTACAGGCCCCGATGTCTCCCGTTCAGGTGTGCAGAGGAACCTCCTTAAACTCATGGAAGAGGCCGAGGTTGACCTCAAAACCCCCCATGACCTGGCATCCCAGGTTGAGGCGGCCATGGAGGCCCAGAAAACAGGCAAGGTGACAAGAAGAAAAATAAATACGAGAAATATCCTTTTCATCGTTTCAGGCGCGTTCAACGGCCTGGATAAAATAATAAACAAAAGGATTAACAAACAGCCCATAGGATTCGATAAAGTAAAGATATCCAGTGAAGACAAGCTGGATTCACTGAAAAAAGTCCGCACCGAGGACCTCATTGAATACGGTTTCGAATCGGAATTTGTAGGGAGGCTTCCGGTATACGTTGTCCTTAACCATCTCACAACAGAGGGGCTGTACAGGATCCTGAAAAATGACTTCAGCACCGTTGTCATCGGAAAGAAACTCGATTTCAGGGCCTATGGAATTGAACTCGATTTTGCCGATGAGGCGCTGAGGATAATTGCCGATAGGGCTTTTCTTGAAAAAACAGGGGCGCGGGGGCTCCTGAGCGTAGCTGAGAATATGTTAATCTCCTTTGAAAAGAAGCTGCCGTCAACAAATCTGAAAAAACTCCATGTGAACAAAGAACTCATAGATAATCCCTCCATGGTGCTGGACAAAATGCTCCTTGCCGAAGGGATATCAAATTTTCAGAAGGAATTCCTCATTGAGCATGGCATCTTTCTTGAATTTGAAAACAAGGCAATAGCAAAAATTCACGAGCTGACAAAGCTGGAAAATAAAAACGTCCAGGATGTATGCAAAGAGAAGTTCCATGACTATTTCCACGGGATACGGCTGATGAACATGGAAAGCTTCACCATAACAGAAGAGGCGGTTATTGATCCTGAAGGGTACCTGAGCAGGTATATTAAGAATAATTATCACAAGGAATAGTAAAGGGGTCCATATTTATTTTATGTCCCTGACGTCAGGGGCATTTTTTCCATAAAATCTCTCTTTTAATATCCTGGCAGCTTCCTGCCTCTCTTCAGGTGACATCTTTATCTCCTGTTCAATTTCCCATTTTTCAGCCTCTTCAAAGCTGGAACTTATTTTGAAAATCCTTTCCATGAAAATAAGTATTCCGGTAATATTAAAAAATGTCAAAGACAATTTATTATTCATGATAAATAATCAATTAATAAAACGGCGCCTCCCGGCGCCGTTTTCATTATTCGATCAATAAACTTTTCTTCAGCAATTATTCAATTCTACCACACGATGCCGGCTGAAAGCCCTACATAGGCTCCGTCGGGGATATAATAGGTAAACTGAGCGTTAATCGCTGTAAGAGGTCCGAGAGCAAGACCCACTCCTGCCTGAACCCTGGGCCTTATGAATGAAGGTGCAACATTTTTTGTAGAAGCGTCAATGACCACCTTTCCAGGAGTATTGGTAATATTTCCCGAAGGGCCAGTAACTGTAACATAACTGGTCTGGCCTATATTAATATTCGTACTTCCAAAGATCAGGTCAACCCCTGCCCCCACGTTGACATTAAAAATCCAGAGAAGGCGAAGAGATGTGTTTATGTCAAAGGGAATGGTATAGGTTTTGGCATCCCAACCCAACTTTATGTCAGGAGATAGAACCATTGAGTATCCATTTGATATAGGCTGGGTGATATTACTAAGTCCCTGAACAGTTAAATCAAGCTGGTTGCTATTGTAAAGAAACCCGGAGCCCAGGCTTATACCCCTCCATTTAATCATGCTGGCAAGGAGGTTTTTCTGTGTAACAAACTGGTAGTTTACTCCAACACCGAAGGTTGAGACTTTTGCTTTTATATCATTCCCGTTTGCCGTTGCATTATAGGTGTATTGCCCCATTTTAACATTAAAATAAAAATGATTGAGCCCGATTAATTTCGCATTAATACCGAGGTTGACTGCTGCACCGACTCCGATACCTGCATAGACATCACCGTTTTTCTCAATGTCCTGGGAAATCGCATTCCCTGATTTTGTAATATCCTTAAGGTCTGAAGGATACTGGGCTCCAATACCGAAACCGACCATAAGGGCAAAAAGGTCATATCCCTGGTAGCCGTCCAGGTTTGCGGCCTGGGAAGAAAAGGCATTTGCATTTCCCAGACCCTTGGCCAATTTATTCTGGCTGTTCCAATTCTCTTTAATTGTTTGATCAACCGTTGAAAGAAATGTACTCCAGCTTGTATTAAAAGCTGAATTCAAAGATGTGTCAATTGGCCCACCGGCATCTACACTATTGAATGTAGGTGCATTGCTACTGACAACCCCTGCCGCACTCAAATCTTTCAGCCCAACTGCTATAATAAAAGATGCAATCATGCTGAATATTATAAAACGTTTCATTAAATTCCTCCTGAATTTTCAGATTAAAAAATTATGTTTCACTTAATATGAAGATATATCACTTAAAAAAGAAAACAAGTAAAAATAAAAAAAAATTTTCAATTTATTGTGCTGTTAAAATCAAAGTTATCCATGATGAAATAGAGATAAATACAAATTGTTTACAATTTAATTAAAATTTAACTATAATTATATTTTTTATTGTATAATTATCTCCTTCCCATTGGAATCGATCTTCATCTCCCTCTCCTCTGGCACCTCGCCCTGCAAAATGAGCCGTGACAGCGGATTCAGGAGGTGCTTCTGGATGGCCCTCTGTAATGGACGTGCCCCGAACAGCGGATCATATCCCTCCTTTGAAAGAAAATCCATGGCCTTCTTCGTAAACTTCAGGTGAACCCCCCGCTCCAATAAACGATGCGAAACTTCATTAAGGCGGATCTTGATGATATCCTTGATGTTATCCTCGTTCAGGGGATTGAAGATTATCACCTCGTCGATCCTATTAATGAACTCGGGCTTGAAATGCTGCTTCAACTCAGCCAGTACCCCATTCTGCCTCTCTTCAATGGGTATGGAGGAATCGCTGATATACGTGGACCCAATGTTCGATGTCATGATGATGAGGGAATTTTTAAAATCGACTATCCTCCCCTTGGAATCGGTGAGCCTCCCCTCGTCCAATATCTGAAGAAATATGTTGAACACATCATGGTGCGCCTTTTCAATCTCGTCAAAGAGTATCACGGCATAGGGCCTGCGCCGGACCGCCTCGGTGAGCTGGCCCCCTTCATCATACCCAACGTACCCCGGGGGCGCCCCGATGAGCCTGGAAACGGAATGCTTCTCCATGTATTCCGACATATCAATCCTGATAATCGCCTTTTCATCGTTGAAGAGAAATTCGGCCACGCCTTTCGCGGTCTCGGTTTTTCCCACACCCGTGGGCCCCATGAATATGAAGGTGCCGATGGGCCTGTTGGGGTCCTGGATGCCCGACCTGGACCTCCTCACCGAATCTGATATTATCGCCAGGGCCTCATCCTGCCCCACTACCCTCTTTTTCATCGTCTCTTCCATTTTCAGGAGCTTCCCCTTCTCGCCTTCGAGCATCTTGGTCACGGGAATCCCGGTCCACCTGGATACCACCGCGGCAATCTCCTGTTCCGTGACCTCCTCTTTGAGAAGGGTCCCCTTGGACTGCATCTCCTTGAGCTTACCGCTGAACTCCTTCTGCTTCTTTTCAAGCTCCACGATCTTCCCGTAGCGGATTTCCGCGACCCGGTTAAGGTCCCCGGCCCTTTCAGCCTGGTGCTCCTCCTGCCTCAGAAGTTCAATATTCTTCTTGATGTCGCTGATCTGCGTGATGGCCTCCTTCTCGTTTTTCCAGAGCGCCACGAGGCCGTTCTTCTTCTCATTGAGGTTGGCAAGCTCCTCTTCGATCTTTTTCAGCCTTTCCTTGGAGGCGGCGTCCTTCTCCTTGGACAGGGCCTTCACTTCAATGGTGAGCTGCATGATCTTCCGCTGGATCTCATCAATCTCCGTGGGCATGGAATCGATTTCCATCTTGATGAGCGATGCCGATTCATCAATGAGGTCAATGGCCTTGTCCGGAAGGAACCTGTCGGTGATATACCTGTCCGACAGTATGGCTGCAGAAACCACGGCCGAGTCCGATATCCTCACGCCGTGGTGAACCTCGTATTTTTCCTTGAGGCCGCGCAGTATGGCTATGGTATCCTCCACGGAAGGCTCCTTTGTATACACCGGCTGGAACCTCCTCTCCAGGGCCTTGTCTTTTTCAATGTATTTCTGGTATTCCTTCAGCGTGGTGGCGCCGATGCTTCTGAGCTCCCCCCTGGCAAGCGCGGGCTTCAGCATGTTCGACGCGTCGATGGAACCCTCCGATGCCCCTGCTCCGATAAGCGTATGGAGCTCGTCGATAAAGAGGATAATCTTCCCCTGGGAATCGATGATCTCCTTTATCACGGCCTTCAGGCGCTCCTCGAATTCACCGCGGTATTTGGCGCCGGCTATGAGGGCGCCCATGTCAAGGGCCACCAGCATCTTGTTCTTCAGATTCTCAGGAACATCGCCCGACACGATCCTCTGCGCCAGGCCCTCCACGATGGCTGTTTTGCCCACGCCGGGCTCGCCTATGATGACAGGATTGTTCTTGGTCCTCCTTGAGAGGACCTGCATGACCCTGCGGATCTCCTCGTCACGGCCGATGACCGGGTCAAGCTTGTTCATCCTCGCCTGTTTGGTGAGGTCGTTACTGTACCGTTCCAGGGCATCATACTTCTCCTCGGCATTCTCGCCGTCGGCCCTGTGGGTCCCCCGGATGTCCATGAGGACTTTTAGAAGGTTCTCCCGTATAAATCCGTGGGCGTTCAGTATCTGCCGTGACCTGCTGCCGCCGGTGGAGGACATGGCAAGGATGATGTGCTCAGTACTGAGGTAGTCATCCTTCAGGTTTACCGCCTCGTTCCATGCATTGTTGAGAATCTCCCTCATGGCCTGGGACATTGTCCCTCCGCCGGGCCCGGCCCCCACCTGCCTCGGCAGCGACCCCATGGCCTCTGTGAGTTCAGCGCTTACATCTGCCAGGGAAACCCCCAGTTTCCCTGCTATGGAAATGAACATTCCGTTATCCTGCTCAATGAGGCCCTTCAGTAAATGTTCCGGCTGAATTTCGTAATGGTTCATGTCGGTTGCTATATTCTGAGCCCTGTTCAATGCATCCTGGGCCTTTAATG
This sequence comes from Spirochaetia bacterium, assembly GCA_009885955.1. Lineage (GTDB taxonomy): Bacteria > Spirochaetota > UBA4802 > UBA4802 > UBA5550 > VFJS01. The sequence continues at coordinate 72,957 of VFJS01000068.1, read as the reverse complement.
TCATTTTGTCAGTTCTCATATTGAATCTCCTATAAAGAATATCATTTAAATCATAATTAAAGCATTATTTCCAAATGCTGTAAATTGTTGTTACATTCTGTCTCATAAATGAAATGCCCTCACCCGCGCTATGCGCTCCCTCTCCCGGTAGGGCGAGGGCTTGTAAAATAAATAATATCAATCCCTAAATAAAATAATAATATTAAAATATTAACAAAAAAAAATTATTCATAAATATGAAAGGTTTACCAAGAACATATAATAATATTTTAATGAATTATAAATCTCACACTCTCCCCTCTCCCTATTCCGGGAGAGGGGCCGGGGGTGAGGGCATTATTTATAATCATTTGGTATGAAAAAATAACGGATTTGTATGTATCTATCATTTAAAATGTAATACATAAACAGATGAACGTCAAGTGTCAGGGAAAATTATTTCTTTTTGAGTTCATTTCTCACGGCCAAACCTAACTTTTCCATGGAATAGGGTTTTTTAATATACTCGCCTGCTCCAAGCTCCTGGGCCCTGGCAACCCTCTCTGTCTCGGAAAAACCGCTTACAATGATAACCTTCTGCAGAGGATTGATATCAAGAATCCTCTTATACGCCTCAAGCCCGTCAATACCGCCTGCTATGATCATATCCAGAAGTATGAGATCGGGCCTCACTTTTTTAACATATTCAACAGCCTCCTCCCCGCTGGCTGCTGTGTCAACCCAGTAGCCCAGGGAAGACAGAATGATGCTTCCAATTTTTCTCTGGCTCTCTATATCGTCAACGACAAGGATCCTTTCCCCGCGCCCCTGTATATCAACGGGATTCACCTTTTTTATATCTGCAATTTCCTCGCTGGTAACAGGAAAATACAGGGTGATTGAAGTCCCGGCCCCCGGGGAACTCTCAATATCAATATGGCCCTTATGATCAAGCAGAACGCCCCAGACAACGGTCATGCCGAGCCCGGTACCGCTCCTCCCCATTGTTTTTCTCGTATAAAAGGGTTCAAAAATCTTCTTTAAATCATCCGGTTCAATACCCTTCCCTGTATCCATAACCGATACTGCGGCATAGGATCCTTTAAGAGATTGGCCGAAACAGCTTTCCCTGCCAGTCAATATATGATTTGATGTGGATATGGAAATTTCACCTCCTGTATAAATCGCTTCATAGGAATTTGAAACAATATTCATGATGCACTTGCTTACATGGACATGCGATCCTGTTATGTTGTCGAGAACGGGGTACAGGTTCAATTTCAATATGATATCAGGACACGATTCCCTGATGTTTTTATACTCCGGGGATGATAGATAATCATGAATGATGGAATTCAGATTTAAAATGGATGTCTTGATAACACCCCGTCGTGTCAGAGTCAACAGGTCCTGGACGATTGCAGCGGCCTTGTCTCCCGATTTCCTGATGATTTCCAGGTCGTCCCTCATCGGGTCGCCGGGGGCCATCTTACTGAGGAGAAAATCAGGATAACTTACAATTCCTGAAAGCACATTGTTAAGATCATGGGCAACTTCACCTGCAAGAAGTCCCAGGGCCTGCATTTTCTCAGATCTCACCAGCTTCTCTTCAAGCTCATTTTTCAGGAGATCGCTTTTCCGGAGTTCCTCTGTCTTAAGATTTATCTCTGCAAGATGTTTTGCCTGGTCTTCAATCTTTGACTTCTGGTTTTTTGAATAGCTGAACACCAGGGAACCTATGATGATAATTAAAATAATCAGGCTGCTTAAAAATACCATCTTGTATGCATTTTTATTTATCGGCCCTATAATATCATCATAGGGCAGCGTCACTGCCAAAGGCCATATTTCCGTACTCGCGTGGATGGGGGCTGTTATCAGCATTTCCTTTTCATTGATGGCAACCACCGGGCCTTCGATCTCATTGACTTTCAATGCATTGTGGCCGGCAATGGAGTATCTGTCGTTATAGACATCCCAGCAGTAGTCATTCTCACATTTTTTATGAAGCACCTTCATTAACCCGCTCTTCATGGATATGCTGTCATAAATTTCAATTTCAGAGATCTGCCTGTAATTATTGAGAAGTGCCTTGATTTTCTCATTCAAATCAGGGAGAGAAAAAAGAATCTCCTTTTTTGGTATGAGCTTGTCAAGCATATAGGTTATGATGAGAGCATCCTTATCATTCTGATATCTCCCCGGATTCCCGGGATCAATCATATTAATTCTGATTTTCGCTATACCGGATACAACAGGGTCCTTTGAAATATAGGTCCATGCCACCAGGGATTTTTCATGAAAGAGATCCCTCATCGTATGTATGCCCGAACCCTCGGTACCCTTGAGCAATTCACCTGTCAGCTTCTGACTGCCGGGATTATTTTCGTAGGAAGAAGGATCAATGATATCCTTTATGCTTTTACCAATGAGAGTTTTATCAGGGTGATAGTAAATAACCCCGCTGTCATCAAAAAGCAGGAAATTCCCCCTGCTTCCAACCTTTGAAGGCTGGAAGAATTGCCGGGAAATATTATTAATATTAATCATGGCCCTGATCATTCCGATAAAAATTTTCCCTTTGAATACGGGATGAATAATTGACATGGAGTAGCTGCCGTAATTATTCCGGAATATGTTTGTCAGAAAGGGCTTGTTGAGGGCCATAACCCTGGCAACACCCTCCTTGTCAGAAAAATCCCTGGGATAACTTTTGTCAGCGGGGTAGGGAGGATACCGGTAAATAAAATATCCTTCGGCGTTTAGCAGGTAAACAGCATCAAAGTCATTCCTGTGCCTCTCGTAATATCCCTTAATTTGATATTGCGATAAATCCCATTCTCTTTCGGGCATTGTCTTTAATAAACCTTCCTGGAGAAAGGGATTGGAACCGATTAATTCCAAAGATTTCAGATGGGTATCTATCTCCTGCTCAAAATTCTTGCTGATGGACCTGGCAACAATCAGGAGATTTTCTCTGTATCTCGACAATATCTGAATTTTGAAATTTTCATGGATATTCCATGAAAAAAGTATAATGATGAGGATGAAAGATGAAATAATGGCAAAAGCAGATGACGGTTTCCCGATCCAGCTTATAAAATCAGACATTATTTTTCTATATTTAGAATTCATAAAGAGCAATTAAACCAGTTAAGAGATAAGTTAACAATCATATATTATTTGTATATTTTGTAAAATTCTTTTTTATATGTTTTTGAAAAAACCCGATGTTAACCAGGATTGACTGATTTTATAATTAATTGTTGAATTTTTTTTTTATTCATTCAGACTGATGGTGAAATTCGTTAAATGGAGGTTCCAATGATATCATTCACGGGGTATGAGGAACTGATAAAAAAGGTTTATGATAACGGTCAGGATCACATTTTTGAATACTGGGAAAGCCTGGACGCGAAGGGGAAAACCGCACTACTGGCAGATGTATCGGAAGTCGATTTCAATGTAATAAAAAATTTGTTCACAAAAAATATTGGCGTTCCGGGCCTTGATTACACCGGATCACCTTTTATTCCCATTCCTGCAACAGCCGCGGAAAAATCGGATTATGAATACGCGCGCCATGCCGGCATAGAACATATAAAAAAAGGAAAAGTGGCGGCCTTTGTCGTGGCTGGAGGCCAGGGCTCCAGGCTCGGTTATGAAGGGCCGAAAGGAATGTTTCCCGTAGGGCCCATTTCAGGAAAGACTCTTTTCGCGATTTTCGGCGAAAAAATATTAGCCTATTCAAAAAAATACGGAGTTACCATTCCCTGGCTCATCATGACATCCAGGCTCAACCACCATGAGACTGTCAGTTACCTGGAAAAAAACAGCTGCTTCGGCCTGGACAGGAAAGATGTACTCATATTCCCGCAGAACCTGGTCCCGTCACTGGACACAGACGGTAAGCTGATACTTGAAACCGTTTCGGCAATCTTTAAAAATCCCGACGGCCACGGCGGGAGCCTGACAGCCCTTGCAACATCTGGGGCGCTGGACACACTGATGAAAAGGGGTATTGACACCCTGTCATATTTTCAGGTTGATAACCCCCTGGTAAAAATCATTGATCCGGTTTTCATAGGTTACCATGTGAAAAAAAACGGGGACATCTCCAGCAAAGGGGTAAAAAAAGTCTCCCCTGAGGAAAAGATGGGAGTCTTTGTAAAATTCAGCAACGGTAATACGGGAATTGTTGAATACTCCGATCTCCCGCCGGAAAAAATGTACGCAAAAGATGAAAGGGGGTGCATGAAATTCGGCCTGGGAAGCGTTGCGATACATCTCTTCAGCATTGATTTTATAAACAGGATCACACGGGGAGATGAAATATCCCTCCCCTTTCATGCAGCAAGAAAAAAAATCAGGGCCTACAAAGGCGGAAGATACATGGAGATCGACGGGTTCAAATTTGAAAAATTTGTATTCGATGCCCTTGCCCTGACTGGCAGGAATATCGTTTTTGAAACAGCAAGGGAAGAGGAATTCGCCCCGGTAAAAAATGCAGCCGGAGTCGATTCAGTTGAATCGGCCAGGAAACTGATGTCTGATCTGCACAGGAAGTGGCTCATATCAAGGGGGATAAAGCTGCCTGATAAAGATGCCCTCTTCGAGATCTCGCCGCTATTTGCAGTTGAAGAGGATGATATCGGTACATCCATAAAAATCCCCGAATCAGACAGGGTCTTCCTGGAATAGCGGGCCGCGGCGGTTTTTATGAAAAAAAATAAAACATATTGTTATTTTGCATCAGTGATTGCGGCTTTCTCTTTAATACTTATCACAGGCGGATGGGCGGAGAATCAGGCAAGGGGAAAATTCCTTGTTTTCGGTTTCGATTCAACGCTTATTAATAATACACACAGCAGGATCCTCCGTGAAAAAATTCTGTGGGACCTTCATGACAACGGCCATTCGATAGTTCCGGTCATGGAATTTGAAAAAGCATTCAGCGTCATAGGTGAAGATGCTCTGAGAAAATTAAGCATCGACAAGATAAAAAAATACACAATAAGCCTTAATGCCGACTATGGGATAAGCGGGAAAATCTATCCCGACAGCAGCGGCAGGGTGCAAAAGGAGATAAAAAAAGGGCTCGCCTACAGGTGTGAAATATCTTTTTTCATTAAAAAGGAGGACCGGTTTGAAAAGCTGAATATTATTACCGAAGGGAGGGAGGATTATTTTCAGTATTTTAATGAGCTTTCAAAAATTATTATTGAGGAGATCGAAAAGATAATAAAAAAATAAAAAGTTCTATTCCCCCAGGATGTATTTATTCACCAGGAAATCGGTCTGTACCGGGGTGAGATTGAATTTCTGACTTGCTTCATCTATCAGCCTGCTTTTATCCGTATCGGGATTTATTTTTAGCTCCTGGGAAATAAATTTCACCGCGCCCGTTATTTCATCATACATTATCAATCCCCCCAAAACTTTACAAAATATTTCTTTGTTCAGACAGCATCCGGTTTTTTTCCAAATTTTTGCAACTCAAATTTTTCATGACAGGTCACAGGGCCCGTAAATATTCCGGCTTAAGAAGGCCTTCATTCCCCGATTTTATCACACTATGTATGAGTGCCAGGGCTTTTTCTTTTTCTCCAGGGAGGCGCGCCTTTATGGGGAGATAATTGGAGGCGTGGTTCGATGTGAAATAGCAGTCCCGCCTGACTTCCATGTTTTCAATCAATATCTTGAGCTCATTAATAAGCTGGAATTTATCGGGGAGTACAAACTTCCCCTTTATGAAATCCTCATGGAGCCCGGTACCGGGGAGAACCATGACCGTGAGCGCAGATGCGAAGTGGGGCGACATCTCACCGAGGATTTTACCGGTATCGGCCGCATGCCTGGAGCTCAGCTCAGCGCCTCCAATGCCGAGGAGTACGGTCTGCGACAGGGTAATCCCGGCATCAATGACCTTGGCGGCAGCCCGGATCATATGCCGGGGCAGGGCCCCTTTTTTTATTCTCCTGAGGACCTCTTCGTTGCCGCTCTCAATGCCATGATAGAGCCCGGTGAGGCCCGCGCCGGCAAGTTCCTTCAATTCACTAACATCCTTTTTCAGGATCGATTTGGTATTTCCATAAAGGCTGACTTTCTGTATTCCGGGATTTCTTTTTTTTATATGGCTGATGATATCAATCAAAACACTGGCGGGGATGGATAGGACATCGCCGTCTGCAAGGAAGGCCCTCTCAAATGGAAACCCGCACCCCGATGCCTCGTCTATATCCCTTTTTATAACGTCAATATCCTTCAGCCTGAAATCAACCCCTTTATAGGTACCGCAGAAGGTACACATGTTATGCGAACATCCGACGGTCACCTGGATAATCATGCTCCGGGATTCACTGGGCGGCCTTATGATATTTCCAATATATTCCATTTTTTACCTACCTGATGTCAATGATTTTATGGAGCTGCAGGTTCAGCCTGACCTTCAGCCCGTCGGCAAGAATACAATTTGCCAGATCTTTCCACGGCATATCGCCATGGGCAGGGGAGAAATTTATTACAGCCCTTGTCTCTCTAAGATGCTCCGCCATGAATTTTTTTGCAAACTCATAATCGGCCATATCGGATATGACGAATTTTATCTCATCTATTGCGCCGATATATTTAAGATTCTCAATCAGGAACGAGCCTTCCTCGCCGCTTGATGGTGTCTTCACATCGGCGATTTTCCTTATGCCGGCAGGCACTCCGGCGAGATTCATGGAGCCGTTTGTTTCAACCTGGACTGAAAAGCCTTCATGGAGAAGCCGCGACAGCAGTAATAATGCATTCTCCTGCATCAGCGGCTCACCGCCGGTTACCGTTATATGGTCATGATACTTGAATATCCTGACCTTTTCGATAATCCTATCAATGCCCATCTCCTCCCCGCCGGAGCGGGCATAAACAGTGTCGCAGTACCGGCAGGAGAGGTTGCACCCTGAAAGCCTGATGAATACCGATGGAAACCCAGCCCTGGTTGTTTCCCCCTGGATGGAATAAAATATTTCGTTTACATTAATCTTCATGGCTCATAAATATCTGACTGGCACTAATTGTCAAACAGTAACTCATGAACAATAATGAAAAAAATTGTTCATAAAAAAATCCGTGATTATCCGTGTAAATCCGTGAGCGAATATTCATACCATGGAAGTTAAGTCAAATATCAGCTTTTCAAACAACACTTTTCTTGACAAATTCAATGTACCCAGCTATCATAACCCTTAGAATAAAAATTTTGGAGGAGTATAATCATGACAAAAGGCGGAGATATAGGATATAAAATAAAAGCCACGGTTACTGGGGCCAAGGGGGTTTGCAGCACCGGCCACAAGGTGGGCGATACATTTGAAATAAGCTGTTATGACTCCGGAGGGCTGTGCGGATTTTTTTATCACCAGATATTCCCCGGACTTCAAACCATGCAGTTCGGAGGGAAACTCCCATGGTGGCAGGGTAATATGGCCCATTTTCAATGTTCCGATCCTCAGAATGAAGTCACCATCAGGCTTGACAGGTCTGAAAGGTAAAGTTAGCTGGTATAAAATATAATCGAGGTATCTTATGAAAAAACGGAATAAAATTATTATTACAGTCATTTCATCAATGGCCGCTGTTATCCTGGTCTTCTGTGGTGTCTTCATGTACCAGTTCAGCAGCGCAACAAAATCTATGGCGCCCATTGATACAAAGAATGTCACAGGCGAAGTATATGCAGTTAAGGATGGATTTGTCAATATGTACCTGATAAAGGGCGCTGACGGGTATGTGGCCGTTGATGCAGGCAATGATAAAAAAATTATTGAACCGGAATTAAAAAAACTGGGAATTGATCCCGACAGGGTGATTGCTGTTTTTCTTACCCACTCAGACGGAGACCATACAGCCTCCATTCAGCTCTTTAAAAATGCCAGGGTTTTTCTGTCTGAAAAAGAGGAGAATATGGTTAACGGCAGGACCAAACGCTTTCTCATTTTCGGAAATAAAATTCCCGGATCCTATGCTTTGCTCAGAGATAACAGCATGACTGCTATCTCCGGCATACAGGTAAGGGGAATTTCCACGCCTGGGCATACTCCCGGTTCCATGTGCTATATAGTAAATGATACCTATTTATTCACTGGCGATACAATAAGCCTGAGCAGCGGAAAAGCGGATCTTTTTGTGAAGCTGTTCAACATGGATGAAAAGACCCAGGTAGATTCAATAAAAAAACTGGCATCACTGGCAGGGATAAAATTCATATTCACCGCTCATCACGGCTCAGGCAATGATCATGGAAAGGCCTTTATGGATCATACCGGTATCAAGCTCCCTGTTCATATGGCACCCTGATGATGTCAGAAATAAAATAATGTTGTTTTTGCGCATATTCACATTAATATCCAGCCGTGTACTTCCGGCTATTTGAGAAAGTTTGCGCCGTTTGATGATTGAATAATCATTTCAGACATCTTTATCTCAATATCTTTATCATACCTATCTCTTCAAAATATACAAATTATACATTTATATATCAATATTGAAGGCAGAATTATTCATGAGAACATGTTTAAAAAGTGTTTGAAATTTAATAAGCATATACATAATTAAATCTAAAGTTGAGAAGCGGCCCCTGGAGACTGACATACATGATAGATTATACTGTTTTACATTTGATATTCAGGCGGATAATAATACTCTTCATTGTTTCGATTTTATCTGCAGCCCCCTGCTGTACCAGGAAGGGCGGCGATGATGCTGAAAATCAACAAACCCAGAAAAAAAAGGCGGCTGTCCCTGAAGATGACATGGACCTGATTCCGGTTACGGTTAAAAATATCATCGGCAGGTGGAACCTGACATACGGAAACGATTATGGCTACTCCTTCACCTTCAACAAAAATTTCAAATCAATTGTTGTAATTTACCTGAAATACAGCGCCATAATTTTCAAAGGGGTATACACAATTGAGGACAGCGGCCACATAAGGATTAATATCATTGAAATGAAAAATGAGGATTCGCTCCAGAATATCAATTACAATTCAGGCTTCATAAAAACACAGAAGTCCTTTTTTCTTTTCAAATCCGGATTAAAAGATAAAGAGAAAAAACAACTGGTTATAAAGCCCGAAAGGATAATCATAGACGGAACAAATTCTGAAGGATATTTTGAGCCTGTTATCAAGCTGGAATTAATCTGATGTTTATTGCTGAAAATATGTTTTTTTTCTCTGTGTCTCTGCAAGCCGGCTGTACAAAACAACAAACCAGGAGTTACGCATGAAGATCAGTTCGAAGAGAGAATACAATTACAAACTGGCAGATTATTCGAGTCAGTTTGACGGGGTCTCAGCGGCCGAAAACCTCTTAAAAATAACCGGTTACTGGAGCAGCGCCAGGAGAGAAGCCCCTGAAATTGAATATGTTGTACTTGAACTGGATGAAATCGAATTTATCGATACCATCGAAATTGAGCCTTCACCCAATGGGGCAATGACCTTTCCTTTAAGTTTCAGGATAGAAGCGGGCATTGATGCAGAGACCTGGGAAATTATCCACACTGAAAAAAATCTGGAGCTTGATACGTCTTCATTCAGGCTTGATCTGCCCCTGGTAAGGATGAAATTTCTTAAAATAATAATAACCGAAATGCGGCCTGTTAACTCAGCGTATTATTCCGAAATAGGAAAGATATCAGCCGGTATCGCCGGGATAAGGGAAATTAAGGCTTCGAGTTCTCATGCTAAAAACGGCCCTGAACTGCTGTTTGATGATACTATCAGCACCTTCTGGGAATCAGAAAAAAAGTCTTCTCCGGAAATGGAATCCCTCAACATCGACCTGGGAAAAATAACTCCTATACACCGTATTATTACAGCCTCTTCGCAGTCAGGGTTCCCGGAAAATTTTAAAATAGAGATAAGCATCGATAACAGCATCTGGACCGAACTCATGGAGGCCAGGAATTTTATTGCGGAAAAAAACATACGGTATAACTGGAATTTTGATGTATTCAACGCAAGGTACCTGAAAATCAGCGCAAGGGCAGTAAAATCGAATGACGGAAATTTTTGTATAAGAATGGCCATTCTGGAAATATATTCCTCGCTCTCAAGCCGGACCCATACCCATAACTGCGGGAACATGGTGCCCCACTCATCAATTTTCCAGGCAGGGATTGTAAAACTGGCAAAGGACGGGGATATTTCGGCTGCAACCGCAGTCCAGTCCAGCGACAGCAGGCTTAAGGATTCAACAACGATATTCAGGGGAATCGTCCAGTTAGCCGATGACGGCCAGGACAAACCGGGAGCGGCAGTGCAGGCATCGGATTCCAGGCTTAAACCCGCAACCGAGCTGAAACCGGGCATTGTAAGACTGGGGTACGACAGGGAAATAAAATCGGGCGTATCTGTTCAATGCAATGACTCCAGGCTCCAGCATGCCACAGTAGACAGCTTCGGCATTGTAAAGCTCTGCCCTGACATGGTAGAATCGGAAAACGGCGTTGTGGTTGGAAACGATTCCAGGCTGAAAAAAGCCTCGGTAACCTCATATGGAATATGCAGGCTTTCAAAAAACGGGGATACCGGTACTGATTCCGTGGTACTGGCAAATGACAGGAGACTGCGCGATGCGACTGAAGATTACAAGGGGATTGTGGAACTTGCCGGGGACGGGGAGGACAGCCCGGAAGTAGCTGTCCAGGGGAATGACCGGAGGCTTAAAAATGCGACTACCCTGTCCAGGGGCGTTGTGGAACTTGCAGAAGACGGAGAGGAAAGCCCGGAAGTGGCTGTCCAGGGAAATGACCGGAGGCTCAGAGATTCAACAACTGAATCAAAGGGGATTGTGGAACTGGCTGAAAACAGGGAGGTCAAACCCGGTGCCGCGGTCCAGTCAAACGATGACCGTCTAAAAGATGCCACAACTGCCACATGCGGCACAGTCATGCTGGCAAATGACGGTGAAGAGCTCATCGGCAAAGCCGTGCAGGGAAATGACCGGAGGCTCAGAAATGCCACTGAAACAAGCATGGGAATCATGCGGTTCGGGCTGGACGGAGAGGAAAATCCCCTTACCGCTGTGCAGGGTAATGACCGGAGGATTAAAAAAGCATCAACCCTGTCTATGGGAATAGTTGAGCTGGCAGAAGACGGTGAAGAGGCGCGGGGGGTTGTTGTCCAGGGAAATGACCGAAGGCTCAAAGAAGCTACGGCTGAATCTGTAGGAATTGTAAGGCTTGCTAAAGATGGCGAGGACAGGCCAGGTGTTGTTATACAGGGAAATGACCGGAGGCTCAGGGAGGCAACAACCTCAATCAAGGGGATTCTCCGTTTTGCAGAAGACTCCGATACCTCCTCTCTCTGCGCGGTCCAGGGCAGCGACAGCAGGCTCAAAGAAGCGACAACAACATCGAAAGGTATAGTAGAGTTTGCCGAAAATGGAGAAGAAAGAAGCGGAGTTGCAGTTCAGGGTGATGATAAAAGGCTCAGAGAGGCAACCACTCTGTCCAAGGGAATTGTGGAACTTGCCGGGGACGGAGAGTCAATATCAGGCGTGGCCGTCCAGGGAAACGACCGGAGGCTTATGGCTGCTTCAGAAGATAATCCCGGAATAGTGAGGTTTGCAAAAGATGGAGACGGGAGAAGCGGGTTGGCCGTTCAGGCCGGCGATAAAAGGCTGAGAGACGCAAGGGAACCCTTGCCGCACAACCATGAATATGCCCATGTGGACCACGACTTCAACAGCCATACCGGAACCATCAGCATCAAAGCTGACAAGAGGGAAATATTCAATGGCATAACCCCTCCATCAGATAATTCAGCAGTCATACTGGGATTCAACAGCGCGGGCGGTGACGGGTCAATCGGAATCGCGGGGATAGCCGGTATACTGAGCAGGGAACCGGTTCAATCCTACGGACTGGTGGGCCACAGCAGCCATGTAGGGGTACGGGGGCAGTCAACCGGCGGGGAAAATCTTTATGGATGCGGTGTCCTTGGAATATCAAGATTCGGAGCCGGCGGAGTTTTTTCCAGTGAACATAATTATTCCCTTGTTGTTGACGGATACGGAGACACGGAGAAATTCGATAAAAATATTAATTTAATCGGAAACGGCGATGCATTGTTTGTTAAAGGAAAATCAGAATTTATCGGCCAGATGATTCTGAAAAAACCGGCAGACGGCACTGATTATCCAGCTAATATTGTTGAATATTTTGAGATTGATGATGTTGAATACGTATCGCCGGGAGATCTTCTTGTTGTGAGCAGCCAGGGCAAATCAATGCTTTCCAAAGCAAGAAATCCCTACAGCAGAGGTGTAATAGGAGTTGTCTCCGGCAACCCGGCCTTTATTATAAATAATTCCGGGAAAGAGGTGAAGGTATATCCGGTATGCCTTGCGGGAAAGGCCCTTTGCAGAATTGATGCCAGAAAAAAACCGGTGAACCCCGGAGATCTCATCATGACATCGGATACCCCGGGATGCGGGTTTGCGGGTAAAATAGATTCCTTTGATAAAATAGGGACCGTTGCAGGGAAAGCGCTGGGCATGCTTGATGGGTCAATTGACCTTGTACCCATATTCATTGCGCTGCAGTAAATTGCCTAATCCCTGTCCCACGACTCCGCTTCCCTGAGCATCTCATCAATTAATTTTTTGAGATATGGCGAGCGCTCTTCCATGACGGGGATCTTGATCTGCAGGTAGAATTCAACCGCTTCCATGGCCTTCTGCTCTGATGACTGCAGCTTGGATTTATTGAAATAATGAAGGATCAGTTTCTTTGCCTGGTCTGACAGCTCATATTTATTCAGATATTCAACAACCCTGAATAAACAATTTCTGAAACTCTCTCTGCTCAAAACCGGACCTCTTTTCCTGTATCTCTTATTGCTGCATCAAGCGTGCCGTTATATTTTTTACCGGCCCCATTCATTCCTGCAATCAGAAATAGTTCATCCTAAATAATATTAATCCCGGAACCATTTCCAGTCCTTACCCTGCCGATTATCCGCGCATCTGCCATCCCTTCGGAATGAAGAGATTTTAATGCCTTTTCAGCATCACCTTCTGCCATGGAAAAAAGAAGCCCGCCTGAAGTCTGCGGATCAAAAAATATATCAGCCAGGTACTGTACCACTGATTGCCCGATTCTGCATCTTTCACCAGCAAAGTCCCTGTTCCTGTACAGCCCGGCAGGGATCAGCCCAGTCTCTGCATACTCCCTGACTCCAGGAAGTACCGGGAGCGAGGATGCTTCAATGATAACCTGAATATTTTCATCCCCCACCATCTCCAGTAAATGGCCAGAGAGCCCGTAGCCCGACACATCTGTGCAGGCATGGACACCATGCAGAAGCATGATCTCCCCTCCCCTTTTATTCAGTGAAGTCATGCTTTTAATGGATGCCGAAATCTCCCGGGCGCCGGCCATATCTGCTTTTATGGCTGTCCCTATTATTCCCGTTCCCAGGCTCTTTGTCAATATCAGCAGATCTCCATCCATTATCCCTGAATTTTTTACTATCCTTGCGGGATGGACTGTGCCTGTTACCGCGAGCCCGTATTTGAGCTCATTGTCCTCAATGGTATGCCCTCCGAGAAGCTGAACACCGGCAGATTCAAGAATGTCCAGCCCCCCCCTGAGTATTTCGGTCAGCACTTCCAGCGGAAATTTTTTTACCGGGAACGCGGCAATGTTCATGGCAGTGAGCGGGGCGCCCCCCATGGCATAGATGTCCGAGAGGGCGTTTGCAGCTGCAATCTGCCCGAAGGTGAAGGGATCATCAACGATAGGAGTAAAAAAATCCACAGTCTGAACAAGGGCAAGGGTATCGGATATTTTATACACCCCGGCATCGTCGCTCCTGTCGAATCCTACAAGGACATTTTTGTCGTATGTGACCTGAAGATTTTTTATTACCCTGACAAGGTCCGCCGGACCGAGTTTAGATGCTCACCCCGAGCCCGATACAGATTCGGTAAGCCTTAATGTATTTTTGCCGCCGGTAACGCAGGAATCTTTCATATTCACAGGGTATTAGGTGAGCTCTTTTTTTCAATCAATAAATAATAATCAGTCCGCTTTTTTTCGCAAAATATCCCTGATTATCCGTATATCGTCCTTCCTGATGACTGCAGCAGTGAGTAGAATAGCATAGAGTAAGGAGACCAGGACAAGGGAAATTATCCAGTGTACAGATGTAAACAGGAACCTGTGAGCTGAAATAGATACCGCTGAAATTATTGTAAGCCATTTAAAGAGATAGAAAAAATTCGACAGTGAAAAAATCTTTTGAATAAAAAGATACCTGTATGAAAGAATATAAATATACACAAAGGTGATGACAGATGCCACAGCAGCGCCCTCGGATTTATAGAAATAAATCAGGATAAAATTCAGAGCTGTATTGATGATAATGGAATTCCTTAATATTCTGGAATTTTCCCTCTGGTTATCTGTTGTTGTAATAATAATTGATGCAAAGTTAAACAGGAACGGCACGGCAAAAGATATGATTTTAAGGATATTGATGGAATCAATATATTTATCGCTGAAAAAAGTTATTATGATCTCCCTTGAAAACAGAAAAAATATGATAAAAATATAGAATGATATAACACCGTATAATTTGTTAAACACATCAAAGGCAAACTGATATTTATTCCTGTCATTCACATGAGAGAGCTTGTAGAGAAAGGGGACAATGACCCTGTTGAATCCTGCAGGCACAAAGACCAGGCTGATTAAAAAAATATATCCGTTGCTGAATGTACCGGCATACATTGTCCCATGCATCATGGACAGGATTATGATGTTCAGCCTCTGAATTAAATTAAAATAGATAATGTAAAGCCCGAAAGGAATAGACTGCTTTATCAGTTCTTTCACCGTTCTGAGCCTGTACCGCAATCTGAAGTCACGCAGGGTAAAGAGGATGAGAAGTACAATGATGAAAAGAACAATTGCCATCCGTACTTCCACAATGGCAAAATAATCTCCCCTGGACATTATCACAATAACCGTGGCGGCGAGGAGGGTCAGCGCAAAGAGGATCATAAAGAAAGACGACAGCTTGAACTTTTCCTTCGCGTCATAGAGCGAGTAAAAAGCTGCCATGTATTCATTCCCGATTCTCACGATACCGAGAATAAGGATAAGATAGATTGTATTTGCATTGTAATTGGCTAAAAGCAGGGACAGGGACATGACTGCATAAACGATTACCGACAGGATGGTCTTGGCAAACAGGGTGTTGCCGAAATGTTCATCTTCGCCTCCTGATTCAAGGTTCACGGCCCGTATCAGGGCCTGGTTTATGCCGACATTGGTGAATATTGAAAAAAATGTAGCGTACCCGAGTGCCGTGGAGTATTCACCGAAATCGTTCACATTCAGGTAGCGGGCTACGATGACGTTAATTGCAAAAAAAATTAATTTATCCAGGATATTTGCAAAGGATACAATAGCCGAATCAATGAATATTCTCTTTTTTATGCTGCTCATGGTTTTATCATAATAGTTAATTATTTCCCCTATCAAAGACATTTTTTATTAAACTTGACAAAATTCAATAAAAAAAGAGATTACTTGTACACTATTGAAAAAATTATAAAATAATGGTCCTGATTATTGAATAATTTTTCACAGGGAAACCAGCTATGAAGAAAATATCACTTGAAAAATCTGCCGATATCCTATTTCAAATAATGATTTTATTATCTGGAATAATAGTAATTCAATATATTAAGAACGATTTTGCAGTAAACAGGATTTTAAATAGTGTCATCTTATTGATTCTGGTATTTTTTATTTTCATTCGATTGTATATTCATAAAAAAACAGCCCTGACATTTGATGAAAAAATTGTATTGCTGTTTGCTGCATCAGCCATGGTACCGGCTTTTCTGCAGAATAATTATCACAAAATGAACTTTATCGTCCCCATATCCTTCGGAATAGCATATCTCGGGATTTCTTCATACATCAAGATAAAACAAATTGATATGAATTTCATTATAAATCTTCTGAATATATTCATTATCTATTCTGTTATCCACCTCCTATTTGCTTTTCTCGGTTCCCTGGATGTATTCAAAGGCTTCCCTGAATTCAATTTCTGGATCAATACATTTTCCCGTGACAGATTTTATGTCACCGGCCTCTATGACAATCCAAACAATTTTGCAAACTGCATGCTGATGGGGGTAACATGCTCTTTTACATTGTATATATACTGCATCAAAGCCGGCCGGTGGAAATATAGCATACCATATTTTTTTATTTTATTATTCTGCATGTATGGAATCATCATGTCATCGGCAAGGGGATCTTTTCTGGGATGCGTGGCGTATCTTTCTGTTACCCTGGCTTACCTGAAAATCAAGAATATCAGAATTTTTAAATTGAAAAGTTTATTTTATATTCTGCCGGTAATCCTCGTGATGTTTGCAATACTCTATAAATTGGACTATATCACCAGGTTTATGACAAAGTTCAACAACGTGTCATCGGGCAGGTTTGAACACTGGAGTTTATTTGTTAAGGATCTTTTTGTCTCTTTTTCACCGGATATCTTCTTCTTCGGCAAAAGTTTCAAATGTGTAATAAACCCTGCATGGGTCGGGACCTTCTTTGAATATCAGCTTCATAGCATTATTTTTACAACCTGGGCGAAATATGGCCTCATTGGGTTAACATTGATAATAATCCTTTTTTATCATTTGCTGAAAACAAATTATAAAGTTATTGAATACAGATTAATATTTATGATTCCCCTGGGATTTTTTATCCAGAACCTCTTTGAAGACAAGCTCCTCAATTCATCCCTATGGCTCGAATCCATATTTTTTACAATAATTATTCTGATCCCCTGCAATGCCCTGAAAAATCCTGAAAGTTTGAAGATGATAAATTTTTTCCCGGAATCACAGCTTCAAGATGAAAAAAAATAATGACCTCAGCAACAACAGGCAGCTTGTCAATATCCTGATATTGAACTATAACGGATGGAAGGACACAATAAACTGCCTTGAAAGCATATTCAGAAACAGCTATAAAAATTATATCGTCACGGTAATTGACAACGGTTCCGCTGACAATTCCATGGATCACATAGGTTCCTGGGCCGAAGGTAAAATCATACCCGGAGCAGAAAAAGATTTTCCCCTTAATGATCTCTTTTATCCTCCGGTAAAAAAACCAGTATCATATGAATTTTTTAACACATCTGAAATTAATCAGATACAAAAAAGAAAAAAAATACCCCGGCTCACGCTGATCCAGACAGGCGCAAATCTCGGATTTGCAGGGGGAATAAATCATGGGATACAACTGGCTTTGAAGGAAAATTCCGACTATGTGTGGCTTCTAAACAATGATACACTTATCACAAAGGATTCACTGAATGAACTTGTCAGGGTATCTAATGAATCAGGCAACAGCAAAATAACAGGTTCAGTATTATACTATGCCAATGACCCGTCGAAGGTGCAGGCATGGGGAGGAGGAAGGATTAATTTTTTTTCAGGAACAACAAGGCACCTCACAGCCCCGGGGAATGTGGATTATCTTACCGGAGCGAGCCTTCTCATTCCTGCCGGTATCCTTACATCCGTCGGCTGCCTTGATGAAGGCTTTTTCCTTTACTGGGAGGATGCGGATTTCAGCATGAGGGCAAAAAAATCGGGATGGGGCCTTGAAGTTGCAGAAAAAAGTATATTATACCATAAGCATAATACTGCTGCAAAAAGCGCCATAAAAGATAACAGTAATTTTGGGGATATTCAGACAAGCAGGGGAATCGTCAGGTTTTTTTTCAAGCACTGGGGGTTTCTCGCTTTAATCCCGGTTACAAGCAGAATCATCAGGGGAATATTCAGAAGGATTAAAAAGGGTACATTCAAACAATTCCCTGTTTTAATAAAGACAATGTGGAATGCTATGAAAAATATTAAGAAATCAGTATGAAAAAAATTAAGCCGGTAACATTACTTTTTGATCTCACTGCCACGCAGCCCAGCCAGGGAAAGTTCCATGGTGCCGGGGAGTATGCCAAGGCAGTGTATATCCATTTAATCAAAATCCGGACGAGTGAGGTTCTCTGCGGAGTGTACAACCCCGGGGAATGGCTCGACCCTGATATAAAAAAAATTACCGATGAACATAAGATAGAATTATTACCGGCAAAAAACATTAAAGAGATAGAAATGATTGTAGAAAACCGGAATTTTGACAGGTTCTACACTGCCCTATCCTATGACTATTTTAATGCTGACTTTAAATCGGCTGATTTTGTCTATACTATTCACGGCCTGCGCGATATTGAAATGCCAACGGACAGGTATGAATTTCTTTACAGAAGAAATATCGACACCCTGATGAAATGGTTCATCAAGAATATTTTCCCCTCCTTTTATGAGAATCTCATAAAAGGAAGGATTGAAAAACTTTTAAAAAAAAATATCGGGAAAAACCAGATAATCGCAGACTCTCTGCATACAAAATACAGTCTTATTAATACCTACAGCTATCTTGAGAAAAACAGCATACGTGTTCTTTATCCGCCTGAAAAGCATATACATAAAAGCAGTGAGAAAATAAATCCCGCAGATATTCTGAAAAAATTCCGGGTTACCGGCGGAAAATATATTTTAATGATCAGCGGGAACCGTTGGATTAAAAACGCCTACCGGGGAATCAGGGCCATGGATTCCATTTACTCGGATCACAAAAACATTGAACACAAGACGCTGATTGTGGGCGGAAGCAGCCTTAGATCCATTTTCCTGAAATTAAAAAACCCCGGCATGTTCATATTTACCGATTATGTGGAGAATAATGAACTTGAAATTCTTTATAAGAATTCAAGTATATTCCTGTACCCAACACTGAATGAAGGCTTCGGATACCCGCCGCTGGAAGCAATGAAATACGGGATCCCGTCAGCCTGTTCAGCAATATCTTCAGTTACGGAGATCTGCGGCGATGCCGTAATATACTTCAACCCCTTCAGGATAGATGAAATTATGAACCGGATCCTCATGCTGCTGAATGATAAGGAGATTTACAGCAGCTATTCAAAAAAATCATTGATGAAATCAAGGGAGATATCATCAATACAGCGGCGGATGCTTGATGAGCTTTGTATCATGCTTTTAAAAAAGCAGCAGTAACGGCTGGCCGGTAATCTCCATGAAAAAAATTGCAATTATCTTTCCCAAAGACTCCGAAGCAGTATTCAATATTAAATCCACGGCCACCTTCGGAGGCGCAACCGCGCAGATGTACAACATTGCCAGGGAACTTTCAAAACACCTTGAACTGAAGGTGTATTCAATAATAAGTGATTATCAGGAAATTAATTTCCCCGATAGTGATAAATTTACATTCATCAAAACATTTAAAAACAATAGCAATGCGGTAAAAAAAATATTCATCTATCACAGGGTTCTGAGAAGCCTTAAGCCCGATTTCATGCTGCAGCGGGGGCTCACTCTCTTTTCATGTCTTCTGGCCCTGTATTGCAGAATTGCCGGTATAAAATTTATCTTCATGTTTGCCCATGACAGGGAGGTGCACGGCAGGTATCAGAAAAATAACAGGAAATGCCCGGTATTCAGCATGCTGCTGAAAAATTCATCCCGGCTGATTGCTCAGAGTAAATTCCAGAAAAACCGTCTCATGGATAATTTTGACGTCCATTCCGAGATTATCCAGAGCGGCTATGAGATAAAAAAAATAATCAACGCAGTGAAAACAGAGATCCTCTGGGTTGGAAGGATTGAACCATGGAAAAGGCCGGAAAAATTTATTGAAATTGCCATGAATTTCAAAAATCATGCTTTTATCATGATAGCTCCTGCAATTAAAGGATATGAACTTTACAGCAGGTCAGTGTACGAAGCAGCTGAGAGAGCCGGTAATATTAAAATAATACCTTTTGTCCCCTTCAGCAGCATTGATGAATATTTCTCCAGGGCAAAAGTTTTTGTCAACACTTCGGAAAGCGAGGGCTTTCCCAATACGTTCATTCAGGCCTGCAGAAACGGAGTCCCCATTCTCTCACTCAATGTCAATCCTGATGATTTTATAAACAAGAACAACTGCGGCTTCTTCTGCGGCGATGATATGCAGCTGATCAAAAAAAGTCTGAAAGAAATGCTTGATAATGAATCAATGTACAGGAGACTGTCTGCCAATGCCTTGAAATATGCAGCGGAACAACATGACATTGAAAAGAACATGAAATTACTTGCCGGTCTTTTATTAACAGAAAACTCACGGGATTAAAGACAACGGCCGATGATTTTTTATATTTGAGGGAACACAATTCAAATCAATAATTAACAAAAGCTGAATTCTATTGTTTATAGAGATAAAAACAGGCCATATCACCAAGCCCTTCTCCATTTAACTCGGCTGTCATGTTTTTGAATTCAAGGAGTTCCTTTTTTGTAAAACAACCCAATTTTGGCATTTTGTCCTTTGTAACATTTTTCATAAATGGCATATCCATTTTATAGAGTTCACTCCCCCAGAACTGCACATCCCGGGAATCATAAATTATATTTTTTACTTTAAATCCTGATTTTTCAGCTAGGAGGCTCATGCTTTTTACAGAATAAATGTAAAAATGCCTGGGTGCATCAAGGGAAAACCAGTTAATGCCGTATTTTCCCCATACATATGATGGAATAACAGGGATCCGAATCAGGATATATTTCCGGGGTTTTAACAGACGATACAATTCCCTGAGGACATGATATGGATCAGCCATATGCTCAAAAGAGTGATGGAGCATTATGAAGTCGTATTTTTCATTAAGCTCCGAAAGGTACTTCTTATATATTTTTACATTTTTATAATTATCGATGTCTTTTTCAATAAAGGGGTCAATGCCTGTTAAATTTGAAAATCCTTCTTTGCTCATGAAAAACAGAAGCTTTCCCGATCCGCATCCAACGTCAAGTATCGAAGCATCCTGACCAATGCCGGCCAGGCGCGTCCACTCGTATAACTCCGGTTTGCCGAAAAGTTTTTGAATAACCATTCCTGCCGGGTTGTCGCCATAAAAATGGTTCCTTGACCTTAACTTTCGAAAATAATTTACAATAAATCCGTCATATTGTGAGTTTTTTTCCTGGTAGGAATAATAATCAGCAGGATAATATTTCGATACATCCTCGGGGATATCCCTCAACTGGAGGGTATTGCACCTGCTGCATTCAACATACGCAAACTGCTCCCTGAAACCGAACATCATTTCCCTGGGGAAGTGCATGATATTTTTTTTACTATTTTTGCATATTCTGCAGGTAAACCTGACTTTGCTGCCGGATATTTTTTGAGTTTTTCCCGGATTCACCAAAGCTTTTTTTTCAGCAAGAACCACGTACTGCACAACAAGAAATTCTTCAACAAGTCCGAAAAACACCGTATTAATAAATTTCCATTTTGGACCAAGAGAGAATTTAATATTTTTAATGTCCAGGTCTCCGGTCTTCAGGAATTCAACTATATTTTTTTTACAGAAAAATCTCAAATGGGCCCTGTCCAGTACCCCGTGTTTCTTATAGCGAAAATCGCCCTTGAAAAATATCCTTGAAAGTGTCCATATCTCCCGTATATTGGGGATACTGGTTATGAGTACGCCGCCGGGTTTCAGATAGTTTTTTAATTTCTGCAATACCGTCCATGGATCAATTAAATGCTCAAAAAGATCTGCGCATATGATGACATCGAAATATTCATGGGGATAATCCAGATCAATCTCCTCAATGTCGCCTATGATAAACCTGTCTATTTCAGTATCAAATTCAACTATATCAACACCTACTATTTCAGCAGCCCTGCCTGTCTCTTTGATTTTTAAAAGAGTTGAACCGTTGCCGCAGCCTATTTCAAGCACCCTGTTGGGGCCGGTAGGGACAAGGGATATAATATCCTCCCTTATCATATTGAAATATTCATTTCTCTTGCTGCTATATAATTTATTCTTGGCTATTGACACGTTATCATACCTCGTCTCATTGCTTTTCTCTCTTTTTTATCTCGCCATGAAGCCTGTTTACTATCGGTTCCCACATGAAGCTTTTTCTCGAATTTTTCATGAGCGCCTCTGAAAATTTTGATATATCTTTTTTGTTATGAATGATGTCATGTAATTCATCCTTTAATGCGCCCGGATCACCGCTTTGTATTATTTTCCCCAGCTTCCCATTACGTGTAATTTCAGGAGCAACGCCCATACCGGTGGTAACAATATACGTTCCAAAGAATGCAGCCTCAACCAGGGCTATCCCGAATGACTCGGACCTTGACGTCAAAACAAATACTTTTGCCCTGTTGTAGTAATCAAACAATATTAATCTATCATTAATCGGCCCGGTAAAAATAATTTTTTCCTTCAGTGAAGGATTTGCCGAATAAAATTTCATTATTTTGTCATTGAATCCAGGGTCAATGGGCCCGATAAAATAGCACTTCCAGTTTTTAAGATCCATACCGATCAGGGCATCAAGAAGCATCTCATTATTTTTTTCAAAAATCCCGATTCTCCCAACGGTAATAATAATGTTATCCCTCTTCCGGTAATTTAATATCCTGATTCCCGATTCATCAAAAAATGTGTTGTCGAAGCCATTGGGAATTATGACCAGTTTATCTGTCAGATTAATATTAAGCCAGTTATCTTTAATCTCATTGTACATATCCCTTGTCTCTATGCTGATCAGGTCCGCCACAATGAGAACCCTTTGAAGCAATTTATAGGATATGAATTTCAATGGATTCAATTTAACCATAAACTTTCCGGTGATTGCCGCTGACCATTTTAATTTTCTTTTATCCATATCAAGCTTGAGATAGACAAATCCGTCTCTCCTCAACAACTTGTAAAAAAAAATAAAAATGAAATTTTCAATTGTCAGGTGAAATAATATCAGTAGATCGATTTTCCTCGCATTTTTAATGATATATAATAAAATGGGGATGCATATCAGTTCTTTCAAAACCGGTACCCTGGAGAATAACCTGAGCCAGTTTTTTATCTTAACAATACGTACCGTCTCAATTTCCTCAGGCACGTCACTGTTCATGGCTTCATCAAAACAGACTATTGAACTCTTTAACCTGAATTTTCTGGACAGGTATATGGGGATCATGCCGATATCCTTGTACACATGAACAAGTTCAAGCTGTTTGAATATCATGGTTGCATTTTTAATCTTCATATCTCTTCAAAATTTCCGTGAACTGTTAATCATCATTTTTTTTTGCAATCAGCTGGATTAAGCCGCCCCTCTCCTTTTTATTTTCAATGAGGCCCACAGAAAAAAAATAGTTGATCACCTGAAATATCCTGCCCTTCAATCTCCCGGGAAACAGCCTGAAAAGCGGCAGGTCTTCGGCCATATCAACTGTCCTCATCCAGAGAAGTGAGAATCCGTTCCCCGCAAGAAATTTTTTCATAGAATTGATGTTAAAATGAAACAGGTGGTCGGGAGGATTGTACCAGTGCCACTCACCGCCATGCCGTTCTGCGACGCTGCTCTCCCAGTTGGGAAGCTGTATAAAGACAATGCCATCATGAACCAGGAGTGTATGTATTTTCCGTATGGCCCTGACTGGTTCGGGAAAATGTTCCAGTACATCGTTCAGGGTGACAATGTCAAATCTGTTTTTCACTTTGTACAGGTCTTTTGACACGGTAAGACCGAATACCAGCTCTGAAAAATTTCTGCACCTGTCATTCAGTTCACATGCGACTACATCATAGCCCTTCTCAACTGCCATATGTGCCGTATACCCGAGGTTGGAACCAACTTCTAGAAGTGCCTTCCCGCCGGGAGAAAATTTTCTGATATTCCCCAATATCTCAGAGTGCCGTTTATAAAAATGTTTTTTCAACCTGTTAAAGTATATATCAATCCTGCCTGTTAAATTGTCATAGGAACTTTTATTTACAGCATCCGATTCTCTCTGATCATTAATTCTTGTCACCCCAAGGCCGCACGGACAGAAATCTACCGGATAAATTGTATTCCCTGACGAATAATCCCTGGCAGTGATGGTTCTTACCGGTTTAAACAGCGCTCCACAGGCTATGCATTTCCTGTCCATTTTAATCTCCTTCACCATCATCTATCATAATAAATTGAATAAATTATATGTCTGATAATAATTTATCATTTTAAAACAAATGGGAATTTTACAAGATATATTTTCATGCATAATTTATGAAAAGCCCGTATACTATAATAATTATTAACCAACTCTAAATACCGGCTGGATAAATCTCAATTTTATTTCTTACAATTTCACCGAATAATTATTACAAATACATTATATTGACTTTTTCACGAGAATATTGATTTCAAATTACCGCCTTGAAAAATATGAAAAAAGAGTTGTAATTTTCAACCTGTTTGTAAATCTATTTTTATGTGAACATTAAATATTTAAAATATGCGGTTCCCTTAAAGGCGCAAACATTGAAAAGAATATGAATGTTTAGTGATGCCTTAAAATATATATACTATGAATTTGTATGATAACCGGAGCGGCCGATGAAAAAACAGACAATTGACAACCAGATTGGTGAAATAAAATTCAAGGAAAGACTTATTGAAAAACAGATTGAAGGCAAAGACTCCATTAAAGATGAATATGACGCAGAGGGGATAAACGGGATTCTGAAGAACAGGATGGATGAGACCCTCTCCGATATGAAGCTGCTTAAAAAAAATGGTATCCCCCTTTCCCCCTACCTGGAGATAGGAGCGGAGAGATGCCAGCGTGCCATGATCATGGAAAATGATATGGGGGAGAGCGGCGCAGGAGCCGACCTGGCATTTCATATCCTTAAAACAGGAGACCATTACAAAAAAGTCTTTGGAAAGAAAAAAATCCCCATGAGAATCTGCTGTGATGCATATAATCTTCCGTTCAGAACCGGTTCTGTTCCTTTCATTTATACCTATCAAACCCTGCACCATTTCCCGGAACCGGATCCCATTATAGAGGAAATTTACCGGGTACTTTCACCGGGAGGCAATTTTTTCATCGGGGAGGAGCCGTACAGGCAGGTACTCCATTTTAATCTGTATAAAAGCGACAAAATGTATTCAAACAAATCACTGAAGAAAAAAAATATCATAAAAAAAATAATGGAAAAATTTTTTGCAGAAAAATTATGCAATGAAACTGATTTTAACATAATAGAAAATCATGACATATCGCTTCATGATTGGAGAAAATCCCTTGAAATGTTCAGCAGAAGAAATATAGACCTCCTGTCACTGAAAATTAATTCAGAGCTGTACCATCCAAAATCATATGCTAAATATTTCGCCTCGTATCTTCTGGGCGGGAGCATCAGCGGCACTTGCGGCAAGGACGGAGAGAATACCAGGGGCATTAAAGCAATACAGGAGGCGCTAATCTGCCCGGAATGCAGGCCCCGGAAGGGAATCGAAACCGCCCTTAAAAAAGAAAAAAATCTTCTGTCATGCCCGGCATGCAGGAGAAAATTTCCTGTAACTGACGGCATACTCTTTTTATTTGAAAAACATAAGATGATGGAGCTCTATCCTGAAATAGAAAAAAAAATTAAAAAATAAATTTTACTGCCGGGTTTTCGGTATCGACAGGTGAAGATTTTAATTAACCAGCCGTGAGCATGAATCAATATCATTACAGGTTATTTCATCATAGGTATAACCCGGGATGAACCGCACAATCATTTTTCTTATCTGCAGCTGATTAAGGTTCATGATAGTATGTATCTCTTCATTAATAAATTTTTCAACATCATCCTTTTCCAGATACACACTGTCTGAAGTAAGCATGAAAATCTTGGAATTTTCCGTTTTAGATAAAGAATCGATGTTATAATACAATTCTTCAAACATTTTTTCACCGGGCCTTAACCCGGTGTATACAATCTCAATATCCTCATTGGGCCGCAGCCCGTAGAGTTCTATAAGCCTTACCGCGATATCAATAACCTTAAACTGTTTGCCCATATCAAGAATAAAGATATCCCCTCCCCTGGAATAGGCAGCGGCATTGATTACCAGGAGGGAAGCCTCGGGAATGCTCATGAAAAACCTTGTAATATCAGGATGAGTAATAGTCACGGGGCCTCCGCTTTCTATCTGCTCCCTGAAAAGCGGAATTACGGAACCCCTGCTGCCGAGAACATTTCCAAATCTCACTATTGCTGTTTTTAATCCATGATACTTGCTGAAATAACCTGTGATGAGTTCTCCAAGCCGCTTCGTTGCTCCCATGATATTCGCCGGATTTACAGCTTTATCAGTTGAAATAAGAATAAATTCATCTACGTTATACTTCCTGGAAAGTTCAAGGACGTTCCATGTACCGAGCACATTGTTCTGAATCGCTTCTATTTCATTGAATTCCATAAGGGGAACATGTTTGTGGGCAGCCGCATGAAAAACCACATTGGGCATGTGTTCCTGAAATGTCTTGTTCAGGAGATTGAAATCTTTGATATCGATTATTTTATAAATGAGTTCAGGTTTTTCATCCATGTATGTTAAATAGCCATTCAGGGTTTTGATCAGGCTATAGATAGAAAACTCTCCCCTGCCGATACAGATAATCTTCCTTATTTTAAATTTAAGGAGCTGTTTGCATATCTCCGAGCCGATACTTCCCCCGGCCCCGGTAATTAATATGACTTTCCTGGAAAATTTTTCCTCAATCACCCTGCTGTCAATCCTGAATTCCTCTCTTCCAATCAGGTCGGCTATGGTCACATTTCGCAGCGATACCGTTAAATGGTCCTTATCGATGAGTTCTCTGATTGGAGGGACCGTCTTTATCGGGATAAGAATATTTTCCTTCTTGATGGTATTGACAATAATATTTATGATATCAGCATCAGCAGAGGGCATGGCAATAATTACTTCATTAATACCCTGTTTTTCTATTACCGCATTAACATCGCCCGTTGAGGCAAAAATCATCTTCCCGTTGAATATTTTCCCTATTTTTCTTTTATCATCATCAACAAATCCGGTTATCTGCCGGCCGATTCCCATTTTTTTATATTCAGCCAGAATTATTCTTCCAGCTTCCCCTGCCCCGATTATTAAAATTTTTTTCTCTTTCTGGCCTTTGTTATCCTTATTATGAGAATTATCTTTAAAAGTCTCATAATACCTTTTTCTTGAAAAATAATCTCTCAGAATAATTCGATAAAATATTGTGGATATTGAAACAGAGAGAAAAGAAAGAATAACGATCATTCTTGAATATTCAAATTTAAACAGGCTGTATGACGATATGTAGATTACAAATCCTATAAAATTTGCAGCCATCAGCTTGTACACATCACTGATGTTTGAATAAGTCCACATGATGCGGTAGATCTGAAAAAAATAAAATGATATGATAAAAGAAGGGACAAAAATTAAAAAATATTTGATTGATAAAAAATTTAACCCGGATTCAAGATTCGGGTAAAACCTGATAATATATGAGAAGATATATGATAAAATAATTAGAATAATATCAAAAATAAGATAATAATATTTTCTTCCCATGATGGAATATAAAAGTGTCATACAATATCCCTGTGTAATTTTATTACTCAATAACCCTTTTTAAAAAAAATTATTTTTCCTGAAAATTACCTGCAATTCCAATTTTTAAATTTTATTAATGAAATTATATGTTCAACTCATTATTTTTATACAATATTTGAAAGTTTAGTACCAAATAGCAAGGAAAATTTAATAAACACATTGACATCAGAAATTAATTAAAAACTTTCTTGACTATTAATGATTCACCAAATATTAGATTCTACTTATACTTTATAATTATTTTTCAGGTTCAATTTACAAAACTTACAATTTTCACAATATATTGGCCTATTTGACTATTAATTTGAAAAATTGATTTATAATTTCATTAATTATTAATGTGTTTTAACTACATAACAGGAAAGTATATTACTAATTACCATGTGGCTGATAGATTTTAAAAATAAACCACCGGATTAAATAATTTTTTAGAGGAATCTATATGAAGGGTATTATTTTAGCAGGCGGGTCAGGAACAAGACTGTACCCCATAACGCAAACCATTTGCAAACAGCTTCTGCCCATATATGACAAACCCATGATATATTATCCCCTGTCAATCCTGATGCTTGGGGGCATCAGGGACATCCTCATCATTTCAACTCCCGAAGACACGGGCAATTTTGAAAAATTTCTGGGAAATGGGAAACAACTGGGGCTTACCCTTCAATATAAAGTGCAGGAGACCCCCCGCGGACTTGCTGATGCTTTTATTGTTGGAAGGGACTTCATCGGAAAAGATTCGGTCTGCCTTATACTCGGCGACAATATTTTCTATGGCCACGGCCTCCCTGATATGCTGACAAGGGCCTCAATGCAGATATCGGGCGCCACAATATTCGGTTATTATGTGCATGATCCTGAAAGATACGGGGTTGTTGAATTCGACAGTGAGGGAAAAGCCATTTCTATTGAAGAAAAGCCGAAAAATCCCAGATCACATTATGCCGTTGTGGGCCTGTACTTCTATGACAATGATGTAGTTGACATAGCAGCGCATATCAAGCCGTCGCACAGGGGTGAGATTGAAATTACCGATGTAAACATGGAGTATCTGAGAAGGGGTAAATTAAAGGTGGAGATAATGGGCCGTGGTTTCGCATGGCTTGATACCGGTACGCATGACTCACTGATAGATGCCGCACTCTACGTTAAGACAATTGAAGACAGGCAGGGACTGAAAATTTCATGCATAGAAGAGGTAGCTTACCGGATGAAATATATTGATTCAGAACAGCTTAAAAAACTGGCTGGACCCCTGCTTAAATCAGGATATGGTGAATATTTACTTGATATTTTAAGGAGAGAATACTGATTGCCGCCAATTTTTAAAAAACTTGAAATTCCGGAACTGATCATCATTGAGCCGCAGGTTTTTTTTGACGACCGTGGATTTTTTTTTGAATCGTATAAAGCATCAGAATTCATTAAGAATGGCATCCCCGGACAATTTGTCCAGGATAACCATTCTTTGTCCAGGAAAAATGTTTTACGGGGGCTCCATTATCAGAAAAATCCGCAGGCCCAGGGAAAACTTGTACGGGTCATAAAGGGCGAGGTGTGGGATGTTATGGTGGATATCCGCCGGGAATCGAAAACGTTCATGAAATGGGTCTCAGTAATATTATCAGAAGAAAACAGAAAAATGTTATTCATACCCGCCGGCTTTGCCCATGGATTTGTTGCTCTGAGCAATGATGTACATCTTGTTTATAAATGCACCAGTGAGTATTCTCCCGAACTCGATTCCGGAATTATATGGAATGATCCCGGGATAAAAGTGGATTGGCCTGTGAAGAATCCAATCATTTCATCAAAAGATAACTTACTCCCCTTATTGAAAAATGCAGAAATTTTTTAATCTCTATACACAAACATAAAAAAATATCACCGGTAAAAAATATGAGAAAAGTATGATATGGCTCATCGGCAACAGGGGAATGCTTGGAAGTGAGATTGAGGAACTTTTCATAACACGGGGAGTCAGCTGTTATACATCAGATATGGATGTGGATATAACCGATTCCGGCAGGCTCAGGGAATTCGCCGCAGGCAAAAATATCTCATGGATAATAAACTGCTCAGCCTATACCGCGGTCGACAGGGCTGAAGATGACATCGACAGGGCCTTCCTGGTGAACAGCGCCGGTGTACAGAATATAGCGGGAGTTGCAAAAGAAATCAATGCGAAAATTATCCATTTTTCAACGGACTATGTGTACGACGGGTTAAAAAGCGGGGCCTACAATGAAAATGATGACACGGAACCGGTAACGGTATATGGGAAAAGCAAGCTCAGCGGGGACAGGCTTTTATCTGAGGAGTGGCACAAACATTTCATATTAAGAATATCATGGCTCTTTGGTAAAAACGGAAATAATTTCGTTTTTACCATGCTGAAGCTGTTCAGGGAAAAGGATACGGTAAAGGTTGTGAATGACCAGTGGGGCAGTCCAACCTATACAGGGGATTTGTCAAAGGCATTGTATCATATTATCACAACTGATTCAGACAAATACGGGATCTATCATTACTCCGGCGAAGGAAAAATCACCTGGTACGATTTTGCCATGGCTGTATATGAAAAAGCAAAAAATTATCATATCATTGATACCAATGTCAACATCATTCCCATTGAAACAAAGGATTATCCCACAAAGGCAAAGCGGCCCTTCAACTCCTATCTTTCAAAGGAAAAAATTTTAAAAGAGCTTCATATCAGGGTACCGGCCTGGGAGGAAATGCTTGATTCATTTTTATCTTCGATTAAGAATATAGAAAAATAAAAATTTAATATATCAGGAAATGTATTGTATGCGAAAACTTGAAAATGTAATGGTAACAGGCGGTTCTGGATTCATTGGATCAAATTTTATACGGTACCTGTTAGGGCAAAATGATTTTAAGGGCCGCATTATCAATGTAGATAAGCTCACCTATGCCGGAAATCAGGAAAACCTGAAGGGCATCGGGGAACAATGCGGTGAAAGGTATATTTTTACAAAAATGGACATCTGCAATTTCACCTCAATGAAAGAAGTGTTACAAAAATTTGAAATTGACACGATTGTCCACCTCGCGGCGGAATCCCATGTTGACAGGTCAATTCACGGGCCCGGCGAATTTATCCAGACAAATATAATAGGGACTTTTACCCTTCTTGAAACTGTAAGAGAGATGTGGAAGGAGAGAAAAGATGTTCTATTCCACCATGTAAGCACCGATGAAGTTTACGGATCCCTTGGCGATGAGGGATTTTTTTATGAGAATACGCCATACGATCCCAGGAGCCCCTATTCAGCATCAAAGGCATCATCAGACCACCTGGTCATGGCATATAACCACACCTATGGGATCCCGGTGACCATGTCCAATTGCTCTAATAATTACGGCCCCTACCAGTTTCCTGAAAAGCTCATACCGATAATGATATCAAATATGCTCGATGAAAAACCTCTCCCGGTATACGGCGACGGGAAAAATGTCCGCGACTGGATTTACGTTGATGACCACAACAGCGGTGTCTGGCTTATCATAAAAAATGGCGAATCCGGTGAAACATACAATATCGGCGGTGAAAATGAGCTGCAGAATATCACGCTATTACATACACTCTGTGAAAAAGTCGCATTGCATACCGGAAAAGAAAAAGATTACTATAAAAAGCTTATTACCTATGTCAGGGACAGGCCAGGCCATGACAGGAGATACGCGATCAATTGCGATAAAATTAAACAGGGACTCGGATGGAAACGCTCCCTTGATTTTGAAAAAGGACTGGAACTTACTGTGGGGTGGTACCTGGATAACAAACAGTGGATAGACAATGTCCGCAGCGGGGATTACCGGAAGTGGATTGAAAAAAATTATGAGGTAAGATGAATTACGCCATTATCCTTGCCGGGGGAAAGGGGGAACGGTTTGGAGGCGACTTGCCGAAACAGTTCCTTCCCCTGAAAGGGAAAAGCATCGTAACCGTAACCATAGAGATCTTTCAGATGCTGAATGATATCGATCTCATCATACCGGTATTGCCCGGAAAATATCTCGACAGCATTGATTCAGAAATTGACAGAAGCAAGTGGCGCAAGATTGTCCGTGTTGTCGAAGGGGGGGCTACAAGACAGGGTTCTGTATATAATGCCCTTACATCAGTCAGTTTTAATGCCGGGGACCTTATAATCATTCACGATGCCGCAAGGCCCTTTATCAGCCCTAAAATCATCAAAAATATTATTGCTGCGGTAAAAAAATACGGCGCAGCAGGGACCTATGTCAGGGTCACTGACACCGTGGCTGAAATTGAATCGGAAATCGTAAAATCAATCAGGCCAAGAGAAAACCTCTACTATGCCCAGACACCCCAGGGTTTCCGCTACAGAATTATCAGGGACGCCCATGAAAAGGCAATGAAAAAAGGTATTACAGAAGCCACGGATGATATCTCAATAGCAATCAGCGGGGGTTATGAAGTCGGCATGGTAGAAGGAAGTTATTCAAATTTCAAAATCACAACCGGCGATGATTATTCACTGGCAAAATTAATTTCAAAAGTTACTACATAATTTTAAAAAAATTAATCATTACCCCTATAAATGTCAATTTTTCAATTTTTTTCTTGAATTATTTATCTTTTGTATTTATCATATGAATGACAAATCCCTTAAATAATTACTAAATGATCAAAAATACGGTATAAAGATGCAAAAAGAAAGCAGAATACTGATAGTTGAAGATAATAGAGAAACATCCAGGCTTATACGAAGTTATTTACATGACCTTGGCTATACTGTCGCTTCATCTGTAACAACAGGCGAGGAAGCAATTGAATTTTCAAAAAAAACAAAGCCCGATATAATCCTCATGGATATTACCCTTGAAGGAGAAATGGATGGAATTGAATCGGCCAGGTATATTTACGAAAATTTTAAAATTCCTGTCATCTATATTACCTACTCGTCTGAGGAATCAGTTCTTAAACGGATAAGGACAACCAATCCCTTCGGTTACATTATCAAGCCGGTAGATAAAAATGAATTGAAGGCAGCAATAGAAATGGCTTTCATGAAATATTCAATGGAAAAGATGCTGAAAGACGAGGAGGAAAAATATTCCGGCATCCTTAAAAGCATAAGCGATGCAGTTATCGTTGCAGACCATGAAGGGATGATAACGTACATGAATCCGGTTGCTGAAGAGATGACCGGCTGCATCAAAGAATCATCTATTGGCAGCAATCTGAATACTATAATAAAAATTGAGCACATGAACAGGCACCAAAGCGAAACAGAGATCCATCATAACGACAAGTACAGGGAATACCTCATTTCAGCCACGGGGATTAAAGTCCCGATTGACTACAGGACGTCCCCCCAGCTGGATACAACCGGCAATTTAATAGGAACCGTTACAGTTTTCAGGGATATATCAGAAAGTATAAAATCCGAGGACAATCTTCATGAAAGCCTCAAAAAGCTGAGGAAGGCCATGGGCGGCGTTATTCAGGCAATGGCATATACCGTGGAGACAAGAGACCCATACACTGCCGGACACCAGAAAAAAGTTGCTAACCTGGCCAGACTGATAGCAAATAAAATGAACCTCCCCTATGACACTATTGACGGAATCAGGATGGCCGGGGTTATACACGACCTGGGGAAGATATCCATACCTGCCGAAATTCTAAGCAAACCGGGGAAAATAACAGATATTGAATTTAACCTCATA
This sequence comes from Spirochaetia bacterium, assembly GCA_009885955.1. Taxonomy (GTDB): domain Bacteria; phylum Spirochaetota; class UBA4802; order UBA4802; family UBA5550; genus VFJS01. Next base: position 39,633 of record VFJS01000068.1, on the reverse strand, counting down.
AAACATCACCCCCAGGTTGGTTTTGATATATTAAAATCAATTGAATTCCCATGGCCTATCGCCGAAATTGTTTTCCAGCATCATGAAAGGTTAGACGGTTCCGGATATCCCATGGGGCTCACCGGGGATAAAATCCGCCTCGAATCAAAAATCATCTCAGTTGCCGATGTTGTAGAAGCAATGGCTTCGCACAGGCCCTACAGGGCCTCTCTCGGTATTGAACTTGCATTGAGTGAGATATCCAAAAACAGCGGTAAATACTATGACGATGATGTTGTGAAGTCATGTATTGCCCTTTTCAGGGAAGACGGGTATTCTTTTAATAATTTATAGGCAATTCTAATAATATTAATTATTTGGGATTCCCTTGAGTTAACGTATAATAAATAGAAGTATCTTCCCCGTCATTATCACAGGCTTTGCTGAAAAACAACCAGCCTTTATGCTTGTAAAAATTTTCCAGATCAAAAGTATTATTTTTGCCGAGAAAAAGAAAAATCCTTTCATAACCGAGCCGGGCTGCCTTTTGGACAGCCCCATCTATGAGTATGCTTCCTATTCCCATACCCCTGTATTCTGGCATTACATAAAGCGCTGTGAGCCAGGGGGAGAGATCTTTTCGAGACCAGAGATCATTCTCTTTCAGTGAAACCATTCCAACAGGAAAATTTACATTGATGGCAACGAGTGAAATGGGTATATGATCATTTAATGTCCGGGCCTTATAGGATTTAAGAATAAGATCAAATTCCATGGCTCTATTTTTATACCATTCATCATATGACCAATGGGCCAGGATCGGGGCATAATCGGGATGGGCTTTTAATGTATCAATTTCTATTAATCTGTGTTTCATCTAAATTATTTTTGTGCTTCCCTTTTCTGTTGTACGTTTTGCCTGTCTTTTCAACCTTGGGCGCTTTCGTCTTTAACCTTATGCCCGTACGGATTTTTTTTATGAGCTCCTTATTCTCATCATGTTTTTTCATATGATTCCCCCGATCCCTCCCCGATTGTGAATTCCCATGCGCACCAGAATTCATCGGTGTGACTGTCGGGCGGGCATGCGATGCACACCGTTTTTATCCTCGGGTCAACGGTAAGCGCGAAATTCGTGTATTCAATTATACCCACAGGTTTGCACGGGAAGTCAGCAAGGCCTTTCCGCTTCCTGGCTGACTGGACCCTGCAGTCATTCATCCTGAAAACAGCCCTTCTGTCGGTCACCTCAATACATTCCTGTATATTCAGCCTGGCATAGAGCCTGTGCTTAAGGCATTCAGTCAGGGCCTTAATCCCGCCGCCCGGACTTAACCCCAGCCTCTCCATGATCCTTCGGGCTTCAATCACGGTAAATTTTTCCCAGGCATCACGATCTGCTTTTATGGCAGCCTGGAGCCCATGGTCTTTCTCAACAGCCTGAAACCATAGGCCGTCATGGGCAAGCCAGTTCTTTGCATCATCGATTATTATTCTGATCAACTCCTCGCGATCAAGATTTTTCAGCAATTCCAATCCCTCGAGTGTATCATGAGCCATATAATTATTTCCCCGATATTATCTTTTATGCTTTATTGTTCCTTATGTTTAAATTTTGACAGCACCATTCTCTGTTCCTCAATTATCTTCTCATCGAACTTTTTATCCTTTATCCTGGCATCAAGAAAAAAATTTCTCGATTTTTTGAATTTCATTTTCTTCTCTTCACTGTTGTTATCCAGCCGATTCTGGGCCTTTTCGTATCTCCTGGGATACTGCTGCTTGAAAGCGGCCAGCTCATCCCCGGTCGAAGTAATGAGGATGAAGATAAGGGGCCGGTTGTTAAACAGATAGTTAAGCTGTTTTCTATGCTGTTCATTTCTAAATGCCACCTTTGATGTATCGTCGCTGAAATTTTCTTTCGTGACTGTGGTGCTGTTTCCACCCGTTTCCTCAACTTTTGCTCCAAGTATTTCCCCTGTCGCGGCATCTACCATCCTGATCTGTATGACTTTGCCATCCACCTGGCCGAATAGGATTGCATCGGCCCCGAGAAGCTTTCCCGCGGCAGGCGCTGTTTCATCGTCAATGATTCCGGTCATCCCTTTTTCCTGCTCCTCAAGAACTTTCTTTACTTTACCCGGATCGATTATTTTAATATTGCCGCAATTCAATATATAATTGATAATATATGTTGTACATTTTTTAGAATCGGGAGACTCCTGATCCTTTTCATCAGTAAATGGCTGTATGGCAATACGCGATTTTTTCTTTTGCGATGATAAAGCGCAGACATGTTCTGCTGTTTTTTTAATCAAAACGTCTTCCGCTGCAAGCAGATTTACGGTAAATGCCAGTATACATGCAATAATGGTATAGATTATCATATTTAACCCCCGTCCAAATAATTTTTATCCTTTGAGTATCAATATAATTTATTCTTTATTAATTTATCAAGTAAAAATGGACTTTTTTGCCGCAATATTAAGCTTTCTGTTCCCCGCCATATGTCCATTTTTATAAAAAATATTTTTTACAGAAGTAAAGAGCATCCACAGCAGGTCATATGTCTGCTTGTTGAGAATGATACTGTCCTGCATGGAATTCATCTTCATGGATGCACATACAATATTTTAACATCTGTGTATCTCTATTTTATGTGCAGTGTTACAATATTGTTACAGCCCTGTTACAGGAATGTAAAATTCTGAAAATTTGAAAGGTAGATGGATCTTAATCATTGACATGAAAAATTAATTTCTGTTATTTATGATTATATTAAATTTATTTTTATATGGAGGATTTTATGATTAATCAGGCAGATACCGTATGGATGCTCATCGCATCAGCACTGGTCATGATGATGATACCGGCGCTTGCTTTTTTTTACGGCGGGCTTGTCAGGAAAAAAAATATCCTGTCAATCCTGATGCAGTGTACTGCACTCTTATGCATCATTTCACTACAGTGGATTCTTTTCGGATACAGCCTGGCTTTCGGCCCTGACAAGGGCGGATTGATCGGAGGCCTGGAATGGGCCGGCCTGGCACATGTCGGCCTTGAGCCCAGTAAAATCTATGCAACCACAATCCCCCACCAGCTATTCATGATTTTCCAGATGATGTTTGCCATAATCACACCGGCTCTGATCATCGGTGCATTCGTGGAAAGGGTTAAATTTTCCGGGTTCATTATTTTCAGCTTACTCTGGTCAACGGTAATATATGATCCCATGGCCCACTGGGTTTGGGGAAACGGGGGCTGGCTGGCAAAGCTGGGCGCGCTCGACTTTGCCGGAGGGACGGTTATTCATATCAATGCCGGAGTTGCGGCACTGGTCATGGCAATGTATGTGGGCGAAAGAATAAACCACAAGGCCCATTCATCTCCGCATAATCTTCCCCTGGCCCTTTTCGGCGCGGGTTTTCTATGGTTCGGATGGTTCGGATTCAATGCAGGGAGCGCTCTTTCAGCCGGGGCAACAGCAGTAAGCGCGTTCCTTGTCACGAATACAGCCGCAGCCGCGGCAGGAACAATGTGGATGATTCTCGACAGAAAGATTAACGGCGTCCCGACAGTTCTGGGAGTCATAACGGGTATTGTCGCCGGCCTTGTCGCAATAACACCGGCTGCCGGATATGTGACTCCCCTCTCTGCAATTGCAATCGGCGCGATGGCAAGCATGGCCGGCTTCTTTTTTGTCACGAAGGTAAAAAAATATTTCGGGTATGATGATTCTCTTGATGTCTTCGGGATTCATGGCGTATGCGGTATTGTCGGGGCCCTTGCAACCGGCCTCTTTGCCACCAAAACAATTAATCCCGATGGAGCGGACGGGTTATTCTATGGAAATCCGGGACAGCTTGGCATCCAGGCAATTACCGTTCTTGTGGCCATTGTATATTCTGGAATCGGCACCTACCTGCTCCTGAAGCTCGTCGATAAAATAGTAGGCATACGTGTTGAAAGGAAGGATGAGCATATCGGCCTTGACCTGACACAGCATCATGAAACTGGTTATACATTAATGGACTGATGCATGAACCGGTTGATATTGATAAAAAAATTAAACATCTGGAGATTAAACTATGAAATATATAATAGCCATAATTCAGCCTCATAAGCTTGAGAACGTTAAGGAAGAACTGGAAAAGGCCGAAGTGCATCTCATGACAGTTGTCGATGTACTTGGATGCGGAAGGCAGAAGGGTATGACTGAAGTGTACCGCGGAGTCAAGGAAGTGGGCAACCTGCTGAGAAAGGTGAAACTCGAAATTGCCGTTAATGATGATTTCCTTGACAGAACCATCGAGGCAATTACCAGGGGCGCAAGGGAAGGAGAAATAGGAGACGGAAAAATATTCATTTTCGACCTTGCCGAATGCATAAGGATACGGACCGGAGAAAAAGGGAGTATCGCCATAGGCTGATGCTGGTTTTAATCCGGTCTTAAGGGAGAGACAACCATTGTCTCTCCCGCAATAAATTTATTAAAAAATGATATTCTAATAGGGAAAATATAATTTTTATTTAAGCATTAACAAATATATGCATTTTTTATAAGTTATATAATAAAAAAGTATTTACTTTCTGATTATGTTGATATTATTATGGTATACAATTCATTTAAAATATTTTTATTAATTTTATTCAGAATGTATTATAATAATTCTCTTGATTGGAGGATAAAAACATGTCATATAAATTACATTATACAAATTTAAGCGATGATCAAATCCACAAACTCAATGAAATGAATATTCCCAATACAGATGGCAGAATAGATGAAGATCGTTGGCTTCGGAATGCTAAAAGTATAGCAGAAAGCGAAATTATGGAAGCCGAGAAAGCCATCGGAGTGTTCCTTAACAATGGAAAAGATTAATGTACGATTCCATTGTCTTGATCAGATTGTTCTAGATATTTTAGAACATTTTAGAAGCGGACTCGATCCTATTGTATCACCTGAAACATTCTCATCAGAATATCTTCATTATAAACCTAAGCAAATAGAAAAGGCAGTTAATCAGTACTATAATGATTTATCTTCCTGGAAGGAACACTTTGGAATTTCCGACCTCATTGATCGTCATAAAGTTGCAGCCATTACGATACACTACATACTTAATTATCCACCGGTAGAATGCAAACATCTAAGCGAGCGAATTGCTATTTCAAAAATAATAAATGAGATTATTGCATTAAATATAGGGTTTGCTTTACTGATAAATAGCGATAAATCATTCGACCATATAGAAATAAATCTTCGAGCCACCATATACCGTTCACTTAGATTTCATAAAGAAAGGCTAATTAATTCCCCAGATGAATATAAAACTTGCATGAAAGAAGTTATAGGACTCTTTGCAATTATTCTATATCAAATTGAACAGGAACATATTAAAATTTACGGAAAAATATAAAGGCCCCTTTTAATTTATAGCGAAACTTTTTTCAGGGATTCGGAAACATAATAATATTTTTTTCAACATCTTCATAATATCTATCAATTTCCAGCTGTATTTCCATTGTCTTTGCAATGGCTATGGCCATATAACAATAATGCCTTGGGTCATCCATCAACCTGTCTTTGCGGCCTTTCAGATATTTTTCAAGAACCTGATAACCCCCTATATGATAATTCCAGACCTCACCGGTTATCCCATCAAAATATTTGTCTTTGTTTATATATACACATTCTGTTTCAGGATAGTACTTTATTTTTTCAATTCGAATATTTTCACCCTTGCCCCTGAATTTTGAAACGGATAATGAAAATGATTTTTAGTTTAGCTAAAGAAAATAGTGAAAAAATATTTTTAATTATTTTATTATCATTTAGCAGTCTAATTTTTTTTAATACTTCAGGAACTATAGATGTCAGCATTTGGTTATCATGGATAAAAAATGTTGAAACACATGGTATAATTAAAGGATATGCTATTGATAGAAGTGTACAACCTCCATTCGGTTCTTTGATTTTTTTTCTTTTTTCCTCGATTGCTTCATCACCTCTTATGGGAATAAAGTTATCGATGTATTTTTTTCTATTTTTATCAGTAATAATTATTTATTTTGTTACTCGTAATTTCTGGATTGCTATTTTATTATATGTATTTTTCATTTTGAATAGTGTTGCTTTGCAGTATCATGATATATATTATACTCCCTTTCTAATTCTTAGCTTTCATTTTATCAATAAAAATAATTGTAAAATGGCTATTTTGTTTTTTTCTATTGCATCATTAATTAAAATGCAGGTTTTTATTCTATTCCCTTTTGTTGTAATTCATCTGATACAAATCGATTCTATTTATAATGTCACCCTGATCAAAATTAAAAAGATTTTATTTAATGTTATAATTCCAATTATTCTTATTCATTCATTTATTTTCGTAGTCTATGGAATGCCCTATATTAAATCATTTAAAAGGGCGTTCGGGAATACTCCTTTATCAGGACAAGGAATGAATATCGGATGGGTGATAACTTATATTATAGAACTTGTTTCCCCAGAAAAAATTGCAGGCCAAAATTTAATATTAGCAACAGTCATTTGGGATAAAACAATATTTCATACTATTTTAAAAATATCCTTTGCAATTTTATATTTAGTATTATTAATCAAATATTTTTATATGAAGGAAAAAAAATTTGAAGTATTTTTACTATTCCTATACGGGGCTTTCTTAACTTACTTTGTGATTAATAAAGGAGTCCATGAAAATCATATGCATATATTAGTATTGATAAGCTTGTTTTTATATTATCTTGATAAAAATAATCTTATTATTCTAATTATAACTGGTTTATTTTATAATATTAATCTTTTCATTTTTTATGGGTACGATGGGAATGGAATACCGCAACAAATCAGAATGTTACTTAATTTTGATATAACAATTGGATTTTCTTTTTTTATTATTATATACTATATATTTTTTATATATAAATTATTTATATATTCTGAAGACCCCAGTAATAAATTAATTATGACTCGGTTAAACAAGGATGTCTCTGAGTAATAATTTTAATTTGAATTATTTCAAGTTTAGACTCAAGTAAGCTCAGATTCATATGATAATCGTAATAAAAAAAATGCTAATGTATAAATCTTCTATTGTAATGAAAAAACTTAGAAAACTTTTTTCATATTATCAAATGTTCCCAATTATAGAAGTAAAAAAAAATATATGAAAATATAATGGAATGACCAGTAAGACTATACAATATTTATTTTGTGACCTTGATGGCACATTGATTAAGACAGATCTTCTGGTTGAATCTCTGATTTGTTATGAATACTACTTTTTAGTAATGAATGCTATCTAACAAGAAGAATGTAGAAGATAACTCTTTTATATCACATTTCCCGTTAAATTCACCGGAAGTACGTAAAAATGGTTCATTTAACGGATTTTCATTTTAAAATTGTTGAAAAATTCTTTATCATCCTGTAAAATGATTATTATTATGAAATATTAATATGAAAATCAATTTCTTGATAAAATACAGGAGGAAGGAATATGGAAGCGGAAAAAACTGTTGGGCTTGAAAAAATTGATGCCAAAAATGAAGTTAATCTTGATAAATTTTCAGAAGCTGAGAAAAAAAGGATACAGGATATTGCAGGCCAGATAGATGTGACCGATTCACAGGCCCTTGTGCAGTACGGAATTGCAGCTCAGAGCAACGTTTCTGCTTTCGCTGATACTATTTTAAACGAAGTCAGAGCCAAGGACGCCGGATTTGCCGGGCAGGCATTGACTAACCTCATGCTTAACGTAAAGGGATTGAATGTGGAATCTCTCTCTTCCGAGGGATTTCTTGCGAACATTCCACTCATTGGATCTCTTTTCGGCGGAATAAAAAAATTTATAGCCCAGTTTGAAACAATCAGTGAGCATATTGATGAAATTACCGATGAACTGACAAAGGGAAGAATGCAGCTTTTAAAAGACATAACACTGCTCGATACCCTATACGATAAAAACCACGATTATCTCAAGGAAATTGAACTCCACATAATTGCCGGGGAAGTGAAGCTCAAAGAGCTCCGTGAAAAAGTACTCCCCGAGTTGAGAACAAAGGCAGAGACATCCAAGGACGCTCTGGACGCCCAGAAGGTTCAGGATATGAGCCAGATTATAAACAGGTTTGAGAAAAAAGTTTATGACCTCAAACTGAGCAGGATGGTTGCAATCCAGGCCCTTCCGCAGATAAGGCTCATACAGAATAATGACCAGGCCCTTGTTGAAAAAATCCAGAGCTCAATCCTCAATACAATCCCTCTCTGGAAAAACCAGATTGTCATTGCCATAAGCCTGTTCAGGCAGAAAAAGGCAGTTGAGCTCCAGAAGGAGGTCTCACAAACAACCAATGACCTTCTCACAAAGAATTCAGAGATGCTCAAAGTCAGCAGCATTGAAGTAGCTAAGGAATCTGAGCGGGGCATCGTTGAAATTGAAACCCTTAAAACCGTTCATAAAAATCTTATAGAGACAATTGAAGAGACACTAAAAATTCAGGAAGACGGCAAGATAAAAAGGAAAGATGCTGAAGTTGAACTTAAAAAACTTGAGGAAGATCTGAAGAACAAGCTGGTTCAGATAAAAAGCAATCAGGCAGGAAAATAAGAGAAAATTTTAATTTTTATATCAGGTTTAGTCCTAATTCTGTATATGATATATTTTATCAACATCGGGAGAGACAATCATGAAAGTGCTGGTACCGCTTGCAGAAGGGTTTGAAGAAATTGAGGCAATAACAATAATTGATGTTCTGAGAAGAGCAAAGATACATGTTACAACAGTTCATATCAGTCAAAATCCGGTAAGGGGATCCCATGATATAGAGGTTTTTGCTGACAAATCCATGGATGATATCAGTTCAGCCGATTTCGGGGCAATAGTCCTTCCCGGGGGAATGCCCGGTAGCAAAAACCTGAAGGAAAATGGTAAGATAATTTCAGCCATCAGGGATATCTACGGCAAAGGAGGATATGCGACTGCAATATGCGCAGCCCCCATCGCCCTTAATGAAGCCGGTGTTCTGAAAGGAAAAAAATTTACCTGTTTCCCCGGATATGAAAATGAAATCAACGACGGCATCCACCTCCCGGATACTGTGGTTGCCGATGACAGGGTCATAACCGGAAAGGGGCCGGGCTGCGCCATACCCTTTTCTCTGAAACTTGTTGAAGTGTTTGTCAATGCGGAAACAGCGTCACAGCTCAAAAAAAATTTGCAAGTATACTGGATGTAATATTTTCTCATGTTCGGAAAAAATAAAAATATTACTTTCTACAAGAAAGGAACATATATCTATATCGAAGGCGAAGAAGATAGCGATAGTGTTTACATTATTGAAAATGGAGAGGTGGAGTTCAGCAGTTCAAACCAGTATATCAAATTAAACAAGGAATCGGCAAAGAAGGGTGATATATTCGGATTTATTTCCGCTTTAATAAACCGTCCCCGTAATGAAACATCAAGGGCAAAAGTTGACACATCGGTAATAATAATTCCAAAAAACAGGTTCATCACATTGCTTCAGAAAAATTCCGAAATAGCATTCAAGCTCCTCAATTACTATGCGGATGAGCTGAGGGCTTATGATAACCTTATATTTTCGCTTGAACAGTCAAAGGATATATTTTCCACAGACTTCAAGCTCTATAAACTTGGAGAATATTACTATAACGAAAATAATTATTCCAATTCATATTATATCTTTCATAGATTTATACAAATGTATCCGGAAAACAAATTTGTTAAAGAGGCAAGGGATAAAATTTTAAAAATTGAAAGTACCGGCCTGAGAAAAATATCTGAGCCCATGAAAACCGGTATATACAACGAATATGTGGATAAGCAGATAATATTCTGTGAAAATGAACCCGGGAACGAGCTGTTCATTATCAAAAAGGGGAAGGTAAAAATTGTAAAAAACAAAGATAATGTGGAAATCATGCTTTCAGTGTTGAAAGAAGGCGATATATTCGGGGAGCTTGCTATTGTATCCAATAAACCGAGAAATGCAACAGCAATCAGCTATGGAGTGTCAGTAATCCTGCCGATAAATAAAAACAGCTTTTTAAGCCTTTTTGACAAAACACCTCAAATTTTAAACCGGATCTTCCTATCCATAAGTAAAAGAGTCTGGTTTACCTACATAAGGCTTGAAGCCCTTACTCATAAAAAACCGTTTACAAAAATTTATGCCTTTCTGGAAAATAAACTTATTGAAGATAATATTTCTCTGAAAAGCAATAAGCCGCATACATTCAGTTTCGGGATCGATGAGCTCCTGAATATGACCGACCTTGTTCATGTAAAAACCGAAAACATCATGAAAAATCTACTTAATGACAGCAATCTTGAATTCAATTTCGGGCAGATTATAATAAACGACCCAAGTGCAATATCGGCAAAGGCAAGATTTTACAGGTCAAGAGATAACCTTTATCTTGAAGAGGAACCGGCAAAACCTGCTGCTGAAGAAACTGCTAATAAAATGGATGTTGAAGATACTGATATGGAGGTAATTCCAGAGCATAACAATGAAAAGGCTGTTATCTCAAATTCATCGATTTTGAAAGAGCTGGATGAACTAGTTGATTTATAACAATATCAGTAGTTCTCTTGTATCCAAAATAAAAAATCAGATAATATGAAATTTTCAACTAATTACAAAAATTTTTTAATTTTTCTTTACGCTTTTTACCGAAAAATTTAATATAAGCAATTATACAATCCGGAGTAAAATATGAATTATACTATTGTAAAACAATTTTACAATTCTGCAGTTGATAATATATTTAAATTTTTTTTTAAGATAGTTGATTTCTTTAAAATCCTCTATGAAGCATTATGGGCCTTTTTTGAAATTTGGGCCGCCTTCTACCTTATCTTTTATAATTTCTTCATGTACATGTATTACATTATATTGTATGCAATTGACAGGGGGGCAGATGAGTCCAGGTCAACAGTAATTTTCTGGAAAAGACTGCCGAAAAGAGTATCGAGCGCCCCTTCAGTTATATTAAGCAATGAACCCAATCCCATACCTGCCATGTATGGAAGGCAATTATCGATGGCTGCCGGGAAAGTTGCCTCTGCCACCATGTCAACACTGGATTCAACAATATCATCCACAAAGGCATATATATCCACATCGGCATCGGGTGGCAAAGTTTCAATTCTAAAAAAAATTGTAAACGGCCTCAGCGGTTTTTTCAGTTCGTTAATTAAAATTTTTATAAAACCTGCTGAAACGTTTTCAAACTTTTTCAACAGAAAACTGAAACCTGTAAGAGAAGATGATGAAAATAAGGAACAAAAAAATAAAAGCCTTATAGATGAATACATGAAGGAATATGCAAGGAAAAGGAAGTAGGATATCAATTATAATCATCCAGATTAATTTCAAACATTTTAAAATTTCTTATTATCTGAAATTTTAATATTTTCATCTCCGCCCTGTTGAATTTTTCAATAAAATCCTCGAGGGTATAAACCCTGAAGTTATTTATTGAATACACAATATCGCCATTTCTCAGCATATAGGTCAACTTATTAGGGGAAATATAAGAAATTATCAGGTTGTCTGATTCGGCATTTTCCTCAATTTCTATACCATATAATTCAAAGAGCCTGATGAGACTGCTGCGGATTTTTTTATATTCATTCTGTTCACGCAGCACAAACTTGAAATCAATAATTTTTCCGTCCCTTGCAGTGGCCAGATACATCTTTGAACCGATTTGCATATTTGCAACATATTTAATAAGGGCCCCAAGCGAATTTATTTCAGCCCCATTAATTTTTTTTATTATATCACCCTTCTTTATACCCGCAGCCATTGCAGGTGAATTTTTTGTCACAGAAATAATTTCAACAATAGAAGCGCCGCTTCTCCCCGAAATTTTTTTCTCCCTGGCAATGAACCCGAGCCATCCGCGTCTTACCCTCCCATATGCAATCAGATCATTATAGGTCCGCTGGACTATATTTGATGGTATGGCAAAACTTATCCCCTGGTATCCTCCTGAGACGGTCCTTATTGCCGTATTTATTCCTACCATTTCCCCATTCAAATTTACGAGAGGCCCGCCGGAGTTCCCGGGATTTATCGAAACATCGGTCTGGATGAAATCCTCAATGTCAGTAAACCCGACATTATCCCTCCCCTTCGATGAAACTATTCCGCCCGTAATTGACTGGTTAAGCCCATAGGGATTTCCAATTGCCAATACCCATTCCCCAACTGCCAGATCATTGGAATTACCTGTTTTTATCGGAATAAGATCAATGTTTATCCTATTATCAATTTTCAGAATTGCGATATCCGTTTTTATATCAGCTAAAAACTGTTCAGTTGCATTAAAAGGAAATGTTGAATATACGTTTCCATTGTAATCGGTAATTTCAAAATAATTTCCCTTGCTCACCACATGATAATTCGTAATTATCAGTCCATCGGATGACATTAAGGTTCCGGTAGCATCGGCAACTTTTTTGTAAACCGGCTTCTCATCGGAAATTTTTTTTACATATACGCTTATGCTCACAACTGACGGCCTGGCAATACGAGCTGCATTAATGAAATAATGATTAATAGTATCGGGATTTGAGTACGAGGTTACATGTGAAAGGCATAAAAAAATTGCTATACACAATACTATTCGGGATATTCTGAACATAGAAAAATTTATCGTCTTCATCAGTACAACATTAATTTCCCGGCTGCATTTATGATGAAAAATCATGGAACCGGAATTATTGATTAGTCACTTATTCCTATGTAAGCATAATTATTGAGATTGAATATATGCAAGCCTAATTTATACATACAGCAATGGTGTTATTCACTAATATATTAATCGGGTTCTGTTAATAAAAAAAAGGGGATATAATCCCCTTTTTTTTATTATTGCATATAATTGAAACTGTTTATGACAACCAATTACACAGCCATCATGAATGAAATCGCTTAAGGGCCTGTTTTTTTAGTAGTTCCGCCTGTTCCGCTTGTATCCTTGTTGTCAGACACATCAAATATCCTGTTTAAATTATCAGCTTTGACCTTTTGCATATCTTTACTTAATTTTTCAGATTCCTCTTTTTTAGATAAATCTTCAAGTATCTTAATTGCATAGGTTTTTGCAACCCTGTAATGCAGAATGGAGCTTACAAAATTTTTATTATCAAAAGATACTATTCCGTCATCAAGCTGACCATAGGAAATTCTGAGCCTCATCTGATTTTTAAATAACTCTTCAGTTTTATTTGGATCAGATTTGGTCTGCTCATTTAAATGGAGTTCCATGATCCTGGCTGCGCAGTTAGAGAGCAAGTCATCGGTCTCTTTTCTATATTCTTTGGCAATTATTTCGAGAAGAATACTGATATCTTTTCTATTATTTTCGAAATTAAGCCTGGCATATATAACATTTCTCCTGTAATAAAGCTCCATGGCAAGCTTATAGCCTTCATACGCTTTTTTAAAGCCATCTCCCCATGGTTTTTCCTTATTGTTGCTGACAATAACTTTCAGGAGATATATCTGTTCCAGATTTTCCTTCATCAATAATTGAATTACTTCAATGGCGTGGAATTTTGCAAGATAAGAATCTTCAGGTTTTTTTGATGGATCCAGAGTTTTACTTGAATAAGAACCGTCTGCATTCTTAGTTGAATCATCCAGTTTGTCTTTATACTCTTTACTGGTTGCGTCTCCTCCCCCGGCAGTTTGCGCGTTAATAGAAATAGATAAACCCGCGCACAATACAAAAATCATTCCGGAAAATATTAATTTTCTCATATTCATGACCAATCTCCTAATAGTACAATTTACTGCAACAAAGGCATCCATGCCCCATTTCACTACTTATATTAGATATTTTATATTATCATTTCATAATAGGCAACAAATTTTTTCTATTTTCTAAAATAAATTTATTAATTTTCAGGATTATGTCATATCATATGATTATTAACACCCTAATATCCATGACATTGGTTTGTGTCGGCCCTGTAATTATCAAATCACCAGGCATTTTGAAAAAATTATATGAATTATTGTCGCTGATATAATTTTTAATGTCCAGATTCATATTAATGGCTCTTTTCAAAGTATCTCCATCTGAAAGGGCCCCGGCCGAATCTGTTGGCCCGTCTATTCCATCAGTGCCGGTGCCTGCTACCAAAAAAATTTCATATCCGGCAATCTCCAAAGCTCCATGAAGTGCGAATTCCATGTTGCGGCCCCCTTTGCCGTTACCCTTAACTTCTACTGTTGTCTCTCCGCCGCTTAACATACATGCAGGCCTGCTGACAGGATTACCTGTGAATAAAACCTCCCTGGCTATTGCTGAATGAAAAAGAGCTGCCTCCCTTGTATCTCCATGAATGAGGTATGTTACAGGCATCATGAAAAAGGGAATTATTATTAAAAGGAAAAAAAGTTTCAACTGTTGCTTTTATAATAAAAATCGATATCAAACCCGCCATATCTTGAAGTGTAGGAAAGATTTATGTTTTCGTAAAGCGCCTTCATCAGTATTGAGTCACTGTTGAATTCGGGGGGAGAAAGGGTTAAATGCTTGTTCGTATACTGGAGCTGGTTGGCAATTGTGCCTGTAATCAGGTTGGCAAGTTCTCCGGCCACATCGGGAAAATTCTTCTTAATAAGTTTCTGGTTGGAAGAACCTATGAATTTTTTTGTTATAAGGTTAAGTGTATCAACGGGAAGGTTGATGATAATCTCGCCTTTCAGCGATCCATCGATTTCAATGGCAACCTGGGGATCTTTAACCCTGGACTGGGTTTCATTCACTTCTTTTATTGAATTATCCTCAAGAAAATTTTTGAATATGTGGTCAACAGATCTTGAAATTACCTTTGAATAGATGTCATATTCATTCATATCTTTCCTCTTTCATTTCAGTTACCGAGTCTGTACAGAAAGACCGTAATATGTCATATTAGCACCCCGTGTATTTAAAGGCAAGAATTATTAATTGAAAACTCTGCCTTACCTGCTATATTTTTTTGAAATTTTTCTGCAGAAGTACCTGGTTCCCTTTTCTGTTAAAGACTATCTTATCAAAAATATTAGCGGCCATTTTTATTCCACGTCCATGGGCAATATAGTTCTCATTGACTTTATCCAGCTCATGTATAATTTTTTTAAAGTCAAATCCTTTACCTTCATCGGAAATTTTGTATATCACCCTGTCCGGTTTTAACAAATATTCAATGGTAACTTTCTTATTCATGATCTCCTCATCATGCTGCCGCGCAGTGAGGAGTTCAATATAATTCTCATTCTCCAGCGCATCGGTCTTCTCTTGAAATGTTATATCGAGATTTCCATGCTCTATGGCATTTATGATAATTTCCCTTACCGCAATTCTGAGAATATTAATGTCCTTCTGGTCCATGTATTTTTCCAGGTTCCTTGTGATTCGATGGCTCACATCCTCGGCTGAGAAGAGATAATTCTCCATTTTATAAGTCAATTTTTCCGATATGAAATATTTAAGCAGGGTATCCTCTATTACTTTTGAAGCCTTGCCGAGAATTTCATTTTTGCCTTCAATATTCACATATTCAAGTTTAACCTGCAGTTCCTTAGGCTCAGTGCTGATTGAAGATTTAAACTGGGCTGAGAAATTAATCGGTAATTTCATTTTTTTGAAACTGGCAAGTTTGGATCTGATAAAACGTACTGAAACTGCATTTGCATCTTCATTTTCAAAAAGAATGTCAAAGAATGATTTCGACAGGATCTCTTCGGGTTTATAATTCAGGTGCCGATACAAAGATTTATTGACATTGAGGAAATTCATATTTTCATCAAGGGTAAATATTATGTCGTTGGACCCTTCTATCAGGATCCGGTACTTCTCTTCGGACATTTTTATTTTTTCATCGAGGAGCTTTTTCTCTGAAATGTCCCTGATTATTGCCTGGCAGCCGGTGGAGGCCCCTTCACTGTTTTTAATGGAATTGGCCGTAATGTAACGGGTAATTACCTTTCCGTCCTTCCCGATAAAATTAATTTCAAAATCCTTTACATACTCCGATTGCTCCAGGGCGGATTCAAAAGCATCCACATCTTCCGGCTCCATGGCCAGGCCATACAGGGACTTTTTTAATAATTCATCCCGGCTATAGCCGAAAATGGTTTCCATGGATCTGTTGAAATCAATAAAATTTCCATCGCAGCCTTTAATAAAAATGGCATCTTCTGATTCCTCAAATATGCGGCGGTATTTTTTTTCACTCTCTTCCAGCTTCATGTCAAAGTTGAACCTGTTGATTGCTATTTCAATTGTAATATGAAGATTTTTTTTATGAAAGGGCTTAACGATATACCCATATGGGCTAAGTTCATTGACCTGTTCCAGGATTTTTGAATCCGTATAAGAAGTGATATAAATAACAGGAATGGAATATTTTGATTTTAATTCACTTGATGCATCTATCCCTGAAATCTGCCCGCCCAGCTCAATATCCATGAATATCATATCGGGCCTTAAATCTGCGGCTTTTGCAATGGCATCTTCACCGGTCACAAAAGTTCCGATTACGATATGGCCCGACTTGGTCAGAATTTTTTCCAGAAAACGCATGTCAACGGCAGAATCTTCCACAATAAAAAATTTCAATTTTTTAGTTGTCATAAAATTATTTTTATTTCCTGGCAATATGGCTGGTTTTTATTATTGTTCTGTTATTTTTCGGCCCGCGTACAATAAATCTCCCGTTCTCATACACTGAAGACCGGCCGCAGAATTCAATGTTGAACTCAAATCCGAAGGTGTTGGCCATGAAGGCGGTTCCCCTGTATCCATTGAACCTGTTTAACCAGTAGTCATGGACGTCTATCCCCTGCTCAAGCCAGTTTGTTGAAAAGAGAAGCCAGTCAGTATTATTATACTTGTGAAAATCAACAAAGTCATCATAGTTCAGGTCCATGCATATACCCAGGCCTATCCTCCCTATTGAAGTATCAACGGCAATAAACCCTGAGTCCCCGGGCTCTGCCCAGGTATAATCCAGGTCATAGAGGTACGTTTTTCTGTACGTTGCCAGGAGCGAGCCGTCGGGCCCGATGAGATTCTGTGAATTATAAAGCAGGCTATTCACGGGATCCAGTTCAGCAAATCCATAGGCAAGGTAAGCACCATTTTTCACGCACAGTTCGGAAAATGCCATGTAGCTTTCCCCTGCAGCACATTCGGCAAGGCATAGCAGGTCATCCCTTTCGGTCCATATATAACCGGTGAGGCACATTTCCGGAAGAATAAAAATACCGGTGCCGGCCTCATCCCTGCCTGAACATATCTCCAGTATTGCTTCACGGTTTTTATGAGGCCGGCCATGTTCCGGCTTAAACTGAATTGTCGATATGGTTACCATTCCCTGTCCCGTTGATTACGCGCCTTTCTCCAGCCGGGCGGCAAACCATTCAGGCAGCCCCTCCTTTCTAATTTTTTTTGCCGCAGATTCAACATCATAGGGAACCCTGTAATAGGTCAGGGTTGACCGCTTTTTATCATATATGGAATACGATGCCGAAGGGTCTCCATCACGCGGCTGCCCCACAGAACCGATTACCGCGACCCACCGCCGGTGAATACCGAAAGGGATATCCACGCCGGGTACAGGTTTAAACGGCACCACCTTACCGGTGAACCCCTGGTAATAACATCCGGGCTCATGAAGGTGCCCGCAGAATGTTACCCTGGACAGTGTTGATGACAGGCTCCTCTTCGCATCGGATTCCGATTTTATATACTCCCACTTTTTGGGGTCTGCAGCATGGGCATGGACATATAACATATCGGATTTTTCAACTGATAAAGGCAATACCGAGATGAACTGGATATGCGCCGCAGTCATCCGGGACCTGGTCCACAGGATAACATCCCCGGCCTCATCGTACATTGAGCTGTATTCCTTTTTCATCACCGCTTCATCATGGTTTCCCAGGATAGCGATGGCCCCTTTCTCGTAATACGCCATAACCATATCAAGTACCCAATTCGGGTCAGCTCCATAGCCTATATGGTCACCCAGAAATACATACTGATCGATATGCTGTGACCCGGCATGTTTCAGGCACGCTTCCATTGCTTCGCGGTTTGCATGGATATCAGCAAAAAGTGCAATCCTCATTCTTTCATCTGCCCTGTAAAATTATATACCAGCATCAGTAAATTACCTGACAAAGATTATCAAGTAATTTATCAATACTAAATATTTTTTATTTTTAATTTTATTTACTTTAAAAAAAAAGCGCGCTATGTCACTATGTTATTCAGTACTATATTCATGCTGCCGTTTTAAAATCCGTATCATGAATATAAAAAAAATATTATATGAATTAATACATCCCGGAGGAATTCAATGAAGCTGAACAATGAAACAAAAGTCGGGTTCATGATAACCTTCAGCATTACGGCATTTATTATTCTTGTTGCCGTTCTTTCCAAGGTGAGCATATCACAGAAAGGGTACAGCCTCAGGCTCTATTTCGGTTTTTTGAACGGGCTCAAGGCCGGCGCACCGGTAAAGATTGCCGGGGGGATAAAGATAGGAAGTGTAGAACAGATAACACAATCCGATGAAAAGACAGAAGTAAAAATCTGGGTGGATAAAAAATACTCACTTATAAGAACTACTAAATTTGCCATTTTTACAACAGGTCTCATCGGTGAAAAATACGTAAATGTTTTTGTCCCGCCGTCAATAAACGTTGATGAATTTCTTGAGGACGGGGATAAGATTTTTGCCGTTGACCCTGCGAGCTTTGACCAGATGATGCTCATATTCCAGGGATTTATGCAGGACCAGAGCGGCGGGGAAATGCTGGCCAATATTTTTCAGAATTCTAAAAATTTTGTAGAAACCCTGAATAGGCTCACCGGTGAAAACAGGAACGACATACGGCAGTCCGTTCTCAGCGCTAAATCGGTATTCTCCAACCTGGACAGTGAAAGCAAACAGCTTCTCTCTCAGTTGAATAAATTCACCGGCAACCTTGCCGTCATGTCTGAAAAAAATAAGGAGGAGTTCTCAGTGGCAATGAGGAATCTGTCAGAATCCTCAGACAGCCTGAACAAAATAATCTTCAGGCTTGAAAAAGGGAGAGGGACGCTGGGCAAACTCTTAACCGAAGAGGACATCTACAACAACCTGAAAGATGCTTCCATATCCGCAAGAGATTTAATGAGAACCCTGTCCAAGGACCCCAGTAAAATATGGTCCGGCCAGAGAACACAATAATGGCAAAAAAAAAGGAACTCTTTCTCTGCACATCATGCGGCGCGGAATATTCAAAATGGTCGGGCAAGTGCTATTCGTGCAACCAGTGGGATGTCATTGTTGAAATAGATAATAAAACAACACCCCGTGAAAAGGGGGAAGTCATTCCAATTGGTGAAATTGCGATAAAGGATCTCCCCAGGATCGACACAAAAAATAGCGAATTCAATCTTGTATGCGGCGGCGGAATAGTCCCGGGATCCATAATTCTCATGGGAGGCGAACCGGGTATAGGAAAATCCACCATGGCCCTTCAGATAGCCCGGAGCATGAGAACCCTGTACATATCCGGGGAGGAGTCGCCGGCCCAGATACGGATGAGGGCTGAGCGGTTAGGCATCGAAAAAGAAAAAATATTTGTTTCAACCTGCACTTCCGTTGAAGAGATCGTGGAACTTGTCATACCGGGCGACGAAAAACAGATCCAGTGCATGATCATAGATTCAATACAGACGGTCTATTCCCATGATGTTCCGGGAATGCCCGGCTCAATTAGCCAGATTCGGGAATCGGCATCACGGCTTGCCCGGTTTGCAAAAAAGCTCAATATATCAATCATGCTGATCGGGCACATAAACAAGGAGGGGAGCATTGCAGGGCCGAAGCTCCTTGAACACATTGTCGATACCGTACTCTACTTCGAAGGCGACAGCGCGAAAGAATACCGGATACTGAGGGCATTTAAAAACAGGTTCGGCTCAATAAATGAAATAGGGCTTTTCAGGATGACCGGACAGGGGCTCGAAGAGGTCAGGGATAAAAACAGGATATTCCTCAACTCCTTTTCGGCAAAATCCCCGGGCAACGCGGTTTCAGCAGCCCTGGAAGGGAGCAGGACCATCCTCTTTGAGGTGCAGTCTCTTGTCACATTCACCAATTTTTCCAATCCCAGGAGAATGGCCGACGGGCTTGATCTGAACAGGCTGATCCTCATTATCGCCGTCCTCGAAAAACACGGCGGCCTGAAGCTGGGCGGCAGCGATGTTTTTATTAATGTTTCAGGCGGATTCTCCATTTCAGAAACATCGGCAGACCTGGCCGTTGCCATGGCTATCGCATCGAGCCTGAAGGAAAAATCAATTCCTGAAAGAGTTGGTATCCTGGGAGAACTTTCCCTTTCCGGGGATGTGAGGCCTGTAACCCAGTGCCTGCGCAGGGTGCAGGAATTCCGGCATTCCGGTTTTGAAACAATCATCCTGCCGGAAAGCGACCTGAAAGAGGCTGAAAAAGGGGGATTTCAGGGAAATATCATCGGTGTCAGAAATATCCATGAAGCGCTTGATAAAATATTTTAGGGGATAAATTTTCAGTATAGATATATAATAGTATTGAAAAATTTTGTTTCTTTTTAATTTATAACATACATGAGCCTGAAAGTTTAAGAGATCTCCATAAAAGAGAACAGGAGCAGTAAATACATGAACAGAATTATCAGCATTTTATTATTTATCCATTTAGCCCTGGGGCTCGGCCCGCTTTTTGCGAAAAATGAAGCAACTGATTCCATGGGATTTTCCATGGGTATGGATTATACCAGCGATTATATATGGAGGGGCATGTACAGGTTTAACCATGACGGAGCATTTTTTCCTTTTGCTTCACTCAAGTTGGCCGACCTCAAACTTGGATACATGGGAGAGTACAGTGAAGATTATATGACCAGGAAGGATAAAGCTGATACCGATTCGAGGCTCTCTGATAAAAAACACACAGCCGATTTCGGCCTTGATTTCTCCCATACATTCAGGCAGTCCCTGACACTTGGAGCCGGCGTATGGTATTTTCATCTCCTGAATGTAAATAAAAAAGATGCCGCCACAGGGAGCATTTTTTTATCTTTTGACGGGATTCCATTTAAACCGACAATCAAATACAGCCATGATTACTATATCGATTCAAAGAAAAAAATGGATTTTTACATTCAATTCGGCATGAACAAGGAATTTGAAATAAGAAATGGGGGTTTAACCATCGGGGCAATGCTCGGTTATTTTAATGCAAATACGCTGAATAAAAGCGGGCTTAGCGACCTTACGACAACATTGGGTATTAACGCGACGATAACCAATGTAACTTTCTCCGGCAGTTTTAATTTTGTATGGGTTCCCAGTCAGGACTTTTACAAGGTACAGGTAAGCAACGGTAGTTCGGTGGAAGACAAGTTCAGGACTTTCTCCACATTCAGCGCCACGCTGTCAATATAATAATATTATCAGGAATATACTTGACTAAAACATTGAATGGAGCAGTATAAATTTTAGTTGCTAAAAATATATATAAAAGCGATAATGATAGTATACTATGTTTAAACTCATTTAGCCAATATGAAATATAATATCAAACAATATCAGAATAGAATGAAAATAAAATTTTCCGAATATTTCTATATATACAGGAAAAAATTACATATTTTATGGGAGCGGTTTATAGAAATCGGGCATGAAAAAATGACAATCATGTTCATCCCCCACAATGAAAAAAAAATATTCAACTTTCAGATCTCAAAATTTATCATACTCTTTTTTGTTGCGCTTTTCATTGTTATCCTTATTACTTCTTCCTATGCGATAATAAAAAATTCCGCTGTAAAAAGAGAAGAGCAGCGTCTGCTGACAACCTATAACGATATCAGATCGCATCTTCTCAGATTCGAAAAGTTGACTAAAAATGTTGATGACCTTATCATAGAATTAAAGCCTGAAATTGAAGAACTCTATGGACTTGCCGCAGGGACCGAGGAGATTGAGTACATCTGGAGCCTGGAGGAATTTGAAAAAAAAGAACTCAATGAAATGCTGAAGATAAAAGACATCCTTCCCCAGGAGATATTCACCATAAAAAACATACAAAAAGATATCATATGCTCAACGAATACAATTAAAGCATTAAAAAACTTCATCGATGTAAGAAGCAAGGTAATCGAGGATACGCCATCAATCGTTTCAAATCAGGGGCACATAACTTCGCTGTTCGGATGGAGAAGATCTCCCTTCGGCCATGGACGGGATTTTCATACCGGTATTGACATAGCAGCATCGAACGGGACACCTATCAGGGCCACGGCACCGGGAATTGTCCTTGCTGCGGGCTGGAGCGGAGGATACGGTTTCAGCGTAAGATTGCAGCATAAATACGGCTTTGAAACAGTATATGGCCACTGTGAATCCCTTGCGGTGAAGACTGGACAGAATGTCAGGAAAGGCGAAGTTATCGCATACGTGGGACAAACAGGAAATGCAACCGGAAATCACTGCCACTATGAGATAAGGCTCGGAAGCATTCCTATAAATCCCTATCCCTACATGAGCAGGATCTGGTAAGTATAGCACGCCTCATCTTCATATTGACTTCATTGTGATTTTAGTTTAAACATAGGGGACAATACTTTTTTATTAGAATACAATTATCCCAATGTTAAAATTTTTCTCTCCTTATCTGAAACTGGCGGCCGCAGCCGGTTTAACATATCTGGCAACTGCCGCATATTCATATTATGACGGCAATAAATCCCTGCTGCTCGAATACATCAAAAAAAATTTCCAGGATACCAGGCCTGAAACAGAAAAAGATCCGATATCGCCGGATAAGGTCCAGGTAAAGGCTGCCGGGAGCAGAAGCAGGCCGGGACTGTTTCTATCAACAGGGAAATTATTCATAGTACCGGAATATACACGGGGCGACTGGGACAGGTATGTTATTTCCCCTCAATACACCTCCGTTCAGGATAAAGGCGGCCTTCTGAAAATTTATGAAAGTGAGGATATCCAGGTACAGTCTTACGGTTCCATGATCTTCAATGTCAAATACGGCCATTCCTCTTTTACCGATAAAAAGTATAAGCAGTTTGATGAGGATAAACCGGTGTCCCGGGTAGTAAAAGACGGCCTTGCTCCTGAACAGATAACTCTTCTGCACATTGAAGGGACGGTAGGCCAGAGGATGACCCTGTTCATTGACCATGACAGCAGGAGACAGGATAATATATATCAGATGCAGTATAAAGCCATTAACGATGACGAGGTCATAAGAGAAATAAATGCGGGGCAGATTGACATAAAATTTGATCACTCAAAATACGCTGTGTATGACAGTAATTCACAAAAAGGAATGGGCCTTGATCTTACAATAAAAAAAGATAAGTTTAAAATCAAGGCTTTCGGAAGCGTCATCAGAGGTGAAACAGAGGTTGAGCTTTTTAAAGGGAATTCTTCCGCCGGCTCATTTAAAATATCGGAATTTCAATATATAAAAAGAAACTATTATCAGATAGAACCATTCAGGCGGTATGATAACTCCTCATCAGTCCCGACCGGTTCCTCCGGATATACAACGCTTACTGCCCTGTCATCATACCCGTCCTCCCCTGAGAATTACCGCCTGTATCCGGTAGACATCGACCCGAACGGATTTGATCTTTATATGGATGACCAGAATGCCCATAATAATTTCAATGCCATAACTCTTCCCATTGACAAAGGACTATATGTCAAATTGGTACAGGGGAAGGATTATTCAATTAACTTTTCCACAGGCGTTGTGACTTTTATCAGCATTGTCCCGGAAAGCGCGAGAATTTTCGCCGCGTACAATCTTAAAAGCGGAGCAACTTCAGACCCGGGAGTAATATCCCCGGGAGATACGGCGCATCCGGGAGGGGCATTTTCCGGAAAACTCATAGTCTTTATCAAATACGGATATTCAATGGATGAGGACATCAATAAAGACCTGGCCCTCGGCGCATCGGAAGACAGGAATAATGATGGAAAACTGAACCTTGACATATATGAAATGAGATCCATTTACAGCATCGGGGAGAGACAACTTCTCCAGAACAACTTTCAGATCCATTTCTTCAGAGAAAACCAGGAGCTGTCAAAAAGCGATATCCAGTCAATCGGGAAGTATGCCATTGATTATGAAAATGGCCTTGTAAAATTCACCCTGAGAGAGCCTTTCAAAAGTCTGCTGAAAACAAATTATTCATCGGCAGTATCGGCAAACGTATACGCGGAGAAACAGACCGCGGGTGTTTTTACCGATTCACATTATTCAATACTGGCCGATTACTTCAGGGATGCAAGGAGCTTTAAATTAAAGCATTTCAATATCATCCCCAACAGCGTAAAAGTCAAAGTCAACAAAAGGGATATATCAGAGAACCTGTTCACCGTTGACCTTACCTCGGGCCTCCTTGTCTTTAACGATTCCGGCAACCCCCTGATTGGGCCGGAGACAGAAATTGAAATTAAATATGAATATTTACCCCTTGGAACAACTGGCCAGTCTTTCATCGGAGGGTTAAGGGGCGATTATGAAATCAACAGGAGCCTTAACATAGGAGGCACCCTTATGTACAGCCGGGACGCCCCTGTAAAAATAATTCCCAATATAGGCGATACGCCGACACAGACACTTATCTATGAAGGGGACATGTCGCTTCACCTGGACGGAAAAAGGCTGGCCGGCTTCACGAATAATTTTACCGATGCGAAAAGAAGTTCCCTGCCAGTTCAGATACATGCCTACGGTGAGTATGCCAGGAGCATAAAAAAAGTCAATACGTTCGGCAAGGGCCTCATAGATAATATGGAATCAACGGATGAGATTATCCACATATCCTTATCGGAAAAGGACTGGATACTCTCATCCATGCCGCCGCTATACACCCAGGCCGACAGGGGCCTGTTATATTATTATTTTTACAGAAGTCTGTCAAGCCCGGAAACATTGAAAGGCCTCTCTCATAATGCCGCAAAAATTGATTACGCGGTGAAGCCCGGGCCCTTCAATGTGGCCACTGGCCATGTCGACAGTTCTTTTGAAAAGGAGACCTCGCAGCGGTCACTGGCCCTGGATTTCGACTTTTCAACCGGCAGCAGCATCTCCATAGCAACAAGAAAATTGTCCGATGGGGCCGTGGATTTCTCCGGGCTCCATTATATTGAAATATGGTATAAGTATGAAGGGACCTCGGCAGTGAATATGAGTATTGATGTTGGAAGGATAAACGAGGATTCCGACGGCGATGGAATTATTGATACCGAGGATATCAATAATAACGGATTCATCGACAGCAACCCCAATGCGGGGTATTCAGAGGATACAGGATATTCATTTAACGGAAATATTCCCACCAGGGTCGGTTCAGGGCCAAGACTCAACTCAATGACAAAAGGCGACGGCATTTTAAATACGGAAGACATAAACGGAAACGGCATCCTCGATACCGTTGAGAGCAGCTATTCATTTGGCTCCATTTCACTTACATCTGATCCGGCATCATGGAAGGTGAAAAGGATCTACATTGACCAGAGCGCGCTGGCGCAGAGCGATATAGCTATACTGAAGCAGGTAGAGGCCGTGAGGATAAGCATTCAGAATTCCGTGAGCGCGAAAGGAAGAATCTATATCGATACAATCAAATTTGTATCAATGAGATACAGGAACGTTGAGATGAACGGGTCCCCGGCAGGTCCGGCCAGCCTTTCCATGACAATCGTCAGCAGTCTCAATGACAGTGAATACAGGGCTGAATCATTTTTATTGCAGAATAAGGAGCTGTATAATTCACTCTACGGCGATAAAACCGACAAGGAACTGTCGAAAACAAATGAATCAGCGCTGCAGCTGGATTATTCAATAACAGCCGGGAACTACGTTTCTGTCACAAGAAAATTTTTAAAGCCCATGGATTTACGATTCTATAAAACACTGAATGTATGGTTCAATTACCGGAAAATATCGGGAAGCGAAAAAATCGGCATTGTTCTTGGATCTTCCGAAAACGATTATATCACCTACACTGTACCTGCTGACTATCTGAAAGTATGGAGGGAGATTAAACTGAAACTTAAGCCTAATTCTCATGGAGATTATGACATGAGTTCCGTGACAGGAGAGCCGGACTTGAAAAGGATAAATTTTATTAAATTGATCATTTCCGGAAACACCGGGAGCAACGGGAAGATATGGATTAATGAAATGTATGTTACAGAACCCGAGGACCTTGTGAGCAAGGCGCACTGGATTGAGGGAGAAATAAAAATTACAAAACCGCTCTATACAACCGCTTCAGGTACACCGATCATGTCGGATATCAACCTCAAGTATATCCGGAAAGGCCATGGAGCGCAATTCAGTACCGTGGGAAAAACATTTTCCGATGTCAGCGAGAATTACAGAGAATTTCTTTCATCCATGAAAATACTCCCGAACTGGGATACACAGATGGACTTTATCCGCGAGGAATCGTCAACAGACAGCCTTAACGAAAATATACAGGTTGAAAAAAGGGGGAAAACAGTAAAGGATACCTATCAGTTTATAACCGATTTCATGTCACTGAATAACGGGGTCCCGAGCATAAAAATCGCATATAAGCACGACAACTACAGCAATAAATCCGACCAGTACATTTCGGGCAACGGCATATTTAAAGAAACGGAAAAAAGCACTCATACACCTGTTATTACGGTAAAGGACGAGCTGAATAATTTCCTCTCGGGAAAATTATTGACTAATGTTTATATTGATATGTCCTTTAAAAATGAAAAAATAAACCGCGATTCCGGAGACATTGCGAAGAGCAGCCTCTCAACTTTGACTCCCGCATCGGAGCAGGAGAAAAGGCAGAAATCAGATGCCCTTTTCAGCATGAATTATACAAACAAAATATTTTTTATTAAGCCCGAGATAGGAATGGGTTCCGAGGAGATAGTAAAACTTGCAGGAAAAACCGGAATGAATGACGCAGAAATCCTGACAAACGTTAACGGTGATTTTCACTTCCCCTTTATATATAATGACTCCTTCAGATTTACCGGAAGGAACAGAAAATCCCTTATATCTGCCGGCCTCGTAGACAGCTATATAGTCGCGCCGAAATACAAATTGGAACTCAGTTACATTGAGAACAGGTTCAAAGACTACGATGAAATTGAAAAATCCGCAGCCGATATTTTCAAGAGATCCAGGGATGCCAGGAGTTTTATATTATCAGAAATCAACATCCCCGTTTCCTTAAGCAGTTCAAGGGAACTGAACCTTTTTAAAAATCTTAATATAACCTACATGAGGTCCCTCTATTTCCTGGAAACGGATATTCCCTTTGAAGGCGAACACTCCGATTCCTTTGGAGAGGAATACGGCATTAAACACTCCCTGTTCAGGTACATGGATGTGGGTATGAACTACAACAGGTATTATCCAGGGGTATTTTTCCTGGGACGTCATAATTACGGGAATGGCAGAGACTACGCATTCCGCAACGGTAATGCCCGTATCACATTTCCATCTGGAGATAATGTTCCTGACTATAATAATCAGCTCAGACTGATTGATACCCTTACTACTGCATGGAACCATGACTTTAAAATTTTTTCCGTGGATACCGCTTTCAGCATCAATCAGGTGGCAGAGAGGATGAATATAAACGGTATACCGCAGCAGGTTGTGACAAGGAGTATCAATACAAAATTCAACTTTGATTTAATGAAATTTTTCAACACAGGCTTTTTCAGGGCAAACAGATTCGATATCCCCCACCATTCCGCCAATTTCACTATCGGGTACAATTTCGCGAACAACCTTCTCATAACATCAAATATTCAGGAAAATGTACACTCCCCCTATACCGGGATTACATTAAAATGGGACAGGTCGCATGTCAGCTTTAATGCCGGACTTGATTACCGGATGAAGATGGACAGGGAGTTTATATCAACTGCCGATTCAACGCGTTCAAAAGAGGATGACATCTATATCCGGAACATGCCTGAAAAAGCATCTTTTAAAGAGCAGGATTTCGGATATAAATTCTCCGTCCTCTATGAAACAGATGTAGCCTGGATGTACAATCTGTTTTCGAATATATACAAGCTGACAGCCTTTCCTATTTTTTCAATCGAATATTCGATGCTGCTGAACCGGTATGATTATTCAAAAACAGTCACACCGGAACCCTATGACCAATTTCTCATTAGAAACAAGCTCATGCTCGATCTCCATAAATATATACAGGGCGGAATTTTCACGACATGGGTTCTTGAGAGGTTCAGAAACAGGGAAACTTCAGCCATCAGTAAGGAAATTATATCTTATGAAGTGGGTTTTAATTTTTCTCTAATATTCTGATTACTGCGAAGAGTAAATTCAGGGGCGCCTGTTCCCGGGATTAGATTCATCGATGGACATGGATTAAAATAAAATTTTCTCAATTGCCTTTTTCAATTCTTCAAATTTGTATGGTTTGGCAATAACCCCTGAAAAACCATAACTCTTATATTCGGACATTAACTCATCATTAGAATAACCGCTCGACACAACCGCCCTGATATGGGGGTCATAGGATTTTAAATGCATGATTGCCTCTTTCCCTCCCATCCCGCCATGGATTGTAATGTCAAGTATTACAAGATCAAATGGCTCCCCGAATTCACTTGCCTTTTTATATAATTCCAGGGCCTCATTCCCTTCTACTGCGGTAACTGTTTGAAATCCGATCTGCTTCAGCATGGCCGAACAGACTTTTAAAACCAGGTCATCATCATCCATTATCAGGACTTTCCCGCCTGAAATTTTTTTTAAAGGCATCCTCTCCTCAATCCTTGATACGGCGCCCCTATCAGTGGCAGGGAGGAATACTTCAAAAACAGTACCCTCACCTAATTTTGAAGAAACTTCGATATTCCCGAAATGTTTTTTTATGATTGAATAACAGATTGAGAGCCCCAGGCCCGAACCGTTAGATTTCGTGGTATAATATGGATCAAAAATATTTTTCAGATTTTTCGCGCTGATTCCTATTCCATTGTCCTCAAATTGAATTCTGATATACATGCCGGCTTTTGAATCAGCCATATGTCTTTGCGCATGCAAGTGATTTTTCGCAGAAATTATTATCCTCCCCCCCTTTTCCATGGCCTGCCTGGAATTGAGAAGGATGTTATGAAATACCTGGCTGATCTGCCCTTCATCGACCTCTACATTATATAAGTTACCGGCAATGCTGAATGAACAGCCGATATCAGTTCCACTCAGAACAAGTTCCGCCGATTCCCTGAGAAGGATTTCCACGGAAACAACCTTCTTGATAGGAGCGCCCCCCTTGGAGAACGTGAGGAGCTGGTGGGTCAGATTCACCGCCCTCAGTGATGCCTTTTCCGCATCTTTTAATGCATCATGGATCGTATGATCTTTATGTATATTCCCAAGTGCAAGAGTAATATTTCCTATAACTGATGTTAAAAGGTTATTAAAATCATGGGCAAGGCCGCCTGCAAAAATTCCAAGGGACTCAATCTTGTTCTCTTTGAATAATTTCTCCTCTTTCCTTGCCAGGCTTAGCTCTGTCTGGGTATATAATATTATTTTTTCAATTTTATTCAGGTAATAATAAAAAAACAGAATCAGCAGGCCGCAAAGGATAATACAGATTATCAATATGCCATTCCCGATCCCCTGTAACTGCTTTTCAACCATGGTAATATCGGTTACTATTAATAATGTGCCGACAGTATTCCCGGATGCATCATTGAGAAGTATTGTCCCACCCTGGTATTTTTTCTGGTCATGGGAAAATTCAAGCCTCAATTGATCCCTGTCCCGGGTACCATCGTGTAACAATGAAAAATCGGCATGCCTGCTGATGATGCTTTGCGGAATTTTATCATAGGTGCTGTCGATAATAACATGATCCGGCAGGTCATCCCATGTATACGGTTTGGCCATCAGCCTGTTCCCCTCTTCCCACATCCCCCTGTTGAGATACGCCTTTGATATAAGAAGGACCATATCAACATTCAGAAGCTTTTTTATCCTTGGTGTTATATGGTGAATCTCCTCCCCTAATTCAATATATCCGGACAGCCTGTTATTGATAATCCATGGTTTTATAACCCGCAGCGTGAATGTGCCGTAAGGCCCGAGCTCCAGCCCGTAACTCAATTCCCCGGTCGCCTTTGACCGGAGCAGGGTGAACCTCTCAATTTTATCGCCAAAGGCAGGAGGATTATGAACCCTCAGAAAGCAGACGCGGTCAATGTCAAGAAAATAGAGGTGGGTTAATTTATAATTTTCAGACAGATCGCGGAAAATTTTCCCCGAGGCATCAAGCAGGGACCTTCTGTCCCTTTGTATCCAGGAATTAATAAGGTCCGGGTCCCTGACAAGAAAGTATAACAGGCCGCTGTATGTTTCCGCGTCAAGATTAATTTCATTCCGGTACAGATCATTAACCTTATTAATTCTTGAATGCACCTGATCAAAAATACTTGTTTTGCTGATATAATAGAACCCTGCAAATGTTAATATTATTAACATCAGCAGCATGATAATCACCGGAATCAGCATGGTAATTTTTTGTTTATAATATTTTTCCATGAATGTACCTGACCGGGATGCCGGTTTTATGCCTTCATTCTGAAATCGCCGATTCTTTTAATGAGGCCGTCTCTTTCAATCCTGTTGAGCAGCGGTATGATGAATTTTCTCGATACGCCTGCCGCCTCCTTTGCATCGGGCATTGAAAGCCTGTCGCTCTTTTCCAGCGCCTTCATGATATCATTCTTCATCTCTTCATAAATACTTCTATGGTAAATAATATTCCCGTCCAGGCTCACGAGAAAATCGAGTTTAATCAATTCCTTGATTCCTTTTTTCATCTGATCATTTTCGGCCCTGTCAAGTTCAATACCCATCTTGCCGTTTTTCAGGACATCACTTAAAATTTTCTTGTTCGGCCCGGACAGGGTGTCCTCGGTAATAGACCGCCCGGCAAAGTAGCGCCCGTCCTTTTCCAGGATGCCGTTATCCTCTATAATGTCACCCAGCAAAACCCTGCAGACCATGGAATCAATGCCGGCAAGATCGGAAATTTCCTTTAGATTAAGCCCGATATTTTTATCTGCTATATCCCTTATCACATCAAGCGATTTGAAATAAAAATCATGATTAAAAATAAACTCCTCTTTTACAAGAATTTTATTTCCTTCCTCAAGTTCAGCGAGTTTGCCGGTTAACGTCTTATTGCCCTCGGGGAAAAGTGACAGGTAATCATCCTTTTTAATCCATTGATAAATATCCAGCACAAGTTCATAGATATTGTAATCAGGCCCTGAATCTATTTTTTTCAGAAGTTCCTTTACATGGACTTTATGCCTGTCCGGGGAATAATCCGGGAAAAGCACCCTCCCTCCTCCAATGATCCTGAATCCGCCGGGACTGGTAAGGACAAAAGGCTCGCCCGGATAAAAATGCCAGGGGCTGCTGAATTTCAGCCTCACGGGAAACCTCATGACATCCTCCTTCACATCCCTGAGAAGTATGATCTTTCCCCTGATGGCTGAAGCTCCGATGAGAAGCTCAATCTCAAGATTATTCTTGATGATCTTACCCTTCACAAGAAGCTGTATCTCTGCAAGGATATCCTTTGATTCGGAAAAAAAATTCTTTTTGCAGATTATATATCCACGCTTGAGCTCATCCACTGCCATGCCGGAAAGGTTCAGCGCGGTCCTTTGCGACGGGTTCCCCTCGGTCAGGGTGCTGTTGTGGCTCTCTATCCTTTTGATCCTCGCATTCTTCATTACGGGGAGGATGTTCACCGTGTCATCATCATTAAATGTCCCGTTTTTCAGGGTGCCGGTGATGATGGTCCCGTAACCCTTTGAGGCAAAGACCCTGTCGATATACATGTAGGGCTTGTCCGTGGCAGGGGCTTTTTTCAGTTTCTTTAAATTCGCGAGAATTTCAGCTTTCAGATTTTCAATGCCGGCTCCGGTTCTCGCCGATGTTTCAACAATTGATGAGCCCATGTATTTTGTGCCGGAAAATTTTTCCGCCACATCCTCCCTGACCATATCAATCAGTTCCCTGTCGCCCAGATCGATCTTGTTCAGCACTACGATGATTCTTTCTATATTCAGGAGCTGAAGCACCATGAAATGGTCTTCGGTCTGAGGCATCCATCCGTCATCAATGGATACGAGGAGAAGGGCAAGGTCGATCCCCCAGGCTCCCACAACCATGTTTCTGATGAACCGCTCATGCCCGGGGACATCGATGATGCTGACGGTGCCGAATTTCGGGTAATTGATGGAGGCAAACCCGATATCAATCGTCATCTCCCTCTCCTTCTCCTCCGGGAGCCTGTCGCAGTCTATATCGGTAAGTGCCTTGATGAGCGAAGTTTTCCCATGATCAATATGCCCCGATGTCCCTACGATATACATTGCTGATCTCCATAATCAATGATACTTTTAATTCTTTTTACTCTTTCATCCGGCATAGCAAATCCGGAAGAGTGTCAGGGGAACCCCGGCTCATCACCGTATGCCGTTCCCCTGATGGCGCAGAGATGCCCTTCATGGACAATGGAATGCGACAGAAAAACGGTGAACCACTATGCAGAATCCTGATTGACATGGGTGTTGAGCAAATTCATCAGGGCAGCGGTTACGTGAGGCACCTCATCATCAAAAACCGCCATGAAGTCGAGTACATATCTGTCGTTGATGATTGATCCGACAATGGGGACGTCATGGGAAATAAAGTGGGAATACACTTTTTCAGGGCCCAGCCCCGGTATATCGATCTGGAGCCCGTAGCTCCCTATAACCGCGCCGGGGAGTGAACCTCCCCCATAGGCGCATTCAGTTTCAATTTTTTTCAGGCACTCCTTCCAGCCTTTCACCTGCACCTTTTTAATAATCTTTATTATTCTCGCAGAGATATCCTTTTTATCCTGAAACAGGATATCCCAGAGCGGGATGTTTTTTATCTCGTTATTCTGATAATGGATCAGATTCTCCTGGATGATGTAATAGGTAACTTTATCAACCCTTAACATCCTCATGAGCGGATTTTTTCTCAACTCTTCGATGAGCACTTTTTTGCCTATGATAATTCCGGCCTGGCAGCTTCCCAGAAGCTTGTCCGCGCTGAAGCAGACAAGGTCCGCACCCTGAGACAGCTCTGTTCCGGCTAACGGCTCAAAGGGCTGCGGAAGGGACGCGCCGCTTACCAGGTTGCCGCTGCCGAGGTCGCGGACCAGTATGATGGATGCATTCCTGAGATCAGAAAGCTCTCCAAGGGCGGGGGTTTTCGTGAATCCCTCAATTTTATAATTCGACCTGTGGGCGGAGAATATCATGGAAGTCAGCGGCGTGATGGCAGAGGCATAATCTTCAATTTCGGTAATATTTGTTGTGCCCACCTCGACAAGGATGGCCCCGCTCTGCTCCATGATGTCGGGAATCCTGAACCCGCCGCCTATCTGGATCAGTTCGCCCCTTGAAACAACGGCCTCCCTGCCCCTGGCAAACTGGTTGAGAATAAGGAAAACCGAAGAGGCATTGTTATTTACAATGAGCGCGTCCTCAGCGCCGGTAAGCCTGCAGATGAGCTCCTCGGCAAAGCCTCCCCGTTTCCCCCTCTTCCCGGTGTGAAGGTGAAACTCCAGGTTGCAGTAACCCGAAAGTTCATCAGCCAGATTCTTTAAAATATTTTTCCCCAGGGGGGACCTCCCCAGGTTGGTGTGGATAATGACCCCGGTTCCGTTTATGACGCGCTGGAGCTTGTGCGTCTTTTTATTCTGGCAGTTTTTCACAATGGAAGGTATAATTTTTTCCGCGGGAAATTCTTCCCCCTGGTCTATCTTTTTCCTGAAGAGTTCAGTTACTTTTCGTATGACATCAACAACAGTATCATGACCCAGGGCCGGGATAAATTTTACAATCTCCTCATTGTTCAGAAGCTTCTCTATCTGGGGGATATTTCGTAATAAACTGTTTCTGTCATCCATGGTTTTTATGGCTCTAAAAATCTCTTTATTTTCTTATGCATAAATGTATTAAATGTAAGAAGAAAGTCAAATGTTTTATTGCATGTTGTATTTGGTTGTTTAGGAATGTTTTTTATTCTTCTGACATTACTTTAAATCTCTTTTAAATCTCTTTTAAATCAAAATATTAAAAACTTATGAAATAACCCATTTTGGTTTAGTATCAGTCCCATTATTTTTTATTTTTACAGTGATTCTTAATTCAGATAAAAGATTAGTTATCTTATTTTTTTTCTGATTGCTATTCATCCAGTCGGGAAGTTTTGACCATAGAAGATCATCAATATCTTTTCTTTCCATGAAACTATGCTGAGCAATGGCTTTAATTATAAAATCGAGATAATACTCTTTATCAAAGGCTCTATTTTTTGAATATGTTGCCTTTTGACCTGTATTCTGAGCAACTTTTAAAGAGATAAAATAATTAGGTTTTCGCCCTTCAATCAGCCCATTAGATCTTAAATACATCTCTTCTGATTTAGAGAGAGGTTTGTGTTTCTGAACTTTATCGAGTAGTATAATTTCATCAAGTGATAAATCAGGGTCTCGTGCGAGCAATCGGGCATATTCAATATCAAGAACTTTACCCGTTATTGTGAGTTTTACTTTTTCATTTGAAAGATCATAATCGGGCATTGGAAAAAATCTTTGCCGTTGAAAATTGAACATTTTCCGTATACCGCCACCTGCTGTATCAACCATCTTAAGATTAAACATAGCTGTTGCAAGAAAACGGTTTCGATAATACTCTTCAGGAGCATCTTCTTTTACTACACGTTCGACTTCACCTGGGATAAAACTTCCTAAATTAGAAAAAACTAATTGATCATCCATTTCAACAATATTTATCATACCACTCTTCGTATAATCCTGATGTGCTATGCAATTATTTATTGCTTCTCTGATGGTAAATGGTTCGTATTGGTCAATTTCTTCAGGAAAAAGAGTACCGTCTTTAATATACCTGTATTTCAGATTTCTAATTTTTAAATAAATTTTATCCACAGCATGTAACACGGGAAGGCCAGTAATTATATAATCTTTATCATTACTGCGTGCATCTTTTAATAACCAGCGGATTTTAGGATTTGCAGGTTGGAGGAAATGTTCAGATTCATCTTTCCCAAGGAGTAAAATAGCTGTTCTGGTTACCTTACCTTTAATGGTTAATTTTGCTTTATTGAGAAATGTTATAGTATCCCAGGAATCAACCTCTGCAGCTTTATCCGGAAATTTATTTTTAAAGTTCAATCTTGCTGTTTTTATTGCTTCATTATCAAGGTCATCAACAGAAGCACTTGTAATAATTTCAGAGCTCCAATCTTCAAGTGTAGCCTGATTTCTTATTCTCTCTAACTCTACTATATTCAGTGGAGAAAGAGTTCCACCATCACGGCCATAATAATGACCTTCAAAACTTACGGGAATACCCTCGGGAGCAGCAGGAATCTGAAACATAACCACCCGTCCTTCCGGCCGGGTTAATTCATATATCTCCATGAATGTGATGCGATTATTTATTTTATTGGCAATTTCCTCTTTAAGGCTGTCCAGTTTTTTTCTCGCAAAACGATAATTACTGCCCACAATAATATGACGTTTATCTTCAATACCAAAAATAAGCCAGGCATATGGCTTTCGTTTAAGATTTGCCTCATTACTCAATGCAGAAAAATACTTACCGATTTTATCAAAACTATGATCATTCTTTGCTTCTTTGAATTCAACAACTTCATTCTCCGCAGGAAGACTGATCAGTTTTTCTAATATGTCTTGAAGATCTTTGTCTTTCATTGTTATTCAAGCATTGCAGAATTTTCATTCTTTATCATAAATTCAGTTTCATCTTCACTTCATCAAGAGAGATGGATTTTTTACTTTTCTCTTTTTCTTTTACTTTTCTTAAATCCAGTAAATCGTCCATCTGTTCAAGATATTCTTTTAACAAGCTGAATTCTTCATATGGTAGTATAACGAATTCCTTTTTACCTTTTTTAGATAAATATTCAGGGTGTAAATTTATCATCTTTTTCTCCTTTTATTTATAAGCGTCTTTCCGGTGACTGATTGTATAAATAGTAATAACATTTAATATTTTTTATGTCATTTTTTTCAAGAGATTTTAAATTTTTTATAGCCTTCGGTTTAAATTCAATTTTATAGTTCATTTATGAACCCCCGACAATCTGTATCTCTGCATCAGGTAAACCATATAGCTTATAGACAAGTTCATCAATTTTTTATCGAGCATGCTGATCTTCTGTTCATATAGCGTTCTGGGGTTGACCCGATTTTGTGGACGCAAGGTTTAGCAACTTTTTATTCCTTAAAACTCTTCATATATTGCCTTTCCTGCCTCCTCCTTTGTTTTACATTTTTGGTGGAATATTTCTTCCATATGTCTATTGAATATATGAAGAAAGTCAATAGATTTTTTGATTATTGTATTTCATCTTGATTTTTATTATTTCCATTACAATTTTTAATTGAAAATCATAATCTTAAGTGTTCATTATATTTAAAACTAAAATTTATAAATTTCCACAGGGAGTTGTTTTGAATAATTCAGATAAAATATCATATCCGAAAAATATCGCTATTTATTCATTTAATTTGTATTATCTACAATTCCTCCCGCCCCGTGCCATGTTATTTTTTTTATTTCCTTCATTACTAAAAGTGTAAAAAACTTATTGACGACTAACCACAAAATGATTACTTTGATTAATGTACAAAGTTATAATTAAAAAAAGCGTTTTAAAAAATATTCACAAGTTGCCGAAGGATATTCAATTCACGTTGGATTCTCTCATCGATGACTTAAGAGAGAAAGGACCAATAAGAAAAGAATGGCCGAACTTCAGTACATTATGTAAACATGAATACCACTGCCACTTAGCATATAAATGGGTAGCGTGTTGGTATCATGAAAATGATTCAGTAATAATCGAGGTATATTATGCAGGCAGTCGTGAAAACGCCCCGTATTGAAATCAATATCAAAGGCGAAATACCACCAAAAATATTAGTTTTATTGAAAGAAGAATATGGGAAGAAAGTACATATTACGAAAGATGCAGATGATGAATATGTAGATATTATTGAAACTGATTGGTATAAAAAAATTAAAGCCGAAAAAACTCCTGGGGATAATATGAAAATCTATCGAAAGATTCATAAAATAACTCAGAAAAAGCTTGGTGAAATGCTGGAAGGAATTCCGAAGCAGCATGTTTCAAACATGGAAAATGGATCAAGGCCAATCAGTAAAATTACAGCTAAGAAATTAGCAAGAATATTTAATGTATCAGTAGAACGGTTTATATAACATTACCGAACGGCGGGGGGAACTGCAGACAACAAATCATATCCGCTACACTCGGAGTACCTCGCTTGGCCATGAAGGCACATTGCGAAAAAGGCCGAACAACGACGGGCAAGAAAGGCGTTAGACGAAAACCCGCGCCAACCGGTTCGGAAGAGCCGGCAAAAGTTTACTCTGAGCACTTCGGCATAGCTCAGAGTAGCGGTTGCCAAAAAGCACAGGCAAAGAAAAGGTTGCAGATACAAGAGGGATAAATTATGAACAATGAAAATAAAAAAACGATCCTCCTTGTGGAAGATGAAGTTATCCTTGCCATGGCTGAGAAAAAAAATCTCGAAGAATACGGGTATACCGTCATCACCGCGAATACCGGTGATGAGGCAATTGAGGTTGCGAAAGCAACTCCGGGAATCGATCTTATCCTCATGGATATTGACCTGGGAAAAGGAATAGATGGAACTCAAGCCGCTGAGATAATCTTAAAAAATCATAATATCCCTTTGCTATTTGTATCCAGTCACACAGAGCCCGAAATTGTTGGAAAGACAGAGAAGATAACTTCTTATGGGTATGTTGTAAAAAGTTCCAGTTTCACCGTTTTTGATGCATCCATAAAAATGGCGTTTAAGCTTTTTGAAGCGAATGAGAAAACTGCAAAAAGCGAAGAGATATTTTTCGCTGCCTTTCTAACATCACCTTATGCCATCACCATCACATCCCCGGAAGATGGCCGATTTATCAATGTCAACGATGCTTTTTTCTCAATCAGCGGTTATACTCGCGATGAAGCGCTAATGAATTCTTCGATCAGCCTTGACTTATGGGTGAATGGAGAAGACCGTAATCGAGTCGTTCAAGAACTAATGAGTGGGAATAAAGTGGCAGGACAGGAATTTCTGTTCAAAAAGAAAACTGGCGAAATCATTACAGGTTTGTTTTCAGCTTCTTTTATAACAATAGAAAATAGACGTTTTATATTATCGAGCATTAATGACATCACCGGGCGCAAGAAGGCTGAGGTAGCGCTCCAGGCGACCAATTCCAGATTCCGGTCTTTTATCGAACAATCTCCGGTGTCCATCGGCGTATGGGAGCTTGACGGAACATGCGTATATGCAAATCAAAAATTTTTAGAAGCGATTGGTCTGCAGGGCATAGAAGAGTTAGTCGGGAGACCGGCTTTCGAATTGTTCTCGCCTCAATACCGAGAAGAAAGCAAAGAACGGACCCGGCGCCGCCTCCAAGGCCTTCCCGTACCAAACGAATATGAAGCAGCACTTTTACATAAGGACGGCACGGAATTCCCCGTGCATCTGGCTGTCGCACCGATAAAGCTCACAGATAAAACAGTGAGCATTTCTTTCCTGACTGATCTCACCGTGCGCAAGCAAGTGGAAGAACAATTACAGAAGGCCAATGAAGAACTGAAGCAGACGAACGAAGAATTCGAAGCGGCCAACGAAGAATTGCTCTGTTCAAACGAGGAAATTTTATCGAGAGAGGAGGCGCTGCTGAAAAGCTCTGAACGATACCAATACTTGATAGATCATTTTGATACGGGGGTGGTTGTTCATGCGCCGGATACATCGATTAAAATATGTAACCGAAAAGCATCAAAATTACTCGGGTTATGTGAAGATCAGGGAAAAGGAAAAATTGCCGCCGATCCTCATTGGAAATTCATAAGCGAAAAAAACCTTCCACTTCAGCTTGAAGAATATCCAGTAATCCAAATTGCAGACAGTAAAAAACCAATCAAAAATCAGGTACTTGGGATTTCACGCCCTGCTAGCAATGATATTGTCTGGGTTCTGGTCAATGGCTCTCCTGTTTTAGATAACAATGGTGAAATATCAGAAATATTAATTAGTTTCATGGACATTACCGACCGCAAGCAGGCGGAATATACGCTGCGCGAGAGCGAATCCCGTCTGAAATTCTCCCAACAAGTTGCACATGTGGGGCATTGGACGTGGGATACCGTTACCAATCGCATCACCTGGTCGGATGAAATGAAGCGTATCTTTGGCCTGGATCCGGCTGGCTTCGATGGCGACCTTAACAAAGTGATTGCCCGGGCGATTCATCCTGATGATCGCGAAAAAGTAAATCAATCAAACGCAGCCGTATTAACCGTACAAAAACCCGTGCCG
>VFJS01000091.1 GCA_009885955.1 Spirochaetia bacterium | reverse complement strand
TTAAACCTTTCTCACATAATGAATACGAGCCTCAAACATACCCATGTAACATTCACAATCCCGGGAACAATTTCCAATATACTTTTTAACAGGAAATTTGAACCAGAAAAAATGATTACCCTTGCGGCAAATATATTCAGGAACATGCTGATCTCCTCGGCCGGTTTGAAAGGAAAAGAATTCCAGCCGGGGATTTGTGCCACCCTTCACAAGAGTGGGAACAGCCTCAATTTTAACCCCCATGTACATCTTGTTGGGACTCAGGAATTAATTGACACTACAACAGGTGAGATACTTGAGGCCCCCTTTCTGCCATACAGAAAAATCCGGTTTACTTGGAAGAAGGCATTTTTAAATTCCATAAGAAAAGAAGGAATAATAACAAAAGAGGAATATGTTGATTTTAATACAAAATTTTCCAACGGCTTCCACGTATATTTCCAGCCTATCACCGGCAGCCATAATGATATTTTATTCAGAACCGCTGAATATATTGCCTCTGGGTACTTTCATAACAGCCAGATTACAGAAGTAAACCATGCGAAGCTGACGGTTACATTCCGGTATAAGAAATGGGTCGATAGGGGGACGAAACAAAAGCATTTTTCAACAATGACTATGGACATTTATTCTTTCATGGCCCGGATGCTATTTTGTACCAGTCAAAAATTTAAAATTGATACGATATTATGGAATCTATGGCAGGGATATTGAAAAAAAATTGAAAGAGATATATAGAAAATCCTGGGCTCTGGCAATTCAGAATTCCTTTGAAAAAGCTCAGGAAGAATGCCCGTGGTGTTTTTCATTGATGAATCAGGAAACTATTTTTTCTTTTCTTGCTGACAGGGAAATCAAAAAAATGATTAAAACACATGTTATGGTAAAAGTGGTCGAAGCCTTATCGCTCATCCTGTGCGGCTTCGAGTGCAGTCAGGAAGACTGCCTGCAAGCATGGTACGCCAAGAGGCGTGTGTATATAAAAATAAACCCATCGGGTGAGAGGCCCGAATACTCCCTTATTCCTGTTCGGGAGTAAAGCAGTTTTGCTGCATAAGGAG
>VFJS01000048.1 GCA_009885955.1 Spirochaetia bacterium | reverse complement strand
TTTCCCGCGGTATTGTAACCTGGCCTTTGCTTGTTATTCGCATGAAGTATTACCTCTAGTGAGTAAGAGTAATACTTCATGAAATTTAGTCAAGATAAAATTTTCATAGTGGAATCTGCACAAATAAATGAGAAAAATAGATCCAGGAAAGCCTTAAAAACCAGAATGTATTTTATACAGCCTCTATTCAAGTGACATACAGAATTATATCAGAATCAATTTTCATGACAAATGAAAAGATTTATGGTGCCTGTCTTAAAATTTGATGAATGTTTGCTTTATGTTTTCATGCAGAAGGACAGAGAAGTCATCGAGTGTAATAAGTCTGTGTCCGTTGAAGGCAATCGGTTTAACTAACAT
Organism: Spirochaetia bacterium; assembly: GCA_009885955.1. GTDB lineage: Bacteria > Spirochaetota > UBA4802 > UBA4802 > UBA5550 > VFJS01. Next base: position 27,076 of record VFJS01000048.1, on the reverse strand, counting down.
GCCTTATATATTAAGGGAGGTTGAGAAAAAATTATTCTTTTTTTTTATATAATAAGAATATAGTTCATAAAACTCCTAAGGTTATTGCAGAACAAAGAACTGCGCAAAGAACCCGCTTTGAGATTCGCTCAGCAGGTTTTTTGTATTGACAAATCATTTAACAGTTATTAAATGATTTGTCAATACACATTAAAAGAGGATAGGAGGATTTATGAGAAGAATAATTTTAATATGTTTAAGTATTGCATTTCTTTCTTTTAGTGGATGTTCAACTTTACAAACAACGCTTGAACAAAATAAGTCATTAGAAAGCGTTAATGATTTTCCTAAAATATCAAAAGCAATATTATATTCAAAGACACTAAGTTGGGCGGCAAGAACATATAACTCAGCAAATAATGTAATACAACTTAAAGATCCTGATACCGCTCAAATTATATGTAGAGGAATAGGCGGAATACCTGATATGATATTTGTTAGACGTTTTAGTTATACTATGATTATTGATATTAAAGATAATAAAATGAGAATACAATTTGAAAACATTCAAAGTGAACAAATTGGGGATGTGGGTGGACCTGATATGAAGTATCAATGGGATGAAGTTAGTAACCATTTAAAATCATTAAAAGATAGTTTAATGAAATCAATAGGAGATACTAATAAACAAGATTGGTAATATTTAATATTAAGACTTCTCCTATTTATAAAATACAAAACCCGATTTTTGATAATAAAGATATAAAGTGAATCCAACTGTTAAACTCATTGCTACTCCTCTTGAATAATTTAAACATTATTTTATTATCTTAACATACTTATCGATATAGGTTTTCCCTTCAAATTTGCTTGAAAGTATCATTTCTTCATTATCAATTTTATTAATCTTTGAAGATATATAGCTTTTATCATTTTTTAATATCAACTCATCATCTATAGTGGAATATTTGAATTCATTTTAAAATTCAACAAAGTCTTTATCGATTTCATTATCTTTATCACGTAAGAATTGCTTCATAGTTCCGGAGGATAAAAACTCCCTGGTAAAGGTATAATTCATAGGATTATTTTCACAATTTTTACCGGCAGGATCACATTTCCTCCCGATTTCCTGCCACTTCCCTATGATTTTTTCATTGAAATTTCTATTGCATTGAAGCAATAGAAAAAGGAGTAATATAATATTGAAAATTCTCATTACTCATCCGCTTTCAGTATCTCAGTAAATGCATTCAAAAATTATACTGCTCCCGGAGTTTTTACCGTAGAATCTTCATCGGGTGAATCTTTAGTTGATTCATTTTTTTCTTTGTTTTTATTGTCTTTTTCAGAGCTATCCCTTTTGCTTAGCGATTTCTGATAACTGCTTAATGCCTTAATTATTTTTTTCCTTGCGTCTTCGGCTTTATCACCTTCCACTACCTCCCTTTTGAGTACCTCGGATACCAGGACGCTTTTTATTTCGTCATTTTCTATCTTTACTCCAGGGGATACTTTTTTTAATTCTCTATTTATGATGTTTAAAAGAGTATCGGTCAGTAGCATTTGGCCAATAAAAAATCTGCTTAAAGCCTGTTTTTGACTGTGAAAATCTTCTAATAGAGATTTCCCAATTCCTTCCCTGGAGATTAAATAAAGATATTCCATATTGTCTTCGTTTTTAGGATTCAATGCCGAAAAGTCAAATTCATAAATCAATTCTTTATCTATAGGTTTTGAAAATAATACTTTATATATTCTCCAATTGATGCCGTTTGTTAGAATAACCCATTCCGCCCCCGAGTTTGCGCCATAATCTACGGCCTGCTTGACATGTTCATCTTTAAGGTCCAGACCTATGGCTTTTGCTTCAATGAGAGTTTTAATTTTTCCATCTAATTTGATTGCCAGGTCACAATATGTTTTTTTCACTACATATTCTGTGGTAATTTCGGAATATTTATCAAATCCACATATTTCATTTAAAATATCTGCAATAATGACTACTGTGTCGGATTCATTCACATCCCTTGATTTTGCGGAATTTAATATTGGCTGAAATTTTTTCACGCCTGTAGATAATCTATCAAATATTTTCAACGGAATAGCCATAAGATTGCTCCTTTTAATAAAAAATTTTTCATAGTGGAATCTGCACAAATAAATGAAAAAAATAGATCCCGGAAAGCCTTAAAAAACCAGAATATTTTTCATATAGTCCCTATTCAAGTGACATCTATCATCTTCTCGAAATCAATTTTCATGACAAAAGAAAAGATTTATGGTGCCAGTCTTAAAATATGCGCCGCTCCAAAAATGAAAAGACATACCTCTTCTGTATACTTTTACTGTAATAAACATTTAATTAATGTCAATAATTTTTTCCCGTGAATTTAGAAACTCGAACTCCCTTCATGGCTGTATTGAAGATTTGATCATTATTTAACAAAATTAAGGGTGTTAGTGAAAAATGAGTTATTAAGAAGTTGACAAAAGCTTTTTAATTATGCATTCCCGTATTAGCAAGAGGATGGTTTTATGAATAAGTTATCTATTGTAGCATTAACAATTTTAGCAGCTGGTATTTTATTTTCTGCTGATAATTTTACAGATAATGGCAATGGTACAGTTACGGACAACAACACAAAATTAATATGGCAGAAATGTTCAGCATCAGTAGGCGAATCAGGTACAAATTGTTCAAGTGGGACTGCAGCACCACTACCATGGGAAAATGCTGTTTCGTATTGCAAAGATCTTACACTGGGAGAGAGAAAAAATTGGAGGCTACCACATATTAAGGAACTATTTAGTATAATGAATTATGAGAAATTCAACCCGACTATTGATTTATTTTATTTTCCCAATACTATACCGTCCTCCTACTGGTCGTCCAATGTCAACGTCAATAGTACCGACTATGCCTGGGTTGTTGCCTTTTCAAACGGCATGGTGCATGGCAATGCTAAGACGAATAAGACCTATATTCGTTGTGTTTCAGGACCGTAGGATGATATTTGGTAATTTGAACCTTTGATGTGCTTCACATAGTTAACCTTGTGTCCGGAATATTGGGTCAACTCCACTTCTTCTCCGCGCCCTCCGCGTGAGACATCTTTTTCAGTATCTTTCGTGATTTTCGTGGTTCAATTCTTTTCCTGGGCAAAACCAATCCAATCTTTGCTTCCGATGAAATCGGCGGGTTCCGCACATATCCGGCTGTCTCACCGACTGGTATATTCAGCGCCTAGTAGCGCACCGGACCCCACGAAAAAAAACTTTTTTTATCATCATACTTTATTCATTATTGATACGGCACTGATTTTGTATCTTATTTATTTTCTTGACAGCACCAGAGTCAAAAGGCAGCTTTCCTCCCCATGAAGGCATGCGTGGCCATACCTCCCATCAGGGACTTTTACACCACCCCTCACCGGCTCTCGGGGCTTGGAGCCCATGCCGTACACCAGCTTCTGATAAAAAACGGAGTCCAATCGGTCCTCTTGAATTTCCCGGCAATGTCAAAAAAGGGGACGGCACTTCCGCTCCCCGATGAACTGGGCTACCTTAAGCCCTTCATCATGGAGACTGAGCATGGGCCCATCTCCTTCTTCACGGGATACAGGCATTTCGGGCCTTCCTTTGAAAGCTGCGCAGGGATGATAGCAGGAGAAACTCCCGACATGGTTTTCATCTCATGCTTTGCCTATGCCTACGCGCAGGAGGCAGTGGGCCTGGCCGCTGAAATTAAAAGAAAGATACCGGATATTATGATCTGTGCCGGCGGGGCGGGAGTTACGGTATCTCCTGGATATTTTTCAGAGAGCGGTAAGATCGATTATATCCTCACGGGCGAGGCGGAAATAAGTATTCCGCGATTTATCAGGAATTTGACGGCCAAAAGGCCGGGAAATGCCGGAATTCCCGAAGTCTACAGCGCCCGAATGCATTGCTCAGAGCAATATAAGAAAGAAGCAGTTCACACGGGACCCGAGGACATGGAGCCTGCTACAGCCATCACATTAGAGACTGCAAGGCATGTCCATGTATCCCTTACTCTGAGCAGGGGGTGCTGGAAGTCCTGCCGTTTCTGCTCGAATCACCTGACCCATGGAAGGGAATACAGGCAGCTGCCGAAACAGATAATAGACAGCATCATATCGAATTTACCCTCGGGGAAAAAACTCCTCATCAATTTAGAGGACGACAACCTCCTGCACGACAGGAAATACTTTCTCTCGTTTCTCAGGAAGGTGCATGATTCCGGAAGGGATGCGCTCTTCTCCGCTGAAAACGGCCTGGACTACATGCTCCTCGACGGCCCCCTGGTGAGGGAACTGGCGGGCCTGGGCTTCAGGCAGTTCAACCTCTCCCTGGGCTCCATGGATGAAAGTATTCTTAAACGGGAAAACCGCAGCGCTGCCCTTGCGCACCTGGGTGACATGACCCATGCAGTCCACGGGCTTGGCCTTCCATCAATTGTCTATTTCATCTGCGGCCTTGAAGGGGATGGCCCTGCCCTGACATGCGAGACACTCCTCTTCCTGCACAGGCTCCCTGCATTGACCGGGATATCGCCCTATTACGCAGTGCCTGGCATCAGGGGCTTTGAGGAGAGGGGAATATTCCAGGGGATTCCGCCAAGGCTCTGCGCCGGTTCCAGCGCATGGCCCTGGAACGGGACCATGTCCACGCAGGAACTCATAACGGCCTTCAGGCTCGCCAGGCTGGTGAATTTCTGCAAAAAGAAAAGTCTTACCGCCATTGAACAGGAGCTGATGGATGTCATTGCTGCGACAAAAAATCTCCATACAATCATCAAAGAAAAAAATAGTATGGCTGTTGTCCCGGTAGAAAGCGCAGATTCATCCATGACGCGGTATCTTCTCGGGAGGATGTTTGAATGAAATTTTTCAATCGATGCTCCCTGCCACTGCCTGGACAGGAGATTAATTTTTTCATTGACATAAAAATTCAATTTATCCGTCTTAATATCTATGATATACATACTTCTTCCATAAAATAATAGTGCAACTGATCAGGAGATAATGAATACATGAAACTGAACGCCCTCGAATTTCTGCTTATGAACAACCCGGTAAGGGCTTTTTCCCAGGAGCATTATGAGCTGAAGATAATGAAGTCACTTGCCACGATTGGAAACATTGAAAATGCCCTGGAGATCGGCTGCGGCAACGGAAACGGGACAAGGCTGATAAGGAAACATTTTTCTCCGAAAAACATCATTTCTATCGATCTCGATGAAAGGATGATCAACCTGGCTCAAAAAAATAATAGCGATTCATCGTCCCGTTTCATTGTTATGGATGCATCGAAGCTTGATTTCCCTGACAGCCATTTTGACGCAGTATTTGATTTCGGCATCATTCATCATATCCCCAACTGGAAGGATTGTATACTGGAGCTCCACCGCGTTCTCAAGCCCGGCGGAAAAATAATCCTTGAGGAATTATCCATTGACACCTTTTCCCGGGGCACCGGGAAGATATGGAGGAAATTGTTACGGCACCCCTATGAATGTATGTTCAGCACAGAGGATTTCATGGAATTCCTGGGAAAAACAGGATTCGATATAAAAAATTTCAGGGAATCAAATCCATTAAAACTTATGAAATTTTTTTCACTCACCGCAGAGAAGAAAAGTTAGCATTGCCGGAGGGCAACAATTCAGCTGCAGCACATGCACACGGAGGCTCCTTGAAATTGCCTACGCCCGTTCATGGTTGTTCCGCCTTGTCCGCGGGCCGCTGAAGCGTATCATGATTTTCTGGGTTACGATAAAGGGATACGACCTCTCTCTGTTTTCAATAAAAACAGAGAGCTGCCGGGGCTGCATGCGGTTTTACAAGAATGCATTGAAAACCCATTCTGCCCTTTTCAGGGCACTGAATAACCGGATAAACCCGGCCTTCGATTCCATCTTAATCAGGATAGTAACTGAACATGAAGTGGCGGAATCCAAAAACCATGCTGCCGCAGCACAGTCGGGAAAGGATATTCCTGAAGGCTGGAATTTCAGGAAAAATATAAAAAAATGGAATAAAATTTAACCTGGTGCGAAATGAATCCTAAAAAAAAATTAATCACTGCAACGATCATTATTTTTATTATTTTCTGGGTACTGGACAGCATCTTCGACTCATCAATCTTTTACAAAGGACATAAAGATTTTAATCAGCTGCTTCTCCTGGATATCCCGGCCCATGACCTGTTTATAAGACTTTTTTTTATCATCAGCTTTACTCTGTTCAGCTTCATGATCTATAAATATATCGATAAACTGGAGAGATCATCCCTGCAGCTTGAAAAAACCGAAAGGCGCTATCACCAGGTGTATGACAGCAAAATTTCCATGAAAATGATTATTAATCCCGATGACGGGACCATTATTGATGCAAATCAGAAGGCGTATGAATTTTTTAATCTTGATAAAAACGATCCGGTAAAAAACATCCTTACCATTAATATAAATTTCGAAAATACTTTCCTGTCACGGAAATTCGATAACCCCGTAAATAAATACCATTATCAGCATCGAACAGCATCAAATGAAATACTGGATCTGGAAATGCACTTCAGCTACATTGAGTTTGATAATAAAAATTTTTTATACTGCGAAATGATGGACATAACTGAAATTTTAAAACTCCAGAAAGAGCTGATAAATATAAGTGAAAGGGAGAGGCAGGCAATCGGGCAGGAGCTCCATGATGAGTTGGGGCAGATATTGACCGGGATCTCATATCTCATTGAGGTCTATGAAAAACAGATGGAAGAAAAAACAGACAGAAAAATCCTGGAAATAAAAACTATTTCCCAATTGATTGACAGGGCAGTTCAAAAAACCCATCAATTATCGAACGGCCTCCGGCCTGTTCAAATACACCAGAGAAATATCGACCTTGCCCTTGCTGACCTGGTCATTGAAATAGAGGAGATGTTCGGTTTACCATGTGAATTATTTGTCGATAACAACATCAAGATCAATGACGTCGTCAAAGAGACGCAAATTTATTACATCGCAAAGGAATCCCTTTATAATGCCATCAAACATGCAAATGTAAAGAGTATTGAAATAACATGGGATTGTAATGGCGAAAAATTTTATCTTTCCATCAGGTCAAAAGGCACGAAAAAAAATACAGGGAAATTATCTACAGGTATGGGTATCAGCATAATGAAATACAGGGCCCGCATAATTGACGCCAATCTTTCAGTTATTGACGGAAATAACGAATTCATTGTATCGTTGACCAACAGGCTGAATATCAGCAATTCCTCTAACTGATATATGATATCAAGAGTTGTGTGTTATCATCCCGGGAAGAATCAACCTCATGTGAACCGGCTGTTACATAAAAAATAAAACAGGTTCTCATGTAAATCATTAATAGATTATTACATATTTTATTATTTACATATCTTATTGAATGGTATATTATAGGCATCTCTAAAAAATTAGAGTTTTTATGATATAAATTATTAATTGAAAGGTTTATGAAAATAAAAATATTTATTGTTGATGACCATTCCATCATACGAATGGGGCTAAGGAAACTCATCGAGACTGAAAATGATATGGAAATCTGCGGCGAGGCGGGAACTGTTAATGAAGCTATTGACCAGATTGCCAAGACAAAACCCGACGTATTAATAGCCGACATCGCCTTTGAAGACGAGATGAGCGGCATTGACCTGGTAAAAGCCGTAAATTCCCGATATCCAGGCATTGTTATACTCATCCATTCCATGTTTAAAGAGGCGCTCTATGCCGAAAGGGCGCTTCGCGCAGGGGCCATGGGGTATATCCAGAAAAATGAAGCGCCGAAAAAAATTGTTTCTGCGGTGCGTGAAGCGATGAACGGCAACCTGGTAGTGAGCAAAAACACCTCGGATAAAATACTGAATAAAATCCTCCATAACAGGCAGGGCAGCGGGAAGACAAACGTGGATACCCTGACAGACAGGGAATTTGAAATATTCCAGATGTTCGGGAAGGGATATGAAATAAAAAAAATAGCCGAAATTCTGAATATCAGCCCCCATACCATAGAGACCCACCGGAGAAATATCAGGGATAAAATGGATATCAGCAATAATTCTGAATTAATTCGATCAGCAGTTGAATGGAACACCTCTCATAGCAGGTAATGAAAATCATTATACCCTAATGGTTTTCATTACCCCGGTCTAAATTTATCAATGATAAACATATCATAGTATCACCGATTGACAAACATTTTATAATCCAATACAATACTTTTCAGTAATAATACCTATTGCAGTAACAGGATGGAAATTCCGGATATTGCGGTTTTATTATACTGAATTTAAAATTAAGGAAATAATGAGTGAGGCCGGCAATAGCTGAAATTTCATTAAATATTTCATTAATTTTAACAATGTTTATTACATTGATTAACAATAATTTATAAGGAGAAGTTTATGTTTCACAAAAAATTACAAAGCTATCTGGCAATAACCGCAGTAGTCATCTTTAGTACTGCCGCATTTTCAGGATGTTTTACAGAGGACAGTAAAAAGAAAGATGCAGCAGTTGTTACGGCTCAGACAATATTTACTGTCAGCGGAAGTGTTAATGGCCTCCATGGTACATTGAAGCTGAAAAATAACAACGCGAACGAACTTACGGTAACTTCATCCGGGTCATTTTCATTCACCACAACTCAAAGCGCAAATGAATTCTATGATGTCACCATATCCAGTGAGCCCACAAACCAGCTCTGTGAAGTCTCCAATGGAGGAGGCGTCATTTCGGGCTCTGACATAACGAATATTACCGTAGACTGCGTTGCAAGGGAAGCAACCCTGAGGACTTTTACCGGCGGTGAAGCGACCCTCCTGGCGCAATGCAGCGGCTGTCATCCCCTGCAATACAACAAATGGATTGAGTCGGGCCACGGCTATAAGATGAACAAGGTAAACGGCACCATTCCAACATTCCCCTTTACCAACGTATCGGCAATGTTTCCAGCTGGTGGAGTATCCATAACCTATACACAGCTTACGCCTACATCCACAGTTTCTGTATATACCCTGCTTGCTTCAACTACCAGTTATATAATAGGCGGTTTTGGTTGGAAAGCGAGATACTTCAACGCGAACGGGGAACTGCATTACGGCGCAGGGGCACAGTACAATCTGGAAGATACCTCATTCACTGCATATAACAATAATAATGCCGACGCTGACGGAAAGAAAAATTATAACTGCGGATTCTGCCATACCACAGGATGGATGGGAATCACAGGAAATAATATTAACTACGCGACAGGAACCAGGAAAGACCTTCTTCCCAATATGGATGGAGATTGGAGCTTCAGCGGCGTCGCCTGCCAGCGCTGTCACGGCACGTTAGCCTCAGGCTCCGACGTCAGCGGCGGCACCGGGCATAACACCAAGTCCATGAAAGCCAATGTATATGATCCAAACAACTGGACAACGGGAGAAGGCGGCAATGCCTTCGGCACCTCAACCAGCGCAGCTTTCAGTACCGCTGCAAACAGTGTATGCGCCGAGTGCCACCTGAGAGATAACTATATCAATAAAGTTGATATGGATAAGTCAAAAATTCTGGCAAAACACCATGAGCAGTCACAGGAACTCTATGTAGGCCGCCATGGCAACACCAGCTCCGCAACTACTGAAGGAAACGGCACCATGGGCTGTGTAACATGCCATGACCCCCATTCTTCCGTAAAGCATGACAGTAAAGCCAAAGGCGAAGGCACATACAAAAGCAAAGTGGCAAACGGAAACTGCGCCATCACATGCCACAACAGTAAATCATCGTACTCAAGCGTAAGCGCTGTAATGAATTCAACGCCAATAACTGTCAAAGCTCCATACAGCACGGCGCATACATGCGTTGACTGCCACATGCCTTACATCGTTTCTACAGCCATAACAATCAATGCCGCGGGAAACGGTGTTCCTGAGCTCAGGACAAAGGTCACCGGCGTCACCGCTCTGGGTATTCCAAGCACAGGAAACAAAAGAGGCGATATGCGGACCCATATTGTCGCTCTCACAGGCAACGATTCATTTTTCGCTTCAGGAACAACAGCGTTTCTGGATGGAACAAGCAGTCAGGTTAAGATTCCGGTAGGATTTTCCTGTATGACCTGTCACGGTACAGGAGGTGCCGTAGGCCCGACAACATCAGCAGAAGCGGCATCACAGCTGCTGTCGTATCCCGTACATTAAAAATTACATTTCATATATGCCATGCAGCCGAAAGGGGCGCATGGCATATTTTTTTTATTTACCGCATGGACATTATGAGAATGCGTTTTTATCAAAAGTAAAATCAGATTTGACTCTCCAGCCACCCCGGGAAACCGGGATTTTTTTAAGTCATACAAAATGAACATTTCACATTTCAATAAATCATTAGAAATGGTGATTGATTGCTTTGGCCGGCTGATTTTTATCATAAAAAACTTCCATTTTAACACAATTTTATTGTTTACAACTCCCGGTGAAATTTTATACTATTATGCAGGATTACGGAATCACGATCTGCGCGTCCATGGATGATTCCGTACCGGCAAATATTTTTTCAGGGGGATGATATATGAACAAAGAGAAAATCAGGGAATACGGGCTCGAGATTGGCGCCGATGCAGTGGGATTTGCGTCGATTAAAGATTATAGGTCAAAAAAATCGCCGGACCCTGAATCGATCCTGCCCGGTGTAAAATCTGCAGTGGTCATGGCATACCGGGAGAACAGCGGTTCCCTCGACAGCCCTAATGCAAGAATAAGCTTTGCCTCAAGGATGGGGTGCATGGAACTGGGCAACAAGAATAACTATCTCATGACCAGGTTTATCGAAAAAGAGGGCAAAACAAAGGCGGCGCCGATACCCTTCTCCTATCCCCTGAACATGGGCCCGGAAGTGATGGGCCTCGTGGGCGATTTCTCACTGAGGCACGCGGCAGTAGCTGCCGGCCTCGGGGTCTTCGGCAGGCACAACCTGGTGATACACCCGGTGCTGGGTACACGGGTGGTCTTCACCGCGATCCTCACGGAACTGGAACTCGCTTCCGACGAACCGGTGAAAGACGACCTCTGCGACCAGTGCAGCATCTGCGTCGAGGTATGCCCGGGAAGGGCCCTTGATGAAGAGGGGAAGACGGACGCCATAAAGTGCCTCAAGAATTCACAGCCCTACGGCATCATGTCCATGATGAAGTATTACAGCAAGTTCATCGGAGCATCCCCGGAGGAACAGAAAAAGCTCCTGAAGGACCCGCTGCTGCTGAACCTCTACCAGGCCCAGTTCATCGGTTTCTATTATGAGTGCTATAAATGCATGGCCTCGTGCCCGGCGTGCGTTAAGTGAATCTGCTGCAGGCCTTATCCATGTACATGCTTTCCGATGCGGCGGGCGCGCTCCATTTCGGAACCGGCCAGGGGCCCGCTTGAAAGCGCAGTGAGCCCCTCCTCCATCTGTTTTTCATCAGCCGGGCCAAACAGGCAGAGGTCAACATGGGGGTCCGAGAGGACATACCGGTAGCAGTCGGCTGCGGTCATTGGCGCCTCGCCCCCGGGCATCTTCCCCTTTTTCAGAAGCCTGCGCCATGATGTGGCAGTGTATATCGATATCCCGGGCCTGTTTTTTTCAGGGACAAAGGGAAAGATCTCCTTCTCAGCACCGGGATGCTCTGCATTATAACGGATCATAAATACATCGATTGGGTTTGCCGGGTCCTTGGCCAGCTTTCCAAAAGTCGTCCTGTTGTGGCCCGACATCCCGATGAAGCGTATCTTCTTCTTCTCTTTAAGATCAAGCGCAGTATCCATGAGGCGCTTCCATGGAACCGAGTTGTGCCATCCGAGTATAAGGACATCGGCATAATCGGTTCCAATATCGGCAAGCCCCTTGTCCACGGCACGTGTTGTGAGCATGCCGGAATGGTCATAGGACTGGAGCGCGATGACCATCTTTTCACGATTCTCCTTAGATAGAATGCGGAGCCCTTCTCCGAACCGGGATCGACGGGGCGTGCTCCAGAAAAAATAATTGATGCCATGCTCATAATAGGCCTTCTCAACAGCCCGGGCCGGCACCCCGTACCCCGACGCGAGACCCATCCGGCTCACCGTAAGGCCTGTCCTGCCGAGAATTGTCTTTTTTTTGAAATCCATAAATCCTCTCTGAAAAAAAATTTATCCTGCCTTTATCGCCTCAATAAGTTTTGCAGGCTCATCGGTGCCGATCCTGAATTTTTTCCCATCTTTCAGTGTGAGCTCCACTGCATCGAGCCCGGACACATTGAACATAAGCCCCGACCCATGGACATAGCGGACCCCCCATCCGTACCACCATCTGTTCCTGACATGTTCGCAGGATTCGATGTCTGAAAGTTTCATTATTTTTTTTATCAGCCCGAAACTGAATCCCACATAAATGTTTCCCCCTTCAATGGCAACCGTTAAATTATAAAAGATCAGGAGACACAGCACCACAACGATAAACACGGCCCGTATGACCCATATATAATCAGATCCATATACCTCAAAATACATTGCACTCATCATAACCAGCGCTGCCGCCAGCGGGACAATGATAAACCAGCCTGTCTGTGTATGCCTGTACATGTCAAATCCTCACGTGTATCATCATATATTTTGTGAAAAATTAACGCCGCTGAAGATGGAATCAATGGAAACTTTATTAATTTCACAGCACCATTTTATTTGAAAAAAATAATGTGTCAATTTAACTTGATGATATTCCGGAATCAAATATTTTTTCCTTTTTCATCAAATATGAAAATTCAATTATTAAATGTCAACACAATTTGCTTGTAAATAATTTTCAATCCAAATCGACTCAAGAGCTGTCAGTTGAATAATGAATTCAAGGAGATTTATCCTTGACAATGTGTATTCTGTCTGTATATTGCTTTTTATAATTAGTAATATTTCTGGCAGTTTCGGGAAAATAACTTCAACCATTTTATTATCTGATTTGAACTGCTGCTGCAAACCCGGATCCTGTTGAATATATTTTAAAAAAAATGAAATCCCTTATTCTCAAATTCTCCATTGAATGCGCGAACTGCAGCCAGCCCCTGCCTGTAAACAGGGCATCTGAAAGCATCCAGTGTGTGCACTGCCTCGAGCAGACGCAGACACCAGTGGAATTATGGGATGCTCTGATTACTCCAAGGCTCCTGGAGGCATGCAATATGGAACCAGGGACCGACACATGGGCAAAGGGAATGATGGCCGGCATCGGCTCATATCGCCTGACCTTCGGCTGCCAAAACCCCCGGTGCCCGGAGTGTGACGCATCCTGGGACATCGGCGATATCCACAGTATCCATGAAAAAGGCCACAGCCTTTTTACCTGCAGGGGATGCGGCAAAGAATCTTCCCTTCGCAGGCCCCCTGAATGGTTCACCGGGCTTATGCCCCATGCGAAACTTCTCTTAGGGGAAGTTTCCGATGAATCGCAGCACAGATCCTTCAAGGGAAAGAATTCTGTATCGATATTCTGCTATCACTGCAGCGGGCCGCTCCCCCTTGATGGTTCCAGGCGCACGGTAACCTGCAGCCACTGCGGCAATGAGTGCATGGTTTCAGACGATATCTGGCTTCGGCTGAACCCTGTCACGGCTCCCCATCCCTGGTATGTCGTCATTGATCTCGCTGACGGCGTCGCGCTCCTTCCTCATACCATTGATGATTTCATTGACCTCGAAGGGATGCCCGATGATACTACGGCGCTGCTGTGGGAAGATGACTCCGGATACTGCATTGGCCGGGTTGATGACCGCGGGCTGTTTACATGGATCGTGCGGGACATTTTCTGTTCCGATTATGCCCGGCTTTTCTTTGTCAGTAGATCGGACCTGCTCTGGGTACTGGACCATGACGAAGAAGTTGCGCATGCCTTTAACGCCGGCACCGGGGAAAAAATTCTTACCATTGAAAATGAAGATCATGATCCGGACCTGATCTCGGTTATGGATCATTACAACGCCGCTGTGAATACCGATGGGACCATCGTTGTCTACAGGTGCTGGCAGAAAGACAATTCTCCTGATACTATCACAGAACAGATAAAACGGCAAGGTCCTCATATCCTGACAGCAAGCGAGATTGAAGGGTTGAACCGGAAGTCGGGATTATGGGAGATGCGCCGGTTTAACGAAAAGGGGGAACGTATTCCCCTGTGGCAAGGACTCAAGGCCGGAGATGGGAACCGGGATATTCCGGAGTGGAATTCCCTTCCCGATCAGCCCACCCGCCCTCCGGATAACGCGATGATAGAACCGGGGCCCGGCGGCACACTATACATGATCGATCCTGAACATGTTATCATAACCCGTTATGACAGCAGCGGAAAATGCCTGGGGTTGATAAAACCCGACGCGAAAGTTGTGGAGGAAGTACTGGACTGCGGCATTGCGGGAGACGGGACAATCTGCATTGTTTTCGACCACCGTAAAAAAATCGGGAGGGAATCATGGTCTCATATTGCCCGTATCGGCCTTGATGGCTCCTTCCAAATCCTGACCGGGCCGCACGCGCCGGTACATGATTATCCCATAGGGGCATGGGTGAAAAGAATTTCAGTTACCGAAAGAGGCTCAATCCATATCTGCTCCTATAATTTCATTAATCTGCGCGTTATTAATCCGGACGGGTCCCTATTCTGGCGAAGCCCCGGGACAATAATTGAGGACAAGACCCTCTCCCGAGAACTGGCCGAAGCCCGGAGAAAAAAGTCCTGAGCAATCCAAGATGGAGGGAAATGGCATGATTGCAATTCTTGATGCGGTTTATTCAGCATATATACTCTTAATCCTGACTCCTTTCGTTCTGCTTGCAGTTTTCATAATGATATGGATGATATCCCCATTACAGAAAATAAGACTCCCGCTCATCTGCAGAATAATTTATTTTGCCATACCGATTGCGCTGTATCTCGCTCTTTTCCAGTTTCCATTCGGGTACAGCGATTCTGTAAGCGACATGATTATCTCAGGCGATTTTCTTATCTTTCGCGACTTCCGGAAAGACCGGCGTTTGCCGAGGCTTCACGCAATCGATGTCAATACGGGAAAATTATTATACCGGACACATTTCACAGAACCACCACTGTTTTATCGGACTCATCTGGAGCAGGCGCCTGAATTATATTCCATTCAGGGTAGCATACTCTTCATGAGAAAAGGGAAAGATTTCTGTATGTATGATATTCAAAATCGTAAAGAGCTGATGAACTACAGCTACAAAAATTTAATGAAGAACTATGATGAATTATCTGCCGGTGTAGAGACTGTAATGTACAAGAGAGAATATTCAACATTAACAATTCTCGGGAAAAACGGAAGGTATATGTATCTTGATCCCTTTTCAGGCAAAATGCATAAAGAACCGGTAAAACAGATAACGCTAAAAGATACAGAGAAATATTATCTCAATTATAACAGTATTTTTCAAAAAACAGATAAATCAGCCAGGAGGCTGATCTATCTTGAAAACATAAAAAATACCCATAAAACAGGGGTATTAAGGCATGAGGATATACCTATCAGGAACAATGGATCACATGAGTTTATCGATCCCCATATTATCCTTCAGTATCCCGAATCTGAAATTTTTATTATCAGAAGTTTAGAAACATTGAACAGCAAAAAATACATATTAACGGCATTTACCATGAACCTTCAAAAGCTGTGGCAGATTAAACAAAGCGCACTGGGCGCCGGAGATTTATTTACAGATTTATTCAGGCGTGATTTAATGCTTTTCCCCTGGATGAAATATCAGAATACGATGATATTCGCAATTGGGGGCTTCCTGTTTTCAATAGACGCGAGAACCGGGAATTTGAACTGGAGAAACAGGTTTTAAATATATAAAAGTGAGGTTGCCCTTGGAACACAGAATAGAAGTCAAAGTTTATTATGAGGACACCGACTGCCTCGGGATCGTATACTATGCAAACTATCTGAAGTACATGGAGAGGGGGAGGACGGAGTTCATAAATGCCGGCGGCAAGCCCATACATGAATGGAACCGTGAGGGATTCAACTTTGTCGTATTCGAAATGAAGATCAAGTTCCTGAAGGCAGCCAGGCTTGGGGATATATGCCAGGTCATCACCAGGACCATGGAAGGGGGGAGCGAGTACAGGAGAAAGCTCTCGCAGAAGATAGAGCTCGACGGAAAGACGTACATAGATGCTGAAGTGGATATCCTCTGCCTTGATGATAACCAGAAGCTGAAACTCTTCCCGGCAGGGATACTGGATTAGAAAAAATTTCAGCGAGCCAGGAAGGCGAGCGAAATGCGCTGAGGACGGGCAGGGTGGACTAATTGCTGCATCCTTTCACTGAACCGGCATTGGTTTGTAACAGCTCAGAGCAAAATATTAAAATTACATTTTACTCTGAGCACTGGTTTCAGATTTAGATTCATTGCTCAGAGTAATATTATAGCGAAAAAAAATAAGTTCATCAACCAATCCCCGCCGGCACGGAAGCCGGCGGCGAGGTGGGCCGCACGATGCGGCTTCCACCGAGCCAGCCACCGGCGGCGCTTGAGCCGGCGACGCGGGGGTCGATAGGTGCTGAGCAGGACGCTCGAATGCAAAGCCGCGACAGGATGTCGCAAATCAGGCTTTGCGACGGCGGCCGTCGGGAGACGCCCCCTGTCACGAGCCAGTCCAGGCCACTGGACATGCCTTGCGGGTGCAATCCCCCACCCTAGGTATATTCAAATCGGATCATGCTGTTGTCGTCCTGCTGGGAGATGAGCCTGTGATCAGTGTCATATTCAAAAGTGCGGACATACTTTACCGCAGGCTGCAGATGCCCGGGAATATAGTCCCTGCACTCCCGAATGAGATTTTTGCTGCCGTCATATTCATACGTTACTTTCCCGATTACCGAAGAATCTTCATATTTGATTATTTCTGTTTCATTCCCTTTATCATCATAGCTGATTACTTCTCTTGCAACAAAAAATCCATTATCAATAAACCTTTCAATCATCCTCCCGTTACCGTACACAAAAGTTACCGTTCGTTCAATTTCACCATTGGAAAAAAATTCCACGAGAACCTTTTCATCTTCATATGTATACACAGTGGATTCCATCTCATTTTTATCAGTATCATATTTGACGTATTTCAGCAGTTTATCGCCGCCATATGAATATTCTTCTGTTTCACACAGTGAACCGTTAGAATATCTTTCAGACGTTGTGATCTTATTTTCTTTATAGTGCTGCATGAATTTATCTTCGGAACTGTCCTGGTAAACAGTAATTTCAGTTTTGATGAGACAGTCATTTTCAGTTGATGAGAAGTACCGGATAGTCTGTAGCAGGCTATCATTCCCCTGGAAAATCTGAGTCTGTTTCAATTCGCTGTTATCATAATATGTATTCAATATTTTCTCGCTGATACTACCATCCTCTTCATAGTAGAGGGATGATAAAAGATTATTGCGGTCATCATATTCCTCAACCGAATGAAGATATTCACTGCGGTTTCCATCAGCTGAAATATGTACATTGTACCCTGTTTTTACTGTCATTTCATATCACCCTGATTTTGATATATTGAAACACCCGGCAGCCATTATTTGCTCACGGATTCACCCGGATATTCACTGATCTTTTTATCACTATCCCCCCAGGTAGGCCTTCTTCACCTCGGGGTTTGAGAGTAAACTCTCCGATGTCCCGTCAAGGACCATGTGGCCGTTTTCAAGGACATATCCGCGTTTCGCGAACCTGAGCGCCAGGTTGGCATTCTGCTCTACGAGGAGAATGGTTGTCCCCCGCCTGTTAATCCCGCGGAGCACATCAAACATGCTGAGCATGAGCAGGGGCGCAAGACCCATGGACGGTTCGTCAAGGAGCATCACCCTCCTGCCGGAGATAAGGGCCCGGCCCACTGCAAGCATCTGTTGTTCCCCGCCGCTCAGCGTCGAGGAGAGCTGCGACTCCCTCTCCTTAAGCCTGGGGAATATTGAAAAGACCTCTTCCAGGTCCACTGATATTCTGTCCCTGTCCCTCCGGGCAAAAGCCGCAAGCCTCAGGTTCTCCATGACGGTGAGGTTACCGAAGATCCGCCTCCCTTCAGGTACATGCGATATGCCGAGGCTGCTCACCACCCTGTCCGCGGTGTAGTCGAGAAGACTTTTCCCCAGGAACTCCATGCAGCTCCCTTCATCGGCATCTATAAGGCGGGATATGGCCCTCAGAGTGGTGCTTTTGCCTGCCCCGTTTGCCCCTATGATGGTCACGAACTCCCCTTCATCGATGGAAAAGCTGATCCCATGAAGGGCGCGGATTTTGTCATAGGACACCCTGAGGTTTTCAATCTTCAGGAACATCAGGTTATATCCTCCCTGCCGAGATACGCTTCGATCACCTTCGGGTTATTCCGTATCTCCATTGGGGCGCCTTCTGCGATAATTTCTCCGAACACCAGGGTTACAATGCGGCTGCAGAGCTCCATGACAAACTTCATCCTGTGCTCAATAAGTAGTATGGCCACACCGTAATCGGCATGTATCCCCTTTATTATCCCGATCATCTCCTTGAGTTCGTCCGGGGTCATCCCTGCTGTGGGCTCGTCGAGAAGAAGGAGCCGGGGCCTCGTGGCCATTGCCCTTGCAATCTCAACCCTCCGCTGCGCCCCGTACGGAAGGCTCCCCACCGGAAGCAGAGCAAAGTGATCCACCCTGAACCTTTTCAGAAGCTCCATTGAGGTTTGCTCAATCTCCCTCTCCTGCCTGTTCCTGCGCGGTGTGCCGAAAAATGCCCCGGCAAGCCCGTATGTCACCTGGGAGTAGTGGGCGATCTTCACATGATCCAGAACATTCATGTGCCTCCAGAGGAGCAGGTTCTGGAATGTTCTCCCTATGCCCAGGGATGCGATTGTATGAGGCTGTTCGCCTGCGATATCCCTTCCCCGGAGCATAACCCTCCCGGACACCGGCTTATAAACACCTGTTATAAGATTAAAAACCGTGGTCTTCCCTGCACCGTTGGGCCCTATGAGCCCCACGATCTCACCGGCACCGATTTCAAGTGAGAAATTCTGCACGGCCTGGAGCCCTCCAAATGAGTGTGACATCTTTTCAATATGAAGCAGTTTATCCAACCGGGCCCTCCTCCTTTCCCCTGTCCCTGGGCCGTAAAAGCTTCTTCATGTTGAACTCCATGAAGGCCATGAGGCCTGTGGGGCGCTTTATCATGACAATGATCAGGAGAAGGGGTATCACAATCCATTTGTAGAGCTCCAGCGGCCGGAGGGCCTCGCCAAGGAGGCTTATGCTTGCTGCGCCTACTATCGACCCGTAAATTGAGTTGAGCCCGCCGAAATAGACCATGGCAAAAATCTCCGCAAGTTTCTGCAATCCAAATGTTCCGGGGTTTATGTACCGGAGCATATGCGCGAGGAGACCGCCGGCCACTCCGGCCCAGAATGCCCCGAACATGAAGGCCGTTATCTTTGTTTTCCTGGTGTTCACGGTCATTGCATCAGCAGCGCTTTCATTGTCCCGCACTGCGTTCATTGCCTTCCCGGGCACTGAAGTGACGAAGTTATTCACAACCCAGATGCAGAGTACGGTCCAGGCAAACACCGCAGTAAGGCCGGAAAAATCGGGCTGGTCCCCGAGGCCCCGCGCGCCGCCGATTATTTCCATATTCTCAATTATCGATTTTATCATGAATGTAAAAGCCAGCGATATGATGGCAAGATAATCCCCCCTCGTCCTGAATGAGGGGATTGCAACAATGAGCGCTGCCAGGGATGTGAGCAGTCCTCCAATCACAAGCACTATCGGGAATACAAAAGGCCCGGCAGCTTCCGGAAGGATCGGCCCGGCTCCAAAACGGCTCTTTGTGAAAAGGACCAGGGTCATGACCGATGTGGTATAGGCGCCAATAGCCATGAAACCGGGATGGGAGCAGGAGAATTCCCCCATGTAACCGTTGATTACATTCATGCTCAGAGTAAGTATTACTGAGATCATGGTAATCTTGATTACAATCAGGTGGTAGTCGTTCATCCCGGCCCAGAAATGGATGATAAGATAAAGAAATGATATATGGAGAAGCCCTGAAATTATTACCGGCAAATGATCAAGCCGGCCGGCCAGCCTGTTGGCCGGGACCCTGGTTAGTATGCCGGTGGAAACGGCCGGGAAAACATATATGATGAAAGCATAGGCAAGAAGATTCGGAATCATGAGCGGCTCCTTGAAGGCCATAAGTACGCCGAAGAGCACAGGCGCCTTATCCATGCCCAGTATATTTGACAGGTCCTCTCCGATAACATACTCTGCAGTTACCGACGCGAGAATCCCTAGAAGCCACCCTAAGGCAGGAACCTCTCCGCAGAGCATGGAAAACCGGGACATCATAAATATTCATTTCTCCTGAACTTAATGCCCTCACCCCTGTCCCCTCTCCCAGTAGGGCGAGGGGGAGCGGCATCTGATTAATTATTTACAGAACACAACTAAAATTTCTAAAGTATTTTATTTTCTCCGCCACCCGTCTCCGTTGATACTGAACCCCTCGCCCTAACGGGAGAGGGGTGCGCCGATAGGCGGGGGTGAGTGCATTCATAATCACAGCCTGAGCTGGGCGCTGTGCGCCTGGCCGAAGAACCCGTAGGGCCTGAAGGTCAGTATTGCCAGTATAATTGAATATGCGATGAGGTCCCTCAGGGTTGATGGAAAGATCATCGCCACAAAAATTTCAATAAATCCGAGAATAAATCCTGCCAGGGCCGCGCCCATGATGGACCCGCGCCCGCCCAGGATGGCAGCCACAAAGGCCTTCCAGCCCAGGTTGACCCCCATCATGGGGTCCAGGACTGGATAGGCCATGCTGTAGAGCACCCCGGCTGCTGCTGCAAGCCCCGATCCTATGGCAAAGGTCATGGGGGCCACGATATTCACCGATACCCCCATGAGGGGAACAGCGAGAGGGTCATAGGACATGGCGCGCATGGCCATGCCCCATTTTGTCTTTTTAATGAATACATGAAGGGCAGCCATGAGAAAAAGGGCCACGGCAACGATGAGGATCTTTTTGTTGGTAAAGAATATACCACCCGCTTCCCATGTGACAGTGTCGATGATGGACGGAAAGCTGAACCTCTGTGCACCCAGAATGGCCAGGTTCCCGGTCTCAAGAATTATCCCGATCATGAGCCCGGTGATGGCGGCCGAGGCCCGCGGGGCATTGCGCAGCGGCCTGTACCCGATGCGTTCAATGATCATGCCGAGGATCGAGGCCAGGGCCATGGATGATAATATGGTGAGCACAAGGATGATCCACCCCGGCACCACAGACACCGCACCCGATGAAAATATCATCGTGAAAAAAAGGGCCGTCCCCAGGCCAATATATGCCCCGGTCATGAAGACATCGCCGTGTGCAAAGTTAAAGAGCATGAGAATTCCATAGACCATGGAATAGCCCAGCGCAATGAGGGCATAGAAGCTCCCCCACTGCAGGGCATTCAGAAAATTCTGGAAAAAATAGACCACCAGTATTACGGACAGACCGACTTATAGAATTCAAATTCCCCTTTGTTGTTAATCTTCACGATGACGGCGCATTTCTGAGGGTCGCCGCTGTCGGTATAGGTCATTTCGCCGGTGATGCCTTTGAATTTTTTGATCTTGGCAAGGGCATCGCGCACCGCGGTCCTGTCCTTCTTGATGTCTCCGGTGAGGCCGCCCGTTGATTCAATGGCCTTTTTCGTAATGTTCAGCGAGTCCCAGGTGAGGGCGCTCACGTCGTCAGGAACGTAACCGTATTTCTTGTTATAGCGCTCGATAAATTCCTTTGTGTCTCCCTTTGCCCCGGCCGCGGCATAATGGGTGCTGAAAAATTTTCCGAAGCAGTCGCTTCCGCAGAGCTTCACAGTCTCGGCAGAGCCCCAGCTGTCGCTTCCGGCAATGGTCCCCTTCCAGCCCAGCTCTTTAGCCTGCTTCACGATGAGGGCTACTTCATTGTAGTACTGGGGCACAAAGAGAATCTGCGCCCCGGACTTTATTATCTTTGTCAGCTGGGAGCTGAAGTCCTTGTCATTTGTGGTAAAGCTCTCATAGGCCACAACAGACCCCGGCCCGTTGTTCTTCTCCCAGGCCAGTTTAAAAAATTCAGCAAGGCCCTTAGGGTAGTCGCTTGCCACATCAAAGAGGACCGCGGCTTTTTTAAACTTGAATTCATCCTTTATGAAATTCGCCACAACGGGCCCCTGGAAGGGATCAAGAAAGCATGCCCGGAATACATAGGGACGGTTCTTTGTTGTGTCGGGATTCGTGGACCATGGGGCAACCATGGGGGTCTTGTAGTTGTTGGCAACTCCCCCGGCAGGGACGGCCTGCTTCGAGGCAAAGGGCCCTATGATTATCATGACATCATCCTGAGTTATGAGCTTGGTGCTCGCCTTCACAGCGGACTCGGCCTTTGTTTCGTTGTCTTCTATTATGAGCTCCACGGGATATTTCTTCCCGCCCACTTCGATGCCGCCGGCCTTTTTGATGTCTTCAAGCCATAGCTGTGCGGCAAACTTGGCGCCTTCCCCCACCTTGGGGATGTCGCCGGTAATAGGCGCGTTGAGCCCTATCCTGATAACATTCTTATCCCTGGCCTTGCAGGAATTAAGGGAAACTGCCGCCGCGGATACAAGGATCAGCGAAAGTATGATAAAGATTCTTTTCATGATTCCTCCTGAACAGTTGAAAATCTTTTATTATAAATTTAAAATTTTAATATTTATATATACAGCCGGATATTTGTCAATTGATATTTGATGATGGGGGGATTAAATCATATGCGGGCTGCCGCCCGTTGATGTTTCCTGTTTTACAAAAATATCTAAAATTTTGATTGACAGTTTGATTTTACTTGTTTAATAATTTTATCTTACTGAATTAAATTAGAAGATCTGGCCCATTCATCGAATGAATACCGTTTTATAACATTTGGTTTGTCACTCCAGAAACGATTACTCGTAGTTTCACATTCAGAGCGAGGTAGCCATACAAGAATCATAAGCGCGCGTCTGATGGACCGAAAGGAGAATAAAATTTATGAAGAAGGTTAAAAAAACAGAAGAACTTCGTCCATTATATAAAAGGGAGGACCTTGGTCCTGGAGTCCGCGGTAAATATTATAAAAGTTACCGGAAAGCCACCAATTTAGTGCTCCTCAGCCCAGATGTTGCAAAAGCATTCCCTACTGATGAGGCGGTCAATGATGCACTTAGATCCTTAATAGATCTCGCAAAAAAATCTATTCGCATGGAAAAACAATCAACGGGACGAGCCAAAAAATTGCATGCTGACTAGTTCACTTTTACAAGTACGAGGTCCTCAGCGTCGCTCCGTAATAAACCGACACCCCTTCGATGTTCCGTGTCTTCCCCCACATGCGGACCGGGTTGTAGCCCATGGTGATTTCTGTGAAAATGCCGACATAGGATGAAAAGCTTATTTCAATACCGGTACAGCCGAGCACGCCAAAGGGAGATGTATATGACTGACCTGAAGTTTTAAATGAAGAATTTTTAGTTTTGTCATAAAGATAAATTGCATCATTGCCGGTACGAATAACCTGGTATGCCAAACCAGCATATCCCTGCCAGAGGATGCCTCCCAGGTATGCCCCGGTGATATACCGGACACCTCCGCTGAGCCCGAAATAAAAAAATGTGGAGCCGGTCATATCATTAGGGTCATAGGTTATATTCGAATTGCTCGGATCATTAGGATCACTAGGAATATTTTTATTTAAATACCTGAACTTATCCAACTTGGCCCGGTCCCAGTTAAAGGCTTTAACCGTAAGCCTGGTAAAAAAATCAAAACCATTCCCCTTTGCATCCCTGTTCCTCAAAATATCAAATTCAATAAATATCGGAGATGGAACCTGCCGCCTGCTGTAAATTGTATTGAGATCTTCATCAGTGAAATCTTGATAAACGCCCAGGGCGAATCTGATGCGCGAAGCCCTGCTTACTATATTCTCCTTCCTTCCGGTAATCTCTTTTTCCGGCTCACTCTTCTTTTCTATTACCTGGACCTGGACCTTCCTCTTCGAGATATGGTCCACATCGTTCTTGGAAATCTTCACTTCATCGGCAGCGGCAAGGATCAACCGGTATGTATAGCTATCCTTGTCCTCATCTACAACGTAGGCTTCCACCACGGAGCCATCCATCCTGTATATATAGCGCTTGTCTCTGAAATTCTCGTGGTATAGGGTGCGCAGCACATCCTTCCGCGCAATCTCCTTCTGCTTCCCGTCGGCAAGTTTTATGGTGATGCCCCTGTCCGTATCGGCACTGATCTTCCCGTCGATGATACTCCCGTCTTTCAAAAAGACCGATTCGGCATTGAGAATGGAAATATTTGAAAAAAAATACATTAATATAAATCCAAAAATCAGGTGGGCCCGGAATGGTGAGGTTTTCATATCATATTCCATATTTGTAAATTGATGTGGTGAATGTATAGAACATATGCAACCAAAATTTAAAAATACGACGTCCTCAGTGTCGCTCCATAATAAACCGACACCCCTTCGATATTGCGCGTCTTCCCCCACATGTTGACCGGGTTGTAGCCCATGGTGATTTCTGTAAAAATACCGACATAGGATGAAAAACTAATTTCAATACCGGCACCGCCCAGGATTCCGATGGGAGAGGTATACGATTTTCCCTGAGTCGTCTTTGAATTACCACTTATATCTATCATAATTTTATCCTCTACAGTCTGAATAAACTGATACGCCAGGGATGCATATCCTTGCCACAGAATTCCGCCCATATACACACCTGTAATATACCTGGCACCGCCGCTAAATCCATAATGTAAAAAAGTGTAACTGTTGGTGTCATCCTTGGCGACAGATGCACTTGAAGGGATATCTTTATTAAATGACTTGAACTTCTCAAACTTTCCCCTGTCCCAGTTAAATCCTTTTACTGTCATTCTGGTGAAAATATCAAGACCGTTGCCCTTTTCATCCCTGTTTCTCCATATATCAACCTCTACGAAACAGGGGAATGGCGCCTGCCTCCTGCTGTAAATCTCATTGAGATCTTCATCAGTGAAATCTTGATAAACGCCCAGGGCAAATCTGATGCGCGAAGCACTGTTGAGAATATTCTCCTTTCTTCCGGTAATCTCTTTTACCGGCTCACTCTTCTTTTCAATAACCTGGACCTGGACCTGGACCTTCCTCTTCGAGATATGGTCCACATCGTTCTTGGAAATCCTCACTTCATCGGCAGCGGTAAGGTTCAGCCGGTATGTATAATTATCCTTGTCCTCATCAACAACGTAGGCTTCCACTACGGAGCCATCCATCTTGTATATATAGCGCTTGTCCCTGAAATTCTCATGGTACAGGGTGCGCAGCACATCCTTCCGAGCTATCTCCATCTGCTTCCCGTCGGCAAGTTTTATGGTGATGCCCCTGTCCGTATCGGCACTGATCTTCCCGTCGATGATACTCCCGTCTTTCAAAAAGACCGATTCGGCATGGAGCAGTGGAGCAAGTACAATGAGAACTGTAAGAAAAAACATAAGGCCAATGAAAATCTTGAATCCGGCTGGCATATTTTTCATTTTGCTATCCTTGAATATTATTTTTTTCTTCAGACAAATAAATTATATTTTTTCATCAGGTCAAGAATAATTTTTATATAAAAAAGGGCGCCCTTTTCAGAACACCCTCTCTATTTCATAAAACAACCGTTGGTTATTCCAGGATATATCCCTTTATGTTTTCATTGTTCAGGATATTTTTGAATTTCTTCGCCTCTTTTTTGCTCTCAATGCCATCTACCCTGACCTTGTATAAATCACCGTCATTTACCACGGATACGCTGTTGCGGGTTAATCCCTCTATCTTCTTTTTCAGACTTTCAGCATTCCTTTTTGAATAGAAAGCTCCGGCCTGGATGGAATAGGTCTTTGAAGTCCTGCTCCCCCTCTCCGTATCATCGGCATCATTTCCGACAACTGGTTCAATGTCCCTTCTCCCCGAATCGCCGTAGCGGCTATCACCCTTTCTGCCCGAATCACCATAACGGTTATCTTCCCTGTTCTCAGAATCTTTATCGCCGTTTTTTATCACCCTAATCCCTACCCTGGCAACGCCAGTGGAAAGCATGGCAAGATTTTTCGCAGCGCCGTAGGATATGTCGATAATTCTGTTCCCCTTATACGGGCCGCGGTCATTAATTTCAACCTGCACCATTTTGCCGTTATCAAGATTTTTCACCTCGACCAGAGTGCCGAAAGGAAGGGTCTTATGCGCCGCGGTATATTTGTTCATGTTGAATTTTTCCCCGGAGGCGGTAACCTTCCCGTGAAATTCCCTGCCGTACCATGATGCAGTACCGGTCTGGAAATAGCTGTCCCTGCCGTTGGCCTGAGGCTGCCGCTCCCTGTCAGAATCACCATTATCGCCCCTCATGCTGTCGCGGGAGAGGTCATCATTTTTTTCCGAGGAAAAGGTATTTTCATCAGATGTTACTTTTTCAATATTCCTGTGATTATCCTCTTTATCTCCATTCCTGCCGTTCTGTTTTCCCCTGCCATCAGCATAGCCGCCCCTCTGGGAATTTTTATATTTCCCATTCCCCTGGTTATCGTCGTTTTTCATTCCAGAACGGACAACAGGGGCGCCCCCTTTTCTACCCTCATTATTTTCGGGATCACTACTGTTCTGATTATACATAGTTTCATCGTTATTGTTCTGCTTCATCTGTGTTTTACCCGGTGTGCAGCCGATATATAAGAAAAGCATCAGCATTCCGATAAAAAACCCTGCATATTTTCTATAATTAGCCATATTGGACCTCCAACCTGTTTATCTAAGTCCATTATCGGTAATATTGAAAAAAAGCCTTAATTTCTTATTTTTCATTTAGTTTCACATAATGGGATATATATAATTACTCTGAGCAAAACACGTTGCTCTGAGCAAAACACGTTACTCTGAGCAAAACACGTTACTCTGAGCAAAACACGTT
>VFJS01000105.1 GCA_009885955.1 Spirochaetia bacterium | reverse complement strand
GGTTAGGCTTTGTCTGTATCGGACTTTAACCGATAAGATATTACAAGCTTTGCTTGGCGCACTTATACAACCCTATTCATGGGACAGAATAAAGATTATAAGAAACTGCATATTTATGACAAAAAAGCAAATCTATGCACTCTGCCTTAAAATTTTCCAAGGATGCTGGAAAGGAAGGTAAGATATGTAGGGGCATTGTCCAGGAAGCTTGAAAGCCCCCCTACGACCCAGAAGTAATGGGCCGGCTTTTCTATTGACTTTATAAACCCTGCAAGCACCCCGGTTTCGACAGCCTTTAATATTGCGAGGAACAAGATAAGCCACTTCCCTGAACTGGGTCTGCTTATTGCTAGCCGATGGAGAAGCAGCGTGAATGGCTTTACAAGACAGGCCCATAACAATTAACAGTTGTATTGAAAAAATAAATATTTTTTTTCATATTTTAATCATGTTATTATAAAATAACAGGCGGCATCCCTGTAATTAAAAATTTTGAATTAACCTCGTCATGATTTATAATTCTACATTGTACAAAGGATTTAAAATTCAGTGAATCCCCTTCTCCCATGGGAAAGAACTTTGATTCATTTTTTTTAAAATAAACTTTATTAAAATGATTACACCAGTTCAATAAGGCCGGTGATAACTAAAATTTAATTTATTACAACTCAATTGAAATCTGAGAATAAATATTTTCATCCCTCTTTTTAATCCCGGGCAATATATCATTATTATATTGATATAAATATCCAACCTTCAATGATAAATTTTTTGCAATATTTATTTTTAAAGAGGCATCGTGGCTGAAGCGAAAGGTATACATATCAAACATCCTTGGAATATATAAATAAATATAATTTATCAGGACCTCTTTAATAGGCGTAATGGTTACCCTGAATCTGAATGACCATCTCTCACCGGTCTTTCTCTCCCTCACATCATATTTTTCAACCTGGTATACAGGCGCTCCGCTTAAATCCATCTTCCAATAATTATTTCTTATCATCACAAACTTGATCCCAGCCCCATCGTTATATCTGTATTTAAGCTCAATCATCCTGTTATATTCAAATTGCGAAAATATAAATAGCTCTATCCGGGGAAAAATATAGTAATCAAACCTGATTATTCCAAAACCCTTATTCTCCACAGTCTCATCGTTTACCTGCGCAAAAAATGTTCGATATGAAATTTCAAAGTTGCTGATATTATCATCGAATGTCAGTAAGGTTTCATTATTTGCATTGACGGTATCCGTACTGCCGGTTTTTTTATAATACAGCCCTCCCAGGGTAAAATACCACCTCTTATCATCCTCACCCTTTAGTGGAGGTGATACAAATGAAAATATATTAGAAGAGTTCAAAACAGAAGGTTTACTAGAGCTGTCGAGATCCATTTTTCCTTGAGCATTCAGGATCGGGCATATGAGTAAGATTATAAATATGATGATGTGAATTTTTATCATTTTAAATTTAATGGATATTATCAAAAGTAATATTCCAATTTTTATAAAATTTTTCCCATAGTTTATATTATTGTCAACTAAAAATTTCAGTATAGCCGAGACTATTATCGGGGATTATTGCAATGACAGCAATACTGATAATTGCTTATCTTATTAACTTGAGAGTACCGAGTTTAGTTAGTACTTTTAACTCTTGTTTTTGTCAATTTGTATTTTAAGAATCGATAATTCGATGCTCAAGTCGATCCATTGCTCTACCAATCGT
>VFJS01000077.1 GCA_009885955.1 Spirochaetia bacterium | reverse complement strand
TTTCTTATCTCAACAAAAAAAGGCTTGAATATTCTCGTTATTGTTTTTAACATTTTGTTTGTAACCTCGTTTTTTACCTTGGTACGGTATCGCCATTCTACGGCGATTAAACGAGGTTACAACTCTTTATCTTATTTCTGATAAAAAATTCATTCTAAATCTGAGTATTATATTAATGGTGATGGATATTTATGAAGAAATTTATATTTGACCCGCGTCTCAGGCTTATGGCGATATTGCTTGGAATAGCTTTTCATTCCTTATGCGTCGGGATTGGCCTTATCTTTTTTTCACCGCAGATCATGACGCATTTCGGTTTCTCCCAGTACCAGGAAAGATTTTTTAATATTCAGGGCGGCGTTCTTCATCTGGTCATGTGCGTTGCGTATACCCTGGGAGCCCTGGAATTTCATAAACACAGGGGGCTCATTTTTTTCTCAATAACTGCAAAGTACATGGCAACGGTTTTTCTATTTGGATATTATCTTTTTGCCGACAGGATCTGGTCGGTTCTTATTTCAGGATTTGTGGATTGCTTCATGGGAAGCATTATTTTATGGGGATACCTTGCCTATATGAAAGAGAGAGCATTATTAAAGAATGAATCATTGACCAATTAATAGTCACCTATGAATGAACATATCCCCACTATTATCATTACCGGCGCTTCAGGTTTTATCGGGAGCAACTTTCTGGATTATGTTAAGGACAGGTATAGAATACATGCCATAGCACGCAGATCTCAAAGCGATGCCGGGGTTCCGTCCCATAAAAACATTAAATGGCACCAGGTCAACATATCCAACTGGACCTCTGTCAAGTTGCTTACCGATAAAATCAGGAATGACGGGGGCGCGGATTTCATATATCACCTGGCTGGATACTACGATTTTTCCCTGAAAGACAATCCGGAATATGAACTTACAAATGTAGAGGGGACAAGAAACATTCTTGTTATGGCAAAGGAACTCTATGTCAGGCGGTTTATTTTTGCCAGCTCCCTGGCTATATGCAAGTTTTTTTACTACGAGGGGAAGATTACTGAGAGAAGCGCTCCTGATGCCGATCACCCGTATGCAGTCAGCAAACGCAAGGCTGAGGAGATTGTCAAAAAATTTTCAACATGGGTCCCCTCTTCAATTGTCAGATTTGCAGCAGTATTCAGCGACTGGTGCCAGTATCCTCCGCTGTATATTTTTCTGATAACCTGGCTGTCAAAAAAATGGAATTCACGGATAATTGCAGGAAGGGGAAGGTCGGCCATCAGTTACATTCATATTAATGATCTTAATAACATCATCCTTGCAATATTAGAAAAGAGTGATGATCTTGCGCCTGTAGATACGTATGTGGCAAGTCCTGACGGCTGCAATTCACACAGGGAACTTTTCGAACTGGCAACCGGGTATTACTACGGCAGGCCCAGGAAACCATTTTTTATACCTAAATTTCTTGCCTATCCAGGGGTTTTATTGAGGGAGACTCTGGGGAATATAGCCGGGGATCCCCCTTTTGAGAAAACATGGATGGTAAAATATATCGATCATACATTGATAGCCGATTCATCCTATACCAGGGCCGTACTCGGTTGGGAGCCCGATCCCAATTATTCCCTTGCACGGAGACTTCTTTTCCTCATCGAGAAAATGAAAATGGAGCCGGGACAGTGGCTCTCCCTGAACAAATCCGCCATGGAACGCATTTCTTTCAGGCCTGTGCTGATGATCTGCGATGAGCTTGCAATATCAAAGGGATACCTTACAGGGAAAATTCTCGAGTACATCATGGACCCGGCAAACGGCAGAAAATTTATTTGTTATCAGAAAATTACAGGAACAGTCGCCGACGCAGATATAGGTACTTTTTATGACCTTCTCATGACTTCCATCCAGGCCAGGGACCGGGCAATCCTGCTCAATTATTTATGTTATATAGGCATAAAACATTTTGATGCAGGACTCCGCGCATGGGAAATAGGGAATATCCTCCTTGCCTTCAACGATATTATCGTGAAGGACCTTCTTTCCAAAAATAAGTTCAAAGGGCTGAATCAGGATATCCATGACCTGATAACGATGATGATTTATCTCAATGCCGATGAAATCATTGACATATACATCAGGTTGTCGAAATAAGTGTTCTCCTTTTTTTCTTGACTTAAAATCCTTTTATTATAGTCTGCACTACTTTTACAATTGTATTTGATCCGTGATTTTTTTTTACGAGGTGAACAATGTGTGATGCATGCGGCTGTCACAGCGCTGATTTGAATCAGAATCAAACCAATGAGCAAGATCATGATCATGTCCATGATCATGTCCATGGCCATACTACAGGTACCGCTGGTTCAATGAACCCGCTCCTTGATGATAAAAAGCACCAGACTATAATGACCAATATCCTCGACAAGAACGACAGGGAGGCTGAACATATAAGGGAACATTTAAACGCAAGGGGTATTCTGGGAATCAACCTCATGAGTTCTCCAGGGAGCGGAAAAACTTCCCTCCTGGAAAAGACCGCTGAAGTGCTTTCGCTCAGGATGGCAGTGCTGGAAGGGGACCTTGAGACCAGCAGGGATGCTGACAGGATCAGGGCTAAGGGTGTTCCTGCATACCAGATTACAACCGGCCGGGCATGCCACCTCGATGCATTCATGGTCCATCATGGGCTCCATCATCTTGATGCCGGTGATATTGATCTGCTCTTCGTTGAGAATGTGGGAAATCTTGTCTGCCCTGCAAGTTACGACATCGGTACGCACAGGAATGTTGTCCTCCTTTCAGTGCCGGAAGGTGATGACAAGATTGCAAAGTATCCGGTAATGTTCAGAAAGGCCGATTTGATTTTAATTTCAAAGTGGGACCTCCATGAATATTTTGATTTTTCCTTCGATAGAATTCAGGACGATTTGAAAAGCCTCAATGTTAAATCGAGAGTAATAAAAATATCCATTAAGGACAGGGCATCCATAGATGAATGGATCGCCTATCTCGAGGAATCCAAGAAATCGATATTGAAGGATTCGAAAAAATAAAATTAATCAGGGAGTACATCATGTGCTTAGCGATACCGTCTAGAGTAATAGAGATAATGGAAGAATTGAACACTGCCGTGGTTGAGACCATGGGGGCGACCAGGGAAGCCTGCCTGGACCTGATGCCTGAACCAGTAGAGGTGGGGGACTACATCCTCCTCCATGTCGGGTATGCCATAAGAAAGCTCGATGAGAAATATGCATTGGAATCAATAGAATTTTACAGGGAGCTCATAGAACAGGATGAAAAACAGTAAACTTTCACTTTCCCTTCTCATTGACGGTTACCGTGATTCAGACACAATCAGGATGCTGTCAAAAAAAATAAGGGAAGACTCGGAGAATCTCGGCCGTACCATCAACATCATGGAGGTCTGCGGCGGGCATACTCACATTATCGCAAAGTACGGCCTTGAGCAGATCCTCCCGGAAAATATTCAATTTGTCCATGGGCCGGGGTGTCCGGTGTGCATAATGCCCAAGGAGAGGATCGACCATGCCTATATCCTTTCACAGGAAAAAGATATCATCGTAGTGACCCTCGGAGACATGATGCGCGTCCCGGGGAGCAGGGGAAGCCTGTTTGAAGCCAGGGCTGAAGGCGCTGATGTACGTTCGGTGTACTCCCCCATGGATGTTCTCGATATAGCCGGGAATAACCCTTCAAAGACCGTTGTGTTTTTTGCGATTGGATTCGAGACGACAACTCCCATGACCGCGGCCATTATAAAGAGGGAAATTGAGGGCGATATAAAAAATATCATATATCATATCAATCATGTGACCGTTCCGGAGCCGATGACAGCCCTCCTGGCTGAAGATGACAGCAACATCGACGCATTCATAGCGCCTTCCCATGTGAGCGTAATTACCGGTGCGAAGATATATGCCCCCATTGTCGAGCAGTTTCATATCCCCATTGTTGTAGGCGGATTTGAGCCGGTGGATGTCATGGAATCGATATGGATGATAGTTAAACAGTTCAGGGAAAAGAGGAATGATCTGGAGATCCAGTACAAGAGGGGCGTTTCCATGGATGGGAACCTGCAGGCTCAGAAGATGGTACATGCATATTTTGAAAAAGCCGCATCATTCCGCTGGAGGGGAATCGGCGACATCCCAGGAAGCTCCCTTAAGTTGAGGCAGGAGTACGCGTATCTTGACGCAGAAACGAAATATGACTTCCCCCATGAATCGATTGAGGACCACAAGCTGTGCATATGCGGGACAATCCTGAAGGGCAGGGCCAGGCCCTTTGACTGCAAGGCCTTCGGGAAGGCCTGTACGCCGCAGAATCCCCTGGGTGCCTGCATGGTCTCGGAAGAGGGCTCGTGCGCGGCATATTTCAGGTACGGTAATTTCGGTAAATAAACGAATTACACGAATTACACGCATTACAGGCATACTGGTATGATGAAGAGATAAAAATAAATTGAAAATATTTATACCGTTTTATTTGCCACAGAGGCACGGAGACACAGAGAATTAAATTGGGAACTATATCTGATATTCTTATTTAACAATGAAATGATCAATCAATCCTCC
>VFJS01000117.1 GCA_009885955.1 Spirochaetia bacterium | reverse complement strand
TCAGGGACACCGACATGGCAGAACAGATGTCATCCTTTGTCCGGTACCAGATTCTGACACAGGCTGCCACATCGATGCTGGCGCAGGCGAACACCAAGCCGCAGTCCATTTTGCAGCTTCTCAAGTAAGTATAGCCTCAGATGTATTTTGAGTAACAGAAACGCCGGGATGAATATCCCGGCGTTTTTTTTTTGGAATTTTAACCACGAAAACCACGAAAACCA
Source organism: Spirochaetia bacterium (assembly GCA_009885955.1). Lineage (GTDB taxonomy): Bacteria > Spirochaetota > UBA4802 > UBA4802 > UBA5550 > VFJS01. The sequence goes on along the minus strand of VFJS01000117.1, from coordinate 1,832 downwards.
CGAAAAAAAAAATTTTCCTTTTCGTGGGGTTCGTGCCTTTCGTGGTTATTCTTAAATTTGAAAAACTCCAGAATAATGCCCGGAGTGTACAACTTTTATGTTGCCTGATTCTGTTTTTTCATTCCTTGCTGACAGGGAAATCAAAAAATTGATTAAAACACATGTTATTATAAAAGGCTATTTCATTCCTTTTAAAAAAGAGAACAGAAAATCAATACCTCCTTGATAGGAATTCGAGTTTCTAAATTAGCATAAAATTGTTGACATTAATCAAATGGTTATTACGGTAAAAGTATACACCAGAGGTATGTCTTTTCATTTTTAGGGGCGGCGCAAATTTTAAGACAGTGTGCATAGATTTGATTATTTGTCATAAATATGCAACATGCAGTTTCTGATAACCTTTATTCTGTCTCTTGAATATGGTTGTATAAAATACTTCCTGGTTTTTTAACGTTTTCCGGGATCTGTTTTTATCATTTATTTGTGGAATTTCCACTATGTACAAGAATAATTTTTTATTGGGAATCATTGTCAACCATTTTTTCGTAAAATAATGAAAGGGTCTGCAGAGGGATAAAAAATTGTTGACACTCAGATTTAATACAACTATAATTATCTAGTTAATTTCCTGGCTGGATTCTGTAATTCCAAAACAATATAGACGGGGGAGAAATATGAGGAAGAGCATTTTTTTGATTTTTATCACTACAATATCCATGATAACCTTTTCCTGCAAAAAGGACCAGTTTCCCGACGGGAAAGCTTCGAAGATCGTTGGGGCTTATGTATCGAGCACTCTGGAAAGCAAAGATAGGGATTTTCATGTAACACACCTCTATGACAATTCCATCATGTCATGGTGCGAGGGGAAAAAGGATTCAGGGATTGGTGAAAATTTCGGGATTGACCTCGATGGGAATTTCTCAGTGCATGAGATTTTCATTAAAAACGGTTTCGGAGACCCGGCCTACTTCAAGCCCAACAACCGGGTGAACGAGATGGAGGTGACAGGTGACAAGGGCGGGAAAGAAGTCATCAAGCTTGCCGATAGCCCTGATATACAGTCCATCAAACTGAAAAATGTCATCGAAGGCCGCAGGCTTACCTTCAAGATACTCAGTGTTTACAAGGGCGAAAAATGGGATGATACCTGCATCACCGAGGTCGCTTTCAAGGCCTTTGATATACAACCAAAAAAATCGATCCTTGAAGGGAGAAGTTTCCCAATTAAAGCAAGTTATGCAAGTATCAAGTTCATTCTACATCCTAACGGCAGGCTCGAGGGATCGGGACACGAGGGTGCTCAATGTCCAAGTATGTTTGAAAAAGGACAATGGAAAACGAAACCAAATGGCCGTATTCTGATTACATATACAACAAGTTACAATACAGGATGCAATCCTCAAAATCTCAGCGCTGCTGGAGAAATAAAATATATGGATAACAATTGTGAGATTTATAATCTTCCAATAAAAGCTGACGAAGAAGCCAGTTGCAAGTTTTATTGATTATTAGGAAATTGCTAGCACCCCATTAGAAAAAAATGACACCCACTCCCTGTGGCACTGATTGTCCTGATAATTTTAATCCTCAGAATCAGGCCACAGGGAGATGGCTGGAATCAAATAATCATCCACCCATCTCATCCCTCTCCACATCCACTGCTGCATTAACCGGTAAATTTTAAGACAGTGTGCATAGATTTGATTATTTGTCATAAATATGCTGTTTCTGATAATCTTTATTCTGGTCCGTTCTGAAGCTGTCGTCTGCTAACTGGTGAAAGTCCAGTCCCGATAATTGCCAGAAAGTCGGGTAGCTATCCTCGG
>VFJS01000020.1 GCA_009885955.1 Spirochaetia bacterium | reverse complement strand
TAACCTCGTTTTTTTACCTGCTATGGTATCGCCATTCTACGACGATTAAACGAGGTTACAACTCTTTATCTTATTTCGGATTAAAAATTCATTCTAAATCTGAGTAATAATTTATTTCAAGAATTTTTTTTTATATTAATGATTTTCTAAAAGAGTAAAATCAAATTCGGTAACCTATTTTCTAATTATACTTCATCTTTGAAGTGAAAGATCATCAGGATAATTGCTATAAAAAAAGCTTGATAATTCTCTTCAATATTTTACAATTTGTATAATACCTTAATAAATCATTATTATTCTACTATTGTTTGATTGTACTTGAGCATTTTATTTTATGAAAACCATCAAACTTTATCATTTTGAACCGGAAGTTACTGTCCTTGGACCAGGGATTAGATGTGTTATTTGGCTCCAAGGATGTAATTTTAAATGTCCTGGTTGTTTAGCTCCAGACAGCCATAACCCAGATGAAGGTGAAGAAATAGATATCGATTGTTTATCTGAAAAAATATTTTTAAAGAAGAATATCGAAGGGATTACAATTAGTGGAGGAGAGCCATTTTTTCAATATGAAAATCTTAAGATGTTGATTTCACAAATAAAAAAAACTCGTCCTGAATTGTCTGTAATTATCTATACAGGATACATCTTTGAAGAACTTCTGGATATGAAAAATAATGATATAAATTCGATACTTGATAATACTGATATTATAATAGATGGAAAGTATATAAAGGAGCTTTCCTTTCGTGATCCCTGGAGGGGTTCCTCTAACCAGTCTATACATTTTCTAACAAATAGATACTCAATAAATGATTACAAAAATTCATCGGCAAACAGTCTTGAGTTTAAAGTTGGCCGAGATGGAAAATTTTTTATAATAGGCATACCCTATGAAGATATCATTGAGAAAATTGATAAATCATTAAAAGAAAAGGGAATTTTTATTAGATATTGAGGATTAGTTATGAATTCAAATGATGAAAGTGGAATAGTATTTGAGATCACCGATTGCCCATTATGTGATTTGCCGAAAAAACAAGGGGAAAATGCCTGTCCATGCGGTAAAAAGTATTTATGCAATGATCACTTTGATATGACGTTGAATACATGTTCAGAATGCCTTGCTGCTGAAAATCCCTGCACCCTCTGCCACTCAAGGGAATCGGTGGATACATGTCCTTCCTGCGGGAAAAGGGTTTGCAACAGCAGCAGTTGCAGGTCAACATGTCCGGCATGTAAGAAATTAATTTGCATGAAATGCATTTCTTCTGATGGAAAATCATGTAAGCTATGCCCAGTAATCATCAAATGCCCATCATGCGGAGAAGAAGTGGACAAGGACTGGAAGGTATGCCCGGGATGTACTGGAAAGTTAAAAAATGTATGTGAATCATGCGGAAAAGAGTTAAAGCCTAATTGGAAAGCATGCCCGGCGAGTGGGGATTTTATTAAAGAAGAGGATGATACTTTAAATTCATTGAGCTTTGAAGATATTATAAATGAAATAACTGGTAAAATTAATTGTTTCGAAACAAATAATTTTAATTTTGACAATATTCTTTCTCATTTTTTAGAAAGTATAAGTCACACTGAAATAGGTTTACCTTTTTTCCTGAAAGTTATAGTTCATACTGGTCCTTATCGAGTTTATTTGGATATTCCAATAACAAAGAGTGTGTATGAATCGAAAATGATTGGTAGAATGTTTGGTAGAGGTGCAAGGATAGTTACAAATGAATTAATACGTTTCTATGCTAATAGTAGTAATAATAAAGAAAAACAATATGCCTTAGATATAATTAATCAATTAAATAAGAACAATATTAAAAGTTGTGTAATTAACCTAAATCCTGAATATTCCTGATAATTACTTCATACCCTTGGCACACTTCTCATCAATCAGCCTTCTCACCTCATGGGGCCTGCTGACTGAATAAAAGCAGAGGAAAGGGATGGCCCTGGGTAGGAGTTTCCCCCTCCCTGTGGAAAATCCGAAAAAAAACAGCCCGGGATTCATCTGCTGTATCTCTTCACCCAGGTTCATTCCGCTGCTGGTTACCGGTATCACTGTCCCGCACCTGAAAAAGGCCTCCAGTGTTGTCTGCTTCAGCGTCACCGAATTTATGTGGGTGTAATACATTGTTGTATCATCCTTTGTCATGATTATATAGTCCCTAACAAAGACCAGGCGCCTGTTCGTGACAAAGAATTTATGGGCTCTTCTGTATATCTCCACCTGGCTTATTCCCAGGAACCCTATTGCATGTGGGAGGGCATAGATAATGTTAGGGGAGAGGTTGGAAAAAATAGAGAGGATCAATGATATGCCGCATATTCCCATTATTAGGTATATCCAGCGTGCTGTTATTTTGTAATAGGACATGTATCTGACCGGGATCAGGGCAACGAGGAAGTTAATCAGGGAACAGAGCACAAGTTCGGTCCTATCGGCGGGGATGCTTATGACAAATTCTTTGAAGAAAGTCCCGTTAACGGCATTGGTCATGGCCCCCTTAAACGATAAACCAATGAGGCTTATGAGGATCAATGCGGCCCATATAAAATAAAGGTCGATGAAAGCTATGAAATGGGGCCTGGCCTCTCTTTCAATTTTTTCATTGCTCAGAAGATGGAGACGGTATGCCATAGGTTGATCCTTAGTTTTATTGCCATATATGCCAAATGTTATTGTCAATTGTCAAGTTATATTTTCCATTCCCAGGTTTACACAGGAATCCCCACTTCAATTGTGATGTGTAATTTTTGAAAATATAAAAAATGTTTTATCGATAATTTTTATATATCATTGGTAAGCAAGACGCAAAAAAAGTGCTTTTGGGTATGGTATAATTCAGTGCTATAATTACCCTTTTCATTTTACCGGCTCCATTAATGGTAAAATGACAAATTAATTTCCCTGCTATAATTCATAAAAACTGATATAACACCATTTTTTTTTCGTCTCATATTTCAGAAAAGATAAAAATTAATCAAAGGAGCAGAACATGAAAAGAACAGTAAAAATAATTATGGCCGTCGTTTTTCTTTTTTCAAGTGGGGCACTTTACGCCAACGGTTTTTATACTCTGCTCGGCTCATGGAAGGTTTTTGACAGGACCCTCACATTCTATCCCAACGGCATGGTACTTGTCGAAGGGATGTTCGGCCTGGAGAAGAGCGTCTGCAGTTTCGCCATTGAAGGGAAATACCTTGTGTTTAAACATGATGACATTGTAGTCTTTTGTGAAATAGTCAATTTGGAGAGGGAGGAGCTTGTTGTCATGTGCGGATCTGATGTGCAGAAGTTTTCCAGGCCCTGGAACTTTGAGGATAATGTAAAGAAATTAAAGGCGCTTATGAGGCTTTGACTTATTCCGACACCTGGCGGATCTCCTGGATACTGCCGGGTGCCGGTTATCATTCACACTGTATTTACGGGGCATGGTAACGCATGGATAAAAACATTCTGCTGGATATTTACAATGATATGGCCGGGAAGATGAAAAATATATGCCGGGATTTTTGCTCAAAGGACAACTATTATATTGGAGGCCTTGACATTGCCAATGATTCATACTCCTTTGAGATTAAAATTCCCTGCATAAACACCATAAACCATATTTCAGTTCCGGGTAATTTCAGATTCAAACTTCAAGACGGTATTTTGTTCTATAATTTTAGGGGATATTTTGTTAACGAAGGTACCTATGATTATAGGGATATTGAAGCTTTCTTAAATCAACACCAACATGATATGGATATCAGTTGGGCCATTAGTGAGAACTCTTCTTCAATACTATCAATGCATATCCATTTAATGAGATATGAACATGATGACATGGGAGGAGAGTTGGTCATCGAAAATGCAATTCCAGGAATTGATGATGAATTCTCAAAGATGTTTGAAATTAAAATTGAAGATTTCATGATAACTTTTGCCCTAAATTATGGTTCCTGTTTTTCAGGCTATGCTTCATATTTAAAATATCTGTCCGCTAGATATGGCATGTCAGAAACGGGCAATGAAACAGGTCCTCAATCTGGACCCGGGGATAGAGTCATTTTGATGTAAAGTTTTTTTCCGCACTTCATGGCGCTGTCATAATTTTTTCATGATTCAGCCAAAACCAAACGGTCATAATAAATAATTAATCGAATTTTATTAAATATTTTTCGTCAAACTTGTCAGGTAATCAATTTTGGAGAAAACAAAATGGATAAATACATGACCGAGATGGAATTTTTGCATAAATTTGGAGGCCTATCAACCCACTGTGATTCGGGAAGGATGTTCTCAATTGTCAAGGATCTTATCCTCATCGATTCCCCTTCAGGAAAGGAAAAACTTCTCTCTTTGCATCTGGAGCATATTTTACAAGGCCTTGGGGCGGAAAATGTTTTTACTGACCAGATGGGAAATCTCATTGCCGGTTTCAAAGGCGGAAATCCTGAAGGGGCAAATATTATGCTCACAGCCCACATGGATACTGTTTCATATTTTTCAGGGGAAAGGAAGCTTAGTTATCAAGAAAACGGCCGCATTTCGGAAGCAACCGGACTCAATCTCGGGATAGATGATAAGGGGGGAGTCGGCATGATAGTCGAGCTTCTCCATAATAAATCGCTGTTCATCTCAGGTTTCAAATGGATCACGGTTGTCTTTACAGTCCGTGAAGAGGCAGGGTGGGCGGGCGCCCATGGGCTTGATGAAAATATCATCAAGCCTACAAATCTTATCCTTTCAGCCGATGTCCCTGTCAGGCTGCTGGAATCGTCCAATCCCAATATCATCGTCTACCATCTTTCGGAAAAGGACCCCATCCTGGGGGTTGTAAGGATAAGCGCTGACAATCTTAACTTAAACCATATATGTCATAATCAAAGGGACGGGTATATAGGCGGGGATGCTACGGTTTTTTTCAGAAAGGGTTACAAGGTCATAGATTTCTGCAGCAGTGCCGTGAAACAGCATACAAAAAATGAGTATTTCATGTTCCAGGGCCTGGTCAGGAACTGTGAATGGATGACACAGACACTCATGGACCTTTCCAGGCAAAACAGGGATTTTTTTCTTTTCCCCCATCCCTTTGAAATAAACAGGGCGGCGGTGAACGCAAGGTATTCAGAGTTTATCGGGAGAATGAAAATCGATGAGACAGAAAAAATTATTAATGACTATATCCATTACAGCGATCGTGAAAAAATAATATGTCTCCACGAGCTTTCAAAGAGGGCAGGAACCGGTGAGAGCGACCGTATCGGTTACATGATGGGAATAATATCCATCCCTTCGGAATTATCATTTAATGAGAAGGTGGCATCAAAATTTTTCAGGCTTGCCGGTGACATATATGCCAACAGCAGGGACCCTAGGCTCAGGAGGGCGATAATCGCTTATTTCATCACAAGACTTAAAAACCAGAGACCCGGCTTCGGGGAGATTTTCAGTATCCTGGAAAAATTGGTCGATGATCTGCTCATCATCCTTGTCAAAGCCTATTCCAGCACTACCCGGGATCAGTTTGTACATGGAATCCTTAATGAACATCAATACTCCCTCTTCAGATCCTTCGTGCAGGAAAGGGAGAATATACATTATTCCGGATGGCCCAATGTCAGGATGAACCTCATAAAAATCATTTCTGAAACGGAAAATCAATTAACCTGGGATGTTTTGCTTCACCTTTTCAGGGGAAGTATCGGATGTGAAAGTTATGAAAATGCATTCATAACTTTGGTCATTATAAAAAAGATCGACATAAGGGACTTTATTTCCAATGCAAACAGCAGGGTGAAGTCCGTAACGCCCGAACTTTTCACTAAATATTTAATCAAGGTTTATAACAGGAACAATGCTGCTTTAAAACGCCAATCTGTTTTTCTATTAGGAAAAATTGGAATCGGCGCATCGGCTAATTTTATCTTCAATCTCTACAAGTCCGGTATAAACAGGGAGGATTACACAGTCAATGAAATCCTGGCTAATTCTTCTCAGCTTTTTAATAATATCCTCCGGTATTACCGTGAGGATCCAGTACATGCTGCCTGCATACTTGAAAAAGTTTGTTTTAATATAGAGAAAATATCAGACAAACTTCTCGAAGAAATAAAAAATAACCCTATTGATAAAAAAAACCTACTCCTGATTTCATCAATGATAAAATTAATAGCCTATGAGAATGAACAGGCAATCAATTCCGATATCTTCATAATCCTTTCAATGAACAAGGCTGTCAATCTTCTGGAAAAATATTCATTCAGCGAACTCCTGAGAATATGCAGCATCATTCAGAATATTGATGACAGGGTAAAAAGAAAAACGCTTCTCGAGGCCATAAGCCTTGGGAATATCATCGGGAATGAATACATATTCAACTATATGATAAATGCGGATACCTGTGAAATCATTCAGATTAATGATAATTACAAGAAGGGGATGACCATTAATGAGATATCAGATTACCTATTCGGTGATTCACTGAACGGTTATGGAGATGTCAACAGTTCCGAGTTTAAGAAAAACTTGTTTAATGATCTAATAGGGCTGATATCACCGGGGGATTTTGAAAACCTGTTTAATAAAACCCTGGGTTTCAGCATCCCCCAGTGCGGGTTGAGTTTTCCGGATATAATCATATCCGGGGAATCTGAGGGCAGTGACAATAATGTCAAGGTTATCATCGATAAAATCAGCATGTATCTTCCCAACAATGGCAGAAGATATGATGAGATTTTTTTTCATATTTTTGATAGAAAAGTTATCGGGAAAAAAATTATCAGAAGGCTTTATAACCGGTACAAGGAGTCATTGGGTAAAAATATTTCGGACATAGAGCAATTCAAAAAAGCAGTCAACTCAAAGTCATGGTCTGAAGTTGAGAACATCTACAAACTTACTGTACCCTTCCTATTGGAGGCATATTCAAAGGAAAAAAAAGATGAATTGAGGAATGTGCTGTTCGACATTTTCATTGAAATCTTCTATAGGTCTAACACAGACCTTAACAAGTATCTTTTGTTGGATCCTTTTGAATTCGTGAAAAAAATATTGACATCAAAAATATTGAATCTTGAAGATCAGTTCTATGCGGAATATTTTACATGTTTAAAAGGGAATCACATTAATGAATTGAAAAAAATAGATTCAGTGATACTGGCATCTGTGGCAAATACGATTAAGCTTTCAGACATGAGGCACATATACGGCCTCAGAAAAAATTCACTTTCAAAAAAAATTTCAACTGAAAAGGATTCAGCAATTTCTGCAGTCTTGAGGAAAGAACTTTCATTGATTAATAAGCTCAACAGGGAATTTTTTATGTATGAGTATTTCCTGAAAAAAATATGCCGGTATAAGCCAATAAACAGCGGCAATTCAAAGGACCTTCTGCTTAAGCCAGAGAAAAATGCATCCCTTGTCTTCAGATCTCATGTAGCTGATGACTGCAACAAGAATAATTACCGGCAGCTATTAACCCCTAACTCTATATTTTACAAAATTTTTTATGGAGGCCGGTGGAAAGGGTATATTACCATGGTTCTGTTATATGATGATTCTTCGCCGGATAAGGCGCTGATGATTGATGTATTTAATGTTTCAAAAATACCTGTCAGCATGAGTAAGTTGATCGACAAATTCATCAGTAGGATGATCGATTTCTGCAGAGACGAAGGCATCAGATACTTGATTTCGAACATCAGTTGTACACTGTTTTCTAACAAGGATTATTTGAGGTGGTCTGCTTTCAAATATTTCAGGGATACAGATGAATATAAATTAAAAAAAAGCTGGCGATATCCCGGTGCACATTTTCAAAGCTTTACCGGTGAGTATAACATTATATGGCACAACAACCAGGAGAATTCTATAAAGAAGAAAGCAAGATGAATGATTTGAGCTTGAATGTATTATTCATTATTGCCGGTGTCCAAGTGGGGTGTGCATGGGCAGGAATTAGTCTGGCTTCAGAGTTCAAAGGAAATAGAAAAAAAATTGTAAATTGTTTTTTGATAATATCATTTATACAGATAATCCTCGGCATTTTGATGATAGCTTATATGTTTGAAAAAAACAATTAGGTAAAAATGTCTATAAACTCCAATTTTTATCAAATCAATTTAAAATTTTTCGTCATATATTTTATCTGATGTGAAAAATATTTTTTTGCGAGTAGATCAGAAGAGATGTAAACATTATAAAAATACTGAAACTTGAGAATCATATCACCGATTTTAAGAATAATTCAATAGTATGCGGTGTTCAGGTTCTTAAGATGTTGTACATGAAGTATTTTGTTATGAACTCGAGGTTATCATGAATGACATAGCAGTGTTTATAGCTAATAAGATTACAAATGGTATAAATAAGGCTTTAAAATTGGGTGTAGAGCCGATGCATTTATCTGATAATAGCATTCTGAAGTTATATTGTGCTATGTATGATAACATAGACCTTTATTTATCAAGCAAACCATATCTGTCAATAATACAAAAAAAGGCATTCAAAGATTGGGTTTACAATTCGTTAGAAATTTTGGAATTTGAAGCATCCTGGAATGTATTAAAAAAATTTATGGATGAGGGCCGTATAAAAACATTTTCTAATCCTGCTAGGAAATATAATTTTCTAAAAAATCTTTATCAAAATAAAGGGGACTTTATTTACTTCAATGCACGGTTTAATACATTACAAAAATTAGACTATGCGAAATTTCTAAAGTCCAAAGACTATATATTGTAATCGGTATTTGTAATAAATTTAATATATTTTTGCTGCCCCTCTGATTTTAATAAGCCATTAACTCTAAATAAAAAATCACAGCATTACAGAATTTTTCGTCATATAGTTTGTTGAAATATAAATTATTTAATTTATTTTTAAGGAGCTATTGGCATGATAAAATCGGTGAAGATTTATGTTTTCCTTTTGATAATGCTTAATGTTTCAATCGCCTTTTCCAATGAACTTCATGATGCAATACGGATGGGAAATGATTTGGAAATTCCAAAGTTGCTAAAAGCGAGAATTGATGTTAACAGCCTTGATAATGAAAGGAATACACCTCTTATTTTGGCATCCATTATTGGAAATCATCCGATTGTCCGTCTTATTCTTTATTACAAGGCCGATGTTAATTCAAAGAATATCTATGGCTTTACAGCAGTTCATTACGCTTCGGCATTGGGATATATGAGCATAGTACGAATGCTCGTAGAAAAGAAAGTTGATGTTAATGCAAAGTCAGAAAGATCGTTTTTTTTCGGAGATCGGCAATATTCAGCGTATACAACACCGCTTATATGTGCGGTGCGGGCAGGTCATGCTGATATCGTCAAATATTTAATAGAAAATAATGCATCTCCAGACTCTATGGATAGCGAGGGTAGAATTGCCGGGCAGATGACCGGGAGTGGTGAAATTCTCAAACTGCTGTATAAAGACAGAAAAGTTCCAGGAGAAAATAAAGGGAATTTCAATGATATAACGACTCTAAGCTTTATTCCTGAGTTTGGATTTGCACTTGGAAGTTCTCAGAATAATCTCGGTTTCGGATGGTGTCTGGGTCTTTCCGGAAATTATTACTATTATCATAATTTTACCCTGGGCCTTGATGCTTCAATGATATATCATATGATCGATAATAGCGATCATTATAATGTCCATGTGCAGGAGTACCTGTATCCCATACTTCTCACTGCAAAATGTATATTTAATGACAAGGTATCCTTTTTCTTCGGCATGGGCAAGACATACAGGTACACAAAAATCAGCACCGGCACAGAAGCCTTTGGGAACAGGACACTGAAGATTTACCGGAGCGGTTTTGCTCTTGGTACGGGTTTTGAAATAACCTTTGGCAAGTTTATGATCAGGATAAAATTTATCCATGATTATTCAGAATTGGGTACTCAATCGCCTCTTGTAGTTACGGCAGGTTATTCAATATATTTTTAGGTGAGGAGGATTATATGAAAATATTTTTTTATCATCTGTTTTTATATTTGGCATTTATCAGCTCATCATGTTCAAATATTTCAGTTCCGGTGGACGGCAGGGTGATGTCTTCAGGTGAACTTGGAGTTTTAATTAATACTAAACTGGCTGAGACCGGATATAGTACGGCAGTGCAATACAGCTTCAATGACAGTCAATATATTGTATTGAACAGTGAAAGCTTCATGAGACTTATTGTGGAATATGAAAAACCAAGAGAGTATCAGAGTGAAAGCTTTGACTGCGATGATTATTCTGAATATTTCAAAAGCACTGCCATTGAGATGGCTTCAACATCGAAAGAAGCCGGAATTGCGATAGGTATTGTTATAGTTGAAATCATGTTCCCCTATTATCATGGAATGAATATTATTCCCGTATATGATGAAAAAAAGAACAAGTATAATGTGGTTCTCTTTGAACCGCAATTGGGTGAGGTTTATTCTTTACGGGAATATAGAAAAGATAATCCATTTTCCAGGATTATTAAAATCAGTTTTTAATATTAACACTTAACGATTTCCATTTATTGTATTGATTAAGAGATTAGAGTTTTTTCTCACCAATTAAACAAGGTCTGCAACTAATTAGAAAAATTGAACTAGAAGTCTGGCCCACTATAAAACTATCATTTTGTTTTATGGAAAGACCTGGTAATCTTCATACTTGCAACAGCTTTAATCTTTTTCTATATTAAAAATAGGGTGATGAAAATATACTGATATGGTCAAAAACTTAAAAATTGATAGGGATAATGTTGCCTATGAATGCCCCAATATTTAGGGATGAAGATTTTACTCAAATATATTACTCAGATTTAGAATGAATTTTTTATCAGAAATAAGATAAAGAGTTGTAACCTCGTTTAATCGCCGTAGAATGGCGATACCGTAGCAGGTAAAAAAACGAGGTTA
>VFJS01000094.1 GCA_009885955.1 Spirochaetia bacterium | reverse complement strand
TGCCTTATGCAAAAACGGAAGAAGAAATGAGGGTTTTGCTCCCGAATGTTATTGATGTTGAAATTATTCAAGAATTTCGGAAGGGTGCAGGTAACTGAACGCTTACATTTAATTTACTAATTTTGATAATAATCTCAATGAATCAATTGTTATAAGATTATCATATTTAATTACTAATGTCAAATATGACTGTTATTGATATAATGTATAATTATTATGGATGGGGGATATCTGCTGGTTGTGAATCGAAGATGATATAAAATATTCAAATCGGCCGGGGAAATGATCTGAAATATATCAGTAAAATATTTTTAAAATAATTCTATGCCCCCCATAAAACAAAGCCTGCCCAGTAAAATGGTTCTTTACCATTTTTTATATACTCAAGCTTTGTTTCCTGCAGTGCTTTTTTAATTGGCAACTTTTCTTTATGAATCTTATTATAAAATGTAACCATGAAATCCTTTGTTGATTTATCTTCAATCTTCCAAATAGTTGAAAGTACATTATTGGCACCAGCAACCTGGAACGCTCTAGTAAGGCCCACAATGCCGTCACCTCGTATTATTTTACCAAGACCAGTCCTGCATGCTGATAGAGTGACCAAGTCAGCATTTAAATTCAGAATGGCAACATCATTTACATCAAGATAGCCATCTTCGTTCTGATTATTTTTATTTTGTATATATTCAGAAAGAATTACAGATGAATTCTGGGGTAAGTACTCATCAAATCTACCATGACAGGCAAAGTGAATAAACTTGTAATTTGAAAGCTCTTTATTTTTTGAAAGTTCCTTAATTTTTTTTTCTGATGCATCATCACCCACATAAATTTTTGACTTGTCATTATCAAATACATTCCATGCGATCTCTCTTATTTCTTCACCGGTCCATGGAAGGTTTGGAAGAAATTCATTAACAGCATCCCTGTAACTTTCCAATCCATATTTTTGGAATCTACCAGCATGATATTCAATAAAATTTTCAGTAATTTCAGGTTGTTCATCATTACACCTGTCCTGTCCATTTTCATCCTTATCTGAATACCTGACATCACCGAATCCTAAAAATGAATGCCTTGTAACATCATAATTCCTATCCTTTATCATTTTCATAACTGAAATTGAGGGAACCAAACTTAATGTAAATTGCTCACATAAATAAGGACTATCTTTATCTTTTCTCAAAATATCAAAAGGGAGAAAGGCAAGAGGACCGTCAGGAGAGATTATCAGTTCTTTTAATCCTTTTAAATCTTCTTCTAAGGGGGCAATAAGTCGGGAATATAAATCAAATGATTTATTGATGAATGCAATCTTATTGTCACCTCCAGGTTTTAATTTTTTTATAAAATCACTGCATTCCAAGTCAAAGTCAATTTTAAATATTTTTACTCCATTGGTTTTTATCAACATGCAGAAAAAAAAATTATTTTCATTACTTTCTTCTAATAGAATATATTTTAAATATTCAATCAAATTTGGTTTTTTTTCATTATATTCTCTTATAATAAATTCAAGTATAGCAGTTTCTTTACTGCACAATCCTATAGCATCTTCCAATGTAGCAATTTTTGGTTCCCATAATTTTTTATATTTCCTATTAATCATCAATTTTTTATTTAATAAATCATATTCATGCTCAAATTTGTTTTTTTTCTTTATATCGAATAGTAAATTCTTTATTTCCAATTCAGGTTTTTTAATTTCTTTACTAATTCTAAAATTTAATACATCAATTTCATCATAGAGTTTTAAAATATTTTCATTATCTTGATTAGATATCCCTTCAACTAAGAGAGCTGACTTAATTGAAATTCTTTTAAGAAATCCATATGCTTTTATTTTTTCAACTGTTTCATAAGCTGATAATAAATTTTTATTATTAGTATTTATTATCTTATTTTCATTTAATATGTTTATAATTTGTGTCTTGACAAAAGGGCTCACTTCATCCTGTGCTTTCGCTATTATTTTCTTGAGGTCATTAAAATAACTTTTTACTGTATTATATTGATGATCAACTTCTGCATTGGGATTATCTTTAAAATATTTAACAATTCTAGTTATTACTTGTTTTGAAATTTCTTCTTCTTCAGAAGGGGTAGATGTTAAGCCTGAATCAATTTTTTTACTTTGAGATTTTATAGTGCTGTTAGGAAGCTTAGATAATAGTAATTCAAAATTTATATATATGTAATAATAATAAATTTTTATATAATCATCATCAGAATAAATATACATTTTTTTAAAATTATTAGGATTTTTTTCTAATAATCTAATGCAATGATAACATAATTTATTTGCCTTTTGCAGGTTTTTATTTTTTGTAAAATATTCACTTATTGAATGTAAATTTTTTATTGATTCAAAGTCATTAAATTTTAAACTAATTTTAACTGATTTATTATAATAGTAAATGGCTTTATTAAATTCTTCTTTACGTATATATAGATCCCCAATATTTTTATAACTTCTCGCAACATCAGGATGGTCATTCCCGTATTTTGTTATTTTTATATTTAATGATTTGAAATAATATTCAAGGGCTTTATCATAATTGCTTTTATCAAAATAAATATCTCCGATATTATTATATGTGTCTGCAAGGCTATGATGAGTATTTCCAAGCTTTGTTGTTTTTATATCTAATGATTTAAAATAATATTCAAGGGCTTTGTCATTTTCCCATTTTGCAGTATATACATTTCCAATATTGTAATAACTAGTTGCAACATCAGGGTGGTCATTCCCAAACTTTACTATTCGTATATCTAATGATTTAAAGTGATATTCTAAAGCTTTATCATAATTTGCAATATAAGATGTATTATAAACATTTCCAATATTATTATAACAGTGTGCAACATCTAGATGGTCATTTCCAAGTAATGCTATATCTAATGATTTAAAATAATATTCAAGGGCTTTGTCATATTCTTCTATTGAATCATATTCACATCCAATACTATTATAACAAGATGCAACATCTGTATGGTTATTTCCATAATTTATAATTTTTATATCTACTGATTTGAAATAATATTCAAGGGCTTTGACATACTCTCCTTTGTTAGAATATACGTGCCCAATTTTGTAATAACAGTCTGCAACACTTGGATGGTTTTCCCCATGTTTAATAATTAAATATTTTATTTCATCTAAATATTCACTTAATTGATTGTTGATATCTGACATATCGATTTAATATTTTTAAAATTTTATTAACTTGAAGAAATTCAGTTTGATTTAACTCATTTAAATTGGAATATACTCCGATTATAACTTATAATCTAAAAATATTTGCTTTAATTCTTCCTCTAAGTCCTTATTAGAAATATATAAACCATATTCACTAATTAATTCAGAAAAACAACTTCTATGAAGGTCATATGCAATATTAAGAAAATTAATTCCCAGAATATGCCATTCCTTAAGTTCAGAATTGCACTCAGGACAATGTGATATTAAACAACGACTTTTTAATTTTTCGAGCATTTCATATTGAATTAAATTATTAACGGGATCACAATTACATAAGTATATGGTCTCCCAATTTTCATAATAGTAAAGAAGTAATAAATTACATTTAGTACAATAGGGTAATGAGCTTGTCTCCATTAAACACCTTCTAGAAATAATAATTTTTATTTTCCTGGTTTATCATATAAAGCATCATGTTTATCTATTCGTAATAGTTCCCATTCACCATGATTAACGAGTTTAATAGATGCCCTGTAATCTATATTTATCCGTATAGAAAACAAAGTATCATTACCTTTTATCCTTTCCCAATTCAAACTTGGATTATTTATCCCGAGTTTAAGTAATTCTTTGGTTTTCTCAAATTTTTTTTGTATGTCATTTGGTAATTTTTTTAAATCTTTCATAAATCTTTTTGATATGATTAATTTTTCACTAGGAATTGTTGTGATTAAGTTAAAATTGAATTCAGGATTAGGATTATTTTGTATTATATACACTGGGACATTATTGAATGAAAGATTTACTTTATGTATATCAAAAAGTAATTCAAATGGTATATCATTTATTATTTTTACTTCCATATCAGGAATACCGTTTAAAATTAAATGTGTCAAATTTCTAATTCCAAGATTAAATTTATTCGGATTAAGATAGGAGTGATAATCACAATAGCCCGGTGGCTGATCGATCATGAATTTATGTATTTTTCTTTTTAAACCAGGATCAAGTCTAGTGATATTATCATATGCGTAAGCATTAGCGAGGGCTTCTTCTAAAGGGTTTGGTTTTTCATATATTTTGTAATAATAATTCTCATATAATTTTATTTTGAATTGATGTGTCGCTTCCAATATGGAAACAGCAATATCAGTTATATAATGAAAAAATTCATGATAAAGTAAGAATTTAAATGATGATTGATAGCAATCTAAAGAATTGAAGTTTTGATGACCGAAAAATATTTTTTGTGCAATATGGTTAATCCCTGTATTCAAAATATATATTCCCCAACTTTCAATTGGTTTCCAATGAAAAGAACGGTACCAGGCTAATGATTCTATTCCATATTTTTTTACATCTTCATCCATTGAAATATCATCTGGAAGTTGAGCATCCCCATTTGGGATGCATATTGAATCTGCAATATTTTCATCTGGGGTATTGGGATCTAAGTAGATAGGTTGAATCTTGATAATTTGTTCTTTATAAAAATCATTTTTCTTGACAATGAGAGTGTCTTTATTCAAGTCTGAAGAAATATTATTATTTCTAAAATTATCAAGAATTTTATCAATCATAAATCATTTACCCCCTATTTATATGTTGTAAATGTAGCATTTATTACGAAAATAAATTAAGTAATAATATATTAATATAATGTTCCGAACTTACTAAAAAACATCAAAGGATTGTTGCATTATTTATTTAATATTTTAAATTTTTAGGCTTAATAATGTCAGTAATCACTACCTTTGACCTTTATCTCCATAAAGTCCATCATATCCATAGATAATAGATACTCACCTGGTTGAAGTTCATCAAACACAGCTACACCTCCTATTGGTTTTGCTGAAATTACATAACCTCCATCAAGGATAAAAAATTCACTATCCTCATCATCACACTCAATTTCAATTTTAGTGCCGCCCTCGTAAAATACTACTCTCACAGGATAATTGTCTTTCACTGTTTCAAAAGTAATATCTTTAGTCGGCTTGAATAATCCATCTCTTAAAGCAGAAGTTGCAGGTACGAAACCTTTATTCAGGAGGAGTAATATATTTTGTGAAAATGTAGTTGTTTCTTCACCGGTTTTTTCACCAATCACCAGCTCAACAAAATCTTTAAATGATTCATTCAGTTTTCCGATATAATTAATTATTTTATCACTCTGTTTCTCATTATTTTTTTTTATCAGCTCAAAAATTCTAGCAAAGGCTTTTTTTTCTTCCTCTTTTTTTTTATCAATTTCTTTTAATTTTGGTTTTATCCATTCATAGAACTTCTCACTTTCATTTTTATTAACTGCTTTTATAAGATCATCATAATCCTCTTCATAGAGATAGCTGGCTCCTTCACCCAAATTCATATAGATGATTTTATCTGCTTCGGTAAATTTTTTCTTTTCCATATTTGTTGCTCCTGTTTAATTCAATTATGTTAAGATTATAATAATTATTTCATTTCAGCAATTTCATTTGAATAACCTTTTAATGTTAGACATTCTGTTAACAGCTTTCTTATTTTCTCAAATCTTCTTGTAATGCCGGCAGAATCTGTGCCGATTTTTGCAGCCAATTCCTGTTTTTTAATAATCTTATCATCACTTAATAAAGAATACTTTAATTTTTCTATTATTGTATTTAATTCTTCAGGAAGATTTTTAACACAGTCATTAAATGAATCTTCAAATTCTGTATTAATAATATTTTTAATAGGATTTTGAGAGTCAGTATTTGATTTATTAATATTTATTTCTTCTAAACTTTTGAATCCTTCTTCATCAGTGTTTATTTCATTTTCCCTTATATTTTTTTCTTTTTCTTTAAATCGTTTAATTACTGAATAAAAATATTTAAAAAACTCTCCTTCTGATTTTCCACGAAACCCATCCATATATTTTCCAATAAATAATAAAAGACTATCAAAAATTATATTCCGGTGGTCCATGTATGAAAAAGCACCAGTGATCTTCCAAAATCCTTTTTTATCTAAGTTAGGAGAATGTTTTTCCCAGTTTATTATTTCTTTTTCGATATTTAAATGAAAATATTCAATAATTCTTTCATAAAATTGTTCTATTACTTCTTTATCTATCTTATCCAGGCTTTTTAATTCCCTGTATTGATTAATAAAATTCATAATTGCACTCATAATTCTGCACCTCGGAATCAAATTTAAAAACATAAATATTTCATTCATACAAGGTACAATAATATTAATTTACAAGCTTTTTTTAATGTTTTATATTTTTCTTTAAACAAATAGCTTAAAAATAACAGACTAATTATAATGCTTTTTTTTTGTTTTTTTTCTAAATCTTGAATTTTTTTAAACCATATTCTGTAATTATTATTTTTATTTTCCATCATTCTAAAAAATAAACTAACTCTGAAATTTTTATTTAAAATATTTTTTTTTGAAAATAATTTCATTCATGATGCCTGTAATTAATATAAAATACAAAAACAGGAGGTTTAATATGGGTCATCGCAAAAGTCATTCCCGAAGAGGGGGCAATGTAAGGAGTTATTATAGAAAGGACGGAACATACGTCAGCTCACATGCAAGAAGAGATTCCTGTGTTGGTGATTCCTATTCAACTTCATCATCAACCAGTAATTCTTCATCTGGAGGATTATTATTGATCATAATTTTTATAATCCTTTTTTACTATTTTAAAGGCTAATCTATAATTAAAAAAAATTAAAATTTTTATAAAAATATCGAAAAAAAATCAACTATGAATGTCTGAATAGAGTATAGGAAGAAAAAACAATGTTACCTCCAGTATATATGTTACCTTCCAATTCATTTACACTATTGAGCTACAGAATTTTCTGTGGCTCAATAGTGATTTTTTTTGCACTTATATTTTTTAAAATAATCAACATTATAATTAAGGAGAACCAATATGAGCAACTATGCACAATTTAAATGCCGTTGGTGCGGTTTGGTCGTTACAGTCACAGGAACAGCTGCAAGTTATGGACCTGATAAAAATCACGGAGGTAGCTGTCCCTCAAGAAGTTGCGGAGAACACTCCTGGCAAAGAGAAAGAGAGTGGAAAGATTGAAAATGATGTTCATCATAAAATTATTATTGATAAAAATATTCAAGCATGTCTATTACTTGTTTCAGAATTATTATTATATATAACGACAATTTAAATATAATAAAACTTTTATTCGAACAAAAAATTAATAATTTATTACCTGCATCACTCTTATCATGCTACATGAATGTATAGGACGCTGTTTGTCCCAGGCCTCTCCGTATATTCCTTATGACCCATGGAGAGGGATATTATTCCATATTCCAATGAATTGGATAAATATTTCCGATAATTTTTTTTTATATTTGTCTTAATGATAGACAGCGGGAACATAGAAGTTGGATCATGAAGTATTACATTGAAGCAAGATAATAAAGTGTAATTTGCAAAACGCCTTCATTATATATTAAAACTAAATTTTACGCAACAGGCAGGTTCTTTAATGAAAAGGTTCGGCATATTATTAATGGCTCCATTCCTGGTGATAGTCATCATGAAGGGACATCTTCATGCAGATATGATCATCTCCGGGAAGATCAGGATTGCAGTCATGGACTTTACCCCCAAGGGCGGCTATACAAAAATGAAGGACAGGATCGAACTCCTGAGCGACATCATCAGGAGCGAGATAAGCCGGTCCCTCCACTTCGATGTTGTTGAGCGCGACGAACTGAAGAAGCTGCTCCAGGGACGGGAACTGGAACTTGCAGGCCTGGGGAATGAATCGGATATCGTCAAAATCGGGAAATTAATATCAGTAAAGCAGATTATCCTGGGAACAATAGGCGAGCTCTACGGCAAGGTCGTGGTTACGCTCCGGCTGGTAAATGCCGAAACCGGGAAGATTATCTACGCCAGTACCGTCTACTCCTCAGAGGACCAGGTGGTCTATGACATCAAGAACATCATCTCGGACCTGAACAACATGGCCCTGGTATTCGCCACTGATGTCACCAGGGAGGACATCCGGAAGTCCATCAAGGATAAAAACTACCGGAAGGCATGGTTCCAGATCAACAAGTACTCGGAAAAAAAGGATGCCGATGGAGGGGAAGACCTTTTCAAGATGAAGGAGGAGGTCACTGTGAACCTGTCGAAGCAGTACTACAACGAAGCCGATGATGCCCTTGACAAGGGGTATTTCAGCGAAGCCAGGACCCGGATCAACCTTGCCATTGCGCTCCAGAACAGGGAGTCGTACCTGAAACTGCGCGACAGGATAAACAAGGAGGAGGAGGAATACAAGTACCGGGTGGAACTGGAAAAAAAGCAGAGGATGAAGGAGATCGAAAGATACGGCGAGGAATACCAGCCCTTCAGCCAGAAGGCACGGGAGTATTTTCACGGTCTTTCGTATAACGGGATCCTCCTTGCTGCATCAACAGGCGTGAACTTCAAGGACAACAACAAGGTGAACGAAGTCAAGTCCTGGTGGGGATTCGACATCCTGGGAATCGACAGGTTCTTCAGCCACGGTGACTCCTATGTCGGCACAAGCCCCACGGCCTACATGGGATTTAATTTCAGATATGAGAAGGGTGAGAATGGTTATTATCAATTTGTCTTCAATCCCTACCTGACGCCTTTCCTCAGCTTCGGTATTAAACTGCTCAATCTAAACATCAACATCGGCGCCGATGGGGGATTCATCCTCCGCTCCAGCAAGATGTATTCGAACGAAAAAATAATGGGCGTCACCGTGGGCGCCATGGGCCTGGTGCAGTTCAAGCTCTGGAAAAGCACCGGCGTCTTTGCCGGGTGCAAGTTCGACCGTGAATGGTACCGCTCCCTCCCTGAATATTCATCATACCAGGGCAGGATCCTTGCCGGGCTCGTGTTTTAGGTGTATGATATGAAACGCTGTTTATTGCTATTAACAATACTGTTATGTATCAACCCCTTTCCACTCTCATCCCGGACAGAGATCAGGATTATTCTGTCTCAGCTGGCGCACCAGCAGTCAGTGGAAAAGGAATCGGCCCTCCTGTCCTTTGAGATGATCCGCTCTCATCTCATCAATTCCCAGAAGGTAACCATACTCGACGACCCGGGGAGGAGGGGCCCGGCGATGGAGCTTTCCACCCAGGATGCCGTACTGCTTGGAAAAAGGGTGAAGGCTGATTATGTAATTACCGGAACCGTGGCTATCATCGGTAGCAAAAGGATGATAAACATACGGGCCATCAATGTCATCGATGAAAAGGATGTGCTTACGGAAACATACCACATCAACGATGAGTCACTCAAGGAAGACCATGAAAAAATTGCAAGGAGCATTATTAACCTCATACAGGATTTACGCGAGATAACTATTTCCGAGATAAAGGCATACATTGAGATCGGTGACTGGGAGAATGCAATCCAGAATATCGAGAGGTACAGGAAGCAGAAGCCCGGAATGGATCTGGGTATCCTCAACACCTATCACCAGAAGGCGGCTTCAAATCTTGCAAGGATGCGTTTCGATGAGGCAAAAAAGTTTCTTGAGAATGGCTTCTTTGACAAGGCAAAAAATTCCCTCAATGGTGCCATAAAGCTTCAGCCGATGAACAATGAATACGCCATGTTCGGGCATGTCATAGACAGGGAATATGAAAAATTCATTTATAAAAATGAGACCCTTCTATTGAATACCGCCAGGGGGCTCCTGGATGAGGGGAAACTTCAATCGGCAGACGATATTCTCGGCAGGCTTGAGAAGATGGGATCAAAGCGGCCGGAGATCCTTTCTCTCCGGGTCATTCTGAAAAATGAAATGGAGGCCGAGTCCCAGTTCCGCTCAGCGAAAAAATACTACAGTGACAAGAGGTATGCCGATGCCAGGATTTCCATTAACAGGGCCATGAAAATCAAGCCGACAAAAACTGAATACCGGGATCTCCTGTCCAGGATCGACGAAAAGGAGAAGCTTGAAAAGGAGAACAATATAAAAAAGCAGAAGTATGTCTCCTACGTTAACGACCTGAACGCTTTCAACCTCTTTGTTGAAAAAAAGCGCGCCTACCATTTTGAAAATATTGCCTATGTGAACAGCACCTACACCTATATCGATAATAAAAACTTTACCACCGGAGGAGACTACAGGGGAAAATACACCATGGACGGCATCGAGGGGTCAATTTTCCGGCACAGGAAAATGCCCTACATTCCCGAGCCCCATGAACTGGTGAGCCTCCAATTAACAGGGATAGGATCTTTTCTTATTTCCGGTTTGTACAAGGAGAGTAAAGGGAACCTCAACTCCAAACGGAGCCTTGATTCGCTTATGGTCCTCAACTACGAGGCGGGCGGGTCAATAGGTCCGTCGGTCAATGTTCTTTCCTACCTCCTGGGGGCCGGCCTTGATATCTCCATGGGGTACATGAGCATCGAAGAGAGGAGTGAGGTGCTCTTTGGTTCAAAGTCGCGTGAGGTGAGGGACCATAACTATTTCAAAATGGGTATCGGCTGGGGAATGTGGTTTTCATGGATGCCCGGCGACAGGACCCAGGTCTTCATCAGGTACAGGTCCCTGGCCCTGGGGATGTGGGGCACCGACAGCAGGAGGAGCAGCAACGCAAATGATATTGTCTCCATCGGCATAGGGTACAGGTTTTTCTGATGATTAGATGGATCCTGTTCTATAGTATCATCCTTGCATGGGCCCCTCTATACTCAAAGGATATCATAACCGTTGTAGCCCTTGACCTGGTGCCTCTTCAGAATGTGAAGGGCGATGAATCGGGCGTGGTGAGCGAAATTATCAGGTCTGAGCTGATAAAAATGGAGTTTATCCGCGTCATCGAGTCTGACCAGCTGTCGAACATGGAGAAGGAGTCTACTTTCCAGCAGACAGGTTTCACTGCCGAGGTGTTAATCGACGCCGGGAAGAGGCTCAAGGCTGACTACTTTCTCCTGGGGACCATGAGCAGGAAGGGGAGCGAGGCCATCATAACGACGAGGGTCGTATCATCAATAACCGGCGAAAATATCCATGCAAATATATTTTATGCGGCCCAGGTGAATATCGTGAGCGACCTGAAGCTCCTCAGCGCACAGATATGCTCACAGGTCATCACCGCAACCCTGGGGAACACGATGGACAATATTCAAAGGCTCGTGAACAGGGATGATTTTGAAAATGCCGAGAAAAGGCTCGAAATTTTTACCCGTAACTTCGGGCACAACCAGAAGACCAGGGAACTGGGCGACAGGATTACTGACGGCATTGCCGGGATGTACTTGCGTCAATATAAAGAGTCGGTGAAGCGCGGCGATATCAAGGAGGCCTATGAATTTGCCAGGAGGCTCATAAAGCTGAAACCCGGAGACAGGGACTCAATAGATCTTTACTCCGATGCAATAAAAAAATATGACGAATTCATGAAGGATTATTACAACAGGCAGATGAAAAAGTGCAGTGACCTCATATCAGGTGACAGACATGAAGAGGCAAAGAAACTCCTTGATCGCTTCTACATGGAAGAGGGGTCAAGGTATATCGATAAAAAATATTACGAGTTATATGCCGAGCTCTCAGTGAGCATGGCGAAAAAATCCTACAGGGATGCACGTGAATTTTCAAAAGTCCCCATGTTCTTAAATTTGATGTCCATGGATGAAGCGGATTACATGATGCAGTCAGCCAGGCTCAATGACGCAAGGGAGCGTGCCCTGTATTCAATTGAAAAATATCCGGCAGATGGAAGCTATGTCTCCCTTCTGAAAAAAATTAATGATAACTCCTCGGATGTATATTCAGCATATATCCGGGGATTGGAAGCATCTGCCCTGGATGTCTACATATCCAAGCTTGACTGGATGGTCTCAATTGCCCCGGTATTTGTATCAAACAGGGCCGCCGATAATTCGCCGCTGGGACAGAATTCAACGTACCTGGGCTTTGAGCTTAACCTCATTTACCACATGATGATAGAGGAGGGCTTCCCCGGCATGATCCTCATGGGCGCCGGGTACATTCCCGGAGTTGATACGAGGAATGACGGCAGGAACAGCTATAGGACAACGTACACCATTGCAAATGCCTCCCTTGGAATGCTCTTCGGATTCACAATAAGCCCCTTCGGTTATTACCTGGGTCCCGTGGCCCAGGCGGGCGGGATATACAGAACAGCAAAGGAAAAAAGTGGCCGAGGGAAGGCTGATGTCCCGTCTTTTGCCGTGACTGCAGGTTTCGGGGCCGAAGCCAGGGCGGTGTGGCACTATGACAGAAATCTCTTCATGTACACGGGGCTCAGGTACATCCCCACCATTGCCTTTGGCTTGCCAAACAAGGAGTATATGACCTTTTCGATTGGAGCGGGCTATGCATTCTGACGATGAAGGGGATTATTTGAAGAGACGGTTTGTATAAATTCTACTCCCCATAGTAAACATAATTAAAAGCTGATATATCCTTCTCTCCGAATCTATCCTTTAAAGCTTTCATGGCCTCGTAAAATCCCTTCTTTACACCATGATTTTTTATGCATAGTTCATTCAGGAATGATTCAATGAAGAGATTCCCTCTCTGAAATTCAAGGAACCAGTGGGTTCCTATGTATGTTTTGGATCCGGCATTAATGGCTGAATGGGCAAGGGATGTTTCCGAGAGGAGGCTGCTCCTTGCCGATTCGCATGCGTTTGAAATGATGACATCGGGTATAGAGCCGGCAAGGGTCTGGAGCAGGTCACAGGAAAATATCCTGTTATTCATGCATCGCCACCCCGTTGTTTCAGGTGAACCGCCAAATTCCGCATGTCCAAAATATATCAGCACCTCGTACCTGCTGCCGAAAAGCTGCCTTAACAGTAACTCGGGATCTTCCGCCCTTATGAACTTGAACATTTTTATGGATTTCTTTGAAGAAAGAAAATTAATGATATTGCTACATGATATTTCAAAGAAGGGAATATTCTCCCCTGAGCCGAAGACTGTTAGTATTCCGCCGTTAGAGGGCTCATTCCTTCCCGCAATTGTGTAGTATTTTCTTATTTTTCTTAAAACAGGTGTTATTCTCTTCTCCTGTTTGCTGATGATGAGTTCCCATGGGATCCCTGAAATTTCATCGTCCGGAATTATTTGAATTTCTTCTTCTTCCATGTTCCCCAGTTCCCATACCAGGTCTTTCGGTACAAGGAGTGTCAGGATTTCTCTCAGCTTAACAATATCATCAAAACACTCACTGTTTTTCCATATCTTGTTATTGATATGAAGAAAATGCAAATCTAATCTTTCGGATAATTCATTTATAATGAGGGGATTTATGAGTATGTTGAAATTAAATACACCCTTGTTGCTTTTGATAAGATCATATTCCAGGCGGTTTATATCTTTAAAATATTTTATGCTGAGATAATTTACCTGTTTTGATTCGGAAATTTCATTCTGACGGATAAAGTTTGTTAATGTATCATTAACTTTTTTTCTTAATGATACAATGTCTATCTTCATTTCCTGGAAAGTCTCAATTATCATGTTCCCCGAAAAATTCAATATGGCATTCAGCAAATGAAGTACAGTGATATCTTTGTTCTCATGTACTAATTTGACGGCTTCGGAAAGAATTTTCCTGTATTCAGTGCTCTGGTGAGTAATAGATTCAGGGTGGGTGCTGTAGCTGCCTTTTACTTTATCCCTGAGAATTCTGATGATTTCATCGGCACCAAGATTAAATTGGTTGATGATTGTGTTTATGGCTTCTTTTTCAATCATTATTTCATTTATAATGGCCTGAGAAAATCCAAGTTTTTCTTCAAATTTAAGATAACCGGGAAGGTTAAGAATACCGGCTAAAAAATGCTCAGCTGTTATGTACCTGTGGTTTAAACTTTTTGCTTCAATTTCCGCGAGGGTACAGGTAAATGCTGCAAGAGTTGAGAGCCGGTTGATCTTCTCCAATTCCCGGATTTTATCATTTACATATTTTAACTGGCTGCTGTTTTCTTCCAGGGCAATTTTTACAAAGTGCTTGTATGAATGAAGAGCATCGGGGAGTTTTCTTAATTTTTCTTCAATTTTACCTTTATAAAGCCAAATCTCAGGATCATCGGGATTTATTTCTATGGCTTTTTTAAAACATTCAATCGATTCTTTGCCTTTATCCATTTCGTAAAGGCAGTTTCCCTTGATCACCCAGGCAAGTTGATTTTCAGGGTTTGAACGAATGGCCCTGTCGCAATATTCTACTGCTTTGAAAAAGTCATTTTTCGCCTGGTAGGTCGCCCCCAGTTTCAACAGAGTATATGGCTCAGCGGGATTAAGATTGAGTGCCGAATTGTAACTTGATATGGATTCATCATATCGCGCTAGGAAATAATTGCAGTCACCCAATTTGTTCAGGCCATAGATGTCATCGCCCTCAATGGAAAGGTATCTTGTAAGACATTCAATAGCTTTATCGTATTTCCCATCATCGATATAAATATCACCCTTGTTATAATATGCCTGGGAAAATTCAGGATTTATTGCAACAGCCCGGTCATAAGATTCCAGGGCAGATTCCATGTTTCCGAGTTTCCCGTGTATCTCGCCAAGGCTGTACCAGTAACCGGCATTTTCCTGGTATTTATTCATAGCCTTTCCCATGCATTCAAGGGCTTCGCGATATTCCCGGTTATTGACATGGTACTGGCCTTTTTTATACCAGGCATCGGGATAATGCGGGTCCATGGAAATCGATTGGTTAAGGAGGGCGATAGATTTATCAGCAAAACCAAGTTCAAGGAGAGCGAATCCTTTTAAATACACCGGCACATGGTTATCCGGATCGATCTCCATCGCCTTATCAATATACACAATGGCCTTATCAATCTGCCTCATCGCAAGGTAAAGCTCGCCGATTTTACAGGTAATTCCGGGGTCACCGGGTTTCATGTCCAATCCACGGGTAAGGATTTTTAACGCGTCATCAAATTTATTTTCCTCACGGTATAAATCCCCTAAAAAAATATATGACAGGGTATCCATATTGTTAATTCTCATCGATTCCTGCATGCATTTGAAAGCTTCATCAAACTTTTTCTCAATGGTCAAAAGTTTTCCTTTATATGCCAAAGCTGCTGAATTTAAGGGATCACATTCGATGGATCTGTCCATGGATGCCATGGCTTCTGAATAATTACCCGTGAAGAAATATGCAAGCCCATGATAAAACCATGTATATGATTTTTTAATATCCAGATGAATAGCTTTTTGCAAAGAATCAAGGGCCTCCGTATAGTTCTTCAGTTGAATAGAGGTCAGGCCATTAAAGAAGAGATCATTCAAATTTTTAGAAGAGAAATTCATGTTATTCTGGAAATTGAATTTATCATCACCCAGGGAATTGAATAATGCTTCCTTCAGCTCACCAAAGGAAGTGTATCTTTTTGATGAATCCTTTTTAAGGCATTTATCAATGACGAGTATAATTCTGTTGCCCGGTATAACGGGCTCACGATTATAGTGGATTTTCTTCTGCTGTTTAAAAAACCTGTTAACTTCCTCTTCGGAATCATCCCGCGGCATATCTGCCATAAAAGGGCATTTGCCGTTATTGATCATCTGGTATAATATTATGCCCAGGCTGAAGATATCGCTTGAATGGTCACATAAACCGGGATCCTTGAAATGTTCCGGAGACATGTGGGTCGGAGTTCCTGTAATTGACCTCTCAATAAATCCCGTGGACAGGCCAATACTGTTCTCTTTAATTTTTAATCTGGTCCGTATAGAAGGAGCAGGGTTCCTGTTATAGAGATGGTTAATGCCGAAATCACTGATCCTGGCAATCCCATCGGCTCCTATTATTATATTGGAAGGCTTTATGTCGAGATGGGGGCATAATTTTTTTGAATATGCATACTCCATTCCATTGCAAATCTCTATTGACCACTTTATCGACTGGTTAAAGCTGAAATTATTTCTGTTAAAATAATCCTGAAGTGTATTAAAACCCCTGTAATCAGGTGGGTAATAGTCCATGGCGAGGACAATTGTATTATTGAAAATTTCATACTCATGGAGCTTTACAATATTTTCATGATGGTCGAGTTTTTTCCACCTGCTGATCTCGTTGAAAGCTTCTGATTTTTTATCAGCACCGAAATCCAGATCTTTTAGTATTTTAAGTGCATAATACCTGTCATTATCTTTTGCGAGATATACATCGGACCAATTATCGCCATGTATAAGTTTTAGTATCTCATACTTGAGAATATTGCCGGGGATCGTGTAGCCGTTTGTTTTCATTATTTTACTGGATCATGTGAATTGAGTAAATTCAATATTTCATTTTATTATTAACTCATTAAATGATAAAGCACTTTTTTTTATTGCCGGCAATTTTGAGCCATCTACATCTTAAAATATAAAATAGGACCTATTGAAAATTTAAATAAAACTCTATATTTTTTACACTAAAAATGTCTGAATTCATATATAGGACATTATTTGTCCTATGGGATGCATCATTTTGATATTATAGAATGTTAAAACGTGAAAGTGGGTGGGTATATAATATTTTGCTTATAGTTCAAATGTGAATATTGACATGATGAATTCAAGACTGGGTTCCTATAGATTTACCAAATGGGAAGACTTCTTCAGTGAGGACCATTACAAGGTTCTTGAGGAATCCATCCACACATGATACAAAAGATAATCATAACAATCATTGTTATCATTGCCTGCCCCGGAAACTGAAAAGAAAAACAGAAAAACCGGCAGGATAAGCAAACAAGAAAGAGGAAATAGTGATGTGGAACATTATTGTACTTTTGAGAATTTTTTTTCCGATATTCCCCCTGCATATCAGGTCTTTTCCTTGTGACAAAATAAGGAATGTTTTATGAACCAATTATTGTTTGACAAATTAGTATTTACTCTTATGTATGATGCTTTAAATATTAAAGCTAATAATCATATTATGAACAGAGAAGAGTTTTTTAAACAATATACAAAGAAGATTAACGAAATCCTGGATTTCCTCAAAATAAAATTTATCAATGATAAAATAGGCATGGATGATTTTGAAGAATTCAAGGCTGAGGTTAGCCTGAAATTTGTAAATTATAACCTTGAAAAATTTGAAAATGCAAAGAATAAAGACGGTTATATTTATGCAACAATCAACAACTTATTAATGGATTTCCTCAGGAAAAGAAACAGGATACCCGTAAAAGATTACAAGGATGAAAATGAAAAAATCAGAAAAGATCCTCTATATAAAAAATTTGCCGGGAAAATGGGTTATGATATTGATGATGAAATAGCAATAAAAAAGGGCAGCACCCAGCCTGATGCCCGGAAAAAGTATGATACATCAGATAGTTATGAAAACGCAGTTTCCCGGGATTCCCTATCGAATCCTGAAAATTATAGTGATCCCCTGGTCCTTCAAGCCTTCAAAGCCGTTTCAGGCAATTATCATAAAGAAAATGAGGTAGATGAGCTTTCCGGGTATTCGGAGGAGTGGAACGAGGTATGTTCCATCCTCGAAGAAGGTCTCAACAAGCTCGATAGCAGTTTAAAGAAAACCATTGGTAAAATGTATTTCTGCCAGTGCATGACCGTTACCAGTATATCGAAAGCAATCAACAGGTCCCAGGGTACCGTGTCGGAGCATATTACTTATATAAAAAATTGCATGCTCGATTTTTTTGACAAAAAGTATCCTGAACTTGGCATCAGCGAGAAAAAATATGAAAAAAATTATAACTGATATTAGTCATACCGGGATTTGCGGCGATGATATACAGGAACTTGTACTGGGCCTTCCTGACGGGATACTTTCCCGGGATGAAGAGGCGATGGTGTTTGATCACCTTGCCAACTGCCGTGCATGCCGGGGCCTTCTCCAGTCATACATGGAATACCGGGAGTTTAAAAAAAAACAGCATGACGGGATTGAATCATCCCCGGGTGATAGGCACCCATGGCTCGATATACCTATAGCTGTTGCAATGGCAGGTATCAGGGCCATTGACTCCACCTATCTCCATGAATATCCCAGGGCACATGTGCTGTCTGATAAACCGTCCAACATGCTGGAGTACAGGATCCCTGTGACTGGTGGCGAGAGCCTGATACGCATTTTCAAGGGGAATGAGAGCCTCGATGTTGAGATTGAAACGGGTTTGATGACATCAAGGTTTTATCTGATGCAGGGCGATGATATGACTGTTTCATCTCCCGATAAAGGAGTTGTTTCCTTTACCGGTGTTCCCCTGCGGAACTTTTTAATTTCCATGGATATGAAGGAATTTTTCAGTATCAGCATCAGTAAAGAATAAAAAAGCACTTAAAATTCCTGCACCTACTGATTTTCTTGAACATGTTTGTCCCTGTTTATTCTATCTCCGGCCATAATTTGTGCAAATTCAATTTTTTATTTAACTATAATCTTCAAAAAATTTTCCGATACTTTCCCGCTTCCTCCAGTCTTTAACAGCATAAAAGATAAACAGTTACAGATTCACGAATGTCAATAACAGTAATCTGGTTCTGCTTATAAAAAACAGGAGGTCATTAAAATGATCATCTCAGGAAAAAGTATCATAATGGAAATGCTGAACAGTATCATCAACGGCTTGTTCAGAATATCAAAGATTTTTCCGGCCTTCAGCAGTAAATCAGCATGCAGCCGCAGGGCCAGGCGCAATACAGTTGATAGCTGGTAATATTAATTTAAATAACACATTAACTTGCATGATAATCAAGGTTATCATGCAAGGCTATAAATGATGATGATTATATTTTGGTGAGTAGAAATGTTTTTTTATCATTCATTCACTTATAAAAAAAGGGGACTATTCATAATAGACAATCCCCTTTTTAGTATGTATTGCCCGGGATGCAAGCAAAGACATTGCTGAACTTCTGTTTTTTTCCGATATTTTACTGCCTTTTCAAGTCTGTTCATGTAAGGATTAAAAATAATGCTCAGATTCATAATAGACAATGAGAATAATATCCTATAATGATCAGGGAGAAATTGATGCCATGTATACTTTGGGATGCAGGTTGAAGGAAAAGTTTTGATGAGGGCTGTTATGATTTAATCATAACATTATTTTTCGACAACAAATGTGTAGGACATTATTTGTCATAGATCAGGTAGTAAATTGAATGTAAGACGAGGGAAATAGGGGAAGTGGAGATGATGATGTTCCATGGCATGAAGTTTCAGGCAGTAGTAAAGTTTTCAGTGAGAAATGATTTCATATTATCTTCAGATCAGGATAAAAAGGCAGATATATGAATATGAGCAGGCTCTTCGAAATTCTCCGTGAACATACCGGGAACATGGTAACTGAATACGGTTTTTATATTCCCCTGGAAAACTATCATTTTACTTTCTGGAAAGACCTTGTTATTTATACCTTTGTATCAATGCTTATCATATTCTATATAAAATACAGGGTGCTGAAAAACAGGATTCAGAAAATTCAAGAAAAAAATGAAGTTATTATACCCGGTCCAGGCATTAATGCCTATGATGAACGGACTCCAGCGGGATCCCTATCCACCGGCAGACAGACAACCCCGTCAATTTTTATAAACAGTGGGACCGATGAGAAGCAGGTTGTAAAAATTATTCGCAAAGCCATGGATAATTTTGACAGGTTATTTTTACTATACAGTGATATAAACGGCAGGACCAGCGAGCGAATCGTGAGGCCAATTGAATTGATGGTGATGCAAAGAGCATGGTATCTGAAAGGATTCTGCTTTTTAAGAAAGGAGGAGAGAACTTTTAAATTATCCAGGATTATAGAAATCAGGATAGCGTCGGATCCGGGAGCAGACATCGGGTCTGCCGAGTGTTCACAGGATGTTTTCCGGTGACAGCAAATATTATCATACATAAATACATGGAAGTTATTTTATGAATCCTATGAAACCATCGATGAGCTCCTGGATGCCGGATGGGTTGTTGATTAGAAAGGAGGGAATGTGAGAAGTGTTAACTGGATCAGGCGAATGAGAAATATAGTGGCAGTCTATTCCATACCCGTGGCAACAATATTTATCATATTGGTTCACTACTGTTTCAGTGTAGTCCCTATAAAAGAGAAGCCGCGTTTCGCCGGGGAGATACGGCTGAACAGGATGGGCAACGAGGACCTCATGCTGGCGGTCTTATTCTTTCTCGTTGCTCCATGGATCGGCTACTTTGTTCTGAAGTATATAATAAAAAATATATTCGGCTATAGAGAGCCGCAGGAATTCAAGGTTAAGAAAAATTATCCCTGGCTGAATTATATAATGGGTACCTGGATAGGATCAGCGCTGAATGGCCTGGGCATGGCCCTTCAAATGATGAAAAGGTTAATCTGTCTCGGTATAAGAAGAACCTATGAAGCCATCAGGTACTGGGGGCCAGTTGACTGGTTCTGTGATCATATCGGTGATATTATCGGAGTTATAATGTGGATACTTATCATTGGGACTGAAATTATGATGTGTACTTCAAGAGTCAGGCGTTGATTTTTATTTTGGTTTTCTGGAGGGAGATATTCAGTAATGCCGCGTTAGGAGTTCGATAAAGGGGAGATGGGACTTATTGAATTTTGAATTGCTTAAATGTCAACAGGTAGTATTATATATGGGTTTGATAAAAGGCTTGATTTTTTTATGTACCGGCATTTAAATATAATATTACTCAGATTTAGAATGAATTTTTAATCCGAAATAAGATAAAGAGTTGTAACCTCGTTTAATCGTCGTAGAATGGCGATACCATAGCAGGTAAAAAAACGAGGTTA
>VFJS01000113.1 GCA_009885955.1 Spirochaetia bacterium | reverse complement strand
TTTCAATATCTTCTCGTCTCATTTTCATGAGACATAATCTAAAACATGCCTACCCGATTAATATTCTTTTTTTATTTTTTTTAAAAAAAATAGCTGAGTAGTTACAAATAATTTAATAAATCTATCAGATAATGTCAAACATTAAAATGATTCCCTCTATTGAATAAGTTTCACATAATGATACGGGATACAATGCGACGAATGTAAAGGAGTGTGCCATGATGCCCGCTGGACATGGGTAGTGATTTGCGGGCTGACGCACGCTATGGATGTCCAGAGGCCTGGACTGGCTCATGATAGGGGGCGTCTCCCGACGGCCGCCCCCTATCGACCCCCGCGTCGCTCTTGCAGAGGGCTGACTTTTTGTATTCATGAATTTTTTTGTGTCGCCTGCGGAAAATCATCCTGATTATCCTCGGCACATTTCGCTCGACATCCTTGTCTCGCTCATTGATATTAGTAAATTTTCATACTCCATGCCTTTCAGTATTTAAGTATGTTAACCCCCTCTCCTGCCAGGAGAGGGGGATGGGGGTGAGGTCAGGAATTTATATTATAGATTTTCCATTAATATCTTGTTGGTTTTCCGTTAATAAAGAGCATATTATCCTTAATGGTCAATTTTAATTTATTCCCACAGCTGAACTCCATGTTACTGATCTTTTTACATGAAAAAGTTTCTCCTTTACACGCATTTTGACAGCCTCCTTTATAAATATAAATTTTACCATTCTCCTTAGTTCGGATTTGATCTCCGAATTCCTCAATAATGCCCTCATCAAGAATAGTATAAGTTTTTTCAAAGAAAGGACCAAAAGGATTTGACTCAGAATAGTCCCAGGTAATCGGGCCAAAGCTGATTTCACTGATGCAGGTATCTTTAAATTTTGATCCACTATATACAGATTTAATTTCCAGTATTAGTTTATCAGTAATGACCGGTATTTTTAATTTATATACATACGGGTTCATATAATCTTTGAGAGTAATTTTTTCACCATTCAATGAAATCTCTTTAACCCTGTTATTGAGTTGCCAGTATTCTATAAAATTCAATCCGTTCACAATGGTAATCTCTTGAACTTTGACTGTTTTATTGAATTCAATAGTAATCTTCTCACCGATGCCGCCGTCCTCCTTTCCTACGCACCAGGCGGTGATGTCGCGATTGAAAAGATTTTTTGCTCCATACTGCTTTTCATTATTTTCCAGGACAGAACTTACGGTAACGGATTTTATATCGGCATTTGTTGCCATAGGGATTTCGGCTTTTTTACATCCGATGGCGCTAATCAGTAATGCTGTTATGAATACGAGAGAGAGAGAGAGAGAGAGAGAGAGAATTTTTTTGATCTCATCGGTAATTTTTTACAATGCTCAATAGTCCTCTTCATTTATTATATCCTCCAATTGAATAAATTTTATGTAAAATCATTAAAGGGGGAATATCTTATAAATTTCAATTAAAAAATTTAACGAAAATAAATATCTGCCCCTTTTTCGACCGATTCTGCCGGATTTATCATCATTAAACAAAAAACTTGATTAATCATTATAATAATTTTCAGCTTGACAGAAAATAGATTTTATATAAAGATTTATTGAATAATAAATTAACATTATGAAATATACTGAATATTTTCTTCATACCCGCCAACGGTCTGACAGGTCTGTAATTAAAATTGAATGGATCGAATATGTATTAAGCAATTATGAATACGAGGGAATTCAATGAATATTAAATATTTCTCAGATACTGATACCGCTCTTATTGAATTTTCCGAAAGAGAAGTCCAGGAGACAAGAGAGATTAATGAAAACATCTATATAGACCTCGATAAAAACGGGAACCTTGTCAGTATGACTATCGAACATGCAAAACAAAACGCTTCATTGCCTGAGTTCTCATATAAAGAAATGATTCATACATCATAGTCACTTAATCCCGTCTTTCTGGCTCGCTTCCTTATTTAACAATTTATCTTTACATGCGGCAAAAAAGCCTTTCCAAAATTGTAAACCTGTTTTTCAAGAAGGAAAGTTATTTGTTGACAAAAAGCCATCCCTGTAATACAAGATTGTTATATAATTGAGACAATTTATCGATTAAGTACTACAAATATTCCTTTGATTTTAGATGTTCATGAGATATACAACACAATCTGAAAGGACAACCCATCTGTTATGATAGTATCCACGCTTTCTGCAAATGAAGAACAGGCACTTAGAACATTGAAAAAATCTTTGTTTGAACAATTTCCGATTATCAGCATGAGGCTTTATGGATCCAGAGCGCGGGGGGACGGTGATACCGATTCAGACATTGATGTAATGATTGAACTTAATGACCGAAATTTTAAAATTGAAAGAGATATATTTGATATTATTTATAATGTTAATCTTGAATTTGACATATTGATTATGCCGCTTTTCATAAGCAGAAAACTGATCGTCGAAGGCCCCATGTCGCAATCTCCTGTATACAAGGCAGCCCTCCGGGAAGGAATCACGTTATGACTGATGATCAGAAACAAAATGAACTTATCACTTACAGACTAAATCAGGCAGAGGAGACTCTGGATGAAGCAGTATTTTTATTTAATGGCAGGAAAAATCCGAGATCAGTAATAAACCGGTTATATTATTCAATGTTCTATTCTGTCATGGCACTTCTTGTAAAAGAGCCATACGCATCGTCGAAACATTCAGGTGTAATATCCTATTTTAACAAACGATTTATCAAGGAAGGGATATTCCACCACGATTTGGGAAAATCAATCAATGAAGCCTTTGAACTGCGCCAAAGCTGCGATTATGAGGAATATATTGAAATGAGCAGGGAAGAGATTGAACCATTTATTGGCAAAACCAGACTCTTTAATAATGCTATAAAAAAATATATAAACGAGAATAAATAATTTTCATTTCATAATAAAAAAAACTCTCATTCATTTCCCCTGCCCGTCATCGGTAAAGCAGTCATGGGCAGCAGGAAAAGCACGAAGCCTCTTTAATAGCCTGTCACGATATTTATCAACATGCAGGGAATGCACTACGGCCAGCACCAGGAAGGGCGGGTAAAGGACAAGTACTATCTGGGCTGAGTAATACAATGCCAAGTCAGCCGGGTTATTGCTGAAGAGGCTGAAGATGCCGAAAAAACCGAACAAAACCGGGACCATGAAACCCACCGCGTCCCCGGGCCTCCTGATTTCCCTGGTCTTCCGGTTCATGGATCGCAAATGGAGGTCATCCATGGTCCAGGACAGGGAAAGTATTATTGAAACAAGCATGCCGATTACTGTTGCTGCAATGAACCGTGCAGGTGAAAACCGGCCTTCCTGGAGCAGTGAAGCAGGATCGCCCGCCGGGCCTGAATAAATCTGCAGGAGTGATATGAGTTTTGTGGCAAAGATCATGGCTATAGCAATCGCCTGGACTGGCCTGGTAAACATGATGCTGACCCGGCGGACATTATTTCCCGTTCCCCCTACTATTTCCAGCCTCCGTTGCCCCCTGTTAAAAAAAGTTGATACCAGGGAACAGGCATAGGGGAGAATCAGCAGAGCAGGGAGCACGGTTGCCGAAAGGCGGATAAATCTGATGAATATTTTCCATAGGGCTTCAGTACCGCTTAAAAAGGTGAATTCCCCGGAGACAAGAACGGCGATGAGGGTAAAAATGAGAACAGCTATTCCCGGCATAAAAAAAATATATCTTTGATAATCAGTTTTTTTTATCATGATACCTGTTATAAAGGAAGATTGAATATCTATAGCCGATTATTCCCTTGAGCGTCTGGTCAATGACGGTCTCATTGAGCTCACCTTTGTTTCCAATTTCTGCCGGGTGAGCTGAACCGGGCAAAAAATTATTCCACTTTCAACCTACCGCTTCCTTAATGGCCATATCAAGGCTTCCGGAATCCACTGGTTTCACAAGATATTTCTGCGGCCCCACCAGGAGCAAAGCCCTATCCTTTGTCACCTTGTCGGTGTTCCCGGTTATAATGAGGCACTGTATTCCGTATTTTGCTTTTATCACCCCGGCAGCCTCGATGCCGTCCATGATACCGGCAAGCTTTATATCCATCAGAATCACATTAGGGTGCACCCTCTCCAGCACCTCAACAGCATCCTCCCCTGAGGAGAAAATACCCATAACCTCGAAGCCCCTTTTTTCCAGGCCTTTCTTATAGGCCAGTGCCAGTACAGCCTCATCTTCGACGATTAGAACTTTTACCTTCATCTCACCTGCTTTAACCTGTCTTTAATAAAATGCTGATTTTAAATACCGTTCCACGGCCCCGCTCTATTTCCATTGAGCCCTTGAGCTGGGTAACCAGGGCCCTGATGATCTCCAGGCCAAGGGTTTTTTTGCCTGAAAGCTGCGCATCATCGGGAAGTCCGGGCCCGTTGTCGGAAATTTCAATCTTCACCGGGCCCTCGCCTTCCATCTTTATCCCTATCCCGATTTCAGGATTTGCAGCTGATTTGAAAGCATGCTTCAGGGAATTTGAAACAATTTCATTTATAATCAGGCCAAGGGGTATCAGAGTATCAAGGGTCATGGGGATTTCATCGATATCATATTTTTTCACCATGCCCACGAGTTTAGTTCTATAGGAGATGAGAAGGTCTTCAACCATTTCCGTTACATA
This sequence comes from Spirochaetia bacterium, assembly GCA_009885955.1. Lineage (GTDB taxonomy): Bacteria > Spirochaetota > UBA4802 > UBA4802 > UBA5550 > VFJS01. The sequence goes on along the minus strand of VFJS01000113.1, from coordinate 25,432 downwards.
TTCCTTCACATTGATGTCCCTGAGATTTTTACTATGATAGAGCTTTTCATGGACCAGGGCCATGGATTTTATCCTCTGCAGGCATTCCAGGAAAACGGATTCTGTATTTTCATTCTTAATAAACATCATGTTGAGCTCAAGGAAGGATGATATGATGGCCATGTTGTTCTTCACCCTGTGGTGCACCTCTTGAAGTAGAATTTCCTTCTCCCTGAGTGAAATTCTTAAATCCTCTTCGTCCTTCTTATGCTCAATAATCTCATTCTCCAGATGCTCGGTCTTGTTTCTTACAAGCATGCGGAGCCTTTTGTTGAATATGAATAGAAATATGAGGGCCAGGGCACCGGCAGTGGATGACCCGGCGATTATGAATGCCGTTGTAAGCTCGTCATCAATGGGCATCCTCAGAGATTCAATGGCCCTGATATTCCCAACGGCATCTCCAAAACCCCCCATACCCTGATACTTCGCCTGAAGCCCGGGAGGAGCATCACTCCTCTCGCCATGGCACCTCATGCATGCCCTGTTGGTTTCAAGAAAGGGGACGGCATAGTAGAGGTACCTTTTATTATTAACACTCTTTATCTCCTCAAACTCCTTTAAATCCCGTTTTTCGTTGAACATCCTGAGGAGTGCCAGCTCATGATCATCCCCCTTGTTTGCCGGATTCCGCGGATTTTCAGCAGCCATTTTATAGTAAATGGCCGGAAGCCCCTTGTTCCCCCTCTCCTCATTATAAAAATTATGCATAACCCGCACCATGTACGATGATGAATATACCTCCGGGTCATAATAGGACAACGCTATGAAACCGTCGTCCCTGGCCTTGAAAAAAGCCGGGTGCATGACCCGCTGAATGTAATAGTGGAGCCCGCGCTGGGAAAAAAGGACGTTGGCCACATTTTTTTTCGCCTCGTTGATGACATAGGAGGAGACTGCATAATAAATAACTATACCTGCAAGAACAACTGCCATTGTTGGAAACAACATTACGTTTAAAATATAATAAATTCTTTTCATTGAAACACCGGAATGTATGCAAACAGGAACAAACCTCTTTATAATATAATTATAATAATGATGCCAATAAAGAATATTTTTAAAAAAACAAAGTTTTTACATCAATTATATAAAATTTTATGTCCGCAATGCATATCATAGACCATTATAGTATATAATACATGTCTGATATTTATTAATGGCACCCTTTTTATGATTTTCTTCATCCCGTGGCAATTATTCATATTCCGATTTTCCCGACAATTCTGTTCTTTTAAATAATTTTTATTCAATACACCGCTGAATCCAGGCCCTGGACCCAAAAAAAAGGGCGCCTTACGGGACGCCCTTTTTCAGGATTTCTAATTTTTTTACAATAAATCAGGAGTGGGTCTTCAGCAATGTGCTTTTACTTGAAAGCCCGGTTTCTATCATGAGGCGGCGGACCCGCGAAAAGGTATCGAGGAGAGGGATGTTCTTGGGGCACACATCCTCGCATGCCATCATGCCGATACAGCCGAAGACTCCCTCATAGGTAGATACAAGTTCGAACCATGCCTCATTGTCCCTCATGTCCCTTGGGTCTATCATGTACCGCGCTATCCGGTTCAGCCCCGTGGCCCCGAGAAAATCGGGGTATACATTGGCGGTTGCGCAGCCGGAAACACAGGACCCGCATTCGATGCAGCGGTCAGCTTCGTATATTTCATTGGCCAGTTCATTGTCCATGAGCTTCTCAACCGATTTGGTGTCAAAGGTTCCGTCCGTGTGTATCCATGACTCCAGCCTTTCGGAGATTCCCCTGAACCATACGCCGGTATCCACCGAAAGGTCCCCGAGCATCTTGAAAAAGGGAAGGGGAAAAAGCTCGATGGTCTCGGGAAGGTCCGATGTCAGCGTTCTGCAGGCCAGTGTGGGCCTGCCGTTGATCATCATGGCGCAGGAGCCGCAGATGCCCGCCCTGCAGACGAAATCGAACATAAGCGTGGGATCCTGTTCGTCGCGGATGATATTGAGCGCGCTGAACAGGTTGAGGCGCGGTGTCTCCTCCAGCTTGTATTCCTGCTGGAATGGACTTGAGCCCTCATCGTAGGGATTGAACCTGAATATTTTAAATGTAATTTTTCTTGCCATTATTTTACCTCCTTCTTCCATAACCCGGCCTTGATTCTCGTACCGATTTTTTCAGCGGTCTGGATTGCGCCGTTCTTCTTCTGGAGCCTGTCAACTTCAGCATTGTAGCTTGATATTGTTTTCTTCATCGGCTTTATCGAAGCTCCGCCATATCCCCTTTCTCCCGGAGGAACATCGATCATGCCAACGGGCTCATAGGTAAGTTTCGGTTCATCGGAGCCCTTCGGCCACCGTGCCAGTGTCCGTACAAGCCATTTCTCATCGTCACGTGACGGATAGTCCTCCCTTGTATGGGCGCCGCGGCTCTCCTTCCTGGCAAGCGCTCCGTATGCCACTGTCATGGCAAGCTTTATCATCCCTTCAATCCTGAGCGCAGCGGTAAGTTCCGGATTGCCGCCCTTTGCGCCGCTTTTTACTTTTATGTTTCTCGACCTCTTGAGGAGGTTCTTCAAAACCTTCTTCGCCTCTTCAAGGTCGGTGCCGTTTCTGAATATGCCCACATTATGGGTCAGTATATCGCCCATCTCTTTTTTCAGCTGGGGAACGCTCTCATTTCCTTTTGATGTGAGGAGCCCGTTTATCTTTCCGCTGACTTCCTTCATGAACTTTTCTGAAAGGGCGCTGCTCACTTCGAGCCTGCACTTCTGCGCATAGTCTGCAACCCTCTCCCCGACGATCATCCCGGCAACCACCGTCTCGGCAAGGGAATTCCCCCCGAGCCTGTTGAAGCCGTGCATGTCCCAGCAGGCAGCTTCACCGGCTGAGAAAAGGCCCTCCAAGCTGTAGGCATGGCCGTCCTTGTTGACCCTCACGCCGCCCATGGAATAGTGGTGCGTGGGCCGCACGGGAATCATATCGGTAATCGGATTCACACCGATAAAGTACATACAGATGTCGTAGACTTCCCTGAGTTTTGTCGTTATGTGATGTGCCCCCAGGTGCCGGATGTCGAGCCAGAGATGGGTCCCGTAGGGGGATTCGATGCCTTTCCCCTTCTTGATATGCTCCATCATTCTACGCGACACAACGTCCCTGGAAGCCAGGTCCTGCTTTTCCGGCTCGTAATCGGGCATGAACCGGTACCCATCCTTATCAATGAGGTATCCCCCGTCACCGCGGCACCCCTCGGTGACAAGGATGTCCGTCGGAACGATGCCCGTGGGATGGAACTGGACAGCCTCCATGTTTCCCAGCGGCACAATACCCGTGTCCAGGGCTATGACGGCGCCTGTTCCTTCGCATATGACAGCGTTTGTTGTTGCGCCGTATATCCTGCCGTATCCCCCTGTGGCGATGACCGTGGCCTTTGAAAGATATGTGCTCAGCGACCCGTCCCTCAGCGACCTCGCTACCACGCCGCAGCACTTCCCGCCGTCGTGGATGATGGAAAGCGCCTCCATCCTGTCGTGTACTTCGATGCCGAGCTGGATGGCAAGGTTGTCCATGGCATAAAGCACAGAGTGGCCGGTGCCGTCTGCCGTGTAGCAGGTCCGCCACTTGGCAGTGCCGCCGAAGTCCCTGGAGGTTATGAGTCCCTCTTTTGCCGCGTCCTCGGTGATGGTCTGTTTTTTCCCCTTGATATAATATTCTGCAGGCCCCCCCTTCACCCGGTTCCATGGAACTCCGTAGAATGCCATTTCTCTCATGGCAATAGGCGCGTTGTCGGCAAATATCCTTGCCACCTCCTGGTCGGCGCCCCAGTCCGAGCCCTTCACCGTATCCATGAAATGGACGCTGGGGTTGTCGCCTTTTCCCATGGCTGCATTCCCCAGGGCTGCCTGCATGCCGCCCTGTGCCGCAGAGGAATGGCTCCTCTTTGGAGGGACAAGGCTGAGTATGATAACGCTGAGGCCGCGCTTTGCAGCTTCCACGCCAATCCTCTCGCCGGCAAGGCCGGCACCAATGATTAAAACATCTGTTGTATGTATAGTGCTCATGATAGCAGACTCCTTATAATTACAGGCTTACTTTTCCGGCGAATCCAAGCACCGCAAGTATGTTCAGCGCAAGGAATACCCAGAAAATAAGGTTGCATAAGATGTAGATAGACTTTCTGTCAAGGCTGTCCGCCGCCCATTTTACCGCAAGCCTATAGAGGCCTATTGAAAGGTGGGTTACAACCGTAATGCCGAGAAGAAGGTAAAGTATCCAGAGGCCGCTGCCGACCCTGTTCGCGGATATCTGGGCTGTGAGACCGGCATGGCCTGCAAATCCCATGTCGCTGAAAAGGTTCCACATTACAAGAAAAAGGTGAAATGCGCCCATTGCAAGTACGGCCATTCCGGTACGGACCTGCCATATCCAGAGGGATGTCTCAAGATGATTTTTAAGACGGATGTCACTCTTGGGCTGGTTCCACCACCGTCTCGATTTTTTTATGCTCAGTCCGAGCTCCATCATTTTTCTCCTGTCGGCAAGCCTTGGAGGAATTTTTCTGCTGGCATAGACAAAGTGGAAGAAGAATGCTATTGTCACAATAAAAATAAGGACCTGGGCAATGGGCAGGGTCTTTTCCAGGAGGCCCACAACAACATTATACGTCGGCTTGCCCAGGAGAATGGAACTCTCAAGCACCAGGTGCCCCATGATGAAGAACGCCAGGAAAAGCCCTGTCCCGCCGCTGATGATCTCGGCCCTCAGTACTTTCCCTGCTTTTTTAAATGCCGCGCTCTCCCTTCCGCCGCCCCTCATGGCTTCAGGATATAAATCAGTTTTAATCTGGCTCATAGTTACTATCCCCAAAAATAAAATTTTATCTGCTGTATTTTTTAACGCCTTCCATGTACAGGTCATTTCCGAAGGCATCGTTGATAATAATCGCGGGAAAATCGACAACTTCCATTTTCCTGATTGCCTCCGGGCCCAGGTCCTCGTAGGCCACGACTTCCGAGCTCTTTATGCATTTTGATATAAGGGCCCCGGCCCCTCCTGTTGCAGCCATGTACAGGGCCTTGTGCTCTATCATGGCATCGATTACCTGTTTCGAACGGCCCCCTTTCCCAATCATCCCCTTGAGGCCCATTTTTATGAGCTTTGGAGAATAGGCATCCATCCTTTCACTGGTAGTGGGCCCCGCAGATCCCACTGCCATTCCGGGCCTTGCCGGCGTGGGCCCGACGAAATATATAATTTGCCCGTTCAGGTCGACAGGGAGTTTTTCCCCCTTGTCTATGAGGTCGGAAAGCCTCTTGTGCGCCGAATCCCTTCCGGTATATATTATTCCGGTGATTAACACCTTGTCGCCGCTTTTGAGCTTCATGACAACTTCATCGGTGAGAGGCGTGGTAATTTTTATTTCAGCCATGGTGTCCCCCTAAAATATAATTTCTTTATGCCTGCTGGAATGGCAGTTTATGTTTACCGCAAGGGGCAGGCTCGCGATATGACACGGGTGCATTTCGACATGGACTGCCAGCGCCGTAATCCTCCCGCCGAAACCCTGCGGCCCTATCCCCAGGTTGTTGATCCTCTTCAGAAGATCCTCCTCCAGGACGGCAAGTTCAGGATTGGGATTTATGCTGCCGATGGGACGGAGGAGCGCCTTTTTTGCTATCATGGCCGCCTTCTCGAATGTCCCGCCTATGCCCACGCCAACAATTATCGGCGGGCATGGATTCGCACCGGATTCCCTGACCCTGTTTACAACGTAGTCTTTTACGCCGTCAATCCCGTCCGATGGAAGGAGCATGGTTACCCTGCTCATATTTTCACTGCCGCCCCCTTTTGGCGCTATGGTAATTTTAAGGCTGTCGCCCTTTACAAGATCCACGTGGATAATTGCCGGGGTATTGTCCCCGGTATTTTTTCTCGTGAACGGATGGCAGATGGATTTACGGAGGTATCCTTCGCTGTAGCCGGCCCTGACTCCGTCGTTTATGGCCTCGATGAGGTTCCCGCCGGAGATTTTTACATCATCCCCCAGTTCCACAAAAAAAACGGAGAATCCGGTATCCTGGCAGAGGGCTATCTTCTCTTTTTTTGCTATGACTGCATTTGCCAGGAGCTGATCAAAAATATCCTTCCCCGCCTGTGACTCCTCGATATCCCTGCTTTTTTTAAAAGATTCAAGGACATCATCGCCAAGATCAAAATTGGCATCCATGCAGATTTTTTTTACGCCTTCAACAATGTCAGAGTATTTAACAGTTTTCATTGCACATAAACTCCAAACATAAATTTTTTTAAGGCAATTGCCTTAGCATCAGCCTTTATTTACAACCTTAGATTTTTCATTATCCAGTACCACCCTGAACTTATACTTGTTTTCAGAAAAATAGGTCCATACAAATTCCAGCGGCCTGTTCTCTCCGTCAAAAACCAGGGTCTTCACCGTGAGTACCGGGTCGAGGACAGCAATTTTCAGAAGTTCGGATATTTCAGAATTGGCCCTTGTGATCTCCACCTCATGATGGATCGCGCCAAGGTAGATATTGAGCCCGGTTTCGAGGGTTTCAAGCATGGTCTTCAGTTCAAGGTCTTTTCTCGATATCCTGTCGCCGATGGATTTTTCCAGGTAATTGATTGTATAGCTCATCGGCTCCCGGTTGATGAACCTCATGCGTTTGAATACCACGGCCCCTTCATCCACGGCAATTCCAAGGAATTCCGCAGCCTCCCTGGGAGCGGGCTCAATTGATTTGGAGAGGACCTTCACAGTGGTGTTCTCATTTACGGCAAAAATCTGGCGGTTGATTCCTGAAAGCTTCTCCTTGACAAGGCTCACCGATGAATCGGTCCAGAAGGTCCCCTTCCCCTGCTTCCTGTTAATGAGTGCCTTGTTGAGAAGATGGTCCAGGGCTTTCCGTATGGTTGTCCTGCTTACACCGAAAATCCGGGTGAGCATTTCCTCGGTGGGAAGTTTATCCTGCCTGTCAAGATCGCCTTTCTGGAGCATAAATATGAGGTAATCAGCAATCTGGTAGTGGAGCGGAATCTGGTCATTATCGAGCCTGATCTTTTTAACTATTTGAGATCTCAATTAATTTCCCTGAAAAACAAAATTTGTATATTTGTATCTACAATAATACAAATATACAAACTGGCCATTTATGTCAATTAAAAAAATGAAATATCAAATAAATTATCCTGGGTTAATTTACTTATTGATTATAAGTAAAAATCATTGACATTATATAAATGTTTATTTATTATACACGATTATTATATTCATATTTTTTTATTTTGAATAGATATATTGGTTTTCTTTAAACCCATCTCTACAGAAAAGTCCCGAATAGACAGGATAGAACAATCGTTTTTGAAAAATTTCAACTCGGAAAAGAATTTACATGGATAGATATTGTATATCCATATAATGATGAATACCTATGAAACTTGGATATACCAGCGATGAATGGAAAAATATAGTCAAGGCCGGCGGCCTGGTGTTCGGGGACATTGGCACCAGCCCCATATACACGCTTTCAGTTATCATACTCTTCATCCGCCCCACCCCGGAAAACATCATGGGCGCCATTTCTCTCATTGTCTGGACTATGATTCTACTTGTTTTCATCGAGTACGCCTGGCTTGCAATGAAGTTGGATATTCATGGCGAGGGAGGGACAGTTATTTTACAGAAGATACTGGGAAAATTTTTAAAACCGGGCCGGAAGGCTACATTCTTTACCTTTCTTGCCTATGCCGGGGTTTCCTTACTGCTGGGCGACGGCGTCATTACACCTGCCATCAGTATATTGTCTGCCGTTGAAGGTATTGCCCTCATCCCGGGTCTTGAGGGTATGGGCCATTATTTTTTCATAACAATTGCAATCGTGATTACCATCGGTCTGTTCGTCTTTCAGTCCAAAGGGACAGACAGGGTTGCCGGCACTTTCGGGCCAATCATGGTAGTCTGGTTTATTGTGCTTGCCGTTAGCGGTATTGTATCAATCCTGCAGGCGCCGGAAATACTCAAAGCGCTCAATCCCGTGTATTGTATATATTTTTTCAGGAACAACGGATTCGCAGGTTTTTTAATCCTCTCTGAGGTTATCCTCTGCGCCACCGGTGCAGAGGCGCTGTACGCGGATATGGGGCACCTGGGCAAGGTACCGATAGTCAGGGCATGGAATATCGCATTCGTTTGCCTGGTGCTGAACTATCTTGGGCAGGGGGCATTTGTACTCACCCATGAGAACACGCAGCGCGTGTTGTTTTCCATGGTGCAGAGTCAGTCACTCCTACTCTATATACCGTTCCTCATCCTCACCATAATGGCCACGGTAATCGCTTCGCAGGCGCTCATAAGCGGGGTCTTTTCAGTTATCTACCAGGGCATAAATACCCGCATATTCCCGAGGGTGAAGGTCGATTTCACATCCTATAAACTGAAAACTCAGATTTATATATCATCTATAAACTGGATGCTTATGGTGGCGGTTATTTTTATCACCATCCTTTTCCAGAAGTCGGAAAACCTGGCAGCAGCCTACGGCCTGGCCGTAACCGGAACCATGTCAATTACCGGCATCATCATGATCATGATTTACTTTTACCGCAAAGAGCGGCTGGCAATGATAGCGGCAGTACTCGTATCCATCCTGGACATCATTTTTCTGGTTGTAAACCTGAACAAGCTTTCGCACGGGGGATACTGGTCGCTGGTTCTGGCATCCATCCCCATGGCGATAATTCTAATCTGGATATATGGGAATAGGGCCATAATGAAAAAACTTCATCCCATAGATTTTGAAACATTCCTGATAAGTTATAAACAGATATACGAGCATGGGTACACCATCCCCGGAACGTGCATCTTTTTCGTGGGCGGCACGAAATTCATCTCGCCCTATGTTGTGCATTGCATGATACGGAGCAACATCATATACGAAAAAAATATATTTATTTCGGTTTTCCGGACCGATGCCCCCTTCGGACTCGAAACGCGAATCGTGAGCGATCTGGGCCCCGGGCTACAGGCCTTCGAGATTACCGCGGGGTATATGCAGAAATTCGACATCAACAAACTCATCAGCAAATATGACATCAATCCAAAGGTTATATTTTACGGAACTGAGGATATCGCAACAAAAAAATTGATCTGGAAGGTTTTCTCAATTATTAAGATCCTTACCCCGAATTTCGTGCAGTTCTACAAGCTGCCCACCTCAAAACTGCAGGGCGTAATTACGCGCGTGGAGATGTAAACTTTTATAATACTGAATCAGGACGCGGACTTTTTAACTTTTTTTTTACCCTATTTCAACAGAAAAATCCTGGATATAAAAACCTCAGCAACTGAAAAACTGTAACGCAGAGTAACATAGATTAAACTCACATTTCTCTGTGTCTCCGTGCCTCTGTGGCAAATCCTATATTTTATTCATATCCCCAGGAAAGCCTCTTTAACCTTGCTGTTGTTCATGAGTTCTTTGCCGGTCCCTTCCATGGTGATGCGGCCGTTTTCAAGGACATAGGCCCTGTTGCACATGCCCAGGGTCTGCCACACGTTCTGCTCCACGAGGAGTACAGTGACACCCTGTTCATTTATCGTCTTTATTATCTTAAATATATTGTCAACGAGAATTGGGGACAGCCCCAGTGAAGGCTCATCAAACATCATGATCCTGGGCAGGGACATGAGGCCCCTCCCTATGGCCGCCATCTGCTGTTCCCCGCCGGACATGGTCCCGGCCATCTGTTTTCTCCTCTCCAAAAGCCGCGGGAAAAGAGTGTAGACATGGTCCAGGGTATCCTTTCTTTTTATTTTTGCCTCGCCGTAAAGCGACCCCATGATCAGGTTCTCTTCTACGCTCATCTCCTTGAACAGGCGCCTCGCCTCTGGAACATGGACTATTCCCTGCTGTATTATTTCATGGGGAGGAAGGGTGTCGAGACGCATTCCATTGAATTCAATTGACCCCATCTTCGGTTTCAGAAGTGAGGATATGGTCTTGATGGTTGTCGATTTTCCCGCGCCGTTGGCCCCGATGAGCACAAGGATCTCCTTCTCCTTTACCGTGAAAGAGACATCCCACAGCACCTGTAAATCTCCGTAAAAGACATCTATGTTCTTAACTGTGAGCATATTGTTCTCCAAGATAGGCTTCTATGACAGCCGGGTTGTTGGCCACCTCCTGCGGCGTCCCTTCGGCTATGGTCTGTCCGAAGTTTATTGCATGGATGCGGTGTGAAATAGTCATGATAACCTTCATGATATGTTCAACAATGATGATGGTGATTCCCTTATCATTTATCTTCTTTATCAAATCGATTGCCTCGTCAACTTCTGTGGGGTTGAGGCCGGCGGCGGTTTCATCAAGGAGAAGGAGCGTCGGCTTTGTTGCGAGGGACCTTGTGATCTCCAGCCTCTTCCGCTCTCCGATGGAGAGGCTCTTGGCCAGGATGTCCTTTCTATGGTCGAGCCTGCAGAACTCCAGTGTTTCCAGGGCAATTTTCCTCGCATCACTCTTGTTCTGGGCCTTTGAAAATGCCGCAGCAATAACATTATCCAGTACGGTCAGCCTTCCAAGGGGTTTCACTATCTGGAACGTCCTTCCAATTCCGAGATGATTTATTTTATGGGTCTTCAGGGTGGTTATGTCCATGTCATTGAAATATATATTGCCGCTTGTGACAGAATGAAAATGGCTTATCAGGTTGAATATTGTTGTCTTGCCCGATCCGTTTGGACCAATGAGCCCGAAAATTTCGCCTTCATTTACCTTGAAACTGACATTATTCACGGCTGCCAGGCCGCCGAAATATTTGACTATATTTTTAACTTCAAAAATCATCAGGAAATACCCCCTTTATCCCTCTTTGGCAGAAGTTTGGCCGTAATCTTTTTCCAGTCCCCCACTACCCCGTTGGGCAGAAACATGATAACGAATATTACCAGCACGCCGAACCCGAGCACATGGGCTTCTGAAACATATTTGGCAACGGTGGTCATGAAATCTGAACCGGTCAGCGATGCTATCCCCTTGAAAAGGCCGAAAAATCCGGTTCTGAAAAATTCATGGACGGCAACCATGATGAATGCCCCCACTACAGGGCCATAGATGGTCCCCACGCCTCCCACGATCCCCACGAGGATTGCCATGATGGATATGTCGTGCAGGGAAAAAACAACCTCAGGGTCTATGAATCCCATATAATTGATATAAAGGGCCCCTGCAATACCGGTCAGGAATGCCGACAGGTTCAGGGATACCATTTTATATTTCACGGTGTTTATGCCAAGGCTTTCAGCTGCATCCTGGTCCTCCCTGATGGAAAGGAAATAATATCCCCACTTTGAGTTTATAACTGCTGTTGTGCTGGCAATACGCAGCAGGGCAATAAACAGGAAGATGTAATAATAGGGAACTTTTGAAACGAACGTAGTATCCACTAGAATCCCCACCATCCCGCCGGTCAGTGATTCCCAGACAATTGCTACTAACCTGAACACTTCGCCCAGTGCCAGGGTCACCAGGGCAAAGTATGCCCCGCGCAGCCTGAAACTGATCCAGCCGAAGGGGAGAGTTAAAAGAACCGCAATCGGCCCTGCAAGGAGTACGCCCCACCATGGCGATATGGCGAAATGTTTAAATAAAAGTCCCGAGGTATAGGCGCCAATACCGAAAAACACCGCCTCGCCAAAGGATACCTGGCCGGTATACCCGGCAAGGAGATTCCACCCGGATCCGATTATTACCCACATAAGAACCATGATGACAAGATGCTGGTAATAGGAATTCTGCACAACCAGGGGGAAGATGAGCAGTATGAAGAGGAGGATTATTGGCCCGTGTTTTTTCATCAGAATACCCTTATAAAAAAATTTAATACCCCGAAATTCATGCGGCTATATCTTGGTGAACCGCTTGAACCCTCCAGGGATGAAAAGGAGGACCAGAATGAATATGATAAGGCCGATCATATCGTCATAGGCCATCCCGATGTACGTAGCGCCGAAGGATTCGGCCAACCCCAGGGTAATGCCTCCGAATATCGCGCCCACGGTTGATCCCAGGCCTCCCAGGATTGTTATGACAAAGGCCTTTCTTGTAAACGGCCCTCCGATATCAGGAAATAGATAATAGATAGGAATAAGCAGAGTCCCTGCCGCAGCCACAAGGGACGACCCGATTCCAAAGGTGATTATGGTTATCTTCTTGGAGTTCACGCCCATGAGAAGCGCCGCGTCTCTGTCCTGGGCCGTTGCCCGAATGGACCTCCCGATATCGGTCTTCAGCAGAAACCAGAACATTAAAACAGTGAAGCCTATGGCAATAAAAAAGGCGATTACCAGGGCAACGCTGAACGAAATGGCGCCGAGAAAAAATGTGGCATTAGAATAGCTCGTCTGCACTGATTTATAATTGGAGCTGAAAATAAACCTTGCAATCTCCGTCAAAACCATGCCAATCCCCACGGTCATGAGGACCTGGTTTTCCGGAAGGATGGAGTCAACCTCCATGAGCGGATTCATGATATACTTCTGAATGGCCATGCCCAGAATGAAGAGTGAAGGCATGGATACGAGGAGTGAAATATAGGGGTCAATACCGAAAAAGCTCGAAAGGGCAAAGGTGATATACATGGCCACCATCATCAGCTGCCCATGGGCAAGATTTATGATCCCCATAACACCCATGATGAGGGTCATACCGATTCCTATCAGGCTGTAGAGGCCCCCTTTCAGTATCCCGGCCACAAGAGTTTGCAAGAAAACTTCCATTTTCATTCTCCATGATATTTTTGCCTGATATGACTGTCTTGAGTAATGGAATATTTGCTTTTAATTGTCAATCAAAAATATATTTTTACTATTATTTTAAGCAGTATAAAATGCTCTGGGAAAAATAAAAAAATATAAAAAAGGCGGTATAAACCGCCTTTTTTATATGATATCCTATTTTCTCGCATTCCATGGAGGGATTGGATATATATATTTTTTTGTAGCCACGTCCTTGGGCCATACGGTCTCAAGCTGGCCATTCTGCCACTGCACGAGGAATGTGGGCAGCTTGTTCTGCTGGGTCATTTTCCCGTAGGAAATAAACTTTACAGGCCCGAATACTGTCATCATGTCGGTCTTTGTCAGGGCTTCCCTGATGTCGGCAGGAGCCGGCGTCTTTGCCCTTTTAATCGCATCGGCAATAACATACATTGCGGCATATGCTTCAGCTCCATGATATTCAGTTGGTTCCTTGAATTTATTTAAATACTTGTCATAATATTCTTTAGCGCCTTTATACGGGACAGTGGGAGTCCAGAGTGTGGCTGAATACACATATTCAGTCGCTTTTCCTGAATTTTTCAGGAATTCAGGAAGCGTAAATCCGGCAGCGCCGCCGACAAAAAGTTTAGGGTTGATATTGAGCTCCATTGACTGCCTGATAAGAAGAGAGGCATCCATGTAATAGGAGATCATGTAAATCAAATCAGGATTTTTTTCTCTGACCTTTGTGAGGAGCGGTTTAAAGTCAATGGCGCCTTTTGCATAACCCTCTTTCAGAAGAACTTTCAGACCCCATTTTGTTGCCTGCGCTTCAAATTCCTTTGACCCTGACTGGCCGAAAAGGGAGTTCTCAAAAAGGATAACCGCTGTTTTGACATCCTTTGCCGATTCTTTCAGGAATGACTCAAGTGATGAAGGATATTCGCTCACCGGCGGGTTGAGCCTGAATATGTATTCATACCCCTGCTCTGTTATATTGTCAGCAGCACCGGTATTAACGAGGAAGGGGACCTTCTGCTTCTGCGCAACTGAAACGGCAGCGTATGTTTCCGAGCTTGAATATCCTCCCCCAATCATAACAACCTTATCCTGTGTCACGAGCTTTTCAAGGGCCGATCGTGCGATTTCAGGCTTGCCCTGTGTATCCTCGATTACGAGCTCAAGTTTCTTCCCGTGAACCGCGCCCAGCGCATTGATCTCCTCAAGGGCCATCATGAAGGAATTTTTTTCTATTTCACCGAATTTTGCCAGGTCCCCTGTAAGCGGAAGAATTATTCCGATTTTAATTGTATCAGATTTTTTCCCGCATGAAACCAGGAGAAGTCCAGCCAGAAAAAACGCAAATCCAAAAATTAAACATTTTACTGATCTTCTTTTCGTCATTATATTACCCCCGTAATTTTTATTGGGTTAGTTTTTATTACCATTAATTATTGATCCAATAAGAAGAATAAATGTCAACTAAAAAATATTCCCTCACCCCGGCTCTTCGGGTATTTCCTGGAGATCGAAAAGCCGGATACTGCGAATGCCGAAATTATTAATTACTTTACAGAAAAATGAGAAATCATAAGTTGATGCTTTGTTTAATTAATTAAAAATATTTATCCAATAATTAATATGCAGATAAAATGAAAAGCCAGGTGAATAAAACAAGCGATAGAGAATGCATCCGCCTGTATCATATGGAAATCAATGCCCTGGCCGGATATATCATTGCCGAGGCCGGGGTTTTAAGTGCCCGCATGCTGGGCCTCACAAGCATAACTTATACTGATATCCTTATCCTCTCCCTTGTGGTAAATTTTACCACCCTGTTTTTCATCATTTATCTCAAAACGGGCAAAGACATCTCCAATAGGCTTATACAGCTCTTTTTTTTAATCCAGTTAATCATATATATTTCCATGTACAGCATTGCAGTAATACAGGCAAATGAATTCCGGAACCTTCTCCTTGTCTATGCAATGCTTGCGGTATGCAGCCTCCTCCCTTTTGCCACAGGACTTGAGGCTTTTATGGTTTCATTGACTTCCGTGATAGCCCATATAGGCGCAACATATATTGCAATCCACAGCCTCCGCCAGCAGGGCAATTTCATTCATGACCTGGTGTACACGCTGTCATTCTGCCCGGCAATTGCAATGATCATATATGTTTCACGCCAGATCAATATCCAGAAATTCAAAATACATAATTCCATGAATCTCGTTGAGGATATGAATAGAAAACTGGTTGTCATCAATCATGAACTTGAGAATACAAACAGGATCGCCAGCGAAGAGATAAACCTTGCAGCCAGCCTCCAGAAGTCCATACTCCCGGAACTGCCGGACAGTATTGAAGGCTGGGACATTGCGCTTTCATTCAGGCCGAAATACGGCGTCTCCGGCGATATTTATGATTTTTACATGGACAGAACAAAGCTGAACGGCATGGCGGTTTTTGATGTATCCGGCCATGGCGTCTCCTCGGCCCTTCTTACCATGATCGTTAAGCCCATGGCATACCGGCTGTTCAGCCATATGAAGGACAGGCCGCTCACCGAAATAATCAGAGAGGTCAATGCAAGCGTGTCCCGGGAAACCTCCCGCCTGAATGATTTTATAACATGCGTTATGCTGCGATTCGCCGGAGACTCCGCCGAGTATGTGAGTGCCGGCCATCCGGATCCCTGTATCAGGAGGGGCAATTCCGGGCAGGTGGAGATTGTCGGAAAAAATGACATCAGTTACAAGGGAGAACCCATAGGAATCAACATGTCAAACATCCAGCCGACATCAATAATATTCGCTGTCGCCCCTGGCGATACATTGCTTCTTTTTACCGACTGCATTCTGGAAAGCAGGAACAGGCTGAATGAAGTCTACGGCAGGGAAAGGCTGATGATGTCTTTATCAAGGGCGCCAGACGGGAGCTCCGATGAAATCCTTGAATATATGTTACATGAGTTCAGCCTGTTTACCGACGGCGTTGAAATCACCGATGATTTCACGGTGATAGTGGCGAAGAAAATTTCATAGTGCGGGCAGGCGCCCGTCGCTCCCGGAGACGGTTGTGCGGGCTGGCGTCCGCGAGAAGTAATATTATTTCGCCTTTAGAGAAGCTCATTGTAAATATCGTCCTCAGCATTATCCCATATTTTATCGAGTGATTTTTCCGACATTTTCAAAAGCCATAGCTTCTCTTCTCTATGGTATTTTTCTATTAAAAAATCGATAAAATCATAGACCTCTGCTTTTGCTTCTTTAGGGAGAATGTTGATTTTTTCTTCTATGTAACATTCATAATCCCGGGAACTATTTCATGCATCCTTTCTGACAGTTCTTTCTTTTCTTGCTCAAGTCATTTATTAAGATATGAAAACCTTTTTTCCACTGCAATCATTCACATCTCTTCTTCATACCTCTCAAATATTCAAAAATGGGACCACTTATGTGTTCCGGGAAATGCCGGGGAAGTTTTCCTGCTACAGTGTCTATGACCTGATCTATCATTGAAATGGTATTTTCTATAATCTCATCCATCTCTTTTATTGGAAGCTTACAGAGCCTGGCTGTGTTCATCCAGTGCCGGATTCCTATCTTGCTCCACTCATAATGCTTTGATTGCCCGGTCACTGCCATGGCCATTTTCACCTTTCGTGACTGAAGCTGCTTTTGGGCAAGGAGTGGATATGCGGACAGGACATCATATACCGGTGTAAGACGGTATGCCCCTTTCGGATTCAGGGATATGCTGAAATTCTTTGCATGGCCATCTATGGCGCCAAGAAGCCAGAAAACGAAAACCACTCTCATGAAAGCCCTGCGATCCTCCCTCATCCGGGACGAGCCGAGGAGAATCTCCATGATATTCCCTATCCCCGGGCCCCCGTCACTTTCATACTTCAGTGCCGGAGGCAGGCCCATGGCCTGGCAGAAATCCTCCTGGGGGAGACGCATGAGCCAGGTACCGTCATCGGCCCATCTGCGGTCGAACCTCTCCACCGCAAGGACCTTCTGGCCGTCAAAGGTATGGATCTCCATGCGGGCCGTTTCCACCCCGAACTCTTTTAAAAGAAGGTGGCAGAGCCACTCGTTCTCGACACTCTCCGAGAGATCGATGGAGGCATGATCTATTCTTCCGATGGGGAGTTTCAGTATATGGCTCGTGGGCGTGGCGCCCTCCGGCCTCAGCCATTTCCCCTTCATGTACAGCAGGGCTGTCTTCTCCTGGGCGCCGGCCAGGGATATACGGAAATCGCCGTCCCTGTCCATGCCCAGTGGAAGAGTCTGGTAATTCCTGAGGATTCCTGCTATCTCCTTTCCGCTTAGCCTTTGAGCATGGATATGGCGTACATCGGGGGCCGCCGACCCCTCGGGAAGAAGCTGAAGGGCGCCGACACAATCGCGTCCGATGTACGATAATAGATCGAAGCTGTCGCTCCCCGGGATGCCGAAACGCGCCTGTATCCTGTTTCTGATTGATAAACTGTCTGGCAGGAGATTGTCGAAGTAGTTCGCCACGACCTCACCCCTGTGACGTTTCTGGATGACCGGCATCGACAGGGAGAGGGACCTGCCCCTTTCAGATGCCATCCACTCATCGGCGTAGACGAGCTCAAGGACTCCGGAACTCATTCGGGTGAGGGTCCCCACTTTCTCACCGTTCATGAAGAGATTCAAAAACACGGATGTGCGCTTCCGGCCCATTACCATTCACCGCTGTCTTTGACTGATCTGCCCCGTGGAGCTAAGAGAATATCCATTTCCAGGGCCGAAAGAATCTGAAAGATAGTGCCGATCTTAACGCCTTGGGAGCCGTTTTCAGCGTTCGATACGGTTTTCTGCTGGAGCCCGGCGAGGTTGGCAAGATCTCCCTGGGTGAGTCCTTTTTCCTGACGGGCCGCCCTAAGTGTCTGCCCGAGGATTTTCGCCGATGTTATATAGTATTGATTCATTCAATCCCTTTTCCCTATACCCTATACCCTATACCCTATACCCTGGAAGGTATATTTACTATTTATACCCCTCAGGGTATATTTACTATTTATACCCCGCGAGGTATAAATGTCAAGATATTTTTGTAGAATTTTGCAGAGGAAATTTGGATATTGTTTGGCAACCGAAGTGCCCCTGAATCTGAGTTTCCCGATAACTCAGATCAAAACTCATCAATCGCTGATATTTGGTAACGAGTTAATATATAGATTATACTCAACGGACTTTACCGGGATTTACCAATACCCCCTGCAGATTTAACAGCCGGACAAAATCGAAGGATGGGACATCGCCCTGTCATTCAGGCCGAAATACGGAGTCTCCGGGGATATTTATGATTTTTACATGCCCGGGATATTAAATGTGTATTACTGTAAATGTATACAGATGAGATAAGTATTTTCATTTTTAGGGCGCGCGAAATTTTAAGGCAGGCGCCATAAAACTTTTCATTTGCCATGAAAATTGATTCATAGAAGATTCTTTCTGTCTCGTGAATTGAAAATACATTCTGGTTTTAACGATTTTCGGGATCTGATTTTCTCATTTATTGTTGGAATTCCCTATATATTTAAGCAATCCCTACGGGCCGGCAACGCAGCGCACATAAAAGCTGTTGCTCTTTGGATTGATCAGCACATAGCCTCCCGAAAAATCAACATTCATTGCATAAGTCTTGTAATCTGTTGTCCCATCAACGATAATGCCTGATGTCGATGACCAGTACCGTGACGATTGCGTCCCTGGGAAAAACGAGGTATTGACGGCGGGATCGGATTTCGTATAATCAATGATGCTCTTCAGCTCATTAATATTGGGAAGCCGCCAGTCGCTTCTTCCGGCCAGGGAGAGGCCTGTGCAATTGGCAGGTGCAAGGATCCAGGTATACGCTGCCGGACTCCCGGTACAGTCAGGGACCGTATGCCCTATACTGCACTTCTGCCAGACGAGGCCTGTACCGTTGTCCCTGATGGTTCCATCGCCATTGTCCGTGAAACGGGCAATGGAAAATACCGTCACTGATGCAAGTAACATGATCAAAACAATTGAAGAGGGTTTTTTCATATGTGCTACCCTTTAAAGAATTGAATTGGAATTTTCATTTTTCTATCGTCAGCCCATGCATTGTAAAATTACCCCCGGATCATTCAGATCATTGTAATCACAGACATATATCACCCCTCATCACGGCCCTGCAACGCAACGGATATTATTTGTATTCGTTTTAAGGTCTGTGTTTGCATATCCAAGTTTGAAATTCACATACCACGCGTAATTGGTGCTGTCAGCCTTCTGGGTGGAAGTCCAGTAACTGGCGGCCTGGGTATTGGGGAAATATGCTGAATCTATTGTTAGAGCTCCCATTCCGTAATCCGGCAGGGTGTTCAGATCTTCAACTGACGGCAGCCTCCAGTCCGTACGGCCCCAGTACCCGGCTCCGCTGTTCTGGGTGTTGAGCGGCTGGCAGCCGGTATAGGCAATGTTCCATGTTTCTATTCTAAAAGTGCCGGAACAGGCCGCGCCCGTAAGGCCTTCTGAGCAGGTTTTCCAGATCAATCCCGTACTATTGTCTTTTGTTATATAATCGGATGTATATGTGCCATGGGGCGTAGGGCCTGAGTAACTGCGCGCAGCAGGTATATTCGTATATTGCCCGTCAAGGCCGGTTCCCGCGCAGGCAATGGTCAGACCGTTCTCATCAAGGCAGGCCGCCTGCCCCGTATCAGCAACTGGGAATGCAATGTGTATCCGGAAGCTGGCGGTATATTCCGGAAATTCAGTCACCATATCATACCCTGACATGAATCCCGCTGCCCTTATATTAATTATCCTGCTCCAGGCGAAATCGGCTGCCGGATCTATTGTCAGCCTGTAACCGTAAAGGTCCCAGGTACCGGTAGTATAATCAGTGCCGTCAGCAGTGACTGTCCAGCCTGAAGCATTGGCAGGTTCACTGAATTGAAGGGTTACATTGGTATCGGGATCCCTGTTTGCTGAATTATTGGAAGGGCTTATCCAGATGGTCAGGGATCTTCCCGGATCATAGCTGTCCCCCCAGGGATCATTTTTATTGTCTCTCGGAGGCTCATAGACATAATTATTGCAGGTGATGAAAAACAGAACCGCCAATGGCATGAAATTTTTTATTATTTTCATGAACTGTACCCTGTCATTAAAAACATAGATATACCGATAAAGCCATGACTGTTTCACTTTTCCCGTTTAAGGGATTGGGATAGATATTGATGTCGATATAACTTTCCCCGTCAATTCTGGCGGAATCTTCCTTGAACAGGGGCTTGTTAAACCAGAGAAGGTCAACCCAGTTTACGGCATACAGGACAATCCAGGCAGAACCGAAATAGATCAGGTTATTTGCGGAACGCCTGTAATTATCATAATTTGAATCAAATATTTTTTTTGACGAACGGGAAGGGGTGCTTTCATAAATATCTTTTGCGCTGTAATAGGATAAAATTGAAAGGGCTAAAAGCATGGTTGATGCGCTATAGGCTGTTCCGAAGACCAGGCCCTTCGTGGTATTCCCGTAATAATACTGCCCCCAGCCGGGGAGAATCCAGCCGATATAGAAATCACTGGACGCCTTTCCGCACATCCCGGAAACCACGGTACTGTATTCGCCGAATTTGGAGAAGAGGCCTGCCCGGACCTTGTAATAATACGCCTCGCCTTCGGTGACATCCTTATCGGTAAAGGATCCGCCGCTGGTCGTGTTTACAAGCTCATACTTTCCCGCTCTGGATGTTGACCTGAATACATAATATTTGTCGGCATTTTTTACCATGTTCCATGAAACAACAATTTTATTTTTATACACACCTTCCGTGGCCGATACCCTGTCCGGCACCTCAACCACTCCGGCAAATTCCGAAATCCTCTTCCCTCCTATGGTGTCAATAAGCCTTTTCACCAGGCTGCTCACCGCAGTGTCCAGGACATCCATGGATTTGACCTTTTCCGTTGACGAAAACTCCGCAACACCCTTTTCCACATCGACTATCCGCACGGTGAGAATGACGGTGCTGCCAATTTTACTTATCTCGCCCAGGAGAATTTTATTGGCCGATAAAAGCTTACCGACTTCTACGGCGCACGCGTTGTCGGTACACCCTGTCTGCTGGAGAGCCTGTTCTTTCAGGACCTCATTCATCTGGCCCCTTTCAACAACGGTGAACATTCCTGTGTCAACCAGGTCGGCCCTGATGAGGTCGGTGACTGCCTGTGCCTCTGAATTCGGTACATTGTTCGCCTTCAGGTCCATTACTGCTATTCTCATGGTTTCAGCCTGAAGTGATGTAAATGGCAGGATATAAATAAGAAGAAAAAATGTGAATTCAGCAAATTTCATAAAATGAAATCCCCTTCAATTCATGAAAAAATTATAAAAAACTGGATATATCTATATAATGTAATTCAGTATATAATTTATTAAAACCTATCTAATTTCTTCTCCCATGTCAATATTTATTTTATTTTAAATCAACTCTGACCAAGCCCGTATCTCTTCAGGGCGTTTTTCATTATCCTGCCGATGAGTGTCGCGTAGTCCATCCCGGCCAGGCCGCTTAAAATGGGGAGGTCGGAGTCAATGTAGTTAAGCCCGGCCAGGGGATTTACCTCTATAAAACCGGGCTCCCCCTTGCTGTCGCAGCGGATGTCCACCCTTCCGGCGTCCCTGCACCCCAGCACCTTCCAGGCATCCAGGGAAAGCTTCACACACTTTTCCGCAATCTCACCCTTTGCAAGGACATATTTCACCAGGTCTTCGTAGTTCTTTTTTGTCTCAAATGAATATGAAAGGTCTTTGGCCTTTTCATTGAAGAGGACTTCCATGACACCCACAACCTCTGCATCATCCCCGGTCCCCAGGATACCGGCGGTGAATTCACGGCCCGGCAGGAACTCCTCCACGAGTACCGGCTGGCTGAATTTTTTTAAAATCTGAAGGCACTGATCCTTCAGTTCTGCAGGGGTATTGATCATGGAAAAACGGTTGATCCCCTTTCCCGTCCCCTCGGCCGCGGGCTTTGCGAAGAGGGGATACGTGAGCTTCACATTATCAATGTCTCCGGGGCTGTTAACGATAAAAAAATCCGGGGTGGCAATATGGTGATCCCGTATAAGCTTCTTGGTATATCCCTTGTGGAGGCATACGGCAAGTACCATGGAATCGGAAAAGGTATAGGGGATCTGATATGCCTCGAGGAGCGCCGGCACCTGGGCCTCGCGGCCCATGCCGTACATCCCCTCGGCGATGTTGAATACCATGCCCCACCTGTCGCCGCGGGCAATCCTCGGCACCAGGTTTTTTATGTTGCCGATCCTGTCAGTATCGTAGCCGTTTTCATGCAATGCCTTTTCAAGGCCCAGTATGGTATCGATCTTATCGAACTCGGCGACTTCTTCATCGGAAAATCCCTCTTTCAGATAATCATCCTTTAGATCATAGGTCAAACCGACAATCATATCTCTCCCCCGGATTTTATGCCTGGAACTATTTGGCTTCCAGCCTTCCGTTTTTTATCCTGTAGCTCTTTCCATCATCCATTTTATAGCCGGGTTTCTCTTCATTAATGCAGAGCCAGCCGGCATTGACTGAAGTAGTGGTACTCCCGCCTATGTATGTCCGGGTTCCTGAAAAACAGCTGTCGCTGTCGGCAATGAGAATCCTGTATTCCCTCGAGTCCTCGTTGGACAATTCAACGCTTGCATAGGCGATTCCCGCCGAAACGGCCATTACTGCGGCAAACAACAGTGTTATTAAATGTTTATTCATATTATTTCTCCTTTACCTATTATTAATGTTCTTGATAATCATTAGGTGAATATACAGGATTATGAGGCCATTGTCAAAAAATAATACTCACATTTCATGAAAAATTTCCGGCTCATTATCCATTAAAATAAACCACAGAATAATAATTTTTTTTATTCAAAATCAATACCTGAGATGGTAAAATTTATCAAAAAACAATTATTCAAAAATCAATATCATGTACAATGAAAAAACATGATATACCCTTGACATATTATATTGATGAATATTATTGTTCTTAAACTATGCAGAATTTACTTCTTCAATAAAGCATGTAAGTATTAATCCATGGCAGTTTAATACATTGTAACGAATTACAGAATTTATATATGAAAACAATATTAATAATTGAAGATAATATCTCCTATGCCCATGTTCTCACCACGATTCTGACTGCAAAATTAAAAGTCAGGCCCCTTCACGCTATGGATTATAAAAGCGCTCAAAAAATATTGAAAGAACAAAGCGGGGAAATATCGATTGCGCTCATTGACTTCTACCTGCCGGACTCTGATAAGGGCGAGACCATTGACCTTGTAAATGAATACAACATACCCGCCATTGTCATGACGGCCAGCCTCTCCGAGAATACTCTGGAACTGATCCAGTCAAAAAAAGTATTCGATTATGTGATAAAGGAAGGCCCGCACAGTACTGATTATTTAATAGCAGCAGTCGACCGCATGTTCAAGAACAGAAATACGAAGATACTTGTGATTGACGACTCCCTGACTACGCAGAGTCATATACGCAATCTGCTGGAGATCCACCAGTACATTGTACTTGATGCCCGGAACGGTAAAGATGCCCTGAACATTTTGAATTCCGATAGCGGCATAAAAGTTGTACTTCTCGACTATAACCTCCCTGACACAAACGGGCTTGCCCTCATGAGGCAGATAAGGGCTTCCTATCCCATGAACAAGCTGGCGATTATAGGCATTTCAGGGGAGGAGAACCCCAATCTTTCAATAAAGTTTCTGAAAGAAGGGGCCAATGACTTCCTTACCAAACCATTTTTGAGCGAACAGCTTTACTGCAGAATAACTCTGAACATCACCATCCTTGAACAGTTCAATTCCCTCTATGACATGTCAATTACTGATCACCTGACTAAGATCTATAACCGCAGGTATTTTTTCGAACTGGCCCCGAAAATGTTTAAAAACAACCTGCGCCAGGGAGCTCCCTTTACCGTGGCGATGATCGATATCGATCATTTCAAGATAGTCAATGACACCTATGGCCACATGGCCGGAGACACAGTGCTGAAGTCCATAGCAGCGGTGCTTAAAAAATCCTTCAGGGAGTCCGACGTCATCGCGCGATACGGCGGCGAGGAATTCAGTGTATTTGCCAATAACATGAAAAATGAGGACGCTTTCCGGATTTTTGACAATTTCCGGAAAAAAATTGAGAATATGAAATACAAAATTTCTGACAGCGATTTCAATGTCACCGTAAGTATCGGCCTCTGCACCGAAGCAATGGAAAGCCTGGAAGACATGATCAGGTCCGCTGATAATAATCTATACACCTCAAAAAAAACCGGAAGGAATAAAGTAACATTATAAATTTCAGTGATCTCTATCTGTTCATTTATAAAAATATGATGATGATTTAATTTTTCTTAACAAAATCAATTAAATGACCGAAAATATCCTATGAGAACCTCGAAGAATTAAAACATGTGGTTCCCTTAAATATGGGCGGTCACAAAAACTCGGATAGTACTTGCCAAAAAAATGAGTTGATGAATGAATAAGGCATGAAAAAGAAAAAAACAAACCGCAGAAAACCCCCGAGGATTATTCGACGAGTCGTTCAGGCAAGATAAGCTTGAAAAGCAGGGCGATCCGTTGATAAAGATGAAAAGCATAATAGATTGGGAAGCTTTACGCCCGACAATAGAGAATTCAATTAACGAAGAAGCAAAAGGTCCTGGCGGAAGGCCACCCTATGACAGCATATTGAAATTCAAGATGCTCATTATGCAGAGACTTTATAATATTTCG
The DNA here is from genome assembly GCA_009885955.1 of Spirochaetia bacterium. Classification (GTDB taxonomy): domain Bacteria; phylum Spirochaetota; class UBA4802; order UBA4802; family UBA5550; genus VFJS01. The sequence goes on along the minus strand of VFJS01000113.1, from coordinate 793 downwards.
GATGAACAACTTGAATATCAGGTTAACGACAGATTGAGTTTTATGAGATTTCTGGATTTGACGATAGCCGATGATGTACCGGACTGCAACACCATCAGATATTTCCGGGATAAATTGACAAGCAAAGGGGTAATCGAGAAATTATTTGAGGCTTTTGACGAGATGCTGCGATCGAAAGGATATATCACATGAAAATTTCAAGGACTTTTCCCCCTCCTACTACAAATAGAATTCCCCCCGTGATTCCAAACAGATTTCCCCCACCCATTACAAGCGGTTTTCCCCCACGGGGCACATTGAATTGATGGTTACTTTACCTCCTCTTTTTTAATATTTTGAATCCTATATGACACCCCAGAAAGATTAAAAATCTTTGAGTGATGAACCAATCTGTCCAGCAGGGCAGTCGTCATGATTTCGTCTCCCATCATCTCTGCCCATTCATTGAAGCTCTTGTTTGATGTAATAATAACCGCCTTTTTTTCATACAGTTCGCTGATAAGGTTAAAAAATAAGTTAGCCTCCTTTTTCTCTATCGGCGAATAACCTATTTCATCTATAATCACAAGGTCGGATTTGTAAATTCTATTCAGCCTGAATGCCGCCATTCTCTGAATTTCAGCGCTTTTAAGAAGCCTGACAAGCGACGTCATTCTTTCAAAGCTGACGATATAACCTTTCCTTACGGCCTGGATGCCGATACTGATGGCCAGGTGCGTCTTGCCAAGGCCTGGAGGCCCGAAGAAAAGGATATTCGTATGGTTATCAAGCCAGCCGAATTCAAGGAGCTGGG
>VFJS01000010.1 GCA_009885955.1 Spirochaetia bacterium | reverse complement strand
CGTATGAGGGAAAACCTCAAGTACGGTTCTGTGAGGGGCATGCGCTACCTTACATATTAAATATATGGGGGTAGCGACATGTCTACTCGACAATACTTTCTGGATTTTAACGTTTTCTGGGATCAGTTTTACCCAATTACTAACGGAAATTCCTGGATATTTAATTCCTGTACATTTATAGTCTCAGCCCTCCCACTGCGTTTTCGCGCGGGCGAATATGTCATCTATGGATTGGTCCTCATAGAGACGATGGGAAATTTGAACATAATCCGTTTTTTCGTTATGGAGGAGCGTCATGAACCGGTAGGCGTCGGCTGCGCCGAGGGCCTTATTCAGGGCTTCGATTCCGGTTACCTTTAGCTCGGTATCGCTTAAACGTTGCATCATTACACCTCTTTTCTAATATAATCAATTGGATTCAATATTTCAATATTTTCAAGTCTTTTTATTTTTTTTATGATCTGATCATCACAGGTAAGAAACAATTCCGCTTTAATATATGACGCACATGCAAGATGGATAGCATCTTTTACCGACAGACTGTATTCTTTCTGAATTCTGACAGAATGATTATAAATATTCTCATTGGGACCGACCTTTACTCTGCAAATTGTGGACAATCGTAAAATTGCCACCTTGCGCTCAGGAAAAGGACATTGGAGGGTTTCATCATGGAGCATGAAAGACCAGACGAGATCAAGCTCCCCTGCCTCCGCTCGTTGAAATATATCCTGGCATGCTAATGCTTCCATTTTTATTCGGAGATGGTTCTGATCATCAAATCCGCGTTGAAAACAGTTTTCGTCAAGATATACAATCATTACCTTTTCTTTTACCTCTTCTTAGGACATTACTCTTATTTGACATGGCTGAAATAAATCAGATGGTGTTATGTTAAAGAATAAAACCCTGTAATTTCAAGCATAATTTAAACAATTCAGTTATTTCTTACCTTCTCTTTCAAAACCGATCTTCCTTGTTTTTAATTTCTTTTTACCATCTATAAGTTCCTGGATGGTAAGGATGATCGCTTTTATTGCTTCACCGTGATTCCCGACTTTCTGCTCCAGTTCTTTAAGTTTTTTGGCAAGATCCTTATGGGTGGTGAGAGCCTCCCTAATTTTAACGAAGGCCCTCACTACAAAGACACTCATTTCCACGGCTTGATTTAGTTAAGTACATGAGCTGCCATGATGGCTCCATGTTCTTTTAAGGCAGAGTGAATAAATCTTTTCATTTGATATACATTTGGTGTTTATAAAATTCTATATGTCTCTTGAATAGGACGATTTCCGGGATCTGTTTTTATTATTTATACGTGCAGTTTCCACTATATATACATCCAGGCTTCTGAAAGCAGGATCAGGGACACCGACATGGCAGAACAGATGTCATCCTTTGTCCGGTACCAGATTCTGACACAGGCTGCCACATCGATGCTTGCACAGGCGAATACTAAGCCGCAGTCCATTTTGCAGCTTCTCAAGTAAGTATAGCTTTAAAAGTATATTGAGTAACAGAAACGCCGGGATGAATATCCCGGCGTTTTTTTTTGGAATGGTAACCACGAAAAATATGGAAGGATCGAAATAATAAATTTTTTTCCTGTGGTTTGTTCCTTTAACACTTTTATAGTATTGAATTATAAAATAATTTAACATAGCAAATACGCCATATGTGACGTTTTATTGTAATAAAATTAAATTAAACGTCATATATGGCGTTATATTGTTGTTTCATTTAATACGCCATAAGAGACATTTTGATTTGACAAATCTTAATAATGCACCATTTATGGCGTATTATGAAGATTGAAATTAATATGGCAGATGAATTGATTCTTGCTGAACTGGGTGGGCGTCTTGCCCGCTTACGGTTGGAAAAAAATTTAACACAACTCCAACTGGCTATTGAGGCTGGTGTTGGTGTCCGGACGGTTCAACGTCTGGAAACCGGGTCTGCCGCCACACAATTGTCGGGTTTTTTGAGGATATGCCGTGTTCTGGGGTTGGTAGAAAAAATTGAACTCCTGATCCCGGAACCGGTAACGAGCCCCATCGCCCGACTCAGGCAGCATGGCAAGAAACGGCAGCGGGCCTCTGGCCGTATTTCTACGTTTACCGATTCGGAAAAATGGAAGTGGGGTGATGAGTCATGATGGCCAGGGTTCAGCTCTGGGGTCGGGTGATTGGCGCGGTATTATGGGATGATGGACGGGATTGCGCAGCCTTTCAATTTGATCCGGAATTTGTCCGAAGCGGAATTGAACTTTCGCCAATTGTTATGCCGCTGAGTGAACGTGTTTATATTTTTCCAGAACTCAGCCGTAATACATTTCATGGCCTTCCTGGTTTGCTGGCTGATTCATTGCCTGACAAGTTCGGTAATGACTTGATTAATGCATGGCTTGCGATAAAGGGGCGGACACCGGAGAGTTTTAACGCGGTTGAGCGGCTTTGTTATACAGGCAAGCGAGGCATGGGAGCTCTTGAATTTTTGCCAGCGTACGGGCCGAAGCCGAGAAAAGCGACCAAAATAGAGATAGATGCTCTTGTAGAACTTGCCTCTGATGTGCTCTCTCAACGTAAGAGTGTAAAAAGTAACTTTTCAGGTAAAGATCGAGAAAAAGCATTAAGGGACATTCTGTGTATCGGGACGTCTGCCGGCGGTGCGCGGGCCAAAGCGGTGATTGCATGGAATAGCAACACGAATGAAGTGCGTTCCGGACAGATTAATGCAGGCACAGGATTTGATTACTGGCTCTTGAAGTTTGATGGGGTTTCGGGTAATAAGGATAAAGAGCTTGAAGATCCCAGGGGTTATGGGTCAATTGAGTACGCATATTATCTCATGGCCAGGGAAGCAGGCATTACGATGAATGAATGTCGTTTGCTGGAGGAAAACAATCGCCGTCATTTTATGACCCGGCGTTTTGATCGTCTTACAGGTGGCAATAAATTGCACATGCAGTCGCTCTGTGCACTGGCGCATTTCGATTTTAATCAGCCCGGCGTATACGCGTACGAACAGGCGCTTCTGACGATTCGACAGCTTAAATTGTCTATGGAGACACTGGAGGAGCAATTTCGCAGAATGGTTTTCAATATCATCGCCCGCAATCAGGATGATCATGTCAAAAATATAGCTTTTCTAATGGACAAACAGGGACAGTGGTCGCTTGCGCCGGCATTTGACGTGATCTACAGCTTTAATCCCTCGGGTTCCTGGACATCGGAACACCAGATGACTCTTAACGGTAAACGGGATCGATTCATAATGGAGGATTTTCGCGTCTGTGCGAAGGGCTCATTGATGAAGCGCGGCCGGGCTGATCGCATTGTCGAAGAAGTTCGCACAGCGGTGTTACGATGGCCTGAATTCGCTGAAAAAGCTCAGGTTGAAAATATCTGGCGTGAAGAAATAAGAAAAAATCATAGACTTGAATTTCCCGGTTGAAAATTATCACCGACATGGCAGAGCAGATGTCATCATTCGTGCGGTACCAGATTCTGACGCAGGCTGCCACATCGATGCTGGCGCAGGCAAATACCAAGCCGCAGTCTATTTTGCAGCTTCTCAAGTAAGCATAGCCTCAAAAGCATATTGAGTAACAGAAACGCCGGGATGAATATCCCGGCGTTTTTTTTTGGAATTTTAGCCGCAAACCTTTTTTGTTTTCATACGTGAAAGAAGACAATCAGCATTTTTTTACATTTGCCGCGGTTGAGCAGGATGAAGTCCCTGAAATTTTGCAACCCTTCTGTTCGCATGCTTTTCTGTCAGCCTGTGTGTCTTTCCCTGAACCGGATGCACATTGCTGGCATGAACTGCCGCTGCCGCACAGGTAGCAGAAACCTGAATCAGCGCTGGTATTCTGCATGTTTAATGTGATAATACCTATTGAAAAGATAAAGAAAGCGAGAACTACGAGAATTTTTTTCATTTGTCCCTCCTATTAAATTTTACGCACTCTGCCTAAAATTTCGCGTGCCATGAATAATATAATATGTACCTTTTAAGAATTGTCAATAATTTTTTCAGGGAATTTGTAAACTCAATCACCAGTTCTGGAGCTGCCATCAAGCACCGCACTGGGTGATCCGCGACTTTTCCTTTCCGATGCCGGTCCATCCGGCATCGGGCTTTTTGAAAATGTACGCAGAACCGAATCATAACCCATGTACTAACGGAAATTCCTGGATATAAAAAAATGATTGACCACGAAATGTATAAAAAAAATGGAAATTTTTTTAAAAGAAAATTTTAACCCAATGCAACATCGAGGATCATCATCACCGAAAAACCCGCCATTGTTGTCATGGTTACAATATCAATATTTTCCGGAATGCGCTGAGATTCCGGGATCAGCTCTTCAACAACCACAAAAATCATTGCCCCTGCAGCGAAGCATAGCGCATAGGGTAAAATGCTCTGCATATGCAAAACAAATACAGCACCAATCACACCGGCAATGGGCTCTACCAAACCAGATGCCTGACCAAAAAGGAAGCTTTTCATCCTTCCCATTCCCTCTCTCCGTAACGGCAGAGATACTGCGGCACCTTCAGGAAAATTTTGAATTCCAATGCCAATTGCAAGAGCAATAGCGCCTCCCATGCTGGCAGATGGAAGATTTGCAGCCACTGCGCCGAATGCAACGCCTACTGCCAGCCCTTCAGGTATATTGTGCAGTGTGATTGCCAGTACCAAAAGGGTACTTCGCTGCCAGGTGGTTTTTACACCCTCGCTTTTTTCAACACTCAAACCCGGGTGAAGGTGTGGTAAAAATTTGTCAGTTAATCTCATGAAAATTCCGCCGCCCATAAATCCAATAACTGCAGTGAGCCAGGGTATACCTCCCATTTGTCCTGCCATCTCTATACCTGGAGCAAGAAGGGACCAAAAGCTTGCCGCAATCATTACCCCGGCAGCGAAACCCAGCATCGAATCCATAAGTCTCTGGTTCACCGATTTAATAAAAAAGACCAGTGCCGCACCCGCAGCGGTCACGCCCCATGTGAAGAGGGTAGCAAAAAGCGCCTGCATCACAGGGTTGTACTGTTGAAGGAATTGAAACATCGCGCCTCCATAGAGCTAATTGAGAAAATCATCTGTAACCAAACTTGAATAAATAATAAAGTATATCTATAAAAAAAATTAGTCAAGCACTCTTCTTTTTTTATCTTTTTTTTGACCTTTAAAAGAATCCTATTAAAAAAGGAATTTTTTCATAGGAAAAAATTCTACCCGATAAATTGAGTTATGCATTAATCAATTGATATAGAAAATGTGGGCACGTCACATTAACTTTATAAATATTGATTTTTAATTATTGACATTCTGATTCAAATTTAAATTATTTTATTATTAATATAACATTAAATAAGAGACCTTTAAAAAATGGAATTGTAGAAATCGGAACATGGATGAACAGCTTACGCTTAATTTTCAAATACCCATTGTATATGAAAAATATTCAGGCATATGCAAATGCAGTTATAAATGGGAATACCAGAGATGCAGTATAGTCCTTGATATGAAGGTTATTTGTCCAGGATGTAAATCTATTATTCAGGTTGGTGATACTAAAAGGATTTAAGGAGCAGTAAATTAATCTACATAGAAAGCTCAATGAATAAATCAGAAAACCGTTTCTGGGAAATGATAAAAACAGAAAGTAATTCTGCCAATTTTCGGAGCTTTAATACAGAATTTTAATGAACTGTTGTAATTAAATTAATTCGGAGGATGAATAGAATGAAAACAATCACATGTATTATTGTCATAGCATTCGTAATGACAGGAATATCCGTATTTACTATTGAAGAAAAAAAAGGGGATGATGAAGCGCTTTTTGAGACTACATGCAGTCAATGCCATAGCTTGAACTGGCCTAAGTCAAAGAAAAGAACGGCTGCCGAATGGCTGACCATTGTAATGAGGATGAAAAATGTCAACGATGGCCCCTTTACAGAGACAGAGGCAAAAATAATTATTAATTATTTGATCAAAAAATACGGTAAAGAGTGAGGGTAACAGCCCTACTGCTTGTATTTTGTGATGCTCTTTATATTATCACTGATGACTTTAACAACACCGGTCACCGTGATAATCTCTATGATTTTATCATTCTGGCTAAAGGAACCGATGTATTCCCTGCCGTCCTTTGTTTTGACGACCGTTAATGAGCCATGTTTTTTCTGCAGATCACTAATTGACATCCTCGGCTTTTCCTCAACCCATTTTTTTTCTTCTTTTTTCTTCTCTTTTTTCTTTAAAATATCTGCCTTCACGTCAGGCGGTACAGCAAGGAGGGACATTTTTTCCCTTGCGGCGGCCATATTTTTTTCACCTTCAAGTAATATTTTATCAAGCCCCTCAACCATATTGACTTTTTCAAATTTTTTGAGTTCGTCAGATTCATCTTCAGTAATATTTACAGGTTTTTCAACGGGCCCCTCGGATATCTGAATTTTTTTTCCATCATCGATAAGGACGCTCTTTTCTCTATCCATTTCCCCTTTTTTCAGCGGTGTAATCGTAACCTTTCCGGTGAGGAGTAGAAGGGTATTCACCTTGCCGCTGATGGTAAACTCAAAAGATGTCCCTCGTATGCCGGCAACGGCTGTGGGAGTCTTTATCTGATAATCGGTCCCCTTTTTCACAATTTTGTTATAGGTCGACCCGGAGTTCTGGGTGAGACGCAGTATATCACTCTCATTCTCCCTGATGGCTATGTCATCAAGCATCAGGGTTGCCCCCCCTTTGATGGTTATTACAGCCGATTCTGAAAACTGGAGTACGGCAAGTGAATTTTCACTGGTGGACAGGGTGTCATTCTTCTGTACTTTAACACCCGTCTCTACTACGGCATTGTTTATCTTCACGTCGCCCATGATAAAGGTCAAGATTCCGAAATTCGGGTCAGCCTTTCTGGCCGGGCATCCGGCAAAAAATAGAGAAAATACTACCAGGCTCACTATAGAATATTTTCTTAAAACTTCTGACATCATAAAATCTCCTTATTCCGAAATATTCAGTAGTTTAATAAATATTGATTTTATTATCAAGTTAATAAAAAAATATAGAGCAATAAAAAATTATTAATGCCATGCGCCGATAATTGCCCCTGCCGCCAGCATGGTAACCAGCATATTGCCGATGCCTAACCGGAATAAAGTCATATTGCCGCCCCACAGTGCTTCCCCGAGCTTTATGGGGACAACAAAACCAACCCAGACCCACAGGGCAGACAGGAGCCCGCCCATCACCGACATCTGGTTTAATCCCCCCATAATCCAGGCAAACACATAAAACATGACCAGGCTGGCAATGAATTGCAGAAGATAGGTAACTGCCATGGCCTTTTTCATTTTAGCCTGCTGTTCAGGGCTCCATGTGTCCATACCCATTGCACTCATAAATGCTTTGCCGAAAAGAGGGCCATACCAGATACTGCCTATCACCATGCTGGCAACGGCGCTGATTAACACTGCCCAGAAATTTACTGTTACGTTCATAAAAATTACCCCCGGCTATTACTTTTGATATTCGATTTAAGATGCATAACTCATGTATCTAAATCTGAAACATTCAAATGCTGGCTGAATATAACGTATATTCTGCCAGGTCAATTGTCATGAATCATATCCCTTCGGACAGGCCAGTTTAATGCCTGAATTACAAATATAATTTATCTGCGGGGGAAAAGCTACCGGCAAGATGAGAAAAATAAAAAAACATGATAATATGTAAAAAATATACCTGGATTATTTAAATCCATTGGTTCCTGTTCCTATGGGAACTATGATTTTTTAGATGTGACATAAAATGAAAAAATTCTGCAAAATAGTATTTACAAAAAAGATGTTTCTTTGAATTGTTGAATGTGATGAAGTGAGATTTTGATTCATTCGCATCTGCCGGGCATTATACTTCAGTGCCCAGACAGAATTTTATTGAAATAAACCGCGTGGCGGCAATATGAATTTATTAGGCAGAACTACAATCAATCCTCTCCTTTTTTATTCAGGAAAAATAGCAGGTTATTTTACCTGGATAATGCTGATTATACATCTACCCGATAGTTTCGATATCAGCCTGCATCCCAGCCGTTTTATTACAATATATTCCTGTTCATTGGCGATATCCGGATTACTCATCGTCATGGTAAGTCTCTTCAATCTCGGGGGTTCCACAAGGCTGGGAATTCCTGATGAGGAGACAGTTCTTAAAACCGGAGGGATTTACCGGTTAAGCCGCAATCCCATGTACCTTGGCTTCAATCTCTTTACAATCTCCTCAATGATATTCAATGGTGAAATAATAACAGCGCTCATGGGCGTATACAGTATTATCATATACCATTTTATTATTCTGGGAGAAGAGAAGTTTTTAGAGGAGAGGTTCGGTCCGGCATACCTGGAATATAAAAATAAAGCAGGCAGATATTTTTGAAAACATTCAGTTTCTTTTTAGCTCTCATGGTTTTATCAGGAGTAATACCAGAAGATATTTCTGCTAATGGGGAAGATCAATCAGGGGATTATTATAACAGGGTTCTTGTAAATCCTGCAGGGGCAGCAATATCCGGAAGATTCCGGGTCCCCGTCCACTATGCCCGTGTTCCACTGGACATGGGATCTTTCGGTTATTTCCTCAGAAACCTGCCCCTGAAAAGCCATGGTTCCATGGTTCATTATTTTAACGGTTATGTAAAAAAAAACAGCGGAATATATGCTGCGGTTGTTGATATGGATATAGGGCGCGAAGACCTGCTCCAGTGTGCAGATGCAGTCATGCTTCTCCGCGGGGAATATCTTTACGCCCGGGGGGACTATGACCGTATACATTTTAATCTTCTGAAAGACGGAAAACCCAGGTATTACAAGGACTGGGCCGACCGCGGGCATTCCTACAGAAGTTTCAGAAAATACATGGACCACATATTTGCCTATGCGAATACCCGGTCGCTCAGGAGAGAACTGGTCAAAGCCGATATGAGCGGTTTAAAGGCAGGTGATATATTTATCCAGACAGGGAATCCCTACGGCCATGCGGTACTTGTTGCTGATGTGGCCATTGACAGCAGAACAAAGAATAAAATTTTTCTCCTGGCCCAGAGCTACATGCCGGCCCAGGATATCCAGATTCTTGTAAATCCCGGAGACAGCGGCATAAGCCCGTGGTACCGTTCTGATTTTGAAGGGCCCCTGCACACTCCGGAATGGACATTCTATAAAAATAATCTGCACAGGTTCAGGGATTAAGGGAGGATTATACCAGGGTGGAGACCGGTACAATTGGCCTGATTTGCATTTTCATGAAAATTGATTGACATTTCATGAACTTATCATAAACTTTGCATATGGAGGCATTGTTATGGCCATATTACAGGTACGCGATTTAGATGATAGATTATATGTATCTCTTAAAAAACTGGCAAAAATGGAAAACCGTTCTTTAAGCCAGGAAGTCATTTCAATTTTAGAAAAATATTTATCCAATCCTATGATTTTTAATAATAATCCTACAAAAGAATTTATCGGGTTATCAGGGGCTTGGGATGATGATAGAACTTCATATGAAATTGTTAATGATATAAAAAAGAACAGGAAAAACAGCAAAAGATTTGAGGCAAAAAATGTCATATTTGATTGATACTGACATAATAATTTTCAGTATTAATGGAAATACTCATGTTCAAAATTTATTTTTAGTAAACGAAAACATTCCCAAGGCTATTTCAGTGATAACCTATGGTGAATTACTATTTGGAGCAAAAAAATCGAGGAATAGGGAGCGTAATCTCGCTGTTGTATATAGAATAAAAGAATTATTTCCTATTCTTAATGTTGATAAAGCAGTAATTGAAACATTCAGTGGAATAAAAGCCAATATTCAAAAAACAGGAAATATTATTGACGATATGGATTTATTAATTGCGTCAACCGCGTTAACTATGAATTTGATATTAGTTACAAACAATGAGAAGCATTTTAATAAAATCAAGGGATTGAAAATAGAAAACTGGGCGAAATAATAAAAAACTCCCGGCTATTGCACCTGCGGGTATGCTATGGAAAAAAGCCGGCTATGCCGGGAACATTAAGGAGGTCTTATGAAATATCTTGTCGTCGGCTCAGGAGGTAGGGAACATGCGATTGCCTGGAGGCTTTTGAATGATGCAAGTGCCAGAGAAGTATTTGCAGCGCCGGGAAACGGCGGGATTGATGAAAAGTACAGGGCCAATATCCAGGCAGATGACTTCGACGGGATAGCCCGATTTTCCAGGGACAATAAAATTGACGTCGTCATCATCGGCCCTGAGGGGCCGCTGTCCAACGGCATTGTTGATTTTCTTGAGAAAGAGAAGATACATGTTTTCGGCCCGTCCAGGGCCGCGGCACAGCTCGAAGGGAGCAAGCTTTTTGCCAAGATGATAATGGAAAAATACCGCATTCCCACCTGCGGATACAGGAGTTTCTCCTCGAGGGCCGATCTTCTGAAGCATATTGATACTATCAGGAGCTATCCCATTGTTATTAAACTCGACGGCCTTGCTGCGGGGAAAGGGGTCGGCATTCCTGAAAACAGGATCGAAGCCCTGGAATTCATCAATGCCATGGTGGGTGAAAAATCATCTGTTTTCGTTGAAGAACTTGTAAAAGGGGAGGAGGCCTCGATCCTGGGTATTTCCGACGGTGAAACGGTAAAGATGCTAATTTCAGCCCAGGACCATAAACGGGTCTTTGACGGTGACAGGGGCCCCAATACCGGCGGCATGGGCGCCTACTCACCGGCGCCTGTTATGACCGGGGAGAGGCTGAAGAGGGTATATGATGATATCATGGTTCCGGCTGTCAGGGGAATGAAAAAGGAGGGCATCCCGTTCAAAGGTGTTATCTATGCCGGTATCATGATTTCCGGAGAGGATATCAGTGTCCTTGAGTTCAATGCCCGTTTCGGGGACCCCGAAACCCAGGTTATCCTTCCCCTCCTGAACGGGAAGCTGGGAGATATCATTCAGGGCTCCATTCACGGGCGCCTTGATAAAATAGATTTTTCCTTTTCAAACCGTCACTGCATTACCGTGGTCATGGCCTCCGGGGGGTATCCGGGAGACTATGAAAGGGGCAAAAAGATTGAGGGACTGGAGAATGTGTCCGATAATATAATTGTATTCCATGCCGGCACTAATAATGAAAGAGCCGGGATATTTACCAATGGCGGCAGGGTACTGAATGTTACCGGAACTGGAGACTCAATACAATCCGCCAGGTCCTTAGTATACGGGGAGATTGGAAAAATTTCTTTTATTGGGGCTCATTTCAGAAAGGACATTGCCTACAGGGCGCTTGGATAAAATCAGGAATTCGGGGAAATTTCCGCAATGAACAAAAAGATCATCATGCTATTCATAATCCTGTATCAGCCTTTTGATCTTTTCTCCTATGAATTGAATTTCAATTATATCAACGCCATCCCAGTTGAAAAAAGCGGCGGAAAAGAGACATTTAAAAAACCCGATGGAACATTTATTTTCAGATATGGAGACAGGGAAGAGGCATTTTTACGTGATAAAACCAGGATCGTGAAATACAACAACGGTAAAAGGGAGATTTATGCATCCGATGGGGTAAAAATTTTGATAGATTATGACAATTCAGCGAAATATATCTATCCTGACGGGAAAGAGAAGTTAATTTCTATGGACGGCAAAACACCTTATGGTGCCGATATACAAGATATGAAGGAGGTTTTGCGTAGAACTAATTCCGTTGTTGAGATCGTTTATTCATCAATGCTTTCCGATGATACCGTAACCCCTCAAATGGGGAGGTTTTTCCGGGAACTGGTGAAATTAGCTCAAAAAAGAGCTGCCAACGATAATAGCGGCCTGAAAAATTTAAAAATCGTAATTTCAAACTGCAGGTTTTCCATCACCGGGTACTGCAGACGCAAAAACCGTAAAGAGATATTGATTACATCATACAGGAACGAAGTCAGAGACCGGGAATTTTCAATGGAGTATGATGACCTGTTAAAAAAGGATGAATATATAAAATTGGCCCGGAACACCATAGATGAAATTTTTAAAAATTAAGTATTCAAGCCGGCGATTTGACGCGATGTTTCATTAATTCCATGGGTAATGGTGTTTAATATTAAATATTTAACTTGAAATATTATATGAAAAAATTATACTATTCTTGAATCCAATAGGTAATTGGATTTTTTGAATAATAAATTCAGAAAGGTGAAAATTGCTCTATCTTGAGATTTTTCTTTTAATTGTTGGTATTACCATTTGCTTTTATATTGTTTTTATAAATATATATAAGAGATTCAGGTTTAATCTCAACAAGCTCCTCGCGCTCATCGCGTTTATTTCTATTGTGCAGTTTTCTATCATCCTTATCCAGCGGCTGAATATCGATATTGAGTTTCTCCCTTTTATTATCAGGTTCAGAATTTTTGTCGGTCTTATCCTCTATTTTTCGCAGCTCATGTTTCATCTCATCCATATATACCCGGATAAAAAGGTAATACCTATATTATGGTTTTTTCTTTTAACGGGAACTCCGGGGCTGATTTTTTCCATTGTCACTGCCGCTACAGACCTGGTCATTAAAGACATTAAAATAACCAGGTTTTATGAAATTGAGTTCGGTGATTATTTCTGGGTATATGTCATCCTGTTCGTATACTATCAGCTGGCGATTGGATATGTATTGCTGCAGAAGTTCAGGCAGGCCGAGACATCGGCGCTTATCCAGGATCTTATCCATTTCCTCACCGGATTTATATTCGGCTCCATATTTCTGTTTGTTTTCTCCTATTTTCTGCCGGTGATGATAGGTTTTTATGATCTGTTTTACCTCGGGATGATCTTATCGGGAATACTGATTCTTTTGATACTGAATTACGGTACCTATGACTTTACAAATCTTGATTTTAAAAAGTTCTATTTTGATCTGTTTTCATGGGTCATTATTTTTCTGATCCTGTTTCTGCCGGTATTTTTTGTATTGAACTACATGGAACATCTCAAAATTAATGATGAACTTTCAATTGCCTCGGTTTCGGTATTGTTACTCTTCTACCTGATGATTTCCATTAATTATTTCAGGTTAAAAGCGAGCGCCATTTTTCTTCTTAACTACAATAAACTAATCAGAAACTTCAAGAGCCTTTTCACATTCACTGAGAAAATATCAGCCTCTGAGGATCTTTCACTTTTCTGGGACAGCCTGTTCCGTAACGGTTTCGACATATTAAAGGGGAGATACAGCATAGACAATGCGAATCTCTTCATCTACAACAAAAAAGAGAAGAACTACATTTTTCTTTACGGATTTGGCGGGAATGTCTCATCGGAAGTATTGAGGCACGATAATCCTCTCATCAGCTGTTTCAAGCACCATCCCACGGTTATTGAAAAGTCCATGCTGTTTTCCAACATGGTGTTTCAGGATTACAAAAAAGAGGCGGTTGAATTTTTTAACAAATATGATATTGAGCTGGGGCTCCCGTTTATAAACTATGAAAAGGAAATTTTTGCCTTCATCCTCCTGGGCGGCCTTCCGAGCTTTGATACGGATTATATCACAGGCCTGCCCAAAAAGAGGATTTACACCAGGACTTTTATTGCGGCCTTTGAATATTACCGGCTCCAGTTTCAGCGCCAGCTTCTCCACGGCATGATCCTGGAGGAGATCAAGGACACGCAGATATCCGAGCATGATAGGATTGTTGTAAATACCATCAAGAAAAGGATTATCCCGAAAAAAATTGAGCCCATAAACGGCATGAGGATCAGCTGTTTTAATATGAACAACTCCATGATGGGCGGTGACTATTTCGATTCAATTAAATTCAACAACGACACAACGTGCATATTCATGTCGGACCTGTCGTACAACGGGGTTAATTCAGCACTGCTCGGGCTGGAACTCTTTTCCGTGTTTCATACCCAGGTGAAATACATGAACAGCTCCGATGCGGTGATGAATATCATGAACTGGATTGTATCCACTGCCAGGTTTGCCGGTACCACTGCGAATGCCTACACCCTTTTCTATTCAAGCACCGGGCAGATATCCTACTGCAACGGCGCGTACAATCCGCTGCTTGTATATGTGCCGCAAGAAGACCGGTTTGTATCCCTGGAAACCGGTAACGTCCCGATTGGAGCAGACAAGGAATATATCTATCAGTCTGAAACCGCCAGGCTTAAACCAGGTTCCATCGGGCTGCTCCATTCAAACGGCCTGCAGGGGGCGCTTAACAGCAGCGGGGAGAATTATGCAATGCAAAGAGTTGAGGAGATCATCAGGGAAAACAGGGATGAAACCCCATCGGTAATCGTAAGAAAAGTTTATGTGGACCTGGAATCGCATATAAAGGATTTGAAGCAGAATAACGATATTAGTGTTATAATTTTCAAGGTGGAATCAGTCAGTGAATGAGGGATATTTTTACGGGTATAAATTTTTATAGCTGATACAATCAATTGAAAGACAGTTACGCCAATATAAAAAAAGCAGTATCCAGATACAGGAACATCCTTATTTATATCAAGGGCTCCCCGGACCCTGATGCCATAGCATCATCCTTCGCATTCAAATGCCTGTGCAGTATGTTCAATGTGAATTCCACAATAGTGGCCACAACCATCCTCTCCCTTCAGGAAAACAGGGAATTCGTCAGGTTAACCGATATCCCGATACAATTCGAAAAGGCGATCAATGATATCGATGGCTACGATGCCTATGCGGTACTTGACCACCAGTCCGCCCATGTTGACAGGCTTACCGGAAGGATTCCCTGCGCAGTCCATATTGATCATCATGAAGCCGTTGAGGATGATATCCCGGCTGATTTCAGATTAATTGACCTGGATGCCGGCTCAACAAGCACCCTCATGACATTGATATTCCGTGAATTCAATTTTCAATTCAAGCCATCTGAGATGAAAGTCATTGCCACGTCCCTTTTATTCGGTATAAGGACCGACACGGATAAATTGATGCATGCCTGTGAAATAGATCACATTGCTGTCAGTTACCTTATGGAGCATGCCGATACAGGCATTATAGAAAATCTTGAGCGGATTTCCCTGTCGAAAATATCCGTGGAATATCTTTCACTCGCTATTGAAAATCAGTTTATCTACAAGGACTGGGTCATTACCGGTATCGGATTCATAGATGAAAAGAACCGTGATACCATTGCGGTTATTGCCGACTATCTTCTTGAAAAAGAAAATTACTCAACGGTGATAGTTTTTGCCGCAATTGTTAAAAGCAGCCGCAGGCTTGTGCTCGACGCGTCGTTCAGGACAAATAATGAAAACATGGACCTCAATGCAATAATCAAGGAGATAACAGAGCAGGGCGGCGGAAGAAAATACAAAGGCGCTTTCCAGGTTAACCTCGACTTTTTTTCCTATTGCCCGGATAAAAAGCTTCTCTGGGAGCTTATAAGGCTGACGGCAATAGAGGCCCTGACAAAGAGAAGGGATAAGATCTATGTAACCGAAATAAAGGGATTCTATAATATGCTGAAACATAAAATCTCGTCCATTCTGGATAATAAATAGGACATATTCTTAATTTTGCATATTAAAGTATACATTGCTGCTATTTTGTCTTAAAAATTTTCTATTAACCCCAAAAATTTTTTTATTTTCTTGACAATTATTTTTAATATTATTAATGGACTGACTGGTCAGTCTTATAATAATTGTAAACATATTGAAGCGTTATGTATGAAAGATAATATCAAACAATTTATCAGTCCCGGCGGAATAACCACCCCCCTCTATGCCGAAGTGGGCCGTTTTTTTGCTCCTGTTGGAACTTTTGATGAAGCATACTTCCGGAATAATCTCCGTGAATATTCCAATGCATTATTTGAAAAATATGGGGAAGACAGGGATAATGAGAATATCAGCCGGTGGTTCTCATTATATATTAACCAGGTGGTTGAATACCTGAGGGATAAGGGGATGGCCGCTGCGGAATTAAACCTCTTCAAATCATCTATTGATGAACTGAACAGGATCGGAATAAAAAAGCTGAACCTGGCCCCTGAATCCCTTATGAGGCTGTTCAGCATGTCCGGCGAGGTCAATGGCGAGGGTGAAAAAAAGAAAATTTCACACGGCGATAAAAGAAAGAAAATTTTTGATGCTGCTGTACAGGTCTTTTCCAGGGAGGGATTTCACAAGGCCACGATAGATATGATTGCCTCCCTTTCAGGAGTTGCAAAAGGTTCGATTTACCGGTATTTTAAAAGTAAAGAGGACCTGCTGAGCCAGCTCCTCAACGAGAAATATGATGAAATATTAATTAATTTCAACATGATTTTTTCAAAAGAGAAGGATGTCATAAAACAGATTCAGAAGATGATTGAGTTCTGGGTATCTTTTATTGAAGAGAATCACCAGGTGTACAGGCTGATACAGAGCGAGGCCATAGCTCACAACGTTGAGGAAGGGAAGATGTTTTATGATTATGTCATATCACACCTCCCCATGCTGAAAGAGAGAATTGTCGCCCTTAATATTGAAAAAAAAATTAAAACAACCAGCTTCTACAGCGTCTTTTACGGCATACTCGGTTTCATAGACGGGGTAGTGTATAAATGGGCCAGGAACGGGAGGAATTATTCCCTTAAGGATGAAATACCTGTTATCCTGGAAGTCCTCTTTAACGGGTTTATCGGAGAAAAGGTGACAAGAACAAGGTACCTTGAACCTCCGGAACAAAAATTAACCGCAATAAAATATTAATTATTTTACAAGTTTTAACAGGAGATTACCATGATTAAAAGGATCCTCGATTCAAGATTGCCGCTGATAGTTTACAATCCTCCCAAGGTTTTCGATAAAAATTATTTTATCAAATGCCATGAGGCAGGCGCCCTGCCCGTGTATGATACTGAATTCATATCAAATGACGAGATTATTTCGGTTATTCATATACTATCAAAGGAGGATATACTCTTCGGAATCAGGATCCTCGACAGCAATAATCTTATAAAGGATTATATCACTGACAATCATATCATAAACCTCGACCTGATTGTTTTTAAATATGATAATGTGAATGATTTAAAGAAATTTTTCTTTGCGAACAAGGATTACAAGATATTCATTGAAACGCGGCATATAGATATAAATGAAGATCTGGAAGCCATTACACCTCATGGACTGATCCTTAAGGGAAATGAGGCCCCTGGCAGGGTCTCGAAATTTACATCAATGATCTTGATGCAATACTATCTTGAAAAATCATCCATTCCGATCTTTATCCATGGCGGTGTGGGAATACATACCGCTCCCGGTCTTTTTGCCGCGGGGGTAAACGGCATTGTCCTGGACAATCAGCTCTATTTGACCGATGAAGCGCCCATCTCGGAGAATTTTAAAGATGTGCTGGGAAATATCAAGGAGGGTGATTCAGCCGTAATAGGCGATGCGCTGAACAGACGGTACCGTTTTTTTGCCAAGCTCGGGACAAAAATTGTTAAGGACTTAAAAGAGGAGGAGAGTTTCCTCAAGGGGAATGACGATGCTGATGAGACCATATTCAGGAAGATCACTGAAAACATCGTACCGCTCAACAGCCCTGACGCCGATGCAATCCAGAGCCTTTTCTACCTGGGCCAGGATTCCATCTTCGCCATTCACTTTGTAAAGAAATCAAAAAAGCTTAAGGATGTCATATACAACCTGTTTCAGAATGTCGCGGATTCATTGAATTCAATGGAGGAGCATGACCCCCTTGTGGCCGATTCAAAAATGGCCCGTGAACACAACACCAGGTATCCGGTTGTACTCGGCCCCATGGCCAATATAAATGATAATGCCGAATTTGCCCATGAAGTGTATGAAAAAGGAGGGCTGCCTTTCTTTGCCATGGGGAACCTCCCTGCAAATCTTGCGGAAAAAATAATATCCGAGGGGAAAAACAAATTCAGCAACTTCGGGGCGGGCTTAATCGGAACTCCGGAGTTCAACAAATCCTTAGAAGGCCATCTTGAAATTATAAAAAAATACAAGGTCCCCTTTGCTATCATTGCTGTCAGTATCCCGTCCTTTGTAAACAATCTTGAGGCCGAGGGAATTAAGACATACCTTCATACTCCGGCCCTTCAGATGCTCGACAACGCTATAAAGAACAGCTGTAAAAGGTTTATTTTTGAGGGTTCTGAGGCGGGGGGCCATATCGGCAGCTTGACGAGCTTCGTACTCTGGGAGATATCCATTGAGAAGCTGTTGAATCAGCCTGCAGATGTCTTAGGCACGCAGTCAGTTCTGTTTGCAGGCGGGATCGGATCGAGATCGGGATCATTTTTCATCTCCGGCATATCGGTTATTCTCGCGAAGCTGGGGGCAAAAATCGGCATACAGGCCGGCAGCCCCTATCTCTTTACAGAGGAGATAGTCAGGACAGGCGCCATGAAGGAGCTCTATCAGAAACTTCTCATTGAAAGGAATGAAACCACCGTAATCGGCAACACGGTAGGCCTTTCGACAAGAACCATCATCTCCCCCTTTTCAGTGAGGATGCTGGAGAAAGAACACCTGATGATAAAGGAGAAGGTGCCCCTGGCTGAAAGGAAGGACTATTTTGAAGGCAAGAATGTGGGCTCACTCCTCATCGCTTCAAAGGCCTATGCACCGGATTTTGAAAAGCTGAAAAGCAAGGGCGAATTGAGCTACATATATTTTAACGAAGAAGAGCATTACGACAAGGGTAATTTCCACACGGGCGCATCCATTGCATTTTTTAAAAAGCAGATAAGCATAAAGGACATACATGACAGTTTTTTTGAAATAAAGGAAAGTCTGCATAACAACCTTAACTGTCTGGAAATTTTTTCCGGCGGGAAAAACCAGATCAATGATGAAATTGCGGTAATCGGGATGGCCTGCATCTATCCAGATGCGCCGGACCTCGATGCATTCTGGAAAAATATTGTTTCTAAAAAATATTCCATAAAAGAAGTTCCGAAGGACAGATTTGACAGCGATCTCTACATGAGCACCGACAGGAACGAAGAGGACAAGAGCTACACAAATCTTGCCGGCTTTGTGGATTACTACGAGTTTGACAATAAAAAATACGGATACAAGGAGACCGAGGCAAAACACATCTCGAGGACACAGAAAATGATCCTCGATGCCGCGATGATGGCCGTTGACGATGCCGGCTATCTTCATAATAAAAAGCTCCCCGGAGACAGGACCTCTGTCATCATCGGTTCGTGCCTTGGCAATGAATACGGCGATGACATGTTCCTCCTGATGTATTATCCTGAAATGAAATATCATCTTGATAAGATAGATGAATTTAAAGCGCTCGGTGAAAAAGATAAGGAACATGTACTTGAGGCGCTTAAAAAAGGTTTGAAGAAAGGATACAGCCCCAAATCACCCGATGGCGCCGCCCTTAATGTTGAATCGTCGAGGATTGCGAAGCACCTCAATCTGGAAGGGGTCAATTACACCATCGATGCCGCATGCGCCACGTCGCTTGCTGCAATAGACAATGCACAGAAGGAACTCCTCTCAGGGAGTTCCGATGTGGTAATAGTGGGAGGCGTCCATACAAACCTGAGCGGCGAGGTCTTCGTGGGGTTCGGCAAAATGGGGGCGCTTTCCAGTGATGGGTCATTCCCCTTTGACAACAGGGCCAACGGGTTTGTGCTTGGTGAAGGGGCCGGTGTCCTTGTATTAAAAAGGGTGAAAGATGCCATCAGGGACGGGGATATTATTCACGGCATCATCAAGGGTGTTGGATCCAGTTCCGACGGAAAAGGGAAGGCCATTGCCGCTCCGAAGACCGAAGGACAGGGTTATGCCATTATCCGCGCCTTTGAAAATTCCAAAAGCCCCATATCGCATGGTGACATAGATTATATAGAGGCCCATGGTACCGCAACGCTCATGGGCGACAGCACGGAAATCAAGACCCTCATGAATATATACAAAAGTTCGACTCCAATAGGCGTGAGCTCAATAAAATCTCAGATAGGCCATCTCCTTGGAGGGGCCGGTGCTGCCGGGCTCATAAAGGCTTTTCTTGCGATAAAAAACAAAACACTTCCGCCGAACGGAAAATTCGAGAATCCATCGGCCAGGTTCACACTGGACAATTCGCCCTTTTATGTAATACGGGAGGCGAAAGAGTGGGTTGTCTCCGACGGGAAGCCCCGCATGGCAGCCGTTAGCTCCTTCGGATTTGGAGGAATTAATTACCATATTATTGTGAGTGAATTCACGAGCCACTATGTCCCGGTTGAAAGGAAGATTTTTTCAGACCTTGATTACGATTTTAATGACGACAGGATTGTTGTCGCGGGCATCGGTATCGTTGCGCCCGGTTCAAAAAACAGGGAGGAATTCTGGAATAATCTCCAGAGCGGGAAAAATTATATTTCGAATATCCCGGAATCCCGGTTCCACATAGATTATTATGCCGATGAAAAGGACCCGCTGCTTTCCATGCCCAGGATCAAGGCCGGGATTGTCACCGATTACAAGTTCAACAATCTGAGTTATAAGATCCCGCCGTCAACCATGATGTCCATTGACAGGGTCCAGTGTTTTGCCCTTGATGCCGCTTCTCAGGCCATTGAGCAGGCAAACATGAAGGATAAATTTCAAAATGGAAACAGGATAGGCGTCATCATCGGAACTTCCAGCGGTGAAAAGCATAATGAGCATATATTCAGGACACGGATCCCTTTTATAAAAAAAATACTCTCCCATATCAAGGGGATTGACAGGGATAAATTAAACGGGATAATCAGCGGTCTGGAGAACTCTCTGAAAGAAAGGTATCATAAAAATACCGAGGATACAATTCCCGGCCTCCTCTCCAATATCGTGAGCGGCCGCATTGCCAACTACTTTAACTGCAACGGCCCTAACTATACCATAGAGGCCGAGTGCGCGTCGTCGGCAGTGGGCCTGTCGGTAGCGGTGAAGGATCTTCTTCATAAAAATGTTGATTTTGTCATCACCGGGGGCGCCGACACAAACCTGGCTCCGGCAAACCTCATGGCCTTCCAGCTTTTAAAAGTTCTGTCGCCTGAGGAGAGCAGGATTTTCGACAAAAGGTCAAAAGGGCTCGTCATGAGCGAAGGCGCTGCCCTCATGGTGCTTACCACATACCGGAAAGCGAGGGAGAATAACATTGATATTCTCGGGGAGATTAAGGACATAACCTTTAACTCCTACGGTGCGGATAATTTCATAGCGCCGACAACTGCAGGCTTCACAAAGGTGATAAACAAATTCTATGAAAAGAATTCATACGTCAAAAAGCAGGTTGATTATATTGATGTCTTTGCATCATCACATGTGGTGGTGGATTCATGGGAGAAGCAGGCCCTGGAAAACTGCTTCACCCATAAGCTGTTTTTCGGCAACATAAAACCCGAAGCAGGCTACTTCCGATCTGCAAATCCGGCAATGGTAATCTCAAAGCTGATTCTGATGGGATACAATAAGAAAATACTTCCGAATTTTTCTTTTTCTCCGGAAGATACAATCATTGATGCCGGTTCCGTTCTTTCCGGAAACAAGGATGCCATTGTTCTGAATAACAGGGACTCAATCTATCTTGCAGCTAATTTTTCCGGTCTTGGCGGAAATCATGGGCACACCGTTGTCCGTACTCTGCCGGCAAGGTTTAACAGGATGAAGGGGCTGGCCATCCCGGTTGCGGCGGTAAAGGATGTGCCCGTTGCCGCAATACCGAAAGGCGGAAGGGTATGCGCGCTGTTATCGGGCCAGGGAGCCCAGTTCAGCGGCATGATGAAGGAACTGTATGACAGGCATGATGACATACGGCAGATGATGGACAGGGGTGAGTCACTATTCAGAAAGGCCAGAAATTATTCCCTGCTCGAAATGATGTTCGGCCAGGACAGCAAAATCAACAGTACGGAAAATACCCAGCCGTCCATATTCCTTTCAACTGCAGCCATTTATTCACATCTGAAGGGCCTGGGATTTGAACCTGATTTTTTCATCGGCCACAGCGTTGGTGAATTTTCCGCGCTTTTCTGCGCCGGGATTCTCGGATTTGACGATGCAATGAACCTGATTATAAAAAGAAGCGAATTCATGAAGGCTGCAGCCGAGGCTGAAAAGGGATCCATCATGGTGGCCTTTATCAGCCCCGAAGATGCCGTCAGGCTGATAAAAGAGTCGGGCCTGAAAAATGTCTACCTTGCAAACAAAAACAGCGAGGCGCAGACCGCAGTTTCAGGAGGGGAGAAGGATGTTGATGACTTCTGCGCATTTCTTAACAGTAAAAAAATATCATTTAAAAAACTGAACCTCTCAGGCGCTTTTCATTCACCCTTATTCAAGAGCGCATCGGATAAGCTGAAGGATTATCTGCATACCCTGAATTTCATCAGGGCGGATTTCTCGAAGATCATCTCCAATGTTACCGGTGATGCATACCCCGACAATCCCGAGGGGATAAAGGAACTCCTGGTTAAACAGCTGGTTTCACCGGTTGAGTTCATCGGTTCCGTAAAAAAACTTTCTGCCCTGGGCGTCAGTGAATTTATAGAAATTGGGCCGAATAAAATACTTATCAATTTGTTGAAAGGCATCACAATTAATAATTACAACGCAGTCCCGTCAGTTGACCCGAAAAAGGGTGAAGCTGCATCACTGCAGAGCCTCAAGGATTACCTCACGGGAAAAGGGATTATAAAAGAGCCGAAGAGGGAAGAACCCAGGACAGTTTTCAAAATTGCCGAGACCGGAGATGTAATAAAAAAACAGGATACTTTTGAGGCTCCCTCAGGCGACAGGGAGATGAGCAAATTCATATCTGAGAACAGGGATCTGGTTAACAGCCTTATTTACCGGGAGTATCAGTATAAAAAAGCAGGGGAACTGCTTGACAATTTTGAAAAATTTAACTTCTACACGGGAAAGGTCGTGGTGTCCGGAGTCTCCATCGGGCTGCCGGGCAAGGGGCACAGTGTATTCGACAGCAGGAATTTTGACAGGATCCTTGCAGGGGAAAACTGCATCGATCCCCTTTCCCAACATGACAAAGAGATGATGGTGGATAAGAATGTCATACGTATTTTCAAAGCCTCTGACGGGAGCGCGAAATTTCAGGAGATCAAATCCACCGATGATGTCATCCAGCTTGCAGGCCAGCTGGGATATTTCGACCTTCACAAGGAGTATGGCATAGACTATGATTATGATATTACCTATTCACTTGCAATCGCAGCGGGAATCGAAGCGCTGAAGGATGCCGGGATCCCCCTTGTCATGAATTATCAGAAGACCACAACGGGCAATCTCATGCAGAAGGGCTATTCGCTCCCGGCGGAGATGCAGGAGAACACGGGTGTCATCTTCTCCTCGGTCTTTGCCAGCTTTGAAACGCTTTTAAAGGAAGTTTACAAATATCACAAGGACAGGCTCTACAAGGATGTGTACAAGGACTTCGAAGAAATATATTATTTCCTCATGGAGAAAGTGGGGGACAAGCCTGTAAAGGACAGGCTGACTGAATGGTTTTATAAATTTAAGGATAATTTCAAGGATTACAAGGCTTTTGAATTCGACAGGAATATTCTATTCAACCTGGTAAAAATGGGCGCGCCCTTTTTTGCCCAGCTGATAAAGGCCAAGGGGCCCAATACCCAGATCAATGCGGCATGCGCCACTACGACTCAGGCCGTTGGAGTGGCTGAAGACTGGATCCGTACCGGCAGATGCGACAGGGTCATCATCATTGGAGGAGAGGCGCCAACCGAGGATAAACAGGGCCAGTGGCTCGGCACGGGATTCCTTGCAATCGGCGCAGCTACGGTTAAAAAAACTGTTTTCGAGGCAGCGAAACCCTTTGATAAAAACAGGAACGGCATGCTGCTCGGGAGCGGCGCCGTGGCCATGATTATCGAAAGGGAGGATGTTGTAAAGGACAGGGGATTCAACGGCCAGGCCGAAATTCTCGGGACCTACATCAAGAACAGCGCCTTTCACCCGACCAGGCTCGATGTAAAACATGTAACCGTAGAAATGAAGAAATTTTTTGACAGCGTGAAAAGAAATCATGGGCTTGATGATGATTATCCGAATTCTCTTTTATTCATGTCCCATGAAACATATACCCCGGCCAGGGGAGGGAGCGCTGATGCTGAAATATCTGCATTGAAACATGCATTTCCCAATCACTACAAGAATGTGCTCATAACAAATACCAAAGGATTTACCGGGCACCTCCTCGGAGTCGCTATTGAAGACGCCATACTCGTGAAGGCCCTTCAGAAGGGGATTGCGCCGCCCATTGCCAATCTCACCGAAATCCCTGAACATTTTGCAGACTTGAAATTCAGCAGGGGGGAAAAGAATACCTATGAATATGGAGTACATTTTTCTGCGGGATTCGGATCCCAGTTCGCCCTGATATTTATCAGGAGGCTGAAGGAAAACAGCATGGAGAACAACAGCGTCTATGCTGAATGGCTGAAGAGAATATCGAACAATCCCAAACCGGAAATAAAAATAATAAATAATACACTCGTTATTGACAACATAATCCCTGATCAGGATTCCCAATCATCGGCAAAGGTTATAACCGCTGCTGTACAGGAAAAAATTTCTGAAAAGAAATCGGGGCCGTCAAATGATTCTATCATTACATCAATCAAGACGCTGATTATGGAGCAGACCGGTTATTCAATGGACATGCTTGAATCCGATCTGGATCTCGAAGCGGACCTTGGTATCGATACGGTGAAGCAGGTTGAGATCTTCGGGAAGATATCATCGGACTACAGCCTTGAGGTGCCTGAAAACCTGAAATTAAGCGAGCTGAACACAATACAAAAGCTTGCCGTCTATATAGGAAGCAAGGTGACCGTTGTTGAATCTTCCACGGTTTCCGCAGTTGTTGTGCGCTCCTCATCTGATACCGGTTCCGTGTTGAAAAAGATAAAGGGTATCATCTCCGAGCAGACCGGTTATTCCCTTGATATGCTTGAGTCCGATCTGGATCTCGAAGCAGACCTTGGTATCGACACAGTGAAGCAGGTGGAGATATTCGGCAAGATATCATCGGACTACAGCCTTGAGGTGCCCGAGGATTTAAAATTGAGCGAGCTCAACACCATAAGTAAAATTGCCGTTTACATAGGGAGCAGGGTCCCTGCTGAAGTAGAGGCGGAAATTGCCGGAACCGGTGCTGATACGGGTTCTGTTATGAAAAAGATAAAGGGTATCATCTCCGAGCAGACCGGCTATTCCCTTGATATGCTCGATGCCGATTTGGATCTCGAAGCGGACCTTGGTATCGACACAGTGAAGCAGGTGGAGATATTCGGAAAGATATCATCGGACTACAGCCTTGAGGTGCCAGAGGATTTAAAATTGAGCGAGCTCAATACCATAAGTAAAATTTCAGCCTATATAGGCGGCAAAGTCAAAGTTGCAGCGCCTGCCTTTACTGGAGAAGCAACATCCGGGGCTGTATCCGGAACTGGTTCAGCAGTAAATAAAATTAAGGCTATCATCTCCGAGCAGACCGGCTATTCCCTTGACATGCTCGATGCCGACCTTGACCTCGAGGCGGATTTGGGAATTGATACGGTGAAGCAGGTTGAGATATTCGGGAAGATATCATCTGACTACAGCCTTGAGGTGCCCGAGGATTTAAAATTGAGCGAGCTCAATACCATAAGTAAAATTGCAGTTTATATTAACGGTAAAGTCAAGACAGTAGAGCCTGTTGTGTCCGTTGAAGCACTACCCGCTGCAGGAGCCGGAACAGGTTCAGCAGTAAATAAAATTAAGGCAATCATTTCTGAACAGACCGGCTATTCCCTTGACATGCTCGATGCCGATTTGGATCTCGAAGCGGACCTTGGGATCGACACAGTGAAGCAGGTGGAGATATTCGGCAAGATATCATCGGACTACAGCCTTGAGGTGCCAGAGGATTTAAAGCTGAGCGAGCTCAATTCGATACGTAAGATTGCTGCCTATATAACAGAAAAGTCCGGGAACGCAGGAACGGGAAAAGAGGCTGCTCCACTGGAAGCGACCCAGACCGCGCCGGTTATTGAGATCCGGGAAACTGGCTCCATTAAGAGATATGTGGTGGGAACAGCAAAGGTTGAACTGCCGGCCGGTGATAAAGAAGAAAATATTTTCAATGGGAAAACAATTCTTGTCTCAGGGGATGAATATGGATTTTCAGAGAAAATTATCAAAATTATTAAACAGAAGAAAGGAAAAGTAAAAACCATTGGAAAAGGAAAGTCCTTTGATATCCAGTGTTCCCTTGACGATTTACAATCGGTTGAGGAGGCTGTTGAAGGGATTACAAAGAGCGGCGAAAGGATAGACGGATTCATACACCTGTATCCGCTAAATTCTTACTTCAGCGGCAGGGAGATTGATGCCGGGGAGATCAATGGATCCATAAAATCTTTTTATATCATCATCAGATCGCTCTACAAAGAGCTCAACAGGAAGGGGTCCCTTATATCAATCCTCTCCTTTGACTCAATCATATTCCCCTACTCCGGCAGAGACCTGAATATCAACCCTGTATTTACCGGGATTGCCGGAATGATGAAGACCATCAATAAGGAGATGACGGGCGTCATTGTCAAAGCCGTGGATTTTAACATCACCGGGCCGGTTAAAAAACAGGATGCTATTGTTGACAGGTATATGAAGGAACTCATGTCCGGCGACAGGAGGGTTGAAACGGGTTATGATGACAAAGAAAAATATGTCATCACGCTGAGTGAAAAGAGTGTATCGCAAAACCAGAATCTCATCACCACGGGGGACAGGATCCTCGTATCGGGCGGCGCGCGGGGCATAACCTTTGAAATAATCAGGGAGGTTGCCAGGCAGAATAAAGGGATAAAGCTTGTCCTCTGCGGCAGGAGCGACATCACGAACATAGATGCTGAATTCCTCACTGAGGGAGCGGATGAAAAATTTATTTTCAACGCACTCAAGGAGAGGATGAAGGGCGCCAAGCCCCTTGAGGTCAAGAAAGCTGCTTCAAACATGATGAACCTGAAAGAGACAAGGGCAAATATTGAGGAGCTTAAGTCCATGGGCGTGGAAGCTGATTACCACCCGGTGGATGTTTCGAACATGGCTGCATTATCTGAGGTTGTGAAAAAGTATGACAGGATCGACGGTGTTGTCCACGCTGCCGGAGTGGAGTACAGCAACATCATCGAAAAGAAGGATATGAAAAATTTCAGCCTGGTTTTTGACACCAAGATAACCGGTATCATGAATCTTCTCGAAGCCCTGAAAGAAAAGGATGTAAAATATTTTGTAGGGTTCTCCTCGGTTACCGCGAAGTTCGGTAACATTGGACAGGTGGACTATGCGTCGGCAAATGACATGCTGGGGAAATTTCTCCAGAGGGAGAAGCAGAGGAACCCGAAAGTAAGGATCAAAGTGTTCGACTGGACCGCGTGGAAGGACGTGGGAATGGCAACAAACGAAAGCGTGAAGAAGGTGCTCCTTGAAGGCGGGATCGAACTTCTTCCTGTTGAGAAGGGGGTGCAGTTCTTTGTAAACGATCTCAACGACAGCAGCATTGACGAAGTTGTCATTACAAACTTCCTCCCCTCCTTTGACAGGGACGGCATTTTCATGGCGCCCCGGGAAGAGGGGGTGAATGAAGCGCTGCCGTTTATCGGCGCCAAAGTTGAAGAGACCGGGGACGTTGCGGTTTACCGGAGAGTCCTGGACCCTGTCAAGGACATCTATCTTATGCACCATGTCATTGAAGATGTCCCGCTTTTCCTCGGGGCAACGGGAATTGAGACCATGGCGGAATGCGCCGCCACCCTGGCTGGACAGAACACGCGGATATGGGAACTCTCAGATTTCTCCATCCCCTACGGGATCAAGATACTGCAGGGGAGGCCCAAGGAGATTGTTGTCAGGTCCGAGAGGGACAAGGCCAGCCCCTTGAAATTCAACAGCTCCATAACCTCGCAGTTCAGGAACAAGATGGGTGTGGAAATGGGTGAAAAGATACTCCATTATTCAGGTACCTATCTTTTCACAGATGGTGAAGTGAAAGGGCTGAAGATTGAAATTCCTAAGTTCAACAAAGTGAGCTGCAGCGGGAATTTTGATGAGCTCATCTATCATCCCAAACGCCTCTTCATGGACGGGCTGTTCAAGACGATTGAAGGGATTCTCTCTTTTGATAACAGGACCCTGATAACCCGTTTCCATAACACCAGTGACTGCAGATATTTTTCCAATATGAAACATCCGAAGCTTGTCACCGACGCGATACTGATCGACGGCATGTTCCAGACCGGAGGGCTCTTTGAATTCCTCTCGTCTAATGAGGTGGTACTTCCCTTCAAGATAAGAAAGATGAATTTCATCAGGGATGTTGTAACTGCCAGCGAGTACCTCTGCATCACTGAGAAGACCGGTTCAACTGATAAAACGAATGTGTATCAGATTACCCTGGCCGATAATGACGGGAATGTTTTCCTGAAAGCGGAGGATTTTGAGATGGTACGGGTGGGGAAACTTGCCCCGGCAGATCAGGTGAAAGACAAATTTAAATTTTAATGCAGGTGTCACATGGCGGACTATGGAAGAATTGAGGAATGGGATGATGTATTCAGTTATCTGAAAAAACTGAATCCCAACATAACCGACAGGAGGGCGGAGAAGGCCTCGCGGGATTATCTTAAAAGGGATAACAGGCTGCAGAAGGTAGTTGTTGCAAACCGCGGCGAGATTGCAAAAAGGTTTTTTCTCGCGCTCCATGAAGAGGGTATCCCGACGGTGGCCGTCGTCACCGATCCGGATATCGGCCAGTCCTGGTATGACTTCGCGAACGAGGTCATCCAGATCGGCGATCCGTCAAATTACATCAATATACCGGTGATCATCGGGGCTGCCATACTGTCCGGGTCAAATGCCATATTTCCGGGATACGGTTTTCTTTCCGAGAACATTGAATTTGCCGAGATGCTCCAGAGCGCCTCGAAAATGTTCAGCCATGAACTCATATTCATGGGCCCGAAACCTGAGGTCATGAGGTACCTGAGCGACAAGGTGAGCGCGAGAAATCTGGCCAGGGACAACAATGTCTCACTCTTTGAGGGCGCGGACAATATCCCCGACTTCGCAGCGGCAAAGAAGAGCGCCGGAGCAATCGGATATCCGGTCATTGTAAAGCTGAGCTCCGGCGGAGGGGGGAGGGGCATCATCCCTGTCTTTTCCGAAGAGGAGCTGGTGCCGGCCATTGAACAGTGCCAGAGGATCGGCAGGGCCCATTACCATAATAACGAGTACTACATAGAAAAATATATTGTAAAGCCCGTACATCTTGAAATACAGATATTCAACGGCTGGGCCATCGGGATACGGAAATGCGCGGTTCAGCGGCGCAACCAGAAGATCATCGAGGAGAGCGGGCACACCTTCCTCAACGATACGCTTCAGCTCTCCCTCCTGGCCGAGGCGCAGAAGATGGCAAATTACTCCGGCTACCGTGACGGGTGCGGCGCCGGTACTGTTGAGTTTCTCCTGGACTACGATACGGGAAAGTTCGGATTCCTCGAGGTTAACACCCGGCTCCAGGTTGAATACGCCGTCACGGAACAGACCCTGGGCATGGACCTGGTGAAGTGGCAGATACTCCTTTTCGACGGAAGGGAGGATGAGATATCCTACCTTGATGTGATAAAGGCAAGGATGACCATAACCGAGCACGCCATAGAGTGCAGGATCTACGCTGAAGAGCCGGTGAATAACTATCAGCCCTCGCCCGGGATCATTCAGGAGCTCATACTCCCCACCTTCCACGGGATCCGGTGCGATTTCGGCTTCAGCGAACAGGACAGGATCCTCCCCATGTATGACGCCATGATCGGCAAGATCATAGCCGTTGGCGCAGGCAGGAAGGAGGCCATGATCAGGCTCGAGAGGGCCCTCCAGGAAATGTACATCAAGGGGATCAATACCAATATCAAGCAGCTCCTTAAAATTGTGCGCCACGAAGAATTCCAGAAAGGGGACTATACAAACAAGCTTCTCACCGACTATCCCGAACTTGAGCTGAAGGGCGAGGAAATTGACGGCAGGATCCTTTCGGACCGCAGGGGCAGGGGGGCCATACTCTTCGGCGTGCTTACGGAATATATCAGGATCTACAACAGCATGTCTAATGATCTCATTGTCCTGGGGAATCCCGGCATATCCATACGGAACAGGAAAATAACCGCAATCCCCTTCCGGTACAGGGTGAAGTACCTGGATAATTTTTTCACCATGGAAGTGTTCCAGGTGGGGCTTGATAAATTCTATCTCTTCGTTGACGGGATGTACAACGGCAAGGTGAAACTCATTTCGTGCAATGAAAGGAATGATGATTACCTCTTTACCTACGGCACACGGTCTTACCGGCTCAGGGTTGACCGCCAGAGGCTCAATCACCTCAGCTTCCGCATGCAGGATGAGAGCAACAAGACCAACTATTTCAGGATGCAGATCAGGCCCGAGGGGTATGATGATAAGATAGATCCCGAAGGCCTGGTGAGGTCGCCGTTCCAGTGCACCTTTATCACCTTTCCCGGTGCCAGAGATAAGAAAGGCGGCCAGGTCACCGTGGGCACCAGGGTAAAGAAGGATGATCCCCTGGTAATCATATCTTCGATGAAAATGGAGACGGTCATCAAGGCCCCCATTGACGGTGAAGTGGAATATCTTATTGAAAACGGGGAGAGTTCAAAACTCATTCTCGGAGAGACTGCGGACGGCAAGATCATAGGAAAGAGCATTGAGGAGAGGGAGGTCCTGGCAAGAATAAAGCCCGATGCCGATTCATCAGCCCTCAAAAGCGATGAAGCTGAACAGGGCAGCGGGAAAAAGCTGATGAGCTTTAAGACACAGGGGCTTGTGAGTATTGAAGATATTGAAGGGGCCTACCTGAAAGATCCTGAAAGGTTCATCCATGTTATCCTTGAGCTCCTGCAGTCCTGCTTCGAAGGTTTTTTCCAGCAGGATGTAAAAATAAGGGAGATCGAAAATATACTGAATAAAATTCCCGATGCCTCATGGGAAAAAATAATCACCGAAAATAATGAAAGAAAACTCAATACAATCATAGGGCACTACTGCAACATCAAGCAGCTGTTCTCTCCGGTGATAAGCGGTAAATCCTCATTCTATGATGAATTCAGCTATTTTATCAGGAACATGGGAAATATCAACTATCAGCCTTCGCCGGCTTTTAAAGAGCTCTTCAGCTCGATTCTTAAAACCTACGGGCTGTTGGAATGGAAACCTTCCATAGCCAGGGACTCTCTGCGAATGAAACAGATAGTCCTTCATGTGGAGCGCTCCTACCACATATGCTTTGAACACAAACCGATAATCAGAAAACTGGCGCAGGTGCTGTCGAATTCCAGGAACAACCTGGAAGAGACCTATAACACCCTTGCCGACCTTTACCTCCAGGAACAGACCGAGCTTGACGACTCTCTCGGGAGATTCATACTCAAAGTTCTCCATGAAAAATATCACCAGAGCCCCGAGCTCATAGAGAAGAACGTAAAACTCGCCGAGATCATCGGCGACAGAGATCTGGTGAAGTATGAGAAGGAGGCGCAGGAGGAGTTCTTATCAAGCCCTGAATACAATACCCAGGCCAACCAGAGGATGATCCAGATGGGGAAATGGCCCATAGAAATATGGGTAAAGGAGTGTTTCGACCAGGGGGCCTGTGAAGAGATATTCATCGACATGATTGACCGCCGCGGAATGAAAGGCCCGGCAGCAGTCGGCGGGACAGATGCCCCGAAAGTGGCCGCAAGGATTTACCTCGGCGGCATTCAGGGGAGAAAGGCGCTTTTTTTCATGAAGGACTCAAGGATTAATGGGGGCGCCACGGGCGACCTGGAAGGGCTCAAGTATGTGGCCTCGGTTTACATCGCCTATGTCATGAGCATTCCCCTGTACGTCTGGAATGACGGCGCCGGGGCCAATATAAAAGAGGGCATGATATCGCTGAACAGGGCTGCCCAGGGATTCATGATGAATACCATCTCAAGTTATGCCGGCCCTGAGGATTTTTTCAGGTATGTTGAAAATACCGGCGACCCGGGCCTTGCAGAACTCATCAGTGAGATCAATGTCAGATTTTTCCCGGGTTCTGACACACAAGCAATCAACAGGAGAAATCATTTTACCGTTGCCGTGGGCACCGGATCCTCGGCGGGCCTGGATGTGTACGGGTCCAGCCAGGCCGCGATACAGATCATGCTGGACCACGAGAATTCCTACCGGGTTCTCACCGGGTCCAATGTCATACGGACGGTCATGGGGGAGGATATCTCGAACTATGACATCGGCGGCGCCAGGGTCATGAGTAAGTGGACCGGAATAGTCGACTCCGTAGCAAAGAATAAAAAGGAGCTCATAGACCTTATTCGGCAGATGCATGCCGTCTTCGCCTATGAAACAGATCTCCCGGCAATTAAGAGGCCCGGAAAGCGGAAGGAAACGGCCGGGATGATGACATCATGGGAGGGCCTTACCGAGGACATCCTATGCCCCAATCTTGACGGCGGCGAATTTTTCCCGTTTAAAAGCGACTACTACGGCTCCGGATCACTAACTGCCGGGTTCGGGAAGATCGGCGGCAGGAGGGTCCTTGTCATGGGGCCCAGGAGCAACTTCGGGCTCAGGTCCTTTGCCGCGGTGACCAGGGCACGGGAGCTTCTGACCATGGCCCGCAAGACCTCCTCGCACCAGATACTTGTCATCGGAAAAAAATGGATGAGCGAGGTGAACTTCTACGACATTCACGGGACGCGGGCACGGATTGATTACCTCCAGGTGATGAGGGATTTTCCCGGACTCAAATTTAATATTATTACCGATATGGAGAGCTTTCACGCCGTTGACGTAAACAGCCTTGCCGATGTGGTCATATTCGTGAGGTGCGAAGGGAGCGGGAACCTGGAGCTGCAGTATCCTGAATTCATAGAAAAGAACTCCATGTTCATAACGGATTCAATGGGCGGTGCCTTTGACATTGTTCATCGTATTATATCAATGATCGACCCCCTTGACGGGAAAATAAGGAAATTCGAAATCCCCGACGGGGCCCCCTCGATCCCCGAGGATACCAATTCCCCCTATGACATGATAGAATCGGTTATTTCGAAGACCTTCGATAAAGGGAGCTTCCTCGAGTTCTTCGGAGACATGAACAGGAACAAGACAAGGTCGAATCTCATTACCGGCCTGGCATCGCTGAACGGCAGAACCGTGGGGATCATTGCAGACCAGCCGCTGGTTCTGGGCGGCGGTGCAGATGCAATAGGGACGGAAAAGTTCAGGATCTTCACCGAGTTCCTCAATAAAAAGGGCATTCCCCTCGTAATGCTTTCCAATTCTTCCGGATTTATCCCCGGGACAAAGCAGGAGAGGATCAGGATACAGTCAGTGGGGGCCTATTCACTGGATGTCAATGTCCTCGGCAGGATGCCTGTTGTTTCAGTTGTTCTCAGCCAGAATTACGGCGGGAGGCAGATCCATGCCTTCGGCAAACTCCTGCGCCCCGGAATAGTCTACATGGCCCTGGAAAGGTCAATCATGGCCGTTATCGGCGAGAACGTGGCATTCAACCTCCTTGAAGGGAGGAGGCATAAGGCCCTCGTTGACAAGGGTGATGATAATGAAGCGAAGGAGCTCAGGGCTGCCTTTTCAAAAAAATACCTTGAAAAGGCCAGGGCCGGCAATGACGGGACAAAGACCGGCGCAGTGGATATTCTCATAAAGGATATAAAGGATCTGAGGAAATTTCTGAACGAGGGGTTTGTTGAAGCTGAGAAGAGGGCAGAGAAAGCTTTTGGCGGCAGCGGGAGTTGATGCCCCCTGTGGGGCTGTCTAAAAAGTCAGCCACGGAGACACAGAGGCACGGAGTATAGCAATATTAATGTTAAATTGAAAAAATCTCATTAAATTGATAAATAATTTATTCATTTTGTATAATTAACTATTGTTTCTCTGTGACTCTGAGCCTCTGTGGCAAAAATTTTTTTCTTTTTGGACAATCCCTATCTGTTAAGATGTCATCTGTTATATGAAGGCCCGTCCCTCCATATGCCCTGTCTCATAATCAATTTCCCTGATAAATAGTTGACAAAAGTAGTTAAATGTGTTACATTGTCATACAGAGGGTATGATATGAATCAGACACTGACAATAAGAATTCCTGACGAACTAAAAAAGGAATTAGAAGAAATAAGTAAAATTGAGCAAAGACCAATTAGTGATCTTGTCCGTGATTCAT
Organism: Spirochaetia bacterium; assembly: GCA_009885955.1. Lineage (GTDB taxonomy): Bacteria > Spirochaetota > UBA4802 > UBA4802 > UBA5550 > VFJS01. The sequence continues at coordinate 8,852 of VFJS01000010.1, read as the reverse complement.
TGAGAAGATATGTGGCTATCCAACGGTTTCGTCAACTTCGCAATATGGTTCTTCCTTTCGCAGAATCACAGGGAATTCTTACCGATGAAGATGTATTCAAACTTATTTCATGAAAATTGTGCTCGATAGCAATATTATTGTCGCCGCTTATGCAGGTAGAGGACTTTGTAATTCTTTATTTGAATTATGTCTTGATAGATATTCTATTATCATCAGTGGTCATATTTTAACTGAAGTATACAAAACTCTGCATAATAAATTAAAAATGCCGCGTAAAAATGTCCAAATAATTATTGATTATTTAAAAGAATTCTGTATTTTATCTACGTATAAAAAAATAACTGAAAATATATGTCGTGATAAAAATGTTAATGATATTATTGCATTGGCCATTAGCAATAAAGTTAAATATTTAATAAGTGGTGATAAAGATTTATTAGTTTTAAAAAAATATAAAAACATTAAAATTATTTCTCCAAGAGATTTCTGGTTAATAGCCAAAAGTAATAATTGAAGGACTTTTTGTAATAATCCCTTCCCCAATATTGCGCCACGTCCGTGTGATGCGCAAAAGGAATAAATGATTGTACTATTTTCATATAAATTGTAAGTATGATTATCAGGAGCGAATTATTACAAAATGAGTTTTAACGAAAACACAAGAGTAAAAATACCAGCAATCCTTCACCTTAACAGATTAGGTTATGATTATTTATCTCTTTCAAACACAACAAGAGATGATAATACTAATATTTTCACTGATATTTTTGAAGAAACCATTAAGCGGATCAACCCTGAAGATCCAGATATCGATACAAAACGGCTGCTGGAAGATATCTCGCTTTGTTTAGATAACGACGACCTGGGAAAAACATTCTACCAAATGCTTATAGCAAGCTCCGGAGTCAAGCTGATAGACTTCAAAAATTTTAATAACAATTCATTTCACATAGTCACTGAACTGACATATAAAAATGGTGATGATGAATTCAGGCCGGATATTACTCTCCTTATAAATGGAATGCCCCTTGCTTTCATAGAAGTTAAAAAGCCGAATAATCATGATTAAAACTATTTCTCTTGATAATTGTTGTTTTAACAGGCCCTACGACACTCAGAATGAGGAAACCGTAAGACTTGAAACTGAAGCTAAAATATATATTCAGGAATTGATAAAGCAGGGGAATCTGATTCTTGTCTGGTCTTTTATTCTTGATTTTGAGAACAACGTCAATCCCTTTGTTGAGCAAAAAGAATCAATACGCGAATGGAAGAAAATTGCCGGAATTTATGTCCCGGCGCTGGAGGAAATACGAATTAATGCAAATCGGATACAACAAACGACTGGTTTAAAAGCGAAAGACTCGCTGCATGCCGCAAGCGCTCTTTATGCCAAAGCAGATCATCTATTAACTACCGATAAAAAAATGTTGAAATCCGATTATGAAGCGATTACGGTAATAAACCCCGTACATTTTGTTTTAAAATTTCCGAGGAGGGAAAAAATGAGAAGTGAAACATTAATTAAAACTGAAGGAATGAAAACTTTAAGAGACACTCTTGGATTGGTTGACGCAGAGAAATTTATCATGCTTATAAAACGTGAACCTTTTGATTACACCGAATGGCAAACTCATCTATGGGAGGGGAAATCTTTAGATGACATTTTTAATGCGGCAAAGGAATTAGAAAATAAATAAACGGTTAATTTTATGGAGGGAATCGTCTCAAAATCACAGCCGTGCACAAAGCTGTTGAAGATTTTACCAATGAACGGTTTTAAATCTAATCTGGATAAACTATTTGGAGAGTCAAGGGATTTGGAGAAAGAGATTAAGAAGCAGTTGGCGGGGTTGACGTATGAAGGCTAACAATAATCAGCCTGATACTATCAAACAATTTTCTGAAGTAAAAAAGATCATTGATAAGTCCCGCAACGATGCGTTGAAATCAGTCAACTCTGAGTTGATTATGTTATACTGGAACATCGGGGCATATATCAGTCGGCAGCTTGTCGAATCGCGGTGGGGAGATAAAGCGATAGATCAGCTTGCTTATTATCTTTCTTCCCATGGCCCTGATTACAGGGGATTCAACAGACGCAATCTGTACCGGATGAGGCAGTTTTATGAAGCCTACATGGAATCTGAAATTGTGTCAGCACCGCTGACACAATTAAGCTGGACCAATCATCTGCTTATTTTATCCAAGACAAAAACCGCCGAAGAAAGACTTTTTTATATAGCTTTGTCGGTAAAAGAGAAATATTCTTCCCGCGAACTGGAACGCCAGTTGGATGCCGCGGTTTTTGAACGAACCATGCTTTCAAACAAAAATGAAATTGTTGCGGGCGGTATGGAAAATAAAATACAGACTGTTTTCAGGGACAGTTATGTTTTTGAATTTTTGGGCTTACCTGACGATCACAACGAAAGCGAATTTCAAAAGGGACTTATTAAAAACCTGAAGCTCTTCATTCTGGAACTCGGCAGGGACTTTCTTTTTATCGGCGAGGAATACAAAGTCCAGGTGGGCATGCACGACTACTTTATTGATCTGTTGTTTTTTCACCGTGAGCTTCAGTGCCTCGTGGCTTGTGAACTTAAAATCACAGATTTTAAACCTGAGTATCTTGGCAAAGTCAATTTCTATCTTGAAGCGCTTGACCGTGATGTCAAGAAGCCTCACGAAAACCCGAGTATCGGCGTGTTGCTCTGCAAAGGCAAGGACGATGAAGTGGTTGAATACGCTTTAAGCCGGTCATTGTCTCCCGCTAAAATCGCCGATTACACACTTAAACTGCCGGACAAAAAACAACTTCAGCGGAAACTGCATGAGCTGTTTGAAAGTTTTGATGTTTCAATAGATAAAGAAACAGTTGGCGGGGGGGAAGAATGAAAAGTAACTTAACAAAGATATGGATTTAGTGGAACATATCGGCTCCGGAATGAACAGGATATTAAAAGTATATGAGCAGAATATTTTTAAACTGAGTGAACATTTTATTGAAGTGGCATTTCCTTTTGCCGAGGATTACGAAGAAGTCAGCCCCCATGTCACCCCTCATGTTACAACGGAAGTAACCACGGAAGTAAAAAAAATTATTTTCACTCTTTCCGGAGAAATGAGCAGATCTGAATTACGGGAAAAACTGGATTTGAAGAATGATGAGCACTTCCGAAAGCAATATCTGTTACCGGCATTAAATGGAGAATTTATTGAAATGACACAGTCAGATTCACCGAAAAGCCCTACACAGAAATACCGGCTGACAGCAAAAGGTGTGGAGGTTAAGAAGCAGTTGGTTGGGGGAGTGAAGTATGATTAAAATGAAAATAAAAGAAATTGCTATTGTGAAAAATGGCTCTACACCATCAACATCAAATCCCGAATTTTATGACGGAGATATTATTTGGATAACTCCTAAGGATTTATCCAATCAAAATATAAGATATATAACACGTGGTGAAAGAAAAATTACAAAAGCTGGCTTTGATAGCTGTTCAGCTGCTATGGTTCCAAAAGGAACAATTCTTTTGTCAAGTAGAGCACCAATTGGTTTATTATCAATAGCAGCAACTGATTTATGCACTAATCAAGGTTTCAAAAATATTATACCAGATAAAAGTAAAATTGATTCTGAGTTTTTGTATTATTACTTAAAAATCAAAATTGCCGATATAAACAAATTAGGCAGTGGTACAACATTTAAAGAAGTTTCAAAAAGTAGCATTGAAGATTTTCAAGTATTAATACCAGAAAATGTTACTACACAACAGAAAATCGCCGCCGTCCTCTCCGCCCTCGATGCCAAAATCGAACTCAACAACCGCATCAATGCCGAACTGGAAACAATGGCAAAAACGCTGTACGACTACTGGTTTGTGCAGTTTGATTTTCCCTTCGACTTTACTTCGACTCCGCTCAGCACGGGCGCTCAGGGCAAGCCCGATAAAAACGGTCGCCGGACTGAGCCTGCCGAAGTCAAGCCCTACAAATCCAGCGGTGGGAAGATGGTATGGAATGCGGAGTTGAAACGGGAAATTCCGGCGGGGTGGGGGGTTGGAGATTTAAGTGACATTGCAAACATAACTATGGGACAATCCCCGCCTGGTGAATCCTATAATGAAAACAACGAAGGAATGATATTCTTTCAAGGGTGTACTGATTTCGGTAATCGTTTTCCGACTATTCGACAATACACAACCCAACCAACCCGTTTTGCAAAAAAAGGCGATATTTTGCTGAGTGTACGAGCACCGGTAGGTACTTTGAATATTGCAAATGAAAATTGTTGCATTGGACGTGGTCTTGCGGCTCTAAATAGTCAGGGAAATTGCATTACCTATCTTTGGGGGGTAATGATAAACCTTAAGCAAATATTTGACAGACGTAATGTTGATGGTACAACTTTTGGTTCTATTACAAAAGAAGACTTATATTCTTTAAAAATTATTAAACCAGAAAATGAAATCTTGAAAAAGTATCAAAAAGCAATTAATCCTTCTTTTGAGAAACAGAATAGAATCGAGCTCGAAAATAAACAGCTCTCCTCTCTTCGCGACTTTCTCCTCCCCATGCTCATGAACGGCCAGGTGAAAGTAAAATGAATGAGAACGACATAAAGACAAAATTTATAACTTTGAACTTATTAAACTCTGGAATTTTCCTATGCCTATCCTGGATAATGGTCAGGGAAAGGTGAATTTACATGAGGCATTTGGCAACAGCCCCAAAATCTGACATTCTCTCGAATAATGAAACACGGGGAAGAATATGATAAAGAGTGGCCTTTAGTTGGATGAGATATTTTTTTTAATTAAATCTTCAAGTTTATCTTAACAGTCATGGAGACCAAAATGTACCGAACATTTCTAATTGTCTCTTTCCTATGTCTCATTTCCATCCCCCTTTCTCCAATTACCTATAATTCAATCCGCTGCGGCACTTACCTCATTGATCTTGGCGCTTCCCGCTATGAAGTGTTAAAAAAGTGCGGTGAGCCGAATGATATTCAAAAAAGTAATTTTGAAGTTGTTAAGCACCAGCGGTATATCATTTCCAGCGCGAAATCAACGTATAGAGGATGGATGTATGACATGTATACCACGACCCTGTCGCTCAATGTCAACCGGGATGAAAAATACCGGTTTGGTGAAAAACATGATCATGCATCGATTTTTACATGGCTTCCACCGGAGCAGGAAATTACAACATATACTTTTGAAGGATTTACTGTACAGCGGACAATTGCCGTCCCGTCATTTACCGGCGGTCCGGATTGGCTTGAATGGAGATGTGTTCAGGAAAAAGTTGAACGCGAACGTTACCTATATAATCTTGGGGGCACAAGGTTTCTTCGGTATTTAACCTTTGAGAACGGCTCCCTCGTAAAGATTGATACCGGTGAATATGGTTTTTAGCGTCTCTATTCGTACAACAGCATTTGATGTCCCGTTAAAAATGGCACGCCTGAAAAAATGGTGTGATGACATTAATCAATCGCAGAGGAAAATGCATTTTGATTATGTTTATGTAGATGGAGACGTTTTTAATAAATATAAACCTGATTCCTTTTTAGGTCTTGTATCAAATTTCAGGAAATATAAGGATGTCTGAAGAAGCCGCCTTCGCTTAAGAAATTTTTTAATTTGGCTTGTTATTGAATTTTGGAAATAAACCTGATATTAATAAAGAAAGTTTACCATAACGATATTGAAAATTTATAAAAAAATCCGTGAACATCCATGTTAATCCGTGAGCAAATATATTACTTGGTAGTTACTATAATATGCCTAAATTCAAGATAGTCTCCCGTTTCAGTGAATCCGATGCCCAGAAAGACGCGGTAAATATTCTCGTGGATGGTTTAACCCGGGGTGAGAAGTACCAGACGCTCCTCGGTGTTACCGGTTCCGGCAAGACCTTTTCCATGGCCAGGGTCATAGAAGAGGTTCAGAAGCCCACGCTGGTGCTGACTCACAACAAGACCCTTGCAGCGCAGCTCTACCGGGAATTCAGGGAATTTTTTCCGGAAAATGCCGTGGAATATTTCGTGTCATACTACGATTACTATCAGCCCGAAGCTTACGTCGTCTCATCGGACCTCTACATCGAAAAAGACGCATCCATCAATGATGAAATCGACAGGCTGAGGCTCAAGGCCACGTCGTCCATCATGGAAAGAAGGGACGTCATCGTTGTGTCGTCGGTCTCGTGCATCTACGGGCTGGGGACCCCGGAGGAATATGAGAAATTTCATATACGTCTCTCCAGGGGTGACACCATTGAACGCGATGAATTGCTAAAAAGGCTCGTATCAATATATTATGAGAGGAACAACACTTCCTTCATACGGGGGACATTTACCGTAAAGGGAGATACCGTTGAGATCTATCCTGCCTACCTCCATCTCGATGCCTACCGGATAGAATTTTTCGGCGACGAGGTGGAGACTATATCAAGGATACACCCGGTGACCAGGAATGTCACTGAGAATGTGGAGAACTGCTACATCTATCCCGCGAAACACTTCATCTCATCCATGGACGAGATGAAGGCCACGGTGGAGATGATAGAAGAGGAGCTCAATGAAAGGCTCTCGGTGTTCAGGAGGGACGGCAAACTCCTTGAGGCCCAGAGGCTCGAGACCAGGACCCGCTACGATATTGAGATGCTCCTTGAAATGGGGTACTGCAGCGGCATCGAAAACTACTCGAGGATCATTTCCAGGAGAAAGCCGGGCGAGCGGCCTGCCTGCCTCATTGATTATTTTAAAAAGAATTACATCATGTTCATAGACGAGTCCCATATGTCCATACCTCAGGTAAACGGCATGTACAAGGGAGACAGGGCGAGAAAGGAGAACCTCGTGGAATACGGGTTCAGGCTGCCGTCGGCGCTGGACAACAGGCCCCTCTTTTTCGAGGAGTTTGAAAATATCATTAACCAGGTCATCTTCGTTTCGGCCACGCCCGGCGACTACGAATTTTCAAGGAGCAGCCGGGTTGCCGAGCAGGTGATACGGCCCACGGGGCTTCTCGATCCCGCGGTGGTCATCAGGCCGGCGAAAAACCAGGTTGACGACCTCATTGCCGCAATCAATGAAAGGGCTGAAATAAATGAACGGGTCCTTGTAACAACACTTACCAAGAAGATGGCCGAGGACCTGACAAAATATTTCACTGACAACAATATCAGGACCAGGTACCTCCATTCGGAAATCAATACCCTTGAACGTGTGGAGATCATCGGCGATCTCCGGAAGGGGGAGTTCGACTGCCTCGTGGGGATTAACCTCCTCAGGGAGGGGCTGGATCTGCCGGAAGTTTCCCTGGTAGCGATACTCGATGCCGATAAGGAGGGCTTTCTCCGGTCAAAGAGGGCCCTTATCCAGACATTCGGACGCGCGGCGCGGAACCTGAACGGCATGGTCATCATGTATGCCGACAGGATTACCGATTCAATGAAAGCCGCCATTGACGAGACTGACAGGAGAAGGGAGATACAGTCGAAGTATAATATTGAGCACAATATCTCTCCGTTGTCGATTAAAAAGGATATTATCGATATCCTTGACAGGGAGTATCAGAATGAAAACAGGTTTATGAGCCTGGTGAGCGATTATTCCTCCGAATACAGATCCAATAACCTTGAGGACCTTCAGGCCTACATGGGCAGGCTGAAGGAGGATATGCTCAGTGCTGCTGAGAATATGGAATTTGAACAGGCGGCGCTTCTCCGTGATCAGATGATCGATGTGGAAAACAAGATAAAGATCATGAAAAGGGTGAAAAAGAGCGGTAAGAGAGATGGATGATAAAACAATTATCAGCCTTGAAAAATTGTTATCCCTGGCGCTGGAGGAGGACATCGGCAGCGGGGATGTCACATCGGAGGCAGTATTTTCAGGCGCCGAAAGGTCTGACGCGGTGATTCGGTCCAAGGGGAAGGGGATTTTCTGCGGAGAAAAAGTTCCCGGGCTCTGTTATGAAAAAATTGATGCTGCGGTGAATGTCAAAACACTCATCCATGACGGCGCTGAAATTAATTACGGTGATGAACTGGTTAAAGTCTCCGGTTCGACAAAGAGCATCCTGGCAGGAGAGAGGATTGTACTCAATTTCATGCAGAGGATGTCAGGTATCGCTACATCTGCCGCATATTTTTCCGGGATCGTAAAGAAGAGCGGAGTCATGATTCTCGACACCAGGAAGACGCTGCCGGGTTTCAGGCTTCTGGACAAGTACTCGGTAATAACAGGCGGAGGCGCAAACCACCGGTACGGCCTCTACGACATGGTGATGATCAAGGACAACCACATAAAGGCCGCAGGCGGTATAGGAAAAGCCGTGGGCATGGTACGGAAAACGCACGGCAGCAGGTACAGGATAGAGGTTGAAACTTCCAATCTTGCCGAAGTTGAGGAAGCCCTCATCAGCCGGGCTGACATCATCATGCTTGACAACATGGACTATCGCCTCATGGCAGAAGCAGTGAAGAAGATTGATGGCAATGCTAAAATTGAGGTATCGGGAAACATGGATGAAGAGAAGATAGAGAACATTAAAGATCTGAAGATTGACTATATATCCATCGGGGCCCTCACCCATTCAGTAAAGGCCTTTGACATGTCCATGAAGTTTTTATGATTCCTGCCTGAACTGATTTTTATCTCCATGTATTTTACTATTCAGCAATTAATAGCTCACGGATTCACACAGATATTCACGGATTTTTATTCCATTTTTATCAGTGTTTATCCGGTGCGCCACGAGGCGCTGAAAATACCAGTCGGTGGAAATCCGTCACGAGTAATTGGTCTTTCACTCGGAAGATGATAAAACAGCCTG
>VFJS01000063.1 GCA_009885955.1 Spirochaetia bacterium | reverse complement strand
CAAATTATTATTATAAAACTTCGATAGAAAAATATTCTTCATAGACTTATTCAATTTCAAATACTTTAAAAAACTACTGCAAAAAATAACTTCAAATATATTTTAAAATAAAGTACAAAAACTTTAAAAATAATATTTCAAGGACCGCAATATATTTCTGTTACAATAAGGCCGCGTTCAATAGGATATAAAAAGTTCAAAGAACAACCTGACAAAACACAGGCTAAAATTTCGTATAACGTTCTGCGGCTAAACGACGTTTTGGCGGAGTGTACTCACGCAGCCAAAATGTGCCGCAGGCCAAGCCGGTACACCGGCGCCGCGTTTTAGCCGCTGTTAAGTGATGCGGCCAACACTGCAACCAGTTTATTTCAGCCTGAGCCAAGGATGGCGAAGGCTGAATGAATGTTAAGTTTACTATTATTATTCACAATTTGCTGCTACGGGTTTTTCTATATCTCGGTACCATTTGCCATTTATTAAAATATAGACTGAATCTTCTCTTTTATTAATTGATTTTAATTCTTTTCCGATTTCGCCTCTACAATTTATTCCATTTTGAACAAACATAGAAGTAACTTTGGCTTCATCTCTTTTTTCATTAAAATTTATCCTTGATATTTCATATTTGATTTCAAAATTAGCTGCTTTCAATTTATTCCAGATATTAAGTGAAAGTAGTCTTTGATTGTAATAATCTTGTGCTCTTGCTTCACTAACTTGCCCTGGTTTCAAAAATGATTTTATTTCATTAATTACATCTTCTTTTTTATTATTAGGATCATATGCTTTTGAAAGAGAAATTTCATAACTTAATACTCTTTCAGAAAGTTCTTTTTTAATATTTTCTTCACTTTTACCACAACTTATTATAATCATTGATATTAATATTAATGAAAGAATGTTCATTGTCCTCAACATACTGGCCTCCTGTGCCACTTTAATTTTTATTCTCAACTAAGCGGGCACGGATGCCCGCCTAAAGTTTGTTGGCCGTTTCACTTAACGTTCCCAGGCTATGCGACGTTGCGCCCGCCTTTGGGGCGCAATGTGCCGCAGGCCGAGGCGGTACTCCGCCGAAGCGCATAGCCTGTGTTATGTGCCGGGCAGAGAGCCACACGGTGAGTATCTTAATAACCCCGCCCCCTCTTCCGCCGTAGCACAGGACGTGCGGAGGCGATTAATCATTAGCGTATCCTTGCTCTTGTTTGGATATTGGTTCTTATTTGATTATATAAATCGATTTCTTTTTCATGTTCGAATGTAACAGAAAGACAGTAATCAGTTTGAATATTTTCATCATTCATCCATTTGTTATAATTGATGAGAACTAAAGAAACTGGAGATGCTGGGCGATTTTTCGGTTCCCGCTTAAACTCTTTCCATGCTTTTTGATGACACCCTGCATTTCTCTTTCTTGATCCTGGGAAAAGTTTGACTTCAAATTTTTTTAATACTCCCGGCACTTCCTGCCCTTCAGAATCAGATGTCACGACTCCATATTTATTAACAAGTTCTTGCGGATTTATTGAATGAAATAAATGAAATTCCATTCGATTCCCTAAATAACTATCTCCACGAGTCGAACGTGTTTCAGGTATAAAAGAAAGTGTTACATTTATTCGTTTTTTCCCTATCTCGTTGAAAAATATATCTGGAAGTTGAAGAGTGAAAACTTTTACTTTATTCAGTTGTAGTTTTCCTTCATCAAATAGAATTACCCGATTATCAAAAGAATTAATTGCTCTATCTAAAGAAGGTAGCCCAAAGCCGCAAACATTCAAATGATCCTCAATTGCTTTTCCTTTCTGAGAGTTATAAAAATTATCGGCCGGAATAAACGGATAGTCTGAACCAGATAACAGCATGTTTATTATAAAATTGGCGTTTCTTTGCGGATATTTATTTGCGATTTGACCGGCTATGTGAGCTATTTTGGGTGCAGAATAACTTGTTCCATAATCAAAATTTATTAAATCTGTTGTTGTTTGATTATTGAGTAGTGCGATTTTTCCGCCTCTATTCTCAGAAATATGCCCATGATTATTGAACAGAATTAGATTTCCACCTATCTCAACCAACTCGGGCTTAACCATGCCATTGATACCGGGGCCGGTTCTGGTGAATGGGGATGGTTGATATTGATCTGCTATTACAGTTTTTATTTGTTCCTCATCGTAGCGTTCTTGTTGTATTCTTGGAATAGGGGTAATTGACCCAACAGTTAAGGCAAGAGCCGATGTCGCGGGATTTAATAATTTAAAGACTTGGTTTTCAAGAAGATATCGAGGATAATTTAATTTTATCTTATCAATAGTGTCGTATTCGACGACATTACCTGGATGTTGATTTCCTGTCGAAACGATAAATACAACATTGGGGAATGTATAAGCAAGTTCATCAATCAACGAGGCAAGAGGTAATTGTCGCGAATAAGACTTATGCCAGACTTCATAACTATTCCCTAGGGATATATTAACGACGCGAATATGATAATCCGAATTTGACAAAAAACTTTCTATTGCATCCTGAAACTGATGTTCCACCAGTTTTTCAGGATCATAAATTGCTATTATTTGACCATTTATAGGATTAGTTTCGGCATACATTACTTTTGCAGAAAAAATCCAGTTAGAAGGAGTAAACACCTTTTCAGAAATACAACTTTCCACATCACCGTAAGCTGCACATCCGGCAACTGAAGTTCCATGTCCTACGGTATCTTGTGTAGCTGCCTCACCCGTTTGGAAGTTCTCCTCGCCTCCGATACATTTTTCAAGAAGCGGATGGTTTGAGACAATGCCTGAATCGATAAGCAGTATTCCGGTTGCATTCTCATCTGGTGCATTTCGTTCAATGTCGGATATATCAATGTTTTTAAGGTCAAATGGATTAAAAACTGGTAATGATGGTCGGTCAACCCTTGCGATTTCTTTCAATTCAATTATTTCATCAAAAACATTCTTGGTGACTTTTGCTCGAAGAAGAACAAATGACTTTGATATTAACTGGTCAGTAACCCGAAATTGATTTTGATCTGGGTATGCAGTTCCTAATTCATTTATAAAGTTTTTATTTCTTTGTTCATCTGTCATTCTCCATAATTCAATGTCAATGAACTCTGGTGTATCACTTAAGGGCTTATTCTTAAGGCCCTCGCTAATTTTTTCTTCACTGGGAATATCACACAAAGAACCGAATGCATTAAAGAAATCATATTTGGGGCCTTCTTCAGAACCGTATGTAGAAAGTTTTTCTTTAAACTTGTTTAAGTTTTCGTCGTCGCTGAATACTACCCAGAATCCTTTCTTGTTTTCTGCGGAAGAAAGCACATGAATTCCCATTGAAGCCATGGTATGTTCAATTGCTTTAAAATCAACACTCTGGTTAATCTCAATTTCAAATATCAACGAAGGGTTAATAATACCCGAATATTTTGATTTAATAGAGTTAAAGGAAGCTGTTACTTCATCGGTTTTTCGGGTGGTATCTTGTGCATATTTTGTTTTTTGTCTTCCTGTTGGTAGTTGGTATCCACCACCGCCACCGCGTGTTTGTCTTTGAACTTCTCCCTGAAAGGGATTAAGAGGTAAATGATCGTATGGATTCATCATTCAGCCTCTTTTGTTGAAATGCGTAGTTTTTCTCGTTTTAGGAACTTCTCAAGCGCAATGATTAAATCTTTTTGGGTAAGGCTGTTTCTTGAATCAATGATGGACAGTTTCATTGCTTCCTCAGCAATCATTTTTATGTCGGCAGGTGAGAGCTGGTCTGATTTTTCCAAGATGTCTTTCAGATTAATATTCTGATCTCTCTTCAAAGGCTTCAAATAACGCTCAAACAATTTAGATCGTGTTTCATCATCCGGCAGATCATAAAATAGAACATCATCAAAACGTCTCCAAATAGCGGGATCAAGAAGATATTGATGATTTGTTGCTGCAAAAAGGATACTTGCGCCGTTAAAATTATCCAGCATTTGAAGAAAATTATTAACAACCCTTTTTATCTCACCATGTTCATGAATATCGTCACGATTTTTGCCAATAATATCAAACTCATCAAAAAGAACAATCCATGTCCCTTGTTCGATATAATCAAATACTTTTCGAAGATTTGATGCTGTCTCACCTAAATATGATGAAATTATAGAATCGAAGCGGATAGAGACAAGGGGAATGTTTAATAACGAGCTGACAATATGGGCGGTATAAGTTTTACCTGTGCCTGGCTTACCGCACAATAGAATCTTTTTTTTGTAACATAGATTATATGTTGCCAGAATATCTGAATCTTTAAACTCTTTGATGATTTGGTCTAACTGGTTTTTTAAGTTATCGTTGATGATTAGATTTTCAAAGCTGTCTTCATATTGTTTGATTTCAAGTAACGGAAACCCTTTTTCGCTGTCTCTTGGTATTGGAAGTGTGTTTTTAAAACGCCGCTCAGAGAATGAAATACCGTTGCCATTGCGGTCAAAAAGCGCTTTTTCCAACTCTTTGGCAACCTGGGTGTGCTTCATTCTTTTCTCGCGTTCAATATATTCACGCGCAACAGAAAAAAAGGCTTCCTTGTCGTTGCTATTAAAAGAAAGCAATAATTGCTTTATCAATTCATTAGCATTCATCTATTTAACCTGCTCCTCTTAATGTTGGCTATCACTCTTTATACTGCCAGACCGATGTGCCCTTTCATACCGCCTGAGCACTGGACGTGTGAAGGCGATTTCATGCGATCATTTTAATTCATTCAGCTCTGGCAATGATTTTACAATTTTAATTGTATCAAGACTTACACTTACAATCCGTTTTATTAAATCAACAATATATCTTTCATCTTCAGACCAGTCATTAGGATCATTTTTTATGCCGCTTTCCGAATCAATTTTTACTTGATATCGTTCCATTATCCACTCAATGGCTGATTTACCATTTACAAAATACTCGTATGCTTCAAGGGGAATACCCGAAAGGGTAAGATGAGAATTGTAAATGATTATTGTTTTATCAACTTCTTTTCCGATTTTTCCAAAAGACATTTTTTCAACTTTCAAATTCGTTTTATTGCCAGTTTCCTTTAGTTTATATGGTTCAATTGTTTCATAGTTCAAATGTAATTTTGCAAGGTCTCTGCCAGCTTTTGAAAAATCCCAAAAATCTTTTGCTAGTGGAAGCCGGGGGAGCATCTTTTTCAAATCAGATTCGAAGCGGTATTTATATTCAGGAGAATGAAAAATGCCATAAACATAATAGAATATATCATCTTTCTTGATTTTCGGGTCATAATGTTCTCGGAAGCGTTTCAGAATAAAATCAGTTACTCCATCACGGCGGATATATTTTTCTTTTTGATCTGATTTAAACAAAGAGTTATCATCTTCATCAATTTCTTGATAGTAGTATAAGGGAAAACATTGCCCGTTAAATTGTAATTGTAAATCTGGAATTACGTTTGTAATAATAGCAGAAAAATCTTTACTTGCGCCGATACCTGAGACAGAAATAACATGATTCGAGTGGTCTTTTGTTGGAAATAATTTTGGAATTTGAAGAACCCTTTCATTAAATCCTCTATCAAAATACATCCATTGTTTGCAGTATGGTCTATAAAGTCCTTGAACAACCCCCTTTTTATTAAAAGTATGCTTCAATGTTCTTTCAAGGTCGTTTTTTAAGTTGACTGTCCATTTGATATTTGACATGTCCTTATCGATAAATTCTTCAACCTCAAGATTGGCATTTTTTTTCTTGGCTTTAATGTAACCATCAACCTGTTCATTATAAAATTCAATCATTCGCTTCATATTTGAAGCTACTTGTTTATCGGAAAAATTATAAACCCAAACATCTCTATTGCTTGCTATTCCCAATGAATAATACGGTTCAAAAACAGTTTTCGCTTTTTTGTCTTGTTTATCCCCCGTTGGAATAAATAAGGAAAACTCATCATTCCGCTGGTTTATCCAATCGTGAGATTCATTCGGGTCAATGCCAATCCAATCTATTGAAGATATATCATGTAGCTCTTTTAAAATATTGAGCTTTTCTTCACGGCTCAGGTAATCGCCAATATCATGATAGAAAACCTTACCTTTTTCTTGCTTTTCTGAATGCTTAATTAAAAGTGTTATTGCTATTGGGGTTCTGCTACCTGAGCCAAATATTTTGCCGCCTTCTTTGCGAGATGTTTCACCTGCTGTTCGCTGATTGCCTCTTAAATTAAAACAATAAATACTTGTAAAATCATCAGCAAGGCATTTTCTAAAACCATCCATTCCCTGGTTATCAATATAAGCACCATTAGAAACGAAACAGACTATACCCTTGTCTTTTATACGGTCAGTCGCCCAACGGAAAGCCTTGATGTATGAATCATAAAGCCCTTTTTTGAGATTTGCATTTGAGTGTTTTGCATAGGAACTGGTTATTGCGCTTTCCAAACGAGGATACGAAATATTCTGGTTATTGTCATTAGCGCTTTCCTGACCTATTGAGTACGGCGGGTTGCCGATGATTACTCGAATATCGGTTTTCTTTTGTTTTGCTGCTCTTTCACTATTTTCAGGGAACATTTTTTCGCCAAATGTACCGTCTGTCTCGGTCATTTGAAATGTATCTGTTAAAACAATACCTTCAAACGGATCGTATGAGTTAGTTTTTGATACTTCATGAAATGCTTCCTCAATATTGATTGCGGCAATGTAGTACGCAAGCAGGACTATTTCGTTTGCATGTATTTCATTCTTGTATTTGAATTTTAAATCTTCCGTCTTGATAATACCATTTTGAAGAAGCCGCACGATAAATGTTCCTGTTCCGGTAAACGGGTCAAGGATATGTACGTTTTTATTGGTTATACTGGAAGAGAATTCTTTTTGTAAAATGTATTCAACGCTGTGAATGATAAAATCTACTACTTCAACCGGAGTGTACACAATGCCAAGTTTTTCAACCATTTTTGGAAAAGCCGATTTGAAAAATTTATCATAAAGTTCTATGATTATTTTCTGCTTCCCTTCAGCATTATCGATGCTTTTCGCCCGTTCTTTAACGCTGTTATAAAACTTATCAAGGGTTTCAGTTTCTTTTTCGAGTGCTTGTTCTTCCAGAATGTCGAGCATTTTCTGCATGGAAATAGACACAGGGTTATTTTTTATAAAGGAGTAGCCTTCAAATAATGCGTCAAATACCGGCCTTGTTATTAAATGCTGGGCAAGCATTTCTATTGCATCATGTGAAGAAATGGAAGTGTTCAGATTTTTTCGCAGACTATCGAGAAACTCATCGAATGCCTTTTTATGTTTATTTTTTGGATCTTCAAGTAATGTATTGATTCTGTCAATGTGACGTTCCGCGATCCTCGCGACATCCTGTGCCCAGTTCTCCCAGTAACGGCGGCTACCGCATTTATTGACAATTTTGGCATAAATCGCGTTTTTCCAGTTTTCCAGCTCGGGAAAATCAAATGATAGTTGAGTACCATACGGAGGTCTTTTGCCCTCACTGACTAAACTGCTGGTGCTGTTTTCATCGTCATCACGGTCATACCCGCCAACACCTATAACCTGTATCTGATCAGGTTTTCGTTTGTTCAAATCAATTTTGTTGATAGTGTTGTTAAAACGGTCGTCGTGCGCTCGTAATGCCTGAAGTACGTCCCAGACAACCTTATACCGTTTGTTATCATTTAATGCTTCTGATGGTTCTATCCCTGAAGGAATTCCAATAGGTAGAATGACGTATCCATATTTTTTTCCTTCCGACTTGCGCATTACACGCCCCACTGATTGAACAACGTCAACAACGGAATTACGGGGACTTAAAAAAATGACAGCATCGAGTGATGGAACATCGACACCTTCTGATAAACAACGGGCATTTGATAAAATTCGACAGGTATTACCCTCGGATGGGGCTTTTAACCAGTCAAGTTTTTCATTTCTTTTAAGCGCGTTATAAGTCCCGTCAACAT
Organism: Spirochaetia bacterium; assembly: GCA_009885955.1. Taxonomy (GTDB): domain Bacteria; phylum Spirochaetota; class UBA4802; order UBA4802; family UBA5550; genus VFJS01. The sequence goes on along the minus strand of VFJS01000063.1, from coordinate 17,636 downwards.
GGTCTGCTTCTATGTAAACCATGTTGTCATCATGCCCATATTTCGAGCGGTATTCATTTACAAGTTTCGCGAAAAGTGACGTTATTTTTTTTGAATCAGCAATTTTACTGCTAAATGCAACAGCACGTCTCATCGGGAGAGGATCAATTGTTTGATCATCAGGTAAGTTTTGACCATCAATTGACTGTACCATTTTTTTAGATAAACCGTTCCAGCATCCGATAATTTTTACAGTATCTTCAAGATTGAGTTCTTTGTTTTCGTCAGCAAGTTGTGATTGAAATGCTTTGGTTACATGTTTTTCATCCACTGCCAAAACAAGTACTTTGTAATCCGAGAGCAATCCCTGGCCGACTGCTTCAGAAAAGCCGAGGTGATGGAATTCCTGGCCATAGATAGCTTCATCGTCCATTGAGCACAGATACGCTTCCTTTTCAGCAGCAAGTGTCTTACTGTCATCGCGGTATATGCGTGGAGTTGCAGTCATATACATACGTTTTTTTGATTTGATAAATTTATTGTCATGAACTTTTACAAATGCTGATTCATCATCCCCGGACAAAGTAACGCCAGTAGTTCTGTGGGCTTCATCGCAGATAATCAGGTCAAATTCATCAAGACCCGATTTTTGTGCTTTTGCCACCACATCAATTGACTGATAGGTGGAAAACAAAACAATCAAACCCTTCTTTTTATGATATAGCCTGTACTGTTCTGCTATTTTTTTAGGGTCAGTAGATGCTGGTAATGCTAAATCTACGGTGCTTATGTCTTCACTATTTTTACTTACCTTTGTATCAGAGCATACTGCAATGCAATATAATAAATTGGATGCTTCTGCTGACCATTCTCGCAGGGTTTGTGATAATAAAGAAATAGAGGGAACAAGGAAAAGCACAGTCCCTTTTCCATGAGTAATTTCTTCGGCAATTTTCAAAGAGGTAAATGTTTTGCCAGTACCGCAGGCCATTATTAACTTGCCACGATTATACTCCTTAAATTTCGCCAGTACATCTTCAATTGCTTTTTTCTGGTGGGGGCGTGGTGTTTTTTTTAAGGATAGTTTTAAAGTATCTGGTTTTTCAATTGAGAATTTGCTCCAGTCAATGGGTGCATTTGCTAAATCATTAAGACGTAATCTTGTAACTGGAATTTTTTGATTTGCTATAGCATCTTCAGCGTTCCTTCCCCAATTGTTTGTCGAAGAGACTATGAACCTTTTACTAAATGATTTTTCTTCATCATCTATAGAGAATTTTTTGCCAGAGGCAGACAAAAAAGAATCAATATCATTCTTTTCAATAGTGTGATTACTCGAAAAAAACTTGCATTGAATTGCCCAGTAATCGCCTGTCTCTTTTTCAAGAGCTATTAAGTCGATACCTGTATCCACTTTTGAACCGCGCCCGGGCCATTCCATCCATAACCAGACATCAGATAATACATCTGCATACAAAGGATCAGTTAAAAGATATTTTTTAATGAATTTTTCAAACAAATCTCCCTTTTGACGAGTTGAATCACTATATTTTCTAAATTCTTCAAATACTTCATATGCATTCATAAAATCCTCTTAATGTGTAAAATTACCTGTCAACTGCCGCTGACACAACGAGCGCAGAGTATGAGACGTTTGTCTGCGTTCAGCCGAATCCAATGTGGTTAAGGTCAAAGTGACTGATAGAGAGCAATGGACTGTGTGTTTGGTGCTAACAAGAAATTTATATCTGCTGATCATTATATGGACCTCCAAGTACCTCTTCCATTTTTCTTGATGGGTAGCCATATGTAGAGTAATCTATATATAAGTCATTGTAGCCGAGAATTTTTAATATAATTCTGTTTATTAATGTTTTATATGCCATCGTTCGTATATGCAGTTGCTGGTAGTCTCTTTGACCAGAAAAACCATGTATAACTTTATTTCTTTCTCTTAATACTATTTTCTCAACATCCCCAGTGGTTAATCCAAGTTCTTGTAAAAAAACCGTAGTTCTTTCATTACTTCCAATTTGATTTGCCCTTAATATTCTATTAATTATTGCATCATTTTGAATGTCTGCTTTTAAGTTGACAATATGTTTGGAGATTATAGATTTATATGAATCATCATTTAGATTTTTGCCTTTGCAAATTGACTTTTCGGAACTAAACCACGAATTTTTCAGTATATCTAATGCGGTTGATAAAGGTTGCATTTGCATATCTAATGGTACTAAATTTGATAGTGAAATATACCACATGACTTCTTGAAGATTAAATTCATTTTTATATTTATGATAAGCTGACAATAAACATGAAAATAAATTTTCTATGTTAATCCTGCGCGAATGAATATCACTTATTGTTATAGGAATTGGATAGTAACCTAATTTATTTATTATATTATCAATATCATCTCGAAATGAAGAAACATAATGTTTTTCAACCGGGGAATAAAGTTTGTTAAAAGTCGTATGCCCAATAGGAACGTATGATTTTCCAGTAATAAAAGAAAATAATTCAATAATTGATTCTAAATATTTATGATTTGTTTCATCAACAGAATTAAATCGAACATATGTGCCATAATAATTATTTGTAATTTCTTTTTCTACGTATCCAATTGCGAACTCGGCTCCATCAATATTCCCAACAAATGAATTAAAAGAGGATTTTGAACCCGAGCTCAAAATGCTATTGTTTGAAGAAAAGCCATGGATTTGGATTTGAGCATTAGAACTATAATCAATTAATAGTGGTCTTGAATATGGGAAATTTTTATCATGATTTAAAAACAAAAAAACAGTAAATTCGGCTTCTTTTCTATAATCTTCAAAGTCATAATAGGAGTGCAGTTTAAATAATTCACCAGATAACGTTATTTTTTTCCCTTTCGAGTTAGAATTGTGTACTAAAACGCTGTTGGTAATATATTTATTTAAAGGAACTTCACAATGAGCTGTTAATTCAATATAATCTTTTATAGGCTTCCCGGGGATATTCTCAGAAGAATCAGAGTTGAAATATTTAGTACACTCAATATAGTCATTAAATTCAGCAGTCATTTCAAATCGTAATCTGTAATTTTTATCTCGATAAAATTTTATATTTTTATATATCGAATCAAGACCTTTAATTTCATCAATAGTGCATTCTTTTTCATTTAAAATTTCCCAAAGTAATTGTTTGTAATCCATTATTTATTCCTTTGAAATAGTTTTACTTAATAACTCCTAAAATTTCTTGCGCGCCACACGGACGTGGCGCGCTCTTGGGGGCGGGGTTATTACAATAAGTTTTCTTGGCTCTCTGCCTGGCACATAACTACTTCCTAATCGAAATACATCAATCTGTCACCCTACCCGGATTTATAACCGATTTTCGGTTATAATGGGTAATAGAGGAAGAAAAGCGTTGTATTTCGGGTAAGGGCTTCTGGCTGATTGAAAAACTTCAATACATAAAGTCAATTACAAATTATCCAGTGGGCTTGTAATTTTCTTAAAATCCCTGGTGCTCACATGGGTATAAATCTGTGTTGTTTTGCAGTTCGCATGGCCGAGGAGCTCCTGGATATACCGGATATCTACGCCGCTGTCCAGCAGGTGCGTGGCAAAACTGTGGCGGAGGCTGTGTATGGAAACATCCTTCTGAATATCTGCCAGCATGCATGCCTTGTCAAAAATTTTTTCAGCAGAGCGCGTTGAGAGATGGGATACTCTGTCGGCACCCTCAAAAAGCCATTTTCCGGGTTTATAAATTTTGATATATTCATTGAAAACAGGCTGAATTTTATCCGAAAGCAGGGTATACCGGTCTTTTCTCCCTTTAGCGCAGCGGATAAATATCAATTTTCTGTCCAGGTCAATATTTTCCGGCTTCAGCCTCACAGCATCACTCACCCTTAGGCCGCCTGAATAAACTACCATTAGTAAAAGGCGATGTTTAATATTCCTGAGGGCTTTCATTATCCTCCCCACCTCCCCCTGTGAAAGGACCACTGGCAGTATTTTATCTTTTTTGGGCCGCTTAACTTCGAATATTAATTTTTTCCCCAGGACATCTTCAAAATGAAATTTAAGTGCACTAATGGCACAGTTCAGGGTTGATGTAGAAAACCCGCTGCTTGCAAGAGACTCAAGATAGATTTTTATATCTTTACTGTTTATATCCGGAATTGGTTTATTAATTTTATATATAAGTTCCGTATTATAGTATAGATACATCTGCATTGTTTTTCTGCTGTATTTACGGATCAGGAGTTCGCGGTTCAATAAAGTTAAATCAATGGTAATATTATTTTCAATATTTATATTGGGAAAGCCGGCATCCTCTAATTTCTTTTTTAACAGGATCTCCTCATTATCCCGACGGTCGATTTGCCATATTTTATCATCGGGATGCCAGGAGTATCCTGAAAAAGTTTTTATTATTTCAATAATCCTGATATGATAGTGAAATTTAATGAATATTTTGTCATGTGTAATTCTTATTTTAATCATATGTTGATAATATCCCCTGTTATATAAACGATTGAATGGATAGTTTGATTAAAAAAATTTTCAGTATATGATAAATTTTTTATGATCTTACGTGGATATTGGACAGGGAGGGGTTTTTCAAATTTATCAATTTTAAAAAAAGGGACAAAAAAACTGCCAGGGGATAGTAATTCAAGTAAAAGTTTAATTTTAAAAAAAGGGAATTTTAGATGTCCATAAATTACTCAACCAATATTAAAAAATATTTTTGTCGAAAATTTAGATCACAGTGAAGCAATGTTTATTTTCTCCGGGTTGGGCCATTCTTCATCAATAAAAAAAACTTTAGAATAATTAATACTGACGATTCCCCTGATAGCACAGATTCTGGAGAAAGTTCAACCCATGTACTTGTCTTCAAGGGCATCGAGTATGTCGTGGAGTTCCTCGATCCTGCTGTAACCGATTTCCCTGTTTTCATATTCTTCAAACTTATCGTATATTTGGTCAAGCTTATCCTCTGGAATTTTCGATTCAGCCAGTGGAAAATATTTCTTGTTCTCGTTGTTCGTATGGTTGGTAATGAGGGTGATATAACTGCCCGCCGCTGCCGCGAACCGGTCGACGGCTATGGCATCACCCTTCAGTGCCTCGGCCATCTCTTTCACCAGCTTTCTCCCCAGGTCGTGCTCGTTAATCATCTCGGCAATGGGGCCGTTCACACGTTCGATCCCGTAGCTCTCCATGACCTGGAAAAGAATCCCCTCCTCTTTTCCGTGGTGGCACATGTCGACAAACTCCCTGAAAAATATGAGCAGGCTGTTCAGGTCGGCGGCATGGCTTGCGGGATCATCTTTCATGGAATGAACTATTTTTTCCAGAACACTCAGTGAAAAAAGTACGGCTTCATGCTCATTCATAAGATCGTCCATTGCTATGCTCATTTCAGTTCTCCTTTTTTTTGGGGATCAGTCTCGTGCTTCACCTGAGTAGTTCATCCAGCAGGGAAACATCCAGCATCCGGTCACCTGCCTGAATATTTTCAAAGGTACCGCTCCTCTTAATCTCTTTCAGGGCATGAAGCATTGACCCCATTGCGGTAAAAATCAACATAGCCGGGAGGCTTACCCTTGCTATACCGGCATCGATGCAGTCATTGATGGTGAACTCTTTGATATTATACGGCAGGCCTGCGGCGATGCTTAATGGGCCCTGTATCTCCTTTTTCAGAAATTTAATCTCATCCTTAGTTTTTACATAGGGGACAAAACAGAGATCAGCGCCGAGCTCCAGGTACCTGTTGCACCTTTCCGCGGCTATTTTAAGGCCTTCACCCCTGCTGCTGCCGCACAGAAGCCCGTCACTCCTGGCATTTAATATAAAATCCGGGCATCCGGAATCCTCCCGTATACTGTTGACAGCCCTGATTTTATCAGCCATTTCATCCATGCTGATAATCTTTTCAGAATTACCGGGGTCCCGCAGATTCTGGTCTTCTATATTTATTCCGGCAATGCCTGTTGCCATAAACTTCAATATAGTATCGCTGAACACTTTATCCCTGCCGTACCCGTCCTCCCCGTCGGCCATTACAGGAATGCCGACAGCACAGGAAATCTCATTTGTTTTAGATATGTTCTCCTCTAAAGTCAGGAGTTTCTCACCCTTTAATTTTTTGGATATAGAAAAGCTGTACCCGGAGCACTGGACAGCCCTGAATCCGCAGTATTCAATCAACCGCGCCGAAATGCCGTCAAAGGCATTCGGGGCAACCAGTGTTTCAGGCGCGTGTATAAGATTTTTTAATTCGGTATATTTATTCATGGTATTTTCTCCAGCAGGACTTATGCCCGGGCTCCGGGCTACCTGCGGCGGTTCATCCTCCCCTCCTTCTCCAAAAATTTCTTCTCCGATGGGGTGAAGATGAGGGATAGGATCTCGCTCCTGCAGGCCAGGTATGTGAGGATGATCCCGATGAATGCGGGCAGGATTATCATAACCCAATCTCCCTGCCCTAATTTTTTCAGTGAAAAAAAATCGTTCACGCGGTCAAAGATATACATGGCCGCAGGAAGGAAAAAAATACAGAGGGCAGCAGTGGCAATGGCCCGGATGTCGAATATATCGGCCGCCTTCTTCGGCCATGTGTATATGTAGATGTAATTGAATAGGCCCATGATGCATATGGTGGAAATAACATAAGTCTGGTACAGGGCCTGGTCCCCTTTGAGGACGACCAGGGCATAAATGCCCGCAAAAAATGCGACTCCAGCCGTGATGAGCCCCGATGTAATGGAATAGTTCATTATCTCTTTCATGTAACCGCTCCCCATCTCCGAACCTTTTTTCGCGAACAGGATAATGTAGGTGCTCGGTATTGTTATGATGATAAAATTGAAGAGTGTCACCTGCTGCGGCGTAAAGGGGAAGGCCAGGTTCAGGTACTGGGATATGAATATCAGCATAACGGAAAAGCTGTTCTTGAAAAGAAAGAGCTTGGCCATGTCCTTCACGTTCTGGATAATAATCTGCCCCTGTTCCAGAATGCCGGGCATTATTTCAAAGGAATCATTTATAAGGGTAATTTCAGCAACGTCCTTACTCACCCGCGCCCCGCTCCCCATGCATATCCCCAGGTGGGCCTCCTTTATGGCCAGGGCGTCATTCACGCCGTCGCCAACCATGGCCACGTAGCGGCCATTCTTCTGCAGTGTCCTCACGATATCGAGTTTCTGCTGGGGGTTCACCCTGGCGAAGATCGTGTTGTGGAGCACCTCCCGTTCGAACCCGTCGCTGTCGAGTTTTTCAAGGTCACTGCCGGTGATTGCCCTGTCGGCATTTTTAAGTTTCAGCCCCGTTGCTATGCTCTTTACGGTCTCAGGGTGGTCGCCGGATATTATCTTTAGCTCTATGTTTCTCTTCTGAAAATATTCCAGGATGGCCCCGGCCTCAGGCTTTATGACATCCTCGAAGACAAGGAGCCCCCTGAATGTGAAGCCAGCAAGGGACGATTTCATGGGAACCGATTCATCTCCCTTTTTAATAGCGCAGATAATGACCCTGTAGCCCTGCTTCGAGAGCGAAAGAATTTCCCTTTCCATCGCTTCAGGATCGGGATGGCTGAACATCCCGGCCGTAGTCGAAGATGCGCCGACTATCATATCATAGACCTCTCCGTCATGGCTGAACCTGAGCCCGCTGTACTTGTGGAGAGATGTGAAGGGGACGGAATCCAGGACCCGGCCCTCCATGGGTCCGAGGGACTTGACGATGGCCTCCATGGTCTTGTTCTTCTCCATGGAATTGGAGGCAAAAATGCCGAGCAGGTCCGGGAGCCCCCTGTCATCCTTTGAAACAGGCATGATCTCCTTAAGGGTGAGCCTGTTCTGCGTAAGCGTCCCGGTCTTATCCATGCATATCACGTTGACATGAACCATGGACTCAATGGAATTGGGCTTCTGAACAAGGGCGCCCCTCTGGCTTATGCGCAGGATGCCAACGATGAAAATGAGCGTGATGCTGAGGACCAGTCCCTGGGGCACCAGGGTCATGATGATTGCGGTAATCGAGGTTACGGTTTCGGCAAACTTGGTAGTCTTCCGGGCAGTGTTGAGGACATTCATGATGCGCGTCTTCTCATCTTTCCCGAGCCCCTCCTTTAAATGGTAGAAGGCCGAAGAGCCGTCGGGCTCATATACGGAATTAATGAATTTTTTGTCCTCCGCTGAAAGCAGGCCCTTGTATATCCTCTTTTCAAAGACATCATGCGGTATGCTCGCCGGGATGACATTCACCCTGTCGGGGTGGAGCCGGAGGTTGATTGCATAATCCACGACAAGGAGAATGGTCATGGCAATGGCGAAGGATATGAGGAACTTGATGATGTCGTTTACCCTGTGTTGTATGGGTGAGAGGTATTTCCTGTACTGCTTGGCCTGGATCGACAGCTTGTTTATGAAGCTTTCGTCGCCCACCTTGTCAGCGGTATAGACCCCAATGCCGCTGACACAGAAGCTCCCGGAGAGCACCGGGGAACCATCCAGTTTTTCAATATAGTCCGATTCACCGGTCAGGAGGGACTCGTCGATCTCCAGGTGGCTGGCGGCAACCATTTTTCCGTCGGCAAGTACGGGGTCTCCGGACTTTATCCTCACATAATCTCCCTGGACAATCCCGTCAACGGGAATCTCCCGGTCCTCCCCGTCCCTGATGACCGTGCACTTCTTCACGTCGATGAGCGATATTTTATCCAGTGTCCGCTTGGCGTTTACCTCCTGGAAAATGCCCACCAGGGTGTTTGCCAGGGTGAGCCCCCCCACGGAAATGACCTCCTTGTAGAGGCCGAGTTTCACCAGGATGATAATCATTGGGGTGATGAGGATGTTGAAGAGGTTGATGATGTTGTCCCTGAGTATATGGGACAGCTTTTTGCTTGTGGCGGTTTTGCTGGTATTGACAAGGCCGGCAGACCTCTTTTCCATTACCTCCTTCATTGTGAGGCCGGCAATATTCATTTCAATCACCTGTAGTAAGATTATTAAATAACTGCAGCATCAATGGACCTGCCGGGATTAATTACTCCCGGGTTATAGTATTCATGAACACGAATCTGAATAATCTGCCAGCAGATAAATACTGACAGGGCCAAAGGCCGGAACAGGGAACCGTATAAGGCTCCCTGCTGCATTTCATGGTCTATTATGGTAAAATGGATCCTTACTCATTACGATGTATTTAATATCCTTGAATGCCTATTTACTTTTCAACACCGGTCATAATAATGGAATCATTAGTGGATATTACTGTCCCTTCGGGAAAGATAAGAGGAAAAGCGCTGAAAATCTTATCTTCATTCTGTAACAATTGTAGAATATTTAAGCTATTGACATTAAATGACCCGCCGGTAGCACCCCGGCCATGGAGAGAATGTACAAAAAGCTTTTTACCTGATGGAACAGTATATGAGCTTATCGCTGTTACTGATTTATTAAGTACCGTTACAGTAGTGTTAGAATCTGCAATGATACCTTTGATAAAAAACAGGGAAGATGTGCTGTATGTTGACAGAGTGCTTCCGCCCTTAAAAACAAGAGGCGGGAAAAATATTGTTGATCCGGTTATGGTAAAATATCTTTGACCACCATAAACAAGGCTTTCAGGACTGCTTGTGGAATTCGTTACACTGTATATATAAAGGTTTTTATTTGAAGCTACAGATAATGTGGTCATACTGCTTACATTCTGGATAATACTTGCTAATGTGCTGGAGGAAAATCCATCTGGGAAATATATGTCTTCAAGGCTGCCGATGCTTTTATCAAGCCCTGTAACCTGGGTATTCAGTGTAGTAACCTGAGTATCCAGAGTATTTACCTGAGCAAACAAATCATCAAAATTGGCATTCATTTTCGATGACGAAATCGTAGTTCCCGAAGTAAAGGCGTACTGCTTGGTTATCTGTGCGGCGAAAACAAAAATTGTTGACGAGGTTATGACCAGGGCCAGCATGATGAGCAGGTTCCTCCTTATCATGAGCCTCTTGAAAAAGTTCAGAATCCTGTCGTCAATATTTATCCTGAAATTGAAGTTGTATTCCATATTATCCTCCTGAGGAATTATTTATTCTTTCGGTAAAATTTCTCTGCCTTATATTATCAATCGCCCCATTTCGCAACATCCCACACTGATGAATCCCACTTCCCGGTGCTCTTATCCTCGGGGTAGGGATTGGAAACATCGGATACCATATCGGCGCATGAAAAAAGGGCTGCTGCCGTGATGAGTATCATTAAAAAGATGATTTTTTTCATTTCATTTAATCCTAAATTAAATTTTCATTTTGTGTGAAGCATGCCTTTCTCCTGCCATGGCATTTCCATATACTGCCCCCTGTCAGAAACTGAACCGTATGCCGGCATCGCCCCCGATGATGCCGTACCTGCCGCTTTTTTCAAAAAAATAGATATATGACGGTGAGAGGACAAGCTGCACGTTCGAAGAAAATACTATGCCCAGCTCAAGCCGCGCAGCTGCCATGGGGTCGTAATAGATGTCACTGGTAAAGCTGTAGCTGCCTCCGGCATATTTTGCCAGCGGGTCATGGCTTATCATGTGAACCAGGTATCCAAAGCCCAGCGACGGCGTTACAATGAACCATCCCCCGGATAGTATCGTGTAGCCGACATGGGCCGAAGCCTGGATTACCTTTACCGAATCGATCCAGTCCTGCGCCGGTTTGAGCATATAGTATCCCGTGTTAATCGATACAACAGAATTTGTAAAAAACAAATTTCTAAAACCGGCGCTCAGACCGCCGCCGTATCCCGGTTCAGCCACATCGCTGAATTTTCCCTGGGGCATCAGGTAGGAGCCGTAAACGGAAACAAAAAAATCCGGGCTTTCATTTTGTATGAGGCCCGATGTGCCGGGTTTGGTTCTCTTCTCGGTGGCACTCCCCCCTGATGTTTCCATGCCGGCTATCCTCCGGGTAAGGTTCCGGGTAAAAATTACAACGGCATTAATCAGCTCATCCTCCGACTTTACATTCTGCTGCTCTCCGAATTCGGCAACACCCTTTTCAACATCAACGATCCTGCCGTTAATGATGATTGTCGTACCGAGCTTCATCAGATTTCCGATGAGAATCTTCTTTGCCGAAAGGAGTTTCCCCACTTCAACTGCACAGGAGATATCGGTGCATCCCGCCTGCATCAGGCCCTGTTCTTTCAGTACCTCTCCCATCTGCGAGCGTTCAACAACAATATATTTCCCCGTATTTATTATTTCCGTCCGTATAAGCTCTGAGACGGTATTTGCCGTGGAGGCAGACACATCCTTGGCCTGGAAATCCATGATGGCGATCCTCATTTTTTCAGCGTAAGCGCTGCCGCCAATGGCCAGGAGGAGTAAAAATGTTCCTGTTATTCTGATTATCATTTATTGATCCCCTTTCATCTTATCATCCTATTCATTTTTTTGAAAGTTGATTTTATAATTAACTGTATTAAAAAATCATATTATTAAAAATATTATAAAATAACAACATTTATTTATACACAGATGCAAAAAATTTAACTTGATTATTTTATTAACCTTTAATAAAATAATATCATACAATGAGACAGGTAATTATACTTATAATAATTAGTACATATACTTATAAGATGCTGAAGGAGATAAAAACATGATGAATGAAACTGAACACTGGAAGGTTTTGTCAAACTATATCATATCTGTGCTGTTCATACTGGTGGTAATGCTCATAGCCTGGGTCATTAAAAGTAATATCCTGGGCCCCGAAAGCTCCCCTGCCCTGGGAATTACCGGATTCATATTCATCATAGCCGGCATCCTTTCCAATGAGTCCAGTTTGAAGCTGAAGGAATCTGCTGAAACCATTTCACCTGAAAAGATAAATACATGGATGTTCAAATCATTTCTGATAATGGGAATATTCTTCCTTTTCCTCTGGATCCTCTGACTGCCGTACTGGCCCGCGGCTAAGTCCGGCCGGGATGTTCATGCATTCAACCGGCCATCCCCGCCTGTTGACCGCTTTCCCTGGAACTGAGCCATGCGTACAACTGCTGATATAAGGGCTGTTATTTATAACAGCCGCCATACCGATAACCCCATAGCTGAAAGGTTCCTGTCCCTTCAATCATGCCGGTTTATCCCCTATTCAGACGAAGGGGAAATACCTGCCATTATTGATAGGCTGAAGGGCGAATCAAGCAAATCCAAAGAAGTGGTGATTCTCAGGGAATTTCAGGGCCGCCTTGTGCAGATGTGCCCGGGCTCGAAAAATGTTATCTGCTGCAACTACCGCCTCCTAAACACCGGGTTCGGCTGCCTCTACGACTGCACCTACTGTTACCTGAACTCTTACCTTAACTCCTTCGGCATTATCCAGTTCACAAACATCCATGACCTCTCCGGTCTCCTGGAAGAGTATATTGCAATAGAACCCGCGGGCTCTATTATGCGCATAGGCACCGGAGAGTTCACCGATTCGCTCATGATGGATGATATCACAGGAACAGGCGTATTCTTCATTAACAGGATTGCACCGCACAAAAATATTTTCCTGGAGCTTAAGACCAAATCGACCCATGTAGCTTCTCTTCTGGATATACAGGAGAAAGGGAACACAGTGCTGGCCTGGAGCCTGAACACACCAGCAAATATCAGCCTTTACGAACCCGGCTCTGCCGGGCTCGATGAGAGGCTCGGTGCTGCTTCCCTGGCATCAGGAGCAGGATACCTCACGGCCTTTCATTTCGACCCAATGATTCTCGATGGAAATTACCTGGACGATTATCCTGCCGTAGTTGACATGATATTCAGATGTGTAGACCCGGAAAGGGTGGCATGGATTTCACTGGGATGCTTCAGGTACAGCCCCGGGTTCAAGGAAAACCTCCGCGAGAGGGCCCCTTTCACCAGGCTTGCTGCAGGGGAGATGTTCCCGGGGCAGGACGGGAAATTCAGGTATTTGAAAAGATTAAGAATCGCCCTCTACAGGGCCATGAAGGAGCGGATCGAGTTTTATACAAAAACCCCTTTTATCTACCTCTGCATGGAACCTTCCGATGTTTGGAAGGCCTTTTCCGGCAGGGAATATAAGAACTCAGGGGACCTGGAATCCGACATAAACAGGAGTCTTGCGGAAAATTTCCTGGTTAAAAAAAATACCCTCACCCCCGGCCCCTCTCCCATTTAAAAGATAAGAAAGGGAGAGGGGTGTGAATCATAAAAATACGGAGAAATCATGAAAAACATAAGGATTATGACCAATCGAGACAGGAATTGATAGAAAATGAAGGTATAACTTTTATCAGGATTATACATAAAGAGATTATGAAAAATATAAATAAATTAATTATACCAATCCTCCCCTCGCCCTATTTCGGGAGAGGGGCCGGGGGTGAGGGCCTGAAGTTTTGAGGATAAAGAATTATAATGTGTTCCTAACATTTCAAAAACTAAAAAAATTAATTGTAATATTGCATCCTTCTTATGAATGATGTATATTTACTGATAATAGCAATATTTCAAAGAAGAAAGGCTTAATGAAAGATTCAGCCTAATACATTTAAACAGGAGTTTATGACTTGGACCAGAAGGATTACAGGGAAAACCAGAGGGAGCTCCTCATGAGCGCGGAAAAGGCCCGCGACCTATACAAGTTGATCAACATAGCGTCCCTAAAAAAAAGGCTCGCTGAGCTTGAACAGGAGTCACTCAAGGAAGACTTCTGGAAGGATAAAGAACGCTATGCAGTGACCAACAGGGAGATCAGCATACTGAAAAAAAAGATTGAGCCCTGGGACAATATCCTGAATGAAGTGAATGAAGCCGTTGAGCTGATGGAGATGGCCATGATTGAAATGGACACGGAGCTCCTGAAAGAAATATGCGGCTCCACTGCAGGTATAGAAAAAAGGCTGGGCGAACTGGAGACAAGGGAACTTCTCTCCGAGGAGGACGACATGAGGGGCGCCTTCCTGACCATTCACCCGGGAGCAGGCGGGACCGAGTCACAGGACTGGGCCAACATGCTCTTCCGCATGTACCACCGGTGGGGGGAAGCAAAAGGAAACAAGGCTGATGTCCTGGACTACACCCCGGGAGATGAGGCCGGAATCAAAAGCGCAACTTTGTTCTTCCATAGCGATTTTTCCTACGGCATGCTCAAGGGGGAGATGGGGATACACAGGCTGGTACGCATATCGCCCTTTGACGCGAACAAGCGGCGCCATACATCCTTTGCATCGGTGGAGGTGATACCCGATATCCCCGATGAGGTAGAAGTTGCCATTATCGATACGGACCTGAGAATCGATACCTTCAGGGCATCGGGCGCCGGCGGCCAGCATGTAAATACCTCGGACTCGGCCGTGAGGATTACACACATCCCTACGGGGATTGTTGTACAGTGCCAGAACGAAAGGTCCCAGCACAAAAACAAGTCCTTTGCCATGAAAGTTTTAAAAGCGCGGCTCTATGAGCATTACCACAGGCTCGAAGTGGAGAAAAAACAGAACAAGATCGGAGAGAAAAAGGAGATCTCCTGGGGCAACCAGATCCGCTCCTATGTCTTTCAGCCCTATACCCTGGTGAAAGATCACAGGACCGGCGTGGAGACAGGGAAGGTGGACGCCGTTTTTGACGGGGCCATAGATCTTTTCATTTACGCCTATCTGAAAAAAATTAATTCAATACATTGAAAAAAGAACCTATACATAAACATGGCGACAGTACCGGCCGAAGGATGGACGAGGTAAACCCCGAAAGGAGCCTTCACATTGACGACCTGGGCCTGGGTATGGGAAATTTCCCTTTAACGGACAAGACCGGCCTTCTGCTCAGGAGATTCTCACCGAGGGACATGGACGGGCTGTTGCGCCACACGGGCCTTACGGAACACCTTAAACATTCAGGATACAGTGACCTTGTCATGGAAATTCATGTGGATGAATCCTCGATAAACCATTTCAGGGTATACAACGGAAATATCGACCCGCATACTCTCCTCATTGACCTCCAGCTCTCGGAAGGGAAATTCATGGGGGAACGGAGGTTCTTTGAAAAGGACGACGAGCTCAGGATCTTCGACATGGTGATCATTGAATGGATCTCGGCCATGAACCCGGTGTCCCCGGACTATGAGCCGGGGAAGCCTCAGCTCCCGGGACAGGCCATGCCCGGGCTCGGAATCCTCTCATACATGTTTAAGCTCCTGTACGTGGTCTCAAGCGGTATATTCAAGGACGGGTTCATGAACGTGGCTGACCACATGCATGCTTCAATCATGTACTCAAAGGGTTTTAAATTCTTCGACCCTGAGAAAGAGGGATCCCTCAGGGCCATATTGAGGGATCTTAATCATTATACCCTTTCCGACATTTCATGGGGATCGCTCACGGGGAGCATCATTGAAAAAAAATCACGCCTCGCCCATACCTTCACACCTTCGCAGCAGATCTTCCCCATTTCCGAGAGGCTCATTCACTATTTCAGCTCAAAAAAATACAGGGATGATTATAACAGGGTGTACAAGGGGTTAAGTTTTTTCCTGGATTACGAGGGGATGATGGCAAAAAAAAAGGAGATCCTCAGGACAAGGGGAATAGAGGACCTTTAATACGTTTTTTCACCCTCTCCAGGGACTGCAGTTCACCGCTCTCCCTGGCAATTGATGCCAATCTCTCCTCCATCAAACCCAGGAGGCGGTCCCTTTCCAGGGCGAGCAAATCCCGGGCCTCACTGATTTTCAGTTCTACGCCTGCTATGTCATGGAATATTTTTTCAGAATTATTTTTCATGATCATGGAGAGTGACTCCCTGTTCACACCCATGATCGATGATGCCCTGTCAAGGAGAAATGCCTCTTCGAAATCATTGGCGCCGGTACATGCAATGAGACTGTCCATCTCTGCCAGTGACCCGCTGAGCCCGTCAATGTTGTCCGATTTAAGAAAGTAGAAGTTATCCATCTCCATGGAGAGGAGCCTTTTCAATATTGATAATCTGTCGTTTTTCAGGGAAAAAATTTTCCGGAATAGGGCCAGGAGGTCATCCCTCAATGCTGAAGCTCCCCTTTCTCTCGACGCTCGTCTTGTCAGACTTTGTCTCCTGGGCCGATATCTTGTCCCATGCGTCCCGTAAGTCTTTGAGCATCTTGATGACGCTTTTTATCATTTCAGGGTCTTTCTTGATATTCGATTCGAGAAGAACCTTTTTGAAATACATGTAGAGGCTGAAGAGGCTCTTGGAGATTTCCCCGCCCTCTTCCATGTTGAGGGAGAGGAGGAGTTCGGTGATTATGTCCGATGCTTTAATTATATTATTGTTAACCACGTCATAGGTCCTGGGCTCCATGTTTTCAACAGCGATGTTCAGAAATTTTATCGCTCCGTCATAGAGCATGACAATGAGCTTGCCCTGATTTGCCGTTATAACCTGGGTCTCTTTATACTGGTTTAACTGATTTCTGTTAGGCATAGGTTTCCATTTGAAATTAGTAAGATTAGATATCCTTCTATAATATCGTATTTTATCATAGTCAACTTAACCGAATTATGAATTTCCCGGAAAACTTCATGAAAAAAGGAGTCCTTTCAGGCCTGTTTTTTCTTTCCAAGGACCGATTCTATCCTCCCTAAAATCTCCTCGTACTTTTCCACTGTTTTTGCAATAATTTCATCGGGAAGCGGGGGAGGAGGAGACATTTTGTCCCATGCGGTGGTCTCCAGGTAATCCCTTATTATCTGCTTGTCAAAGCTTGCAGGCGATGCGCCGGTTTTGTACGACGACTTCTCCCAGAACCTGGAACTGTCCGGGGTGAGAACTTCATCGATAAGAATGACCTCATTGTCCAGGAAACCGAACTCCAGTTTGGTGTCGGCAAGGATGATGCCTGCAGGCTCCAGGAAGTCCCTTGCGTATTCATAGATCCTGAGCGTTACCTCGCCCAGGCGGTCGGCGGTCTCTTCACCGTACTGTTTCCTCACTGCGTCAATGGATACATTTATGTCGTGGCCCTTGTCCTCCTTGGAGGCAGGCGTGAACAGGGGCGCGCTGAGCTTTTCGGCCATCTGTATGCCTTCAGGGAGCCTTATCCCGCATACGGAACCTGTCTCTTTGTAGTCCTTCCATCCGCTGCCGATAAGGTATCCCCTGGCAACGCATTCGAAATCAATCCTCTTTGTCCTCCGCACAAGTACCGCCCGATCCCTCAACTCATCGATCTGGCAGAAGGGCTTTGGGAAATTCCGGTAATCGTCCTCCACGATGTGGTTCTTGATGAATGTAATATTTTTAAACCAGAGGTTGGATATCTTATTCAGGATGACACCCTTCCCGGGAATCCCAGAGGGAAACACATGGTCAAAGGCCGATATCCTGTCCGTTGATACAATGAGGAGGTGCTCACTGTCTATCTTGTATAAGTCCCTCACCTTCCCCCGGTAATGCTTCTTTTTTGAAGGTATGGTTATTTCTGTCAATGCCTTCATCTCAACCCTCTTTTAAGAATATTAACCAACTGCTGTGTTCTTAAGATTTGTTCAATAGAGTAGACTCTGGTCGGATATCTACATCCGACCAGAAGCCCCTCATCAAACCGTACGTGCCCTATTAAGGCATACGGCTTACCGACAGGATTCATCT
>VFJS01000073.1 GCA_009885955.1 Spirochaetia bacterium | reverse complement strand
TTCCTTTACCCTGTTGTTGGGGAGAAAATATTCAGTATCCCCGAAGCCGTTCTTGATGTAGATGCTCTCTATCTTCGATTCGTTGGCAAGGGTGATGGTAATCTTTGAACCGATACCGTCATCCTTTGCCCCCTCGCACCAGGATTTCCCGGTTTGATCAAAGAGATTATCCGGTCCGTAGGATTTGGCGTTCCCCTCCAGGATGGAGTCTGCTTTTACAGAATTCATGACAGTCGGTGCATAGACCTTCTCCTTACAGCCGGCGGAAAATACGATAATAACAAATAAGAATGATATAATGATTTTTTTCACGGGATATTCCTCCAGTTGGATTTTTTTTACCATATAACAGTTTGATGATAAATTGCCGGACCAGGGGAACAACGAATATGAATGCCATGTGGAATTATTGCACTCCTGATCAGGGAATTATTGCACTCCTGATCAGGGAATTATTGCACTCCTTGAATTTACTCCATAGGATTCCGATGTCAAGAAAAAAAATATTTTCAATATCCAACCCCCCTCTCCTGCCAGGAGAGGGGCCGGGCGGTGCACTGAGCTTGTCGAAGTGGGTGAGGTCAATGTCTATTCATCAATGCTCTGAGCAATTATCTTTATAATTTTCTCCCTCAAATCCGGAACTTGATTTTTCACTACATCCCAAACCATTTTATAATTTACGCCGAAATAGTGATGTATCAATCTCATCAAGGATATGCTGTAAAAATGCCCTAAATTTCTTCAAAAAAATCAACCTCCTTCATGACCTCAGGTGCAATATAAGGGCTCAGCATCTCTTCTGTTACCAGGTCGATATTTTTATTGAATAGAGATGACAAATCGGCAGAAAGAGAGGTTAATGTATCAAAATAACCCTTAAAATTTTTTCCGAAGGCGCTGTCGTCGAAAATAACAAGGACATCGATATCACTGGATTCCGTCTGTTCACCCCGTACAAAAGATCCAAAGAGGCCGATTTTTTTTACGTGATGTTTTTTCAATATATTATTGTTTTTTTTTAATATTTCAAAAATTGTATTTACCGTCATAATGTTTCTCCCCGGCTTCATGAATACCGATTATTTTTAAAATGTCAAGCATTTGTTTAGGGGAAATGAGACCTATTAAATAAAAGGGACGGGGGTTAATGATAATTATCTCATTTTATATCTTATTCTTTCCTCATGTGTTTACTCAATCCCTGCCTGAGCCATTCAGGGACTTCAATTTTTTTAAAGGTGTCAGGTACGACACAGACGGTAATATTCAGTCCATGGACAATAAGGTCTGTCGTCCCGCCCGGCCGGAATCCCCTGTAGCCCCAGGTAATCGATGTATTGCCGATATTGATTACGCTGACTTCCATGTCTATCTTGTCGCCGTATCTGAGCTTCTGCTTGAAATCGCATTCCACATGAACCGAGGGGAAGGTGACCTTTTTTTTATACAGGACATCGGCATAATCGATTCCCAGGGCATTGGCAAAAAATTCCTCCTTTGCCAGGTGAAAATAATGGAGAAAACGTGGATAATAGACAATGCCGGCATTGTCTATATCTGAAAAACAAACTTTTATCTGCGTAATAAAATGCATGATTATTTCTCCTGGTTAAAAAATTAGCATCATATACATATAACTACCCGCATTTACCATATGAAAGAAAATGGAGATAGGGAGATAAGAGGAGATAGGGAGATAGGAAAATATTATTATTCAAATAGACACCAATCCATACATTATATTATCCCCCTATCGCTAATATCCCCTTATCCCCCTTTCTTATACATTTACGGGTAGAAGGGAGCCCTATTCCGAATGAGGCACTGCACTGAGCCTGTCGAAGTGAGCCGGGCGGTGCACTGAGCACTTCGCCATAGCTCAGTGTTGCACTTGTCGAAGCGGGTGATGGCATTATTTGCTGCCCCATCACCACTTCTTTTCATACATTTTGATCAATCGATGTGAATGCTATGTGACGGGAAAGTCAAGTTATAATTTTATGATCATGATAATATTTTATTGACTCTTCATATAATAAAATTATGTGTGGAATTAATCTAATAACAAATTTACTTCTCTGTAAAAAGGTTTAATCATGACAGACATATTATCTACGGCTTTATCGCTTCTCCAACAGGGTGAAACCATTGTTGAAGCAACCGTTATCCGGGAGGAAGGATCCACACCCCGCTCCTCAGGGGCAAAGATGATCATCGGGATGGATGGAAAAGGATACGGGACAATCGGTGGCGGTAAGCTTGAGGCGATTGCCATGGAACAGGCAAAGTCGGTCTTCCAGACAAATATATCCCGTATTATAACAATCAATCTCACCGGGAACGATGCAGCAGGTACTGAGATGATCTGCGGAGGGCATGTCCAGATCCTGCTGGAACTGGTGACGCCTGATAAAGAAAACGTAGAAACCTTCCGGCTGAGAAACATGATGCTGGAATCCGGGAGCCATGGCTATTACCTGACCGTCATAGAGGGGACCGAAGAGAGCATAGAGAGCACTGCCCATTTCATTTTACAGCCCGGCAATCCTCCCACCGCATCTATCCCTGTGTCTGCCGGTTTGATTGAAAAAATTTTATTACAGCCCTTCAGACCCGGCAGTATACAAATTGAAAAGGAACATGGGGGCATTGCTGTCATTGAAAGCAGTGAGAAGCCGAAGACGGTATATATATTCGGTGCAGGCCACGTGGCATTGTGGATCGCCATGTTCGGTTCCAGAGTGGGGTTCCGCATCGTGATACTTGATGACAGGCCGGAATTCGCCGATTTAAAGCGCTTCCCCGATGCCCATGAAATCCTCGTTCTTACAGATTTCAGCAGTCCCTTTTCAGAGATTGAAGTGAACCCGGACGATTACATCGTCATTGTTACAAGGGGACATGTATATGACCGGCATGTTTTAGCCGGTGCGCTTAAAACCGGAGCTGCGTATATCGGGATGATCGGAAGCCGGCGTAAAAGGGATATAATCTTCAGCGCTCTCAGGGAAGATGGCTTCAGCCCAGAGGATTTAGATCGCGTCCATTCCCCCATTGGCCTTCAGATACATGCTGAAACTCCGGAAGAGATTGCCATCAGCATCATTGCCGAACTTATCCGCGAACGGGCAGGAATTAAAAATGACCCGGCGTAAAACAGAAAATATATCAGTTTTTTGTTGACATTTTAAAAATGTTAAATTATCTTGTATGCAAGGTAATTTAATGTGATATCCTTCCATGAAAATATCGTTTTTCTCCTTGCCAAGGCGCACCAGAAGGCACAGGGCGTCCTGAAAGGGCACCTTCTGGACTTCGGTTTAACCCCGATGCAGTGCCTGTTCATGGAATCCCTGTGGGAGGAGGACGGCCTTTCCGTAGGAGAAATCGGCCGCCGTATTGCCCTGGATACAGCCACACTGGCAGGTGTCCTCGAACGTCTGGTCACTGCCGGCTGGGTCATGCGTGAAACCGATCGCGACGACGGCAGGGTGACACGGGTCGCCCTCACTGAAAAAGCAAGATCCGCGATCCCCGGGCTCACAGAAATAATAGTGAAGACAAACAGTGAACTTCTGAGTAATTTCCCCAGGGAGAAAAAAATTCTCCTCAAGCGTTTTTTGCGGGATATGAGGGGATAATTGAATCTAATCTTATCAAAAGAAAAAATATTTGCTCACGGATAAAAAAGGATAAACACGGATAAAAAGAATGCTCATGATAATGATAATAAAAGGAATGATAAAAATCCGTGTGAATCCGTGAGCACTTATTTAAGGAGATGAACCATGTACATGCCCGATTTTGAATATCATGCGCCGGGGACAATGGCCGAGGCCTGCAAACTCCTTGCGGAACTCGGGGGAAAGGCCGTAATTCTTGCAGGAGGTACCGATGTTCTGCACAAAATGAAGCAGGGGAAGATGACGCCGGAACACCTGGTTTCGCTGAAGAACCTTGACGAGCTCCGCAGTATCCGGTACGAAGCAGGACGCGGGGTAGTCATAGGATCCCTTGCCACCCACAACAACCTGTATACATCGGAACTTCTTCAGAATAAATACCTCTCGATCCCCATGGCTGCCCACTCCATGGCATCGAACCAGATCCGCAACATGGGAACCGTGGGCGGGAACATCGTCAACGGGGTCCCGTCTGCAGACCTGCCTCCCATCCTCATAGCCCTGAACTCAACCATACGCCTTGTATCGGCCTCGGGTGAGCGGAGCATGGCCCTTGAGGAGTTTTTTCACGGGTCTGCCCAGACAGCCATAGCCCCGGGCGAAATCCTAGCAGATATTACGATTCCCGACCAGGCGGCCACGGGCAGCACCTACATGAAATTCGGGCTGCGGAGATCCGGGGCCCTGGCCGTGGCCGGCGTTGCCGTAACTGTCATCATTGATGGAGACATCGTGCGCGGCGCGCGGATCGTCCTGTCATCAGCAGCGCCCACGGTTATGCGGGCGCGCGATGCCGAGGAGAGCCTGAAAAATAAAAAGGTAAGCGAAAAACTTCTGGCCGACGCAGGGGCAATGGCTGCAGCATCGAGCCGGCCCAGGGACAGTATCCGCGGATCTGCAGAATATCGAAGAAATCTTGTAGAAGTGCTTACGAAACGTGCCCTTGACAGGGCAATAACCAAAGGCCATTCATAAGGAGGAAATACTATGCCGCAATCTATAACAGATAAAAACGGGGTGAAGCGCTACCTCATCACCCTCAATGTCAACGGCGATGTCCGCACGGTGATGGTGAAGGGGAACGATACCCTGACCAATGTTCTGAGGGAGGACCTGGACCTCACCGGCACCAAGAAAGGGTGTGAACTCGGCGACTGCGGTTCATGCACCGTGCTCCTGGACGGCATGCCGGTAGATTCCTGCCTGATGCTGGCAGTGGAGGCCGACGGACGCGAAATCACCACCATCGAAGGGGTGGCTGCCAACGGAAAACTCGACGCCATACAGGAGTCGATGATAAACCACGCCGGAGTACAGTGCGGATACTGCACCCCGGGCATGGTGCTGTCGGCAAAGGCGCTCCTGGCCCGCAACCCCTCCCCCTCGGAAAAGGAGGTGCGCGAGGCCATAGCAGGCAACCTGTGCCGCTGCACCGGGTATGTCCATATTGTTGAGGCCGTACTGGCCGCTTCTCAGGGCCGTGTAGCCCCTGACGACCACTAAGGAGAATCCTATGAACGAAAATTATAAAATAATCGGCCGGAGCGTCCCGCGGATGGACGGAGTGGAAAAAGTTACAGGCTCGGCAAAGTACACCAGCGACCTCAAGTTCCCCAATATGCTCTATGGTAAAATCCTGACGAGCCCCCATGCCCACGCGCGGATACTCTCCATCGACACATCGGAGGCGGAAAAGCTTCCCGGGGTAAAGGCCGTCATCACCCACAGGGATGTGCCGGATTTAAAGTACGGCATCAGCCCGGCGCGGTGGGATGAAAACATCTTCTGCATAGACAAGGTGCGTTTTGTCGGCGACAAGGTTGCAGCGGTGGCATGCCTTGATGAGGATACATGCTACAGGGCCCTCAGGCTCATCAGGGTGGTGTACGAGGAACTCCCTGCGGTCCTCGATTTTCTCCATGCCATGGATGAGGGGCAGCCGCTGGTCCATGACGAGTACAAGCGCAACATCAATACCGAGATCCACCAGAAGTTCGGCGACGTGGACAAGGCCCTGGCAGAGGCCTACCATGTACGCACCGATGCCTTCAAAGGCCAGCGGACCTACCAGGCGCCCATTGAACCGCACTCAGCCATTTCCATGTGGGACGGGAAAAAGCTTACCATCTATTCCAGCACCCAGACTCCGCATTATTTCCAGCACTACATCGCGCGGGAATTCAGCATGCCCATGGGGGACGTGCGTATCATCAAACCCTATCTGGGCGGAGGCTTCGGCGGGAAACTGGAGCCCACGGGCCTTGAATTCGGCGGCGCAGTCCTCGCGAAAATTACCGGAAGGCCGGTGCGCATGTTCTACGACCGCGCCGAAATGTTTGCCCATAACCGGGGGAGGCATGCCCAGTATATGGAAATAACAACGGGCGTAGACAGGGATGGGAAAATCCTCGCTGCCAAGGCCAACTTCATCATGGACGGCGGAGCATACACCAGCCTGGGGATCGCCACCGCCTACTATGCCGGGGCCCTCCTGCCCCTCACCTACGAGTTCGACAACTACCAGTTCGACATGCACCGGGTCTATACCAACCTGCCGGCCTGCGGGGCGCAGCGGGGCCACGGAGCGCCGCAGCCCAAATATGCCTTTGAGAGCCATCTGGATAATGTGGCCAAAGACCTGGGTATCGACCCCATGGACATCCGGATACGGAATGCGCGGCGGCCCAACACCGTGACGCCCAACGATTTCGGCGTAAACTCCTGCGAAATGAAGCAGTGCCTTGAACGGGTACGGGTGATTTCGGACTGGGACAAAAAGAAAAAAAACCACCGCCACGGCCGGGGAATCGGCGTGGCCACGGGAAGCTTTGTTTCAGGCGCCGGGTACCCCATTTACCGCACCGACCTGCCCCATGCCGCCGCATTCATAAAGGTATACGAGGACGGCTCGGCCGCGACCCTCTACACCGGCGCAGCGGATATCGGCCAGGGGTCCGACACCATCCTCTGCCAGATGGCTGCCGAGGCCATGGGGTACCGCTTTGAACAGATGAAGATTGTTTCAGGGGATACAGAAACCACACCCCACGATTTCGGAGCCTATGCCAGCCGCCAGACTCTCATGTCCGGCGCAGCGGTAAAGGAGGCGGGAGAGGAGGTACGGAAACAGATTCTCGAAATGGCATCGGAAATGCTCACACTCCCGGCCGAAGACCTGGACTGCTCGGAAGGAATAATATTTTCAAAATCGATGAAGGACAAAACGCTCACCTTCGAAGAGGCTGCCCGCAGGCATTTCGTCGTGAAAGGGCCGCTTCTGGGTAAGGGGGCATATACGCCGCCCAAGCTCGGGGGTAAATTCAAGGGCGCCGCTGTGGGCACTTCACCGGCGTACAGCTTTGGAGCCCAGGTGGGGGAGGTGGAGATCGATAAAGAGACCGGGGAGATTACCGTCATCGGCATATGGGACGTCCATGACTGCGGAAAGGTCATCAACCCCCGCCTCCTCCACGGGCAGGTTCACGGCGCCCTGAGCATGGGTGTGGGGGAATCGGTCTGGGAAGAGGTTCTCTTCGATGACAAGGGACGCGTGAGGAACCCCGAACTGGGGAACTACCGCATTCTCACTGCACTGGATATGCCGCCGGTATATTCCGAGGTCATTGATGACAGTTATGAGCCCAGCGGGCCCTGGGGCGTAAAGGAGGTGGGCGAAGGCGCCACAAATCCCACCATGGGATGCTTTTCCAACGCAATCTTTGACGCCATGGGAGTCAGGGTGAACAGCCTTCCCCTGAGCTACGAAAAAGTGTGGCGGGCCCTGAAGGAAAAAAGGGAGCGGGAAGAGGCTGAAAAAAAATAATCATCTTATCATCATGATACGTGGCGCAGGAGAGATGGCCACCGGCATCGCATGCCGCCTCCATGGCGCCAACCTGAGGCGCATCATCATGCTGGAAACCCCGGGGCCCCTGGCAGTCAGGCGCCTGGTATCCTTTTGCGAAGCGGTCCATGATAAACGGATGACCGTTGAAGGAATTGAAGCGGTGAGGGTCGATAAGGATACCGGAGCCCTCTCAGCATGGGATCAAGGAAAAATTGCCGTGCTGATAGACCCCATGGGTGAAGCCGTTGCCCGCATGAAACCCGATGTTTTTATAGATGCCACCATGGCAAAACGGAATCCGGGGACAACCATGGAAGACGCCCCGCTGGTGATTGCACTGGGCCCGGGATTCACGGCAGGCAAAGACTGCCACGCGGTGATCGAAACAAACCGCGGGCATAATCTCGGCCGTATCCTGTACACGGGCGCTGCAGAAAAAAATACCGGCATACCGGGAAGCATTTCCGGCTATACAACAGAGCGGGTCCTGCGCTCCCCTGAGGTAGGAATATTCGTAACAAACCGGCAGATAGGCGATATGATTCACAGGGGTGATATCATAGGGACTGTTGATTCAGCAACTATTACTGCTGAGATCGACGGGATCCTCCGCGGACTCATACGGCCGGGCTCACTGGTTACACAGGGCCTCAAGGTCGGCGATATTGATCCACGCGGCATGCCGGGCTACTGCATTACCATATCGGAAAAGGCCAGGTCCCTGGGCGGCGCGGTTCTGGAAGCAATCCTTGCCGCCTTCAACAGGTAACCGGCCAGTGATAAAAATCGAAGATATACTCTGCAGAGCTGACCGCGGGGTACTGAGTCTCACCGGCAGCGGCGGAAAGACCAGCATCATGTTTTACCTGGCACGGCAGCTCGCAGGCGCAGGAAAGCGGGTGATGAGCACAACCACAACGAAGATATTCTACCCCTCCCCGGTTCATTCCAAAACAGTCCTTATTGATTCCGATCCCGGGGAGATCATCAAACAGGCATTTGCACTCGGTGATGCAGCATATCATATAACCGCAGCAGCAGCGCACAATGCTGATACCGGAAAGCTCCATGGCTTCCCTCCCGGGGCAGTCAGCCTCTTCCTGAATTCCGGAATCTTTGACTGGATCCTCGTAGAGGCAGACGGCGCAGCGCAGCGGCCGGTGAAGGCGCCGGCCGGCCATGAACCGGTCATACCGCCGGAAACCGGCGTGCATGTGGCCGTGGCCGGGCTTGATGCAATAGGCCACCCTTTGTCGGAAGAACTGGTTTTCCGGTCTGAAATTGCCGGCCTGCTCATGGGTCTTACCCCGGGTGAAACCGTCACCGCCGCAGCAATAGCGCGCCTCCTGGCACACCGATTTGGAGCCTTTAAAGGGGCACCGCCCCTGGCACAGAGGTTCATTTTCCTTAACAAGGCTGATACTCCGGAATTGCGCGCCTGCGCAGCGACTATCGCCGATATTCTCGATCAGAAATACCCCGGCACAGCCGAGGCCCTTATCACAGGCCAGGCCCTGGACGGCGTCCAGGTCCACTCAGTGCACCGGCTCACGGCGAGTACATGAGCCGCAGCCCGGTGGTCACCGGCATTATCCTGGCAGCAGGCAGGGGGATCCGCATGGGAACATCAAAACTACTGCTCCCCTTCAGGAGCAGTACTATCCTGGAATGCACCGTTGACAGCGCCCTTGCATCCAGGCTGCAGAGGGTCATCGTTGTCCTGGGACACGATGCCGGAACGATTGAGCCGCTGATGAAGGGGAGGAATGTCAAATTGGCCATCAATCATCTCTACGAACAGGGCCAGAGCACCACTCTCAAGGCAGGCCTTAAGCTACTGGATAATGATACCGATGCGGCACTGTTTCTCCTGGGAGATCAGCCCATGGTTACTGCTGAAACCATCAACCTCATACTGGATGCATACAAAGCATCCCCTTCAAGCCCCATAGTACTCCCGGTTTTCGATGGCTTGCGCGGAAACCCTGTGCTTTTCAGCAGGCAAACCTTTTCCAGGATTGAGAACATCACCGGAGATCATGGCGCACGGACCCTCTTTGACGAGTATGCAGAAAAGATACTTGAAGTACCGGTGGACGACCCATCGATCCACTTTGACATAGATACGGTTGATGATTACAACCGCCTCATGCAGTCTGAGGGGTATCTACTGTAAATTATCTTTGACTTTGCTGATCCCCGCAATCACATTTGACCAGCTTCTATAAAAATTAATATTATATATGATTAAAAGAAAAAAAACATTCCATTTCCTCATGTCCCTTGCAATGCTCATATGGGGAGGGTCATGGATCTCAGCAAAACTCATAGCCGGTATGCTCCCGTCGCAGGTGCTGGTTTTTTACCGGTTTCTGCTCACCTTCATATGCTTCGCCGTTCTCCTTATCATCAGGAGAGAAAAGCCCGTCCTTAACCGAAGATCCTTTATCCAGATAATTCTTGCCACCCTCTTCTATGTCATGTACAGCCAGCTCTTTTTCGCCGGGCTCAGGTTCGGATTCGCAAGCATGGGCGGAGTGCTGGTTACCACCATGAATCCCATATTCACTTTCATCATCGCCTCATCGCTCTTTAAAAGGAGTGTAACCTGGAGGGAGATATGGGGACTGCTCCTCGGCATCTGCGGCGGCGGTATCATTCTCAACATATGGGCCCTGGACACAAGGCAGCTCGTTGACAGCGGGAATCTCTTTTTTCTCCTGGGGGCCTTTGTCTGGGCATCACTCACGGTATCGAGCCAGCATGCCCAGAAGGAGCTTTCAGTCTGGACCTACAGCTTCTACATAAACGGCTTTGCCACGGTGTTCCAGATCCCCTTTGCCGCCCCGCAGGGCATATTGAAAGCGCTGGAGCTCACCCCTTTTTTCTGGCTGCAGATGACCTACCTGACGCTGGTCTCCACGACCTTTGCCACAACAATATATTTCTTTGCAGCTGACAAGCTGGGCTCCCGGAGGGCAAGCTCCTTCACATTCCTCGTTCCCCTCTGCGCCATTGTCCTGAGCTGGCTGATCCTTGATGAAAATCCTGGGATGACGACCATCACCGGCGGGGTCATAGCAATAGCCGCTGTATATATCATCAATTTTACAGCTGCCGAACGGCCGCTTCAACCGGCGATTCCGCTGGACTGATTTATAATTGGGGTGTATATAAAATGCCC
Source organism: Spirochaetia bacterium (assembly GCA_009885955.1). GTDB lineage: Bacteria > Spirochaetota > UBA4802 > UBA4802 > UBA5550 > VFJS01. The sequence continues at coordinate 4,163 of VFJS01000073.1, read as the reverse complement.
CTGAAAGGGGATTGTGCGGGCTGGCGCCCGCGATGAAATGTCCCGGTAGCCGGGACTGGCTCATGTTAAAGGGTGTTTAGGCGAACACCCTTTAACGATTCCCGCGCCCTCGCTCAATCGCCGCGAGGGGCTGACTTATTTCAAACAGGAACTGGTTTCATGCAGCCTGCGGAGTGTCCTCGTGACAGTCCTCGGCTGCATCCCCATGCGAATCAGCCTCCTTCTGATTCGCTCTTTAAATAATATAAATTTCATATCATTCGAATCAAGTTATTCGACAACCCAATCAGGCAATGGTTTATGCGTAACCTGATTGTAAATTGTTTCAGGAGCAATATCGATTAAGCCATCGCCCCAGGTTATCACGCCATTTATCAATGTTATTTTTTTTGCAAATTCCTCATCTATTAATTTTTGGAATACTCCACTTCGGTTTAAATAAACACTCAAATCAAAAATACCGGAACTTCCGTCCTCAAATTCACATCTGATTTTATAATCCTTTAAATATTTTACATTTTTTAAATATGAATATTCCATTATTCACTCCAGGGGTTTTATTTTATTCAATGGTCTGTTTTCTTTTGCAAGATTCCAGTCATCAATGAGTTCATTTTTATGAATTGATGCCCATTCAATTGTTAGACCATGAATTTTCGGCGGCAGATGGCCCTCCAATAAGGCAAAATTATCAATTTTTATTGATGCTTTAAATTCCACATATTCAACATGAAAATGCGGCGGATTATGTTCATCATAGAACATCCTTATAACTATACCTAAAAACCTGGATATCTCCGGCATAACCCCTCGCAAAAAATAATAAGCCTTTCAAATAAATATATTTCAGGTAAACAAAAAATAACAATTTATTAATTTTATGTCAAAAATAATTTTATCTTTATCAATATACCTTTCTCATTTATAAACCCTTCGACCTCACCCCGCCTACCGGCGCGGTCGCAGACGCCTTTTTGCACCTCCTGTGCGGAGTCTGCACTAAAGCATCCTGCTTGTCGGCAGTGCGCTTTTTTGCCATCCTGGCAGCGCACTGCATTAAGGCTTCCTGCCTGTCACCTCTCATGGGAGGAGAGGGTTTTGATACTGATAAAATTCATTGTATAGACATTTTCTCTATAATTCCTTCAATTTCAGATAAAAAAACCTCTGCCTTACCAAGCAATTCCTTTACTAACTGATCTTCAAAAACTGTAAAATCACCATAATCCCCTTTTTGCCTGAAATCAAACAGTAATCCGTAAAATTTTCCTGATTCGGAACTTATAACATTTGTCTTTACAAAATACTCATTGAATAATGAACGGGTACCACTGTGTTTGGCTGAGCTTAAATCTTTAGTGAGAAGTAAGGCTGTAACCTCATAAAAAACTGCATAATATATCCGGTTGACTGATGAAGAATAACTCTTTGAATCGTAAAGAATACGGGAATCGGCAAATGTTTCTTTTGCTTTAATTCGTCTGTAATCAATGAGATCTTTTCTATGGCTCATATCACAATCCCTTCCCTCTCTATATTCTGATGTAGCGGCATCACACTGGCACGCCCGGAATTCCAGAATTCCAGGGAATAAACAATTATCCCGAATATTACATCCAGTTCGATCTCAATATCAAATGCCATATTAAATACTTTTTCCTCAATCCGATTATCAACTTTGCCGGGTATGAGAACAAGGATATCAATATCGGATTCAGAATCACTTTTGCCATGGGCTGATGAACCGAAATGTATAATTTTTACATCATTACCGAAGTTTCTGATGATTTCCTGTTTTAATTTATTTATGGCAGCCTGAATGTTGGATGTATTCATGGGATGAACCTCCTGTAATATTACTCGATTGAAACATGTTGAGAACAATGGGCTTAAGCCCCTTTTTCTATGGTTTCATAAACTCTTCTACCTCACCCCGCTTCCGGCGCGGTCGCAGACGCCTTTTTGCCATCCTGGCAGCGCACTGTATTTAGGCTTCCTGCCTGTCACCTCTCATGGGAGGAGAAGGTTTTGTAAGACACAAATTTTATTTGATAAATAATCCATAAACCATAATAATTTTTACTTTCCTGATAGCATATTCTGCATCATTTCAATAAATTTTTCACATTCTTTAATCATTTCATTTATCTCAGAATGTGAAAATTCGGTAAAATCTTCATAATCCCCATCCATCCGTTTATTAAAGGCACGAGTGATAATTTTGGAATATTTACTGTCAATTATACCAGTTCTAATAAAGTTTTTATTAAACCAGCCAATGAGTTGACTATGTTTGTTGCTTTTAAATCCCTCAGACAGAGAAAGTGCGGTAAGGGCATAATACATCCCATAATAAATACGACTCACCGCAGCAGCAGACATTCCATTTTCATTTAAAAAAACAGCTTCCTTTTTAGTCTCCCATGCGCGGTTTATCCTGTGCTCAATAAGCGCTTTTTTATCTTCAGATGCAAGCGTCATACCGATATACCTGTCTCAATAGCGTTTTCAATAAAGGGCTGTTTTCCCTTTATTGTTTCCAATTCCGGCTCAGAGATAATATGGACATCAATCATAATATCATTTCTGACATTGATGTCAGAAATTACATCAAGAATCCTATCTTTTACCTCCCAATCAATTGTTTTGTGCGTGATAATAAGCACATCATAATCGGAATATTCCCTGGCGGTTTCATTAATTCTTGAACCGAAGAGAATTACTTTTTGAATTTGACGGCTAAAATTTTTTTCAAGGTCTGATTTTATTTCCCGTAACAAAATTTCATTTTGCATCAATTTCTCCTTTATAATATCTGTTGATACATTCTTTATAAATCACCAAACTTAGTCCCGGATTACTTATTATTTATCACTCATTCCGGATTGTTGGCAAAACAGTATAATTCATCCTCCTTAAAATTATATGCCCTCACCGCTCTCTACCGGCGCGACCTCTTCTGGGAGGAGAGGGCTTTTGATAGAAAAATCTACAATGAATCATTAAATATCAAGTACCTTTTCTCCAGTTTAATGTAACAGTATAGTCTAATAATTATTCATCCCTGCTGTTACATTTTAATGCTATTAGGATATTGTTCCCATCTGCATCCCAAGAAATTGGATTATTGACAATATATTTTCGGATGTCATTCAATTCATTTTCATTCCGTATGATGTGTTCATAATAATTTCTCTGCCATGGTTTTTGAATATCTGTATTTTCCCGAAACCATTTTACCGCACCAATTTTAAAACCACGAACAATTGATCCGATTGTTTTTGATGTCCCTGATTTGGGATGTTTGGGTGAATTCACCTGTTGTGGCGAATACCCTCGTAGGGGCGAATGATTATTCGCCCCTACGGAAATAATCATAATACAATGAACATGGTTTGGCATTATTACATATTCATCAATGGTTACATTTGGAAAATGTTCTGGTATTTCCAACAATGATTTTTTTATAACATCCCCTGCATTGTTCAATACCATTTTCCCTTTGTCCACATGACCGAAGAGATGTTCCCGATTATGCGTACATACCGTGATAAAATACGCCCCTGGCTGGGAATAATCGTATCCTTTTAAACGGATTGACCGGCGGTGATGAATATAGGGATTGTATGTCATGAATTATTTAACCTATTGGGGTTATGTTGGAGCGGACATTGAATACACCCATACATAACCCAATTATCATATCTTAATACTGTTATGGACAATATATATTGAATAAATAATCATACTAATCTCTGGAATTTATTATTTCTTCCCAAAATTCTCTGAATATGGGCGAATAATTATTCGCCCCTCCAATTCGGATTTGGTACTCAACCCCCACAGCAACTTTCTGCCCCTTCTTCATTTTCTGATTATACCTTTCTCTTTCATAAACACTTTCGACCTCACCCCGCCTACCGGCGCGGTCGCAGACGCCTTTCTGCCATCCTGTGCGGCGTCTGCACTAAAGCATCCAGCTTGTCGGTCGAACGTCTTTCGGACATCCTGTCCACGTTCGACACTAAACCATCCTGCTTGTCGCCTCTTCTGGGAGGAGAGGACTTTTGATAGAAAAATCTACAATGAATCATTAAATATCAAGTACCTTTTCTCCAGTTTAATGTAACAGTATAGTCTAATAATTATTCATCCCTGCTGTT
>VFJS01000087.1 GCA_009885955.1 Spirochaetia bacterium | reverse complement strand
TCGGATTGTTCACTGGTTAGAGTCATCCCTCTCCTGCCAGGAGAGGGACTGAGGGTGAGGTCAAATGGGTTATAATGTCTCAAAAGGTATTCTAAATCTGAGTATTAATATTCTTTTGCAAGCAAGAAAGAAGGATATTAAATTCATTTTTCATATTTAAAATTTTGATAACAAAATAATCCGGGAGGATGGTTCCGTGTCAAAACCTCTATTCAACAAGAAATCGATATCTGAAAAGATTGTCCTCGTGGATAACCCGGTCTTTGCCTCAAACCTCAAGCAGTTCATGGTAAGAAAGGAGAGGTCCTTTGCCGGTCTGAAGGTCATGGATTTCAGTACTTTCGTCACCGATACCCTTGCTCCTGTTTTTATTGATTTCAGCAAAGGGAAAAAAGTTCTCAATTCCCGGGAGACCATGAGGCTCCTTTATTCGTGCCTCAGCGATATGGTCTCCGGCGACAGCGGGCATATACTCTCGGTATGCATACAACATCCCGGTTACAGGTTCCCTCTCATGGACTTTGTGACAAAAATGAAGCTCTCGGGGATAGATCCCGATGCAGCTGAATCAGCGCTCTCAACGCCGAAACTGAAGTCGCTCCATGATCTGTTAAAGGCATATAACAGGGCGCTGGTATCGGCCGGAGGCATCGATTACCCGGACCTGGTTACTAACATCATTGAATCCATTAATTCCATGAAAACAAATCCTCTGTCCGGCATGGAGATCATCGCCCACATCAATTCAGCAGGCACCTGGTGCGAGAAAAGGCTCCTGGACCTGGTGAAACATAAGGCATCCTCTTATCATGAGATAACTGATTACCGTGAACTTACATCCGGCCTCACGGGGACGGAAAAGATTGAGCTCCATGCCTTTCCCAACTCCTACATGGAATCTGCATCAGCGGCATCGCGCCTCCTTTCATCGGGCATTGACTATGAAGACACGATCATCGCAGCAGTGAACTACGATGAAACCGTTCAGAACATCAGGGACATCTTATCGGACTGGGGAATTGAGGATAATCTTTCCGTGGAATTTACCGGCGGGGTACCGGTGAACTGGAGCCTGTCACACAAGCTCTTCAATAAAATACTGGAATTTATTTCAGCGAAAAACTACCCGGCATATTTTATGTCCCTTCTCACGAACCGTGCCTATCATCTCCCCGAAATTATACATGACACCGGGGATACCGTGAAGGCGGGGCGGGGAGCAGTCAGGGAACTGCTTTCAGGTTTCCAGGGCCATTTCAGGTTCAAGGAAATATCAGTCAAGACGAAAGAGTTGATGGAAGATGAGGATAATCAGTACAAAAAGGATATCCTATCAGCCATTGCGAAAATGACAGAGAATTTCCAGGGACTTTCCCTCGCCTTTTCTCCGGAGAGCGGATATGAAGAAAAAATTCATGCTCTCTGCGATTTTTATGAAGAAGCATGCTCCGCATCCCTTGGAGAATTCGAGAGCAGGGCAAGGAGGGCCATTCTCGATTCCATCATGGAGTTCGCAGATGAGGAATTATTTTACCTCGGCGGAAAGTCCATGGATATCATACTCCATGAATTGAAGGGACATATATCGCGGATATATGTTAAGGAGGATAAGGAGGTCAGCTCCCTGAAAGTGATGCCCCTCAGGCAGGCGCTGGGGAGGAGCCCCGGGGCCCTGTATGTAACCGGCCTTTCCTATGGCTCATTCCCGGCAACGGCAGTCCAGAACCCCCTGTTCCTTGATGCAGAAATTGCTGAACTGAACAGGGCGGCAGGTGAGAACCGCATGGCATCATCCCTGGATGAGACTGAAATAAACGGCAAAGAGATTGAGAAGCTCCTTTTCACTGCAGGCGAGAGGCTTTCACTCTCCTACGTGTTTTACGACGGGAAGCGCGTGGTTGCCCCGTCGGAGATTTTTTTTGAATTGAACAGCGGAGCCTATGAAGGTGCCGAAAACCTTGAAGATTTCATCAGCGCCATCGGCGGGGAAACCGACCTAACGGAACTCAATTCCCGGATGCATGAACATTTCCCCGTGAATCCCTACCAGTCCCCGGCGCTTCTTGAAAAAGGGGATTCATTTCCAGCATACAATGAGAGCTACCGCAGCATATCCGAAGTGCTTGCCCGGCGTTTCCTGTCGGACTCCCTGACATCCCATGACGGCAGGGTAATGGAGAAGGGGAAGCTTGACTGGATGAAAGATTTCTCTATTAAACTTTCAGCGTCGTCTCTGAAAGACCTGCTGCAGTGCCCCTTCAGGTATTACATGAAAAAGATTCTGAGGGCGGAATATCTTGAGCCCCCTGATGATCCCGACGGTGTAACGTGGCTTAATGCAATGTCGAGGGGTTCAGTGATGCATGAGATACTTGAAGGTTTTTTCAATAAGATGCGCCTCGAAGGCACCGGCAGAAAGGAAAGGCTGAAAATTCTATACAAGGTAGCAGAAGAAATATTCCTCCAGTGGAAGGAGGAGACCCTGCCCGATAAGAATATCTACGAGCATGAAAAGAATCACATCATGGGCATTCTTGAAAAGGTTTTAGCTAATGAGGATATAGTTTCAAAAGGCTTTTCCAATGCAATGGCCGAGGCCGCCTTCGGCCTGAAGGAGAAAAATCCCGGCTCCGGGAACCTGCTTTCGGAAGACCCGGTGACCATCAGCCTGGGCGGGTATGATATACCCATGACCGGATATATTGACAGGATCGACATCGATGCAAAGAACGGCGTTGCGCGCCTCATCGATTACAAGACCGGAAAAAACCGGCTGGACTCAGATCAGCTGGTGTGGATCAAAAACGGCGACAGCCTGCAGCACGTTGTATACGGGATGATATTCAGCGGGTTCTTGAAAAATTACGGTGCAGAGAGGATCGAAAGCGGATACTATTTTATCACGCCCGACGGGGGCTATGAGCTGGAGCTCATGGACTTTGAAAGTGCACTGGCCGGCTTCCAGGAAATGGCAGGGGCAGTGCTTCAGGGAATCATTGACTCAAAGTCCTTTTACATGAACACCAATTCATGCCGCTATTGCGATTACGGCCGCATGTGCGTCGGCAACATGACCGCATTAAAATGGAAATACCCTGATAAAGTGATCAGGGCCATCCAGGCAGTGGCAATGGAGGATAAGGGATGATGAAAAAACCCGTAGACATTAATATACGTGAAGAGGTTAAGAAAAATTTTGCCGATTCCCTCTTCATTACAGCTGGAGCCGGCACAGGCAAGACCCACAGCATCGTGAGCCGGGTTGTGGAGGCCATAACTAAACTGAAAATGCCACCGGAAAAGATTGCAGTCATGACTTTCACAGAAAAGGCCGCCAATGAGCTCCTCTACCGCATACGGCAGTCCCTGGAAAAGGCCGGGGATCAGTCGGCCCTTCATCTGCAGAAGATGTTCATCGGAACCATACACTCCTTCTGCCTCCTGCTCTTAAGAGAGCGCCCCCTTGAATCGGGCATTGCCCCGGACACAAAGGCCCTTGACGAAGAGGAATCGGGGGAGCTTATTGACAGTATCGGGGAAATGGTAATCAGGGAATATTTCACCTCGCCCGGGATGAAGGATCTCCCGATGAAAAGGGAGTTCGACCCCATGACGGGCATCGGCCTGTTTCATACGCTGAACATGTACCGGGACCTCACCCCTGTGGAACCTGCCGATCCCGGCATACCACTGGAGGGATTCTGGCAGAGGCACAGTGAAGCTTTCTCTGAAATACCCGGCCTTTTGGCCAGGAATGACAACGATAACGCCGACGGCCTTGAATGGATTAAACGGAACTACGGTGAATGGCTGGCCCTTGAAACGAAGAGTATTGATGAGATAATTTCATTTTTTGCCAGGCTGAAGATTATCGATCCTAAAAAAAAATCATGGCCAAATGTCAAAATTGGGGACGACAGGGCAAAGTCCCTCGTTCATTATCTTCTGGCACCTTTTAAGGATGCCAGCGGTGAGATCATATCACAGGTGTCCTATGACCTCTATCTCCATTTCAGGAGGCTCTATGATATTTTCAATGACCGATATGGAAAAGTAAAAGGGGATTTGGGGGCCCTGGACTTCAGCGATATGCTCATCAAGGCCAGGGGCCTCATAAGGGACAACCTTGAGGCACGAAAGTATTTCCAGGATCGCTTTGACCTTGTCATCGTAGACGAGTTCCAGGACACGGACCCGGTCATGGCAGAGATGCTCATGTACATCTGCCAGGATGGATACGATGATGTGCCATGGAAGGAGATAAGGCCGAAGCCCGGGAAGCTGACCGTGGTGGGAGATGAGAAGCAGTCCATATACCGGTTCAGGAGAGCAGATATCAGCATCTATGGAAGGATAAAGGAGATCTTCAGAATCCATGGAAAGGTGGAGAATCTCCAGGAGAACTTCCGCTCCGTAGAATCCCTGGTGGAAAACCATAACCATGCCTTTGGTGAAATTTTCCCAACTGGCGGTGACAGCGGTATTGATTATGCCCCAATCCACTCCTACAGGGGAAAGGGGGAGTGCATGGGCGAAGAAAACCTGATATTCCTTGATCTCCAGCTGGACCTGGATACTGACACTGAGGATATGAAAAACAAAAAATATGAAGACAGGCCCTTGAAGATGGAACACCGGGTAAGAAGGGAGGCCATGGCTGTGTGCCGTTGGATCAAAGAGACCGTGGAAAGCAAAGGACTCCCCATGAACGGGAGGAGTGCTGATTATGGCGATTTTATGCTTCTATTTAAACGAAGAAAATTCATGAAACTCTATGCCGGAATCCTCTCCAGGGAAGGGATCCCCGTTGCCATGGACGGCGAAGGCTTCCTCCTTGAACTTCCCGAGGTCATTGACACCTTCCGCTTCCTTGACGGATGCGTGAACCACGACAGCCCGCCTGCGGTGGTCTCAGCCCTTAGGAGCATATACTGCGGTGTAAGCGACAGCGACCTCTATGACCACAGGCTCAAGGGCGGCACTTTTAGATATTTCAGCATTGATGAGTCCCTCGGGAATAAAAATGTCAATAGTGCCCTTGGAATATTAAAGGGGCATAACAGGGCGGTGAACGGAATGCCGCCGGCCAGGGGCTTCAGGAAGATCCTGGAGACAGGTAAGATAAAATATATCCTGAACCAGACAAGGCCCGTCATGGGGCTGAATATTTTTGATGCAGTCATATCATACATAGACTCCCGGGCAGGTGAATCCCTTTCACCGTCGGATATCATGGCCGGAATCATGGAGGATATCTGCTCCGGTAAAAAACTCGACCCCATGTACTACCCTTTCAAGGGGACCAGGGAGGTGCGCCTCCTCACGGCGCACAAGGCCAAGGGGCTCGAGAGCCCCGTTGTAATTCTCTGCGACCTTGGGTCCGAGGGCTCTGACAGGGTGAATACCATTTTTGACCGTGAGAATGACAGGCTCTACTACAAGTTCGGCCTTGAAAAGCGGGACAGGTACAGGGATGCTGAATACAAGTCTTATCTGTATGAAACAGGGTCGTCGGGATTTGAAGACAGGGTCGATGACGAGAAGAAGGAGATGTCCAGGGAAGATGACCGGGTCACCTATGTAGCTGCCACCAGGGCGCGGGACTATCTCGTGATACCTTTTTATCATGATAAGCCGGCAGCCCTTTACAAAAAGCTCATTGACAGTTACAGAAAATCGAACATGTTCACAGTTGCAGAGGCCGGTATTACAGATGCAGATGAAGAATTACCGCTTATACCCATGCCCCATGTTGCATTAAGCAGCGGAGATACTGCCGGATCCGCAGCAATAAAGAAGATTGCAGCCGTTGAGAAGAAACGAAAGAAATCTCTTGATGATATCATCAGTCACTCCGTTGAAAAATACGAAAAGCGGACCTTCTCCCATGAAAAGGCCATGGTGCGTGAAACAGAGGGATACGGGAGCGGGCATGGAACCCTTTTCCACCGCTCCATGGAACTGATAATCAGGAGACTTGGCACTGGCGGTGAAATACATAAAGAGGAAGCGTTAAAGCTCATGGACGCCGGGATTGACGGCATCGCAGCTCACGCAGCAGAAGAGGCAGGGGTTGATATTACTGCAGACGGCATGGACCTGCTCAGGAGGCATGTACGGAAGGCAATGGCTTCGCCTGAAATGGCTGAGTGCCTGAAGGCCGGAAGACGTATTCCTGAATTTCCCGTTGACCTTGTATTCATGGAAGGAGGAAAGGAGATATATTCGTCAGGGATAATAGACCTTGTCTACTTTCATAATAATACCTGGAAGATAATCGATTATAAGACAGATAAGATTGATAATGAACAGCACCTGGCAGCGCTCAGGGAATTTTACCGGGACCAGGTTGAGGGGTATGCCTCTGCTTTTTTTACGATAACCGGTGAAAAGCCCGTTGCCCAACTGCTGTTTGTTGACTGGCAGTAGAGGATGATATAATGATACTGCAGCAGTTCATTGAAAAGTATTATTCTCCAAGATCAATCGTACTACTGATTTTATGCATTATAGCCATCACAGGTAATCCTGGAACTCTTTCAGCAAAAAAACCAATCCGCACCATAGAAGGAATAGTGACAAGCGTCACCGACGGCGACACCGTCCAGGTGAAGGATGCCGATGGGACAAGGGTCAAGATCCGCTTATACGGCATTGACGCCCCGGAAACAGAAAAGAAAAATAGAAAAACAGGAAGGATCAGCAAGCGCGGCCAGCCCTGGGGCAGGGAGGCATGGAAGGCCCTGGAGAAGAAGGTTCTCCGGAAAAAGGTGAAGGTGGATGTGATGGATAGGGACAGGTACAAACGACTGGTGTGCATCATATGGTTAGACGGGAGAAATATCAATCGCGAGATGGTATCCGAAGGGCATGCATGGGCGTACAAGCAGTACCTGAAAAAGTCCCCCTATGCCTCGGAGTTCATCAGGGAGGAGGGCCAGGCAAGGGAGAAGAAACTGGGTATATGGAAGGAGCCGAACCCGCAGCCGCCCTGGGAGTTCAGGCATAGGAAGGGGAAGGGCAGGTGAAAGATTTTTATCCTAAAAGTGAATGATGAATATGAGAGAGAATTAAATAATGCTTGATTTTTTATTATTCTATGTTTTCTACAATATTGAGGATCATTTTCGTTTATTATCATGAATCAAAAAAAAGGACAGTATACTATATGATGAGTTTCCGCGGAACATGGCTGAAGGACATACGCCCCCCCCTGTCAATCGTATGGCTGATTCAATCACTTGCCGAATCAAAGGGCCGTCAGCAGCTTTTTGAAAATCAATCCCCTCAAATTTTGAAAACCCTGAGGGAGGCCGCCCTCATTGAAAGCGCCGAATCGTCCAACAGAATAGAAGGGGTGACGGTTGACAGGAAGAGGCTCAAGCCGCTCGTCCTGGGAAATACGAAACCCATTGACAGGTCGGAGGAGGAGATTATCGGTTACCGTATGGCCCTGAACTGGATTCATAAAGATTATGAAAAGATACCCATAACTCCGGAGACCATCCTCCGTCTCCATGCCCTTGCGCAGGGCGGGACAAGCGGCGACGCCGGGCGATGGAAGACTTCCCCGAATGACATCATCGAGATTTTTCCTGACGGGAAACGGAGTGTCCGTTTCCGTCCCCTGTCTCCGGACATGGTGCCCGATGCAATGAATGAGCTTTGCCTCGGATACCGTGAATCCGTCGATCAGTTGAATATACCCCCCCTCCTGGCCGTGGCTTCCCTGATACTGGACCTGTTATGCGTTCATCCTTTCAGGGACGGCAACGGCAGGGTATCAAGGCTCCTGACGCTGCTCGAGCTTTACCGGCACGGCTACATTATCGGGCGGTATATCAGCCTTGAGCGGCACGTTGAGGAGACCAGGGCCGATTACTACGAGGCCCTGAAAATGAGCTCGATGAAATGGCATAACGGCAGGCACGATCCTTTCCCGTGGTTCGGATATCTCCTGTCCACGTTACGAAGGGCCTACGGGGAATTCGAAGACCGCGCGGAACGGCAGAAGCCGAAAAGGGGATCAAAGACCGGCCAGGTTGAATATGCCCTGCAGAATATTATCGGGCCTTTCGGCATTGCCGATATTGAGCGGTTATGCCCCAATGTGAGCCGTGATTCAATACGAAATGCCATGAACCGGTGGCGTGATGAGGGAAAACTCAAAATGCTTGGAAAGGGACGCGACGCCAGGTGGCAGAAAAAGTAGGAATACCACTTTAATGTGGGAATAAATGTAGGAATAAGATTGTTGCCCGGCCCTTCGACTCCGCTCAGGGATCGGACTTTTCCACTGGCTGAGCGAAGTCGAAGCGAGGTTAAAGTCCTTATTTAATCGTTAACTGCTCTAAGGAACTGTGCAATACGCTGTGCCAGAGTCTGAAATTTAGAAATAAATATTAATATTTTTTTTAAACATCCGTATAGGACACTATTTGTCCTACCCCCTGTATTATATTATCTCCATAACAACGCAGGCAATAAGTGACCTGCGCTGAATAAATCTTAAGTATTTGGGAGGTAATACCCATGAACAAACTCTGCATTAACGGCCGTATCACCATGGAGCCGGTTCTTAAAGAACTGGAAAACAACAATGCCCTGTGCACATTCTTCTTTGCCAATGATGTGCATTATGGAACAAACAAAAAAACAGGATTCTACAAAGCAACAGCCTGGGGAGGTACAGCACGACTCATTGCCCAGTATGCAAAGGTTGGCACTGAGCTCTTCATGACCGGAAGGATTGACCAATACCGGTATGAAGATGAGAACGGTAAGGCTGTTTATGATAATAGTGTGGTAGTTGAGGAATTTAACTTCGGGGGAAAAGCTCCTGAGCCTGAAAAGAAAGTAGAACAGCAGTAGTTCCTTTACTAGTATTATGGCATCATATCAATTGATATGATGCCATAAATTATATTTAAATACAATTACAAAAGGTTTAACAAATGAAATCAAATGACAGCTTATACAAATTTACTGACTTCATTTCAGATTATCAGGATATTCTCATTTGCGAATTCAATAGTTCAATTATTCAGAAAAGTTATAATGAGCAGACATATTCGTTTCCTGTTAAAGCTCAACTTTTCAATGCTCTTAAAATAATAGCTGATTCAAAGAATAAATCCATACGAGAGAAGAAGTTCACCATCTTTATGGGTGATTTCGGCTCAGCTTTTGAACTTTTTGGTATCGGAATCAAGAGCAAGATAACTACTAAAATAACTGATATTATATCAAGTTGTTTAAATGAAGTAAAAGGTTATGAAACTATGGAATATGGCAGGATTCCATTTGTACCTCTCATTCCATGCTACAGGTTTGAAAGTGGTATAATTGTTGAATATACTTCTAACACCGAGATTATTGGGAAGATGGGAATGGATGAAGAGTTCGGGACGGGGTTGGAGATTATTTACAGGATGTGGGAGTCGGCAGAGGGGTTGGGGATGAAAGAAAAGTAATGCGAATAGTTCCAAATGTAAAATTAATTGTTTGACTTAAGTATTTGTTTAAAGTAAAATTAAAATCCAATTTAATAATATCAATTGAGTGAAAATAGAAATGCATAAACTTTATATCGAAAAGGGATTAGATGAAATCTATATCGAGATATTAGCGAAAGAAATAAACAAAGGTACCAGATCACTGTATAGATTGCCATCATTCCAACGTGATGCTGTTTGGAAAAATTCGCAAATAGAGCTTTTATGGGATTCTATTATGAGAGGCTTCCCCATAGGTGTTTTATTATTTTCAAAATTATTAAAGGATCTTGGAACGAGAACATCTCAAACAGACTCGGAACAGCAAGCCAATGATAATACTGTCGACTTTACTCCATCCAAAGATAGTTATATAATTATCGATGGGCAACAACGATCAATAGCTATAGCCTTGGGATTTAGAAAATATATTACTAATGATTCTGCTCGCTTGTGGTTAGATATATCTCCTAAAAATAAAAGCGATGCAATTCAATTTAATTTTTCTATGTGTACTTTGGCAAATCCCTGGGGGAATGTGCCTTACTTAGACAAACTTGAATCGATGGCATTGGAAGCTATTGGGAAAGATAAACATAAAAGACCTAACGATAAAAACATTTTAGAATATTCCTATCCACTTAAAGCTGATTATCCTGTTCCCTTTGAATATCTTTTAAACATCAAGAAAAAATTTGATGTCAATGACCTTCTTCCAATAGGATATTTTCCAACTCTTAATAAGAAATTTAATGATAACAGGATTGAGCTAATTGAGAAGATCGAATTATTGCGTCCTAAAATTAATGCTATTAGACAATTCAAAATTCCATTATATCTGATAGATGGGATACAAGATATAAGTGATCTTGGAAATGTTTTTCAGAGATTAAATTCTGGTGGTATTGTAATGTCAGCTGAGGAATTATTTTATTCTGCCTTGAAACTTCGTTGGTATAAATGCCACAATATTGTCTGGGATATATACAAAAATCAGGCTGCTGGAAAGTTTCTTTCTCAAATAAATATCATTCATCTTGCAGTCAGATTGGCAGTTATATCTCTCAAAGAGGATAATGATATTAAGCGTTCGGATGTTGTTCGTTTGAATCAGAGAAGTTTCAAAAGCATTATATCATATGTTGATAAAGATGATAAATCACTCTTAAAGAAGATACAGGAACACTTTGGGCAAGGGCAGTCAGATAATAAAATTCTTAGCTCCATAATAAAAGCTAAAGAAGCTCTTTCATATAATTGTGAGAAATATGGTGAAGATGATATTGGATTACCAACTCCTTTGCTTGCATCCTTGTATTGGAGAATATGGCATACGATTTGTGCATGGACATATAACAATGAATTAGATGACAATAGTAGAAGAGAGATAGTCAGGTATGCACTCTTTGAACATTTTTATCTGCACAATACTGATAGCAATGATATTATAACCAGAGAAACATTTAAGCTCGCATTTGCAGAAAAAAGGATATTTCCTGGTAAGCAAATATATGAGAAGATCAAAGATATAACAAAGATAAATGAAAATGAATCCAATTTCAAAATACTAAATCCTGATGAATTTATTAAATGTTTTATCGATGAAAGAGGCAATCCGAAAGATTCAAAATTCAATAATCCGAACTATGTGCTATGGATTCAACGTCACTTTATTTATAAGTGGTGGCCTGAATATGATCCTTCACAATTTAATAATAGGAGAGAAGACTTGCCTTATGATTTGGACCATATTGTTGCCGGTGCTTTTTTTAATATGAGAGGAGGCATTCCAAATTCAGAAAAATTTCGATTATACCCTGAGAAATTTCATAAATATAGATATATTGCACTAAATAGATTCGGAAATTATAGATTTTGGCCTAAAGAGTTAAATAGATCTGATCAGGATAAAGGAATAGCTGATAAATTATTATTGGGAGATGATTCAACAAAAATTGATTTTAATCATTATAAGAATCTGAATTTAAAAACTATAGGTGACATTAGAAAAGCATCCTATTTTCATAATTTTAAATCATGGGAAAGCATTCCCAAAGATAAGTATAAGTGGTGGTTAAAAAAGGTTGTAGTTGAAAATGCAGAAAAGGAAGAATTCGATACTGACACAGGGGGATGACACATTCCTAAACGCTTCTTTAGAAAGAACTAAAGATATATATGAAAATGTATATAATTCAATTCAATGGAATTTATGGGAAAATAATTAAATTTAAAAAGCATGTATTTGAAAAGAATGAAAATGTAATTTCTATATCAATAATGATTGACTTTAATATTTATCTAAAAAATAATTATCATTGCAAGAGTTGAGTAATAGAACTTTCATTGAGGAAGTGGAATGGTAATAATGATACCCTATGAGCCGGAAAACTTCAACCAAATTGAAAGTGAAGTTAAAGTTTTCCATAGTTTTTAAGCAGCTTGATGATAAATTTTAAGTATTCCATTTCTTGGGTTGGTTTCAGAAAAATCGGTATACAGGCGAAGAATAGGAGATTCAGGAGCCAGAACATCAAGCCTCAGACTCAAAATTCGAAATCATAAAAGTTTGAAAGCAAAAATTGGTTTATGCACTAAATGTCTAGTATGTCATGCAGAAATGGTTCTCTTCTGTAACATTTAATAATAGCCATTTTACCTCTCAATTATAATGAGTTGATGGTCTTTGAACGAGCTAACACTTGATAACCTGTCAGCTGCTTGCAAATTGTTTTAGAAGTCAAAAAAAACGAAAATTTGATATATATACTGATGGGATTTTCCAAGAATTGATTATTTTTTAATCATAACAATATCTTCATTAAACCCATGTTGGTAAATTTCAATAGTTGAATTGTCTGAAAAAAGAACTTTTGGATTAGATTGTTTGAAAGTAAATGGGAAAAATACAGGACTATTCATTAGCTCATTATATGGGGCAGAACGGTTTACCCGAATGTGGAGTAACGCGGTAACAAGCCATGCAGTTAATTTTGGATCATCAATAGGCAATTTGATTCCTGATGTATAAATACCTTTCGTATCGCTTTCTTGAAGAACGCCCCAATCTAAGTAGGATCTGAGTACGTATCGGGTTCGACGAGTTACCGTTTCCCTCTCTCCATATTGTTCTCGGACCCGGCGCTGGACTTGTGCGGCGACAGCGGTTCCCTGTAAATTGATGAGGCGTCCAACCTGCAAGGCTACACCAGCCCAGAACGGATATACAGCCAATAGCATTCCCCAATGAAGGCTTAGGTGTGATTGGCGAGGACTAATTGTCAGGAGTTCCAATGCATCACGATTGAGCGTTTCGAGTTCTTTTGGGACCAAGGCCCACGTTTTAGTTAAAATTGTTATGGTTTTATCGAGTGAACCACGTACATCCAATCTTTCTGACCGAAATGATTTTTGTAGGTCTGCTTGAAGGATTTCCTTTATGGTTTTTATGTCATTTCCGGCCAAAACAAGGGAAGCGGTTTTCTCAAGCCACTCCAGCCGTATTAGGCGATCTACGCCAATTTGTGTAAACCTATTGCTGCTCATACGTTTCCTTCTCTATTTGAATAAAAGGAACGATAAGCTCTTCAATTGCAATGCCCCCATGGCATACCGTTTTTTGCTTTTCCTGAATAAAAGCCTGCCGGTGGGGTGCCAGTAGCGGGAGAAAGTCCTCCGGGAGGCCAATCGTACTCCATTCAATAGTTTCAGGGAAGCGGTCCTTTATATTGCGACGTAGCGAAGCATCCGGATATACACGAACACGTTCACCCCGCAGGTCGGCCGTAGCTCCCTCGGAAGGCCGGCCGCAACCCTCGGCTTCGATATTCCCATGATCTGAGGTGAGAAATACCCTGAAGCCCTTTTCTGAAAGTAGGGTAATCAGTTTGCTCAGATATTGTTGTTTGACCCACTGGTCTACCTGATTATGCATACCGGCGGTTCCCATTTCCATGCCGTGCATTATTCTGTCTACTATATCAACGACAAGGCCGGCTACCTTTACTTTTGGGTGAGAAAGCAATTCAGTCAGCTTTTCCAAGTCGCAAGCTCCTAAGTTTTTTTGGTAAACAACTTCGTTAGGGGCAAGGCCCTGATCAGCCCAAAACTGTGACCATAGTGCTGGTTCTTTATCTGTACCATTGATACTCTCTGGGAAATATATCGGCGCCTTACCTGCGAAGGTGGCTTGTCGCGATATGGACGTAAGAGATGGAACCCATGCAAAAACAGCATTTTCCCGATACTGGTACTTTGGTAGTTGCATTGTCAGGGTTGAGCGAATGACCAGCCATTGGTCCAGTGAAAGACCGTCTATGACTATTAAAGCAATTTTATTTCCCTCATTTAATCGATGCGAGAGGAACCGGGGTAAATGATGCAGCATAACCGGAGGTGAGGGTGGAAGATTGATAAGACCGGAATAGCGTTTCAGTAGCCATGCAGAGAAAGCCGTATCAACTTTTTCTTCCAGTTGAGATACCTCTGATTGATATTTGGGTAAATTGCCTACAGACTCCTTGTGGAGTAGTAATACAAACTCTGCCCAACCACGGGCAAAATGCAACCAGACTGTGTGTTTCGCTGTATCAGAAGGAATTGAGACAGTTAGACTATCAATAAGTTTCTGAAGTCGTCTTGAGTCATCTTTTTGCTCTTGAGTTTGGATGCCTATACCAATCCATGTTTTTGAAAGCATTTCAGCTTGTTCATGGGACACGGGCTTAAGAATGCCCTCAACGAATAAATTATCGATGTATACACGTATATCGTGATGATCAAAGGGTAAGTCGAGGGGGCCATCGTACTTCAGACTATAGGCTTCACGTTCTTCTCGAATCTTTCCTGCTTCCTTTGATGCTTCGTGATCAAGGAAAACAGGCCATCGTTCCTGTAAGAAGGCGAAGAACGCCTCTCGATCAGTAACCATTTTTTCCAGGGCCCAATCATTGAAAAAACTGCTTTGTTGAAGTAGGATGATGAGACGTTCATTAAGAATCCGAGGAAGACGCTGACCTCTATAATGTATGCGAAGCAGAATACGTAGCAGATCTGACACCTGTTTTATAAGTTCCGGAGCGATTTCGAATACATGACGCAGGATAAATTCTTTTGTGGCATTATCGCCTAAAATGCCCGGTGCATGCCGTACCTGAGCTTCAAAAAGTGCATCGAGATCCCCGCGATCAAGTTCAGTTACTATCGGGTAGCTGAGGTTGGGGAAAATGTCACCGAGGCTGAATGATAACTGACGCCCGGTTTGAAGCAGGTCATACGGTAAAAGGCTGAAATCGCTCACAGGTGTCCGCAAAACGACTACAAGTTCTGTATGTTCGCCTTTATCCCAACGGGACCTGAAACGTGTTTCATATGCGTATCTGAAGGCGATATGGTCATCAAAAGGAATCAATTCAAAACTGCGTTCGTGTATCCCTTCTAAAATGCCCTCTTCGAGCAATAACCCATCGGGGTCAGCGACTATGGTTAGACGAGCGACCTTGGGTGTGAATTCCTTGAGAATTTGTTCACGCCAGTTAGTCATTGTTGCCACCTTCAATTCGTAATACAATCAGGGGCACTATCTCGGGATAGGCGTGAGCTTTCTGTTCAAGCTGTTCTTTAAAGGTATGCTCTTCCTGTTCCAGTAAATTCAGGCGATGAGTCCGGACTTGCTGAAGACCGATGCGCTCAATGGATCTCTTGCGTGCTACATAGGCGTAATCGGATTTTTCGCGTTCCCGTATTATGCGTGCTTGATGTTCTGCAAGAAGCGAATCATAGATAGGTTTCCCGTGCTCTTCGGCCGCATGGTGCAATCTCTCATATATTGATAATGATTCTGTGCTTTCAAGACTCGATTTTGTGGTAAAATGTGTGGCCAGAAGCTGATCCCATATATGCCGAGCAGTAGGCTGATACACCATACCATTGTCAGATAGGAAGAGCGGCATTATCCGGCGGCGGTTCCATTCCATGGATGCAATAGCGATACGCCATAATGACCAGATTCCCTGTACCTCATCGGTTAGATTTTGAATGGATATAGTTGGAATCGGTTGCCCCGGTGCAAAGCGTGGTAGTCTCATAGCCAGACCACGGATGCGAGGTTCTTCCAGTGTTAAATGCTGTGAGAAAGGAATTGTTTCTGCTTCTTTTCCGGAAAAGACGACATTTTCATAGGCTTCGCCATCCGGCCATATCAGGTTCCAGCCCTGTTTTTCCCTTACAGCTTTGCCGCCATGAGCTTTCAGGTAACTCACAGTCATATTCTCCACCCAATGTGGTAAAGGGTGAGTTAGTAAACGCTGTGCCTCACCTGGTTCCAGATCATCATTTGCACCGAGCAATAAAGCTGTACTCTGAGCTTCGTGTGCCTGTTCCTTCAATCGAGAGAGGACAGTATCAACTGTATTTTCAACTTTCTCAGGATTTAGGATGGCCTCCACATACATTTCATCAAACATACTGCCGGCTTGAGCAGAATCGAGAACATCACCGGTTTTATCGATTCCAAACTCTTCGTAGATAATTGCCAGTTTTTGTTCAAGAACCTCTCGTACACGATGTTCTATGGACCCATCAAAGACGAAGTTGATGGCACGAACAACATGTGTCTGTCCGATACGATCCACCCGGCCAATGCGCTGTTCAATGCGCATAGGATTCCACGGCATATCGTAATTGATGACCACATGGCAAAACTGAAGGTTTAAGCCCTCTCCGCCTGCATCAGTAGAAACGAGAATCCTTGCATTTTGCGCAAATTCTACTTGAACTCTTTTACGTTCTTCCATGTCCATTGAACCGTTCAAACAAACTACAGAGAATCCTCTTTCGGTCAGGAACCGTCTGAGCATTTCTTGCGTGGGGACGAACTCAGTGAAGACCAAGGCTTTTAACTCCGGGTCCCCTTCTTCTGATTGCAGGCGATACAACCAATCCAGCAGTGCTTCAGCTTTAGCATCTGGGCCTGACACTTCGCATAGAGCGGCAGCATCGAGCAGGAGTTGAACCTCAGCACGTTCATTCTTTAATGCCTTGAGTTTAGCATTCAAGAGAAGGTCAACCTGCTCCTGTCCATCCATATCCGCCCAATCTTCCATGGGGGATGCAGGGAACAACGTCAATTGTTCGTCCGGTTCAATCAAAACTTCGAGGCGCCTTTCCAGTGTCGTCCGTATGGCAGCGGTGCTGGAAACAACGAGTCTCTGCATAAGGATCATCAAAAATCCGATATAACTGCGCTTCTCTTTCATGGCCTGATTATAGCCATCGCGTACATATTCCGTAATTGCCTTGTACAACTGGTACTGCTTATCGTGATGAGGCTCCCATGTGACGGGTACCAGTTGTGTGCGGCGGGGCTTGAAGAGCGGGTTGCCCTCGGCATCAATGGCATGGCGTTTTTCAGTGCGAATGACATAGCGATGGACCTTCTCGCGGGTAACACTCTCTACATCAGGGAATTCTTCTGCGTCTATCAGCGATACCAAACGGTGGAAGGCATCGGTCTTCCCCTGATGCGGGGTGGCGGATAGGAGTAACAAGTAAGGGGATGCCTCGGCAAGTCCCTGTCCTAATTTGAACCGGGCAACTTGATCGGTGCTGCCACCCAAGCGGTGCGACTCGTCGACTATTACAAGATCCCATCCGGCTGAAACCAGATCCTCAAAACGCTCACGGTTGAATTCACTGATCTGTTCAGCACTCCATCCCCGGCGTTTGTCCAAAGGTTTGACGGAATCCATGGGGACGACCACCTGTGAAAACATCTGCCAAGCATTGGAAGGGGGGGCGTCTATATCATGATTTGTTATTTCGGAGCTGAATTGGCTATTATAGGGCACTAAGCGCTTTATCGCTTTAATATCTTCCGGGAGCACCAGCTGAAAGGTCTCGCCAAAGTGAAAGCGCATTTCGCTCACCCACTGACTCACCAGACCTTTTGGGGCGATTACCAGTGTTCGCTTCACCAATCCACGCAGTTTTAATTCGCGCATTATCAAGCCGGCTTCGATCGTTTTTCCTAAACCGACCTCATCTGCCAGTAGATAACGTACGCTGTCTCCAGATATAGCACGAGATAAAGCACGGATCTGGTGTGGGAGTGGTATCACCGTAGTTTCAATGAGAGCAAGAAGCACATCTTGTGTGAGGGCATCAGCTACTCGTGCGGCTGCTACGACATAGGTTATATTATCCGGAGATGAAGTGCCGATGCTATCAAGCGGCTGTAATCGAGCTGCGGGTACTCGGACAATGGTATCTCGACCTGGCAGCCAAATGCGACAGGTTGTTTCGTTCCATAGGGTTTGGGTTTCGATAACCTGACAGAGCTGTCTGTGGTCGGGGCTGTAATACCAAACATTGTTAATATTTTTCTCTGAATCAGTCATACGTCACTTTCAATATTTATTCGATTCGGTTTAATTTTCATATGTGACCAATGTTGTTCAATTGATTGAAAAAAGGCTGGCTGAACCAGTTTTGCTCTCTTACTTAACCAGTTGCCCTGGTCATAACGAAGATACAGACCTTCAGATAGCTGATCACCAAGTTGTGACTGTGAAATCATTTTAACAAGTCTGGCAAAAGTGAAATTGCCACGATCAATGATTGGCACTTGACTGATGCCAATTGTCCGAAAAAATTGGTCTCTGTGGATACACGAAAAAAAACGAGCAGTCTTTTTATCGTAAATGTCAAATCCTAAAAACCAGTCCGGTAATCGGTTATAATATACTGAATGCTGAGCATAACACCATTCACCGAAAAGAATGTATCGGTCTACCAAATGTTCAAAAAGTGCATTGGTTCTTGGAGTTAGCCAATCAGTGAGCTTTTTCCACTGGCCCATACCAGGAAGATGTAAGTATGCCCCTCTATTTTGAGTGCAGATATTTCCTTCTGCGTCGAAAGAAATTCCCATATTAGCCCCATCAACTTTTTCTTCAATCACAAGTTCATGCTGTAGGAAATCATTTTGTTCGGATTGTGACAATACTTTATCATCCCTGACTTTAATATCGCCAAGTAATGCTATATGTGGAGTCGGAGGGAATTTGAAAAAATCTTCTTTCACGATAACATCTTTTCAATGTACTTTGTTTCACAATATTAAGGGCACAGAAAACAAACAGTTATTCCAACTTCAGCTAAAGCATCTCGCCATCCCCACCACTTGCTATCTGTCGCCTGTAAAATTGGAGGTTTATCTGAATGAGCGTTCGCAACAGCTACAAATTTTCGATCTGATAAATCAAATTTGACC
Source organism: Spirochaetia bacterium (assembly GCA_009885955.1). GTDB lineage: Bacteria > Spirochaetota > UBA4802 > UBA4802 > UBA5550 > VFJS01. The sequence continues at coordinate 28,569 of VFJS01000087.1, read as the reverse complement.
AAACCAGGATGTTCTGGGAATTCATTGTAAGAACTGCCATTTTTTGATATATTGACTCGATCGACAAGCTTCAACTTCCAACGATTATCATGAACCCATTTCATAAAAACATTACCAATGCCTTTTTGTCCACTCAAACTTAAATTATTATTATATTCGTTATAGATTTCATCTCCGCAATCAATTACAAGTCTTCCATAGTTAACAACATGGTCAATGGCATTAAGACAAGCCTGAACGCATTCAACAAGATCGTCCGGAATGTTTATAGGATCTATCTGAAGATTTGCAGTTTTCGGTACATTAGTATCGATTATACATTTAGAAGGAAAACTAGTCATTTATTTATTTACAACCCGGTTTTAATTTGGTCTAAACGCTTATTCATTGCTGCCTTTGCTTGTTTTGATATATCTCCCATTTCATCACCGAAGAAATTGTCCGGCCAATTCTGGATGTTGCCAAATGTATCTATCCGCAAAGGTTCCAAATGTGCTGGTGTTTTTGTGACATCAGCAAAGTATGCTGATATTTTCTCATGTTGTACAGTATCTTCAGCAATTCGCCATTGTAGACGTCGTAAAAAATGCTCAGAATGAGTCTCTATAATCAACTGGATGTTCCTGTTAATCCCATTTTCTTTGGAGTTGATCACATCAAGCATTACATCAGCTAGTGCCGACTGAGCTCTTGGATGCAAGTGTATCTCTGGTTGCTCCATTAGAATAATTGATCCATGTGGTGCATAAAAACATTGAACTAATACAGGAAGTACCTGAGAGATACCAAAACCGACATCTGGAAGATCTACCCAGTCTTTCGATCCTTTAGTTCTAACCTTGACTTCATATTCCTGTCGCTTTTCGGAGATTGGATTCACTTTAAACTCCTCAATCAAGCCCATTTCAACAAGTTTCAATGCAATAATTTCTTCGAAAGGCTTTGCGGGGCGTTTATTGCCGAGGCTGATTTTACGGTTACGAGCTGCAAGAATAGCCGCAATTGTATTTTCGCCTGTAAAACCTACACTCTCAGGCTCAATACCTGTCCATGAGTAAAGCCTTTCCGTTTTAGTTCGAAGAGGACCAAGATAAAAAAGCGATTGGAACAACTTTTCATGTCGTAAGTTGAGCTGCTGGACAAAATCAGCATTCTGATAATACGCGACCACTTCATCTGGGAAACCATAAAATCTAACGGCATCCTTAAGTGACCATGCGCGCATTTTTTTTCGAACAAGATTATACTGCTCTGCCTCAGCTGTGTATTCAGATTTGGCACCGGTTTTATGTGATAGCCCCACAGCTAATGCCTGCTTTTCATTCGCCATCAACTTGTATTTTAAACGATCAACAACAAGAGTATGTTTTTCTTTATCTCCAAGACCAACTACAGCTTCAAATGAAATAATGTCTCCTACGTAAGTCTGGCTGGTAATTGGATCTTTTATTTGAAGAGAATTCTGAATAGCCCATTCGTATTCGAAAGAAATTTTATTTTCTGGATTACGATGAAAAACCATTTCTTGATATGAACCAAGTTGAACTGCTGAGTTTTTTCCACCTGGGTAGAAAACCGCTTTTCGGTCTGGGGATTCAACTGTCTGCTTTAGCATCATCAAAAATTGTCCTATACTGGATTTGCCCGAGCTGTTTGCCCCAAAAAACAATGTGATCGGTGCCATGCGGATCTCACCGGTATCTTCCCATATTTTAAAATTCTGTATTCTTAGTTGAGTTAGCATTTTACACTCCTCCCATCCTCGTCATCGCTTGATCATACCACATAAGCAATTTCGGGTCCTCTTGTAATATATTCTCAGGTATCCTCTCTGCCACGGCAATAATCGTCGCATAATTCCGTTCTTGCCATGCTTTCTTAAAACCAGCGCGCACAGCTTCAAGGCGAAAGACTTTCAGCTTTTTCTGTGAAGTAGAACGATAGTCCTCGAATTCTTTTAGTAGGGATTTTTCACGTAGTTTTTCAAGATCGCTGGCTTTATTCGGATCAGGGACATACCAACGGTCTTTGGCTTTCACACGGAGGGCTTCGTCGTCTTTGAGGAGTTTGCGAAGTTCCTTGAAGTTAGTGGATAGATAGCTGTGAATTTGGTTAGGTACATCTTCTTTTCCGTCGTAACGGAGAAAGTTTTGTTCCAGTAGCTCAGACAGCTCTAGTAGCTTCTCGTTCTTTTGCCAGCCGCCAGTCTCCATAAGAAACTGCGGGTGGAGTTCTTGGAAGGTCTGGGGTTTTTTTGTGACCTGTTGTTTAAGCCACTGAATGGCCGAGGATTCATTAGTGACAAATAGCTGGAGTTGAAGAATCTCACGAACGGTTAACCGCTTTTTATCGTATTCGGCAACCTGTTCAGGCAGAAAATACATCCCATCCCGTTCTGAAAAACGTTGGATCAGTCCGGCGTAGAACTCTGATGCAGACAAGGGAACGGTTACACCACGCTGAACATGGAAGGCAATCATACGATCAAATAATAAGTAGTTTTGACGTTCAGCGATTATCTCAGCTTGACTATCTTTGGAGACAAAGACTGGGAGCTGCTTTAAATGAGTACGGATGAAATCCCAAACGCCTCCTTCAGTACCAGCTTCTAGCTTGAAGCGTTCCTCAAACCCACCATCGGGTTTGTAGGCCGAAATAACGAGGTCTTGCTTAACTGTACCGGTTCGATAAAAATCCTGATTCATAGATCCTTGTTTCTTATCGAGAGTACGAACATCTGCTACAACAAATCCTGCTCGAAGAAGTGCTTCTTGAATCGAGTGCCAAACAAGGTTGCTGGAGTTATGGAATTCCACAGTCATCCATCTGCCCGGTTTGAGGATTCTATAATTCTCAGAGAAACACCTCGCTATCAACTCTCGGTAATCATCAATAGTCTTTTTTGCTTGGTCATTTACGATTACCTCAGTCGATTCGTTTGTCCGTACTTTTATCCAAGATTCCCACAGAAAATTCAATTCTGAATAAATAATATTCCAACCAAATGGTGGGTCTGTGAATATATAGTCTACTGAACATTCAGGCATTTGGTTAAGGTTTGTTGAACTTTGTGTCGTAGATGTAGCAACTCTTGGTTGCCTTCGTGTAACCGATAAAGCTTTCCTCAGATCCCTTGACTTACGTTCAGCGATAGCGAAAACATTGACTTCGGCAAAAAGAGGTGGAAAGTATAAAGTGTTGTTGAGGGGTCTTGTTGGGCCGGTTGAAAGCCATCTGTTTCTCTTAACAATGTGCCTATCGCAAAATGAAGTAAAGATTAGCTTTTGCACATTACTATTAAGAGCTGCCCATAATTCAGAAGCGCAAAGAAGATTGCGCTTCGTATAAAACTGATGCGTATGAGTAATATTTATAATATGTAGTCCGTCCTTATAGTATCTTTCTATTTGGGGTATTGGATCTGCCGGGAACCAATTGCTGACTTTACAATTCAGCACCTTAGTCATTATCTCTATGTCGTAGCTGTCTGGGATTTTTTCGCCTCTTTTAGATCCAACACTGAAGTTGATAAGAGATGGTAAGTATTTTACTTGTTTAATTGATTTATTTAATATCGAATCAAACACGGTGACAAAACTTCTTTCAAGGGTTCTCTTAGGGACAACGACTTTGCAGTTCAAACACTGGATGTCATTTCCAAGTGATGATCCTGTTTTGCCAACAGAATCCCTATAGTAGATCAATTCGGAACCGCAATTTCCACATATATAACACTCTGACCACACAACGTAATTGATTCGTGCTGGTTTTCCATCCTTCTGACGGCGCGTTTCATAGACCCATCCATACTTTTTTTCCACTTCGTGTATCAATGTTTCGAAGTTTTTAATTTCATGTTCATCAATTTTCGCCGAGTTGAGTGTCCCACTTATGAAACCCCCAATCGTTGAAAGCTCTGCAGTAATGGGTGTTCTGGCACCATAATTAGTGAATCCAAGATCCTTTACCAATTGAGAATCGCCGCAACTCTGAGCAGCAATACTCGTCATGCCTGTCCCGCCAAAGCCATCGAATACAATGTCACCAGGCTGGGTGTAGTGCAGTATATATTTCATAATGGCTTTATAAGGCACTTTTGTATGATATGTATGAAATACATAAACAGCATCGTTCTTCCCCTCACTCACATCCGCCGCAAATGGCTCCCGGCTATAGGGCACATTTGGGTCATAGGGTTTACCGTATTGTTTGATGAAATCACCAATGAACGGATTCGGACATGCTGTGTAGTAGGGCGGATCGCTGAGGGCGAGTATATCCTCATCGGCACCGATGGGGAAGCCTTCAATCTTCCTGAACTCAGGGTCTTTCAGCATCTCGCGCAGTATCTCAAGAAAATGATTTCTCCGTGCTTCGTCATTCGGGAATGTCATGCCCAGACATTCGACAGGCTGGTTCTGCCGTTCGGCCAATTCCTGCTCATAAGACTTCTCGAACAGTTCACTTTGACCGCTCTCGTCCATGAAGAGTTCTCTTGATGACGATTTTTTCTTTTTAGCCATTATATCATCCTCAATGCTGCGCTTTTAACCTTGAACTATTCCAGCACAATCCGCACATTGCCCGGCTCTTTCCCCTTGGTGAGAGAATCAATATAATCGTCAAAACGTTTCTTCATCTCGACAGGGGTAACCGGGGAACCGCCGGCAAGGAGAGCGGCACGTAAATCCACAGTTTTTACCGGAATCTTGATGAGGCCCGACAACACCTCTTTGAGTGCATGGAGGAATTCATGGTCCAGATCATCCGGTAATGTGCGTTTTTTAATGAATCCCTCCAATAGCTTCCGTTGCTCGGGTTTGAGAAGGCTCATATTCCCCTTAGTAGTGGGATCATCGAGATTGGTCAATAATGTTTGAGTCCAATTCTCCAGTATAGTGTCCAGTTCCTTGTCCATCGCATCGAGTAGTGCAGCAGAATTATGCACTGATGCTTCTACCTCTGGTTTGAAGTTGCAATGAGGACACACCGGACTGGCCTCAAGCTCCTGTTCGGTGAGGGCGAAACAGCTTTTCAATCCCGCAAGCCGGTTTTGGAAGTCTAATAAATGCTGTCGGGGCATCAAGTCGATGGTGGACAGTTTTTGCAGAGATTTTAACCGCTCATCGTTCATGAGCTTCGCCTTGCGTTTATCATCGTTCACCCCGAAGCGGGCCTTGGTGTGCATCGATAGATAGGTATGCAAATAAGCTTTTTTCAGTTTATTGAGTTTTCGTTGAGCCTCTGGTCTGAATGTAGGGACGTCGCGCTTGGCCGGGTTCATGATGGTTTCCATGATTTCGTTACGAGCGGTTTTCATCTTAACAACCCAATCGTGACCATCGGGTAATATGGCCTCGGCATTGAATAGATATGATACGGGTGTGTTGAGATCGGAGATAAGCTCTTCCAGCGATTTTATGGTAACCATTGAGTCAATATTTTCTTTATTGGCATTTACTTCTGAAACATCATTTCGAAAATTTTTCAGTTTCCCAGTTGTGGTATAAGCTTGCAGGGATTCGAGAAAGGACTTTGCGGTATCGAGTTTCTGACGAATCTTTTGTGATTCATCCTCAACCAGAAGGCTGCGACCCCAAAAGTTAAGACCGTTTTGCAGGCTTTGATGTGCCAGCACCAGCTGATTTACTGTTTTGTTAACAGCTTTTTGTAGTTCCTGTACGGGTTCTTCTTTCCCCTGAGTTATCAATTGAACCATCCCCGGGGTAAGCCCCAACAGCTCGAATAGGGCTTTCAGGGCTGGGATGTTCCAGTCTTTAGGTTGCTCAATGTGCTTGAATTGTATCAATTCGTCAATGCTCGTTCCCGCCAGAACAGGAAGGCCGGTGGCATCAAATTTTTTACCTGGGATAGCCAGAACCACCTCGCCGGCATAGACCAGACCTGCCAGTATCACGACGGCCCACTCTGGCTCTAAACGAAAGCCTTTATCGGGGGCAAAATAATCGACGCCATAGACTTCCTGAATTACTTCGTTCCGGTTGATAACTTGACCATGCCCTTTTTTCTTAGCTATGGCGATAAGATGTTTGGCATATTTGGAATGATAAGGATCCAGTCGCTCTCCATCGAGCATCTCCAGAGCATCGAGAACCGCGGTGGCCTGTTTGGTTCGTGTCTGGCCGGCAATAGCCCGCAGTGCATCCTGAGCGGCTTGTGCGCGATTGGCGCCGGTGATTAGTACCGAGAAAAAAGGATACTCTGGAGACTGGTCCTGAAATTGTGTGCCGAGACAGAGGCCTGATATGGTATTCACCAGATCCCGGAAGTTTATACGCTCGTGAGAGCTTATGCCGGTGAGATCGCGCAGGGGCTTGCCTTTGGCCCATTCGGTTATGGATTTGGTTCGTCCCTGATAGGTCACTTCAAACGCTGTGGCCATGTGTTTCTGGAGCCACTGGACCAGATCTCGTAAGAAATTGGAGGCTTTCGATTCATAGGTCGATTTTGCATGCCCTGAAGATGTGGAGGCAAGATCAAGGGCCGCTGCATAGTTACAGAGTGGTTTTCGGAAATCTTCATCGGTATTCGATAACTTGAGAAAGATTTCATCGGGTTTTTTTTCGTCTTTATAATGGGGCGGATCATTGGGCTGAATGAAATAAACATAAAAATCCCGTGGGGGGACTGCTGTGGATCGTTCATTGGGAGCGCCGAAAAAAAGGTACCCCTGACGGGCAGCCTTGTGGTCCAACCATTCCAGTTCATGTTGCCAGATCTTATAACCGGTAACGTAGGTCTGGTCTGTGCATTCCATAACACGCCGGAGAGCCTCGTAGTAATAGCGATCCAGATGTGTGGGATCCAGAGTTTCTGCACGTTTTTCGATAAGTGCATCAAAATCATCGGTCTTTTTAAGATCGAGATAATACTGGCGGTTATCGGGATTCGCTGATATAAATTGACCGCTAACGGTTTTATGGATTTCCCTGAGAACAGTTTCTACATGGGAGAGCAGGTCATCAGCGGGATCCCCGCCCATTTCCTCGATCCCCGGTTGATAAAGGCAAAGACCGTCCCGAAGTTCTTCAGCAGTCGCACCGAGAGGTGAATATATATCACCTGTAGTAAGACGATGAACGGATAAAGCGTGGATGAGTTGCACAGCCATTGGTTTATATGAAGGACGGGTAAAGGCCTGTTGAACGCGTGATTCAAGCACCTGACTGCAATCGATGACTGCTTTTATATCGGGGACAGCACGAAAAGAAGGGTTTTCCCTCAATGTTGTCCAGTATCCATCATAAGCGATAACACCTGGGTGACCGCTTGGAATCTCCTGATGAAGTAACTTCTTCATGGCCAGTGAAAGGGTCTTCAGAACTTCGCGTTTTTCTACTGCAGTAACCCGCTCAAACGTATCAATATAATCGGGATGTACCGGGAACAACCGAACGAAATCATCCATGCGTTCATTCATGTGGCTGTAATATTTTGCAAAAGGGGAAAGGTATTCGCGGATTTTTACTTGCTGGTCTGTTGATTTCTTGAGAAGACGTTCCGCAACGACAAATTTTACATCCTTACGGGCGATGAGAATCTGCTCGAAACGGTCCTTGACGCGACGAATACTATCTGCTACAAATGAGAAACGAGGGCTATCGAATATAGCCTCCTGAATGCCGGCTATGAATCTGAAACGCAGGTCCTTGCATACTTCACCGATTTCACGCAGAAAATTGAGATCGAGGATCAACTCCTGATCTTTCCGTGTGCGTAGGTAGTCAAGAAGCTCATCCACTACTAAAAGAAGTCCATGCTCGGGATATTCTTCATGGAATGCTGACATCATCTCTTCAAAAGATCGTTTGTTATTGGTTACTTTACCAGCCGAAGGGAAGGTGTAGGTTATTCCGATCGTAGCAAGGTGTTCCTCAATCTCTGCGATGATTATATCGCGGAGCGACATGGTTGTAGCGCCAATTTCTGTACGAATCACCTTGAATTTTCCACTAATTTTTACTGCAGCATCTGACACTGATTTGTTATTTAGTACTTTAACAAGAGATTCATTTTCAGCAAGAGCAGAAATAACAGACATCAAGTGTGATTTTCCTGTGCCATAGTTCCCTACTACCAGGAGTCCCTTGTTGTCAGTAGGTTGTTCAAACTGAAGTTGTGAGAATACAAGACTGTTTAGCTTCTCAGCCATTTCTTCAGAAATCACATAGGTACGTACGAGAGTTTTTGCCGCTGAGGCTTCATCAGCGACACGGAGTTGAACCACGGACTCAATGGGTTCAAACTGGATAACATCACTGTATTTCATTTCATCAGCCCCCGTGAAAATTATTCGCTATTGTGAGATATTACTATGAATTCTTTAATATGATACTGGCGGTATTCGGGATGACCCGGCGCCGCATACGACAATATCTCGCCAGAAACATTTCCACCCCATGTTGCTACAATTGTCTTTATGCGAGATAACCCCTGAATCAATCTCAGTGGATCCTGTTTTAAAGCAATATCGAACAGAATCTCAATGTTATCAAATAAGACTATGTCACCGACTGTTGACTCAACTAAATCGTTTAGTAATCGAGGCAGTTGAAGAGCGCGTTGACGTTCGGTTAGTTCCAGCATGCGACGGGATAATTCAAGGTTGATATTGACAAGAGGTGCTGAAATCTGCTTTCGTATCGCTTGCAAGGCTGTTGTTTTCCCAGTTGTGCCGGCCAACAGTACAAGACGGTGATACATTTCAGCTGCCTGAGTAATATTCTGCAAAATCTTCTCGATCACAAACTTTCCCATAACTATTTAACTTCATTTCAATTAAGTAATATCCAAAAACTTAATTTAGATTTTTGGATATTAGGTATTTTATAAATATTTACAGCCAGATATAGTTAAATATTTATAAACAATTTTATATTATTAAACACATCACTTAATGATTTGGGATAATCCCCACATTGAAAATAATTATACGATGCTATAGAAGGTCAAGCATATAATGAAATGTTATACTTTTAAATAAGATAGCGTTGAGAACAATTTATTTTGAATAAAGGTAAATAAATGATTAATAATGACATTTAAATAATTATTACAGTAATACTTCAAAATTTGGTATTGATATAATCTGTTTTTTGAAAATAAAATATTATTATGAGGTTATTGTATGCTTGGAGCAATCGCCGGCGACATTATCGGTTCCGTGTATGAATGGAACAACATAAAGACAAAGGACTTTGTCCTCTTTTCTCCTGAATGCACCTATACCGATGATTCAATCCTCACCATTGCACTTGCAGAATCGATTTTGTATGACATAGACTATGCTGATAACATGAGAAAATATTACCGTCTGTATCCCGGTAGGGGGTATGGAGGGAGATTTCATGACTGGGCCAGGAACACCAACTCCGGGCCCTATGGGAGCTGGGGAAATGGAGCTGCAATGCGTATAAGTCCCGTGGGATTTGCCTATGATGATCTCGACACAGTCTTGGACAAGGCCCTGGAATTCACTGCATACCCATGAATGTTTCGTAAATTATTCATTTTTCACATAACTTGCCAAGAATAAATATGAGAGCCATAAATATCATTATACAGGCAATAAACGGGCTGAATTGAGTATCTTTATACATAATAAAGTTCTGCCAGAAGGGACTTAATATAAAGTCCTCTTCATGTTGATGCGGAATATATTCCACAACCTTGACTATTCTTTCATATACTAAAATATCATCATGTGAATAAATATTCCCGCAGTAATGACATATGTTTCCTGGAATTACAGCCCCGCACCCGGTACATTTATTTTCCATAAATAATTCTCCTGTCAGGTATTCAAGAGTTTGAAACCATGTCAGACAAAGCTTCCTGTATTTCTGCAATACGCCTGTCAATATCCAGGATGTCCATCGTATAGACCCGTTCGCACAGGTGATTCAATACTTTGGTGGTTCCCGGTTCATGATCCCTTGTGAAGAACATATAGCATTGCCGTGATATCCTCCTGGTTACTTCCAATATCAATACTGCATCTTGAAAAGGGCATTCAGAAACCAAAAATTTTACGTTCTTGCCTTCAGTCGTTCTCGTTTCAAGCGTCATATTCTGTTCAGGATTGAATTCCAGGATAAGAAGAATTTTCACGGCTTTTTCTTTCCTGCACAATGCCGCAGTATGGAGAAAAAAATTTCCTGATTTAAACATTGCCGCTGCCTCTTTATTTTCAATGAAATCAAAACTATAGGGTATTTTTTCTCCACCTTTGAAAAAAAAGAGTGCAGGGGATATATATCCATCATTCTGCAGATAATCGATACCCCTGTTGCACATGTTTTCAAAATTGATATCTATATTATCCTCTTCAATTTGTTCCAATGCCTCAAACATGAAAAAGCCTCCGGATATTTAATAAAAAATTGTATTGTTTTTGTTTTTATCAATTCTGTTTTACAATTATAAGATAATGAGTAAGGTGGGACAAAGATTGACCTATACAGATATTAAGGATAGGGATAATACTGATGAATTTGCAGTGTTGAAATTTATTTTCCAGCCAGGCATTTTTTTCCAAACATGAATTTAGTTCTTGAATAAGTTTATAATGATGGTTAAAATTTATTTAATCTAAAAAGGAGCTCAATTCTATGAAAAAATCAAGGATGTATCTCCCCAGGATTGTCTTTATTGATGAGGAAATAAGAAAAGGGATATACCCCAATTGCTCCTCCCTGGCAAAAAAATATGAGGTGAGCCCAAAGACCATTCAAAGGGACATTGATTATCTGAAATATTCTATGGATGCGCCCGTGGAGTATGACAATGCAAGGCGCGGATTCTATTATACTGAGCCCAATTATCATCTTCCTTCCATCGATATCAAGGAAAGCGATTTTTTTGCCATTTGCATTGCGGAAAAAGCCCTGGAACAGTATAAAAACACGCAGATATATGATAAATTACAGGGAATTTTTGATAAAATCAAGCTATTCCTCCCCGATGAAATCAGGGTAAAGACCTCGTGGATCGATAACCGCTTCACTTTCATGCAGGAGAGCCATACCATTATTAATCCTGATATCTGGGAGAAGATATCACTGGGGTTAAGGCACCAGAAGAAAATTAATATTCTTCATAAAAAGGCCGGAAGCGAACCGGTGAGAAGATTCGTTAATCCCTACCACCTGGCAAGCTTCCGGGGCGAGTGGTATCTCATCGCGTGGTGCCATAAAAGAAGGACCATACTCAAGTTTGCAATTTCCAGGATCCTCCAGGCCGATGTCACCGAAGAATCCTTTGTCATTCCCGAAGATTTTGATTTTGATACATTTCTCGGGCCCAGTATGGGGATTGTAACGGAGAACAGGGAGTATCCGGTAAAAATAAAATTCACAAGCGCCATATCGCACTATATTACCGAGAGAATGTGGCACCCGGACCAGTTGATAAAGAAAAATAAGGACGGAAGTATCATTCTTTCTTTTAAAACTAACTCACTCTTTGAGGTTAAGCGGTGGGTCCTCTCATGGGGCCCCGGGACTGAGATCCTGTCTCCTGCATTTCTCGCGGAAGAGGTTAAGAAGGACTTGGAAGAGATGATGGGGGAGTATGGTTAAATTCTATTTAATTAAATTTTTCCCAAAGTTTAAGAGATAAAAGTACTGCAAAATTCCCTATAAAGATTTCATGAATAATTAGTATGTTGCGAAGTTTTTTAACTCTCTTAAACAGAAAATAAATCTTTAAAAAATTCTTATTTTTCTAAACGCTTCTGCCAATCTCTATGCTGTCTTGCAGATTCAAATTGGATGAAAACGTGGTTAGTTCCATTTTGGAACATACCACTCACTACGGCGCGAAAAAAAAAAAATTCAGACTCAAGTTGTTAAATATTACAGTCTGGATGCCTTTTCTCCGTTGGATTTTGATTATATACCGATGAATATCATCAGGTTTGTGCCGGAATTGCTATGCTATTCCGTAATACTGAAAAAAAGTACGTATATCTGAATAATTTTCATTAAATTTATTGTTTTCAGCTTTTGTTGAAAATATAAGTTTTAGTGAAAAAATAGTTGACAGTTTCCATTTTTCACTATATATTATAATTTCAACGTTCGTTGAAAATGGTATAAATAATGAAAATAAGAAAAGATAAAATTGAGAAATTAGCACAGGATACTGTACACAAAGTATTCGGGATTATACCTTTTATAAATCTGATAGAAATTGAATCCCGGGTATTTAATAATTCTGACACAGTTGATTTCTCTGTTACAATCGAATACAAGGGAGTTCAGAAAAAAATAGCGGTTGAAGTAAAAACAAACGGAGAGCCGCGCTATGCCAGAATGGCGATTCAGCAATTAATATCTCGAATTAATGATGAAAAAAGCTCTTACGGCATATTTATAGCCCCATATATTTCACAAGAAACCGCAGATTTATGCAGAAAATCATCAATTGGGACCATTGATTTATCGGGTAATTGTTATTTATTATTTGATAGTATTTTAATTATGAATAGCGGGAACCCGAACAAATATGCCGTGAAGCGTGATATCCGTTCACTCTACTCTCCAAAGGCCTCACGTGTCTTGCGGGTTTTTCTGGTAAATCCGAAAAAAAGCTGGAAAATGCAGGAACTTGCCAACGAGGCAGGGGTGAGTCTTGGGCAGGTGGCAAATGTAAAAAAACTCCTGGCCGACCGTGAATGGATTTCTGAAACGGTTTCAGGTTTAATGTTGTCAAGGCCATCTGACATTCTCCTGGAATGGAGCGAAAACTATTCCTATGAAAAAAATGAGATATATGATTACTACTCTCTGAAACAGCCCCCGGATGTAGAAAATGAACTGGTGTCTTTTTGTGAAAATAACAATATAGAATATGCGTTGACCGGGTTCTCCGGCGCCAATCGTACGGCCCCTCTGGTTAGGGGACAGCGGGTTATGGCGTACGTTTCCATAATCAATGAAGATCTTGAGAAAGCTCTTAATTTGAAAAAAGTCGCCAGCGGTGCAAATGTGAGCTTATTCGTTCCCTATGATGAGGGTGTCTATTATGGCAGCATGAAAAATAACATTCGAGTTGTCTCGCCGATACAGTTATATCTCGATCTAAAAAATTACAAAGGACGCGGTGAAGAAGCCGCTGAAACTATATGGAATCAGGTGATTGCAAAATCATGGTAAATCGTGAAGATTATGACGAAAGGCCGGTCAGCGCCGCCCGTTCGGTAATGATAGAATTGGTTCACATGCCGGGTGAATATAAAGACGACATGGTAATTGTCGGCGGTTGGGTCCCTGCTCTTCTTCTCCCGCGGGGGAGTGTAGACCATGTGGGAAGCATAGATATTGATATCGCCATTGATCACCGCATGGTCAAAGAAGATGCTTACAGGACAATCAAGGCGCTCCTTGAGGGCCGGGGGTATATTGAAGATAAACGGCAGCCCTTCATTTTTCACCGTGAAGTCATTGTTGAAGGACAGGCAATTGATGTAGAAGTAGATTTTCTTGCCGGAGAATACACCGGTACCGGAAAGTCTCATCGTACTCAGCCGGTTCAGGATATACGTGCCCGAAAGGCACGCGGGTGTGATATAGCCTTTGAGATGAATGAATTTATAACCATAGATGGCACGCTTCCTGGCGGTGCCAGGGACTCTGCTCGCGTTCGAGTTGCTTCGATCGTACCGTTTATTGTGATGAAAGGAATGGCTATTGCTGATCGATTGAAAGAAAAAGATGCCTATGATATTTATTACTGTCTGCAATACTTTCCAGGAGAGCTTGATGCGCTTATTGCTGAATTCCGTCCCCATCTGGGCAATAGTTTAGTTGCTGAAGGTCTTTATAATATTTCCGATAAGTTTGCAACCGTGGGCCATTATGGCCCGAAGGCTGTCGCCGATTTTAATACGGTAACCGACAGGGAGGAGCGCGAACAAATCCAACGGGATGTTTTTGAGCGTATCGATTATTTTCTTAAAGGCCTGTACATACGATGAATAGAGAACTAAAAGATATTTTCAAGGTGAAGGTCGTCAATATAGAATATACTATGTCCCTTTCCCGGGATCTTTTCTAAAAAAATATAGCTTTACCGGGAGATTCTTTTTGTCACTTCCAGTTTAATATCTTCAATATGACTCAGTGATTCAAACATTTTTGTGCCTCCGTTTGTAATTTTTAATATACATCTGGTATCCTGAAGGCCCTCTCCTCATAAAACGGCCTGCCTGTCAGGTCTTCAACCAGCTGCAGGCACAGGGACGCGAGGAACAGGTTCCATTTTGTTTGATCATGGTCATAAGATACTGATGATGGCGGGACAGAGATCCTGTCGCCATCTTTTCTCGCTGAAGAGGTTAAGAAGGATTTGAAAGAGATGATGGGGGAGTATGGGATAAATACAATTTAATTAAATTTTTTCCTTTGAATTACTTTTTATAATGATCTGCATATTTATCAATTATTGTTTTTATCATTGATTGATAGGGGACGCCAATTTTTTTTGCTTTTTCTTTTATAAATGAAACGCTTTCCTTACTTAAGGCAATGGTAATTTTAACAGTCTCTTTTTTCTTCATGAGCTTTTCCGGCGCAGGAAGAAAATCTTTGATTACTTCGGATTTTACTATAGCCACAGTAATCTCTTTGGGTGCAGATTTATACATTGTTTTCTTCATATTTTTTCCTTCCTTCTCTCCAATAACCAGCTCCGAAAATTCTAATATTTTCCCCGCGGATAGTAAATCAGACCTGACTTTATGCTTTTTGATATTTATGAATTTTTGTTGACATCCCATTCAAATATCATAAATACATTTATACATATGATTATATGGCTGTCAATAACTATTGATCAATTAAATATTAGATTTACTATGATATTCCAACCACAAAAATCGAGGGTTGTGGCTTTTATACTGCATTATTGATATTTTTCAGTGTTAGATAGATGTCAGTAAAATTTCTGACAATATATGATATGTGACAAATTTGAATTAAATTTTCTTAGAAATATAGACAATAAATTTTTCAAAGGTATCTTTAATACTAAAATTTTATCAAACTAAAAATAGTAGAGACCCTTCTCATATTTTATTAACTCATCTCCACATCCGTATAGGTCATTCCTTGTCCCAGGTTCCTTCGTATTATTCATCTATGATGGAAAATATTAAAAATTTATCCGATAATTTCAAATCAGGAACAGTCTGATACTACCATAAAAGGGGAGGGACGTTGTATGATAGACTATCAAAATTTTCTGTATGACTTCAGTTCCCATGCGCTGAAGAGATTAACTCAGCGTGGTATTAAACTTGAATCCCTGGATATTCTCTATGACCATGCCTTACTTTTTTACGCAGGAAAAAGCGACATGGCTTTATGGGTCGGAGAAAAATCTATTTCTAAACTTGGGATTTCCGGGAAAAAGTTATCAGACATTATAAACATTGCAGTTGTAGTATCGCCTGATGGCAGGATTAAAACTATAATGAGATGCCGGAAGCCCCCAAAATATTGGAAGCGGGCTTCGTAATCAATTTTAAAAATTCAGATTTTTAATAGGAGAAATAATATGTCAGAGACATGTAAAATAATACTCGAATTTTCCACAACTTTAATTGTTCAAGTTAAAACCAGGTTGTCCGGTACTATGCTTGATCCTGAATCGCCTTTCGCAAAAGTCCACAGGGAAGATGCCCAAAAATTAACCTGGAATGATGAATCTCATATCCTGGTAACAGAAGATGGCAGAGAGATCGAAATCTGCATTGACAATATCCAGGAATTATTTAAATATTTTAAGCCATCTGTCGAGGAAGTAAATGCTCACATAGATATCATAAGTGATCCTGATAGTGTAATGACAAGTGAAAGTGATGGGAAGGAAATGTCATAAAACACAAAGTGAGCAAAATAAATTTTTGATTTCTGAGTAGATCTGAGGAATGATTAGTTGTGATGGAGTTCGGCTGAAAGTATTGACACATTATACGCTCTAATATTGCAAAGAAGCCCCGCAATGCATTGCGGGGCTTCTTTGATTGGGCGTTGACGGGATCGAACCGCCGACCCTCTGCTTGTAAGGCAGATGCTCTCCCAGCTGAGCTAAACGCCCTTATTATTCATATTTTTTTCTATAACTTTACTGGCCTTGAAACCCATTATTGACTTTGCCGGCACATCAACAATTTTTCCTGCAATAGGGGAGTGTATTTTCCGTGCTCTTTTTTCAGTCTTCAGGAAGGTGCCGAATCCCCTTATTTCAACCTGATCGTTATTGTGAACGCAATCCTTGATCTTATTTAAAAAACCGTCAATAATAAAAAGAATTTCATCCCTGGTTAAACCGCATTCCAGTGAAAGGTTCTTTATTATCTCTGATTTGTTCAAAGCAAGGCCTATCCTATCTGCGATATTGCTGTATTAACCTTTTTCGCTATTCTTGATTTTTTTCTTGAGGCTGTATTCTTTTTTACAATACCTTTTTGGGCTGCAGAATCAATAATTTTCACAAAATTTTTATATAGTGTTTCAATAACAGTTTTTTCTTTTCCATCTTTTGATTCAATGTAGCGAAGGACTTTTTTATCTGCTGTCCTAACCGTGGATCTGACCATTGAATTTGCTGTTTTTTTCTTATCGCTCTGAATATTTCTTTTTTTCTGCTGTTTAGTATTTGCCAATTGATTATCCTTGAAAGTAAAATATAATTTTTATAAAATTTTGTTAATATTTTATCCAGTATTACAACTGTCAAGAAAAATTAAGAATAAAATAAAAAAATTATTCTACAATAAGAATTTTAAACAGGTTCCTCGGGTAAAAATGAACCTGGCAGCTGCAGGTATCCCCGGAAATATCAGTGCTGAAAAAAAGTATTTTTGTAGTATTATCAGAAAAAGAATATACCATCGCTTTTAACTCTTTTTTCTTATCCGGCTGTCCGAATTTACGGGATAATATATCGAAAAGCTTTTGTTGTTCTATTTTGTCCATCGTATTCCATGCGATTGATATTATGGAGAGCCTGTTTTTAATAAAGATATATTCCTTTTCCGGCTCATTTTGAAATTTTACTACCTGGGAATCTTTGATAATATTTTCATTCAATCCAGCCAGATGGTCAAGGATCCTGTTGCTGTAATCGGGCCTGGTGCCGGGATTGAATTTTTGAGATTTCACGCCGGGTTTTGAATTTTTTATAAATGATTCATAGGATGTACCCCATTTTTCCCCCTTATCCATAGGGAGTACGGGATCATTGCCGTATAAAAATGTTGTTAAAAAAAGGCTAATCAATAAAATCGAAGTAGTTTTCATTTATCATCATCATTATTAATAATATTTCGTTTACATCATTCCGTTATTTTAATTCAGAACGTTCCATTGGAGATAAATAAATAAGTATGTTTTCTGTCCATAAAATATTTAATCTTCTGTTGATTTATTATTGACTCATTAATCTGTTTGTAATCGATTAACCGGGCTTCGGGATTTATCCGTCAGCTGATAATCAGATAATCCTGTGTCTATTTTGTCAAATGATTTTATTCCCGGGCTTTTGCCGGGAGTATCTGAATAACAAAAAGAAGAACGGAATTTGAAGAAAAAATATAACATTCTCATAAATGTATTTCAATTGCCATGAAAGATGATACTATACATTTCATCGGGATCTGCGGTGTGGCCATGGGCTCCCTTGCCTGCATGCTGAGGGAAAAGGGGCGCCATGTCACCGGCTCTGATGAAAATATATATCCTCCAATGAGCGCAATCCTCGGAAATATGAAAATTCCACTTTTCACCGGCTTTAAGAGTGCTCACGTGGAAAAAGCCGGCCTTGTTATTATCGGGAATGCGGCAAGCAGGGGAAATCCCGAAATCGAAGAGACGCTAAATGCCGGTACCCCTTACATGTCCATGGCCCAGGCACTGCAGTCATTTTTTTTGTATGATAAAGAGGTCATATCGGTTTCCGGAACACACGGGAAAAGCACAACCACCGCCCTCCTTGCCCGCATCCTTGAAAGCGGCGGCGCTGACCCGTCATTTTTAATCGGCGCAACTCCTAAAGGAAGCGGGGTCAATTACCGGCTCGGGAAGGGGAGGTATTTCGTAATTGAAGGCGATGAATACGATTCCGCTTTTTTTGAGAAAGTACCTAAATTTATGATTTACAGGCCCCGGCACCTGATTTTGACTTCCCTGGAATTTGATCATGCCGATATTTTCAGGGATCTTGATGAAATAAAACTCTGGTTCAGAAGGCTGGTCAACATCATTCCATCCAATGGAATAATCACCTATTCCGCGGAGTATGATGCCCTGCGTCAGGTTGTATCGAAATCGCTGTCAGCGCCCCGTTCTTTCGGGGGAAAAGATGCTGATTTCAAATGGAATTTCAGTTGCAGTCCCGACGGTTTCTCGAAGGGGATGGTATCTTTCATGGACGGTTCTGAAATCAATCTCACAAGCCCGCTCTTCGGCATATATAATTATTCCAATATCACTGCAGCCGTATCCATGGCTTCATTATTGGGCATAAGCAGGGATGCCATCATGGACGGCGTCGCAGGGTTCCCCGGTGTCATGCGGAGGCAGGACCTCATTTACAGGAAAAAAAATATACACATCTACGAGGACTTTGCCCATCACCCCACGGCAATACTGGCAACTCTCTCTGCCATGAAGGAGCGGCACCCGGCAGGCATTGTTTGGGCAGTTTATGAGCCCAGGTCGGCAACGAGCAGGAGGAAAATCTTCCAGGACATCCTTCCGGCATCCTTTTCCCCGGCAGACATTATCCTCATAAAAAAACCTTACAGGATTGAATCCCTGGCTGAGGATGAGAGGATTGATATTGATGCTGTGGCCGGCAGGATAAGGGAATCCGGCCGTGTTTCCCTCCTGTTTGATGAAACCGCGGATATGATAAACTACATTCTGGCAAATTCAAATGGAGACAGGGAACATGTCATCGTCATCATGTCCAATGGCGGTTTCGACGGGATTTATACGAAATTAATTGATGGCTTTGAACGTAAATTCTATGACAATAATGCTTGACATTTTCTTTTTAACGCTTTGTATATTATTTCTGCCATTATTAAAGGCGGATTGTTGTAATTATGTAAAAATATTTGCTGCAGATATGAGTGTAAAGTTAAGCATATGAGAAAAAAAGCTGTTAAATTTATCATACCAATCATACTCTTTGTCGGGGTTAACGCCCATGGCGCAGGGAAATATGCCGTTCTGAAACTGGAAGGCTTGGTGAATCCTGTTGCAGCGGATTTTATAGCAAAGTCCATTAAGCAGGCCAGGTCAGACAACGCCTCGTTCATCGTTTTACAGCTGGATACTCCCGGCGGGCTCCTCACCTCCATGAGGGAGATAATAAAGGCAATCCTCACCTCGGAACTCCCTGTGGTAGTCTACTGCTACCCGAAAGGGGCCCAGGCTGCCTCTGCCGGCGGGTTTATCATGCTTTCGGCCCACATAGCAGCCATGTCACCCGGGACAGAGATCGGGGCCATGCATCCCGTGAGCCCTGTGCTCGATTTCATGAAGAAGGACAGCAAAGGGAACCCCGACGGCGTCATGGAGAAAAAGGTCCTCAATGATACAATAGCCTATGCTAAAAGCCTGGCCGAAAAAAGAAAAAGGAACACTGACTGGGCTGTTTCCGCGGTGAGCAATTCAATTTCGGTGACGTATAAGGAGGCGCTCAAGCTCGGCGTCATTGACATCGTGGCCGAGGACATGAATGATTTATTGAAGAAACTTCACCATTGGAAGCTCGACATGAACGGGACCATAATCGAGCTCGATACGGAAAATATCTCGCCAATAACCTACGAGATGAACTGGAAGGAGCGGCTTCTGAATTACTTTGCCGAGCCGCAGATTATTTTCATCCTGCTCATCATCGCTATAGCGGGAATCGGGATAGAGTTTAAAAGTCCGGGCATGATTGTGCCTGGTATTATCGGCGCCATTTCACTTTTTCTTTTCCTCATGGCCATACAGGTGATACCAATCAACATCATCGGCCTCATGCTCATTATCCTGGCCATAGTCCTTTTTGTGCTTGAGCTGACATTTACGAGCCACGGGCTCCTTACAATCGGAGGCATCATATCATACATTTCCGGCTCAATGATTCTTTTCGATTCGCCCCTGCCTGGCGGCAGTATCCCCATGGCTACAATCATCGGTTCTGCTGTTCTCATTCTTGCCTTTGTCTTCATAGTCCTCAGGTCTGTCCTTAAAGTTCACAGAAGCCCGGTAACTACCGGGAAGGAGGGGCTCGTCGGAAAAAGAGGGACGGCATTAACCGGATTTACGGGGAGCGGAAAAATAAGGATCCAGGGGGAGATATGGAATGCCGTTTCAGATGAAGAAATAATGAAGGATGAACAGGTCATCGTCACCGAGGTCAGAGGCCTGGATCTTTTTGTACGCAAGGGAAAAAATGAATTATAAAATTAAAAAAAAACTGGAGGTTTGATATGCTGGAAGCCTGGGGCATTGTCCCGACATTGATAGTAATAGGTGTACTGTTGCTGGTATCATCATTAAAAGTGATCAAGGAGTATGAAAGGGCTGTTGTTTTCAGACTGGGCCGGCTCATGCCCGAGGCCAAGGGGCCCGGGATTTTTATAATTTTCCCGGTCATTGACAAATGGGTTAGAGTGAACCTCCGGCTCATAGCAATGGACGTACATCCACAGGACGTAATTACAAAAGACAACGTCT
Source organism: Spirochaetia bacterium (assembly GCA_009885955.1). GTDB lineage: Bacteria > Spirochaetota > UBA4802 > UBA4802 > UBA5550 > VFJS01. The sequence continues at coordinate 7,804 of VFJS01000087.1, read as the reverse complement.
CGGTAAAGGTTAATGCCGTTGTCTATTTCAGGGTTGTTGACCCCAACAGGGCAATCGTCGCAGTTGATGACTATCTCTATGCCACCTCTCAGCTTGCCCAGACAACACTCAGGAGCATCCTGGGCATGGTTGACCTTGACGGCCTTCTCAGAGACAGGGAGAAGATAAATGAACAGCTCCAGACGATCCTTGATCACCACACAGACCCCTGGGGAATTAAGGTCTCTGCCGTGGAGGTGAAGAACGTGGACCTGCCTCAAGAAATGCAGAGGGCCATGGCCAAGCAGGCCGAAGCCGAAAGGGAGAGGAGGGCAAAGGTCATCGCTGCCGAAGGGGAGTTCCAGGCTGCCGAGAAGATGGTGCAGGCTGCTGCTCTCATGGAGAAGCATCCCATTTCCCTGCAGCTCAGGTATCTTCAGACATGTTCCGAGATAGCCACGGAGAACAACTCGGTCACCATATTCCCGCTCCCCATTGACTTCATCCACGATATGCTGTCGAGCAGGAGAAAGGATAAGGATTAAGCGGACTGGTACCAGCAGAACTTTGAATAAAAAAATTTCTGCCACAGAGTAGGCTCTGTGGCAGACTTATCAGTATATCCTTCATAATGTATTTTATCATCAAAAAGAAGGCCCCGGTTATCCGGAGCCTTCTTTATATAACTTATTGTAATGGCTTATAGAAGCTGAATGTATTCAGCCTCTACAAGCCATTATGCTGCTCTATTAACCGTTACCTCTTGAGACCGAGTATTTCCTGAAGCATCTGGTCCGATGTGGTGATCGACCGTGAATTGGCCTGGAAGCCCTTCTGGGTCACGATCATATCGGTGAACTGGTCAGAGAGGTCGACATTGGACATCTCAAGTGACCCGGCAATTATTTTTCCCCTGCCTGCCTGTCCTGCAGGCCCCATGTTCGGAAGGCCTGAGTTGTTGGAAACCTCGTAGAGGTTCTCCCCTACATTGGTCAGGCCCTGCGGATTGGTGAATACCGCGAGAGCCACCTGCCCGACGAACTGCTTGGTCCCGTTGGAATATACGCCGGTTACGAGGCCGGAGTTGTCTATATTGAAGGACTCCATGTATCCCATGCTGAATCCGTTCTGCTCAACTGCCTTTGTTGTTGATTCCGAAGAGAACTGGGTTATCCCGTCAAGGAGTCCCGCCTTGCCGAGGTTAAGCTGGATGGTCCTGACATTGGGATCGCCAGCCACTTTGAAATTAGCATTAACCATCAGGTTTCCCTGGTTTAATTCATCTGGAGTTGCGCCGTCAGCAACTGATACAAGCCTGCCGTCGGGAGAAAATCTCAGGTTAATCCTTGATCCGGGGTTTGCCTGGTTCTGCTGTCCTCCGCCTGCCTGGACATCAAGGGTGAGCGGGGTAGTGGAGTCGGTTACCGCAGCCGATGCTGTCCACTGGTTTGCCCCTGTTTTCCAGAAGACCATGATCATCCTGTGGGTGTTCCCCTGGCTGTCATAGACATCCATGTTTGTTGTTATACCGTCAGCAGACCTCATCTTTCCAGTGGCATCAGCCGGGATGATGTTGACCCTTGAATCGAGGTTGCATTTATATCTCACGAGAGTGGTTTCCTTTGCCTCAGTCTTGTTGAATATGGGGACAATGAGGTCTTCAGGGGTCCCGCTGGGATTCACGGTCATATCCCCCCTGTCATTCCTTGAGGCCTTCCACCCCTGGACTTTCAGGCCGTTCCCCGGGTTTACCAGGTTGCCGTTTTTATCCAGGGAGAATGCCCCGGCCCTAGTATAGAATTTTTTATCGCCGTCGGCAACGGTGAAGAGGCCATCACCTGATATGGCCATGTCGGTCTGGTTGCCTGTGGACTGGAGGCTCCCCTGGGTGAATATTTTGTCTATAGAGGCCACGGTCATTCCAAGTCCCACCTGCTTCGGGTTTACCCCGCCCTTGTTCTCTTCAGGTTTTGCAGCCCCTGATATGGTCTGGGAGAGCATGTCCTGAAAAGTCGCGCGGCTTGTCTTAAAACCGTAGGTGTTGACATTAGCTACATTGTGGCTTATGACATCCATTCTTGTCTGATGGTTTTTTAAGCCTGAAACTCCGGAAAAAAGGGAACGCATCATAATGGGAAACTCCTGAAATTAAATTTACTGTTTTAAAATTGTCTATGAATTTACTTTTTCACTGCATCATGGTAAACGGTCTGGATATCTTTAATGTGGACTTCGTTTTTACCTACCATCAATATAACCCTGTCCTCGCCGTATCTTATGGAAGTGACGGTACCGGATATCTTTTCTTTTGTAACCGGGTCCATTGAGTCAATCTTCCTGCCGAGAATTCCATGGGCCTCCGAGGCCTCGGAACTTCTTATAAGGCTTTTCATATCCTTGTTCATGTTTGTCATCTGCTCCAGCGATGAAAACTGGGCCATCTGGGATATGAATTCCTTGTCCTCTAAAGGTTTTGTAGGATCCTGGTGTTTCAGCTGTGTTACAAGAAGCTTCAGAAAAGATTCCTTTCCTAGGGATGATTTTCCCTCTTGAGGGGTCTTGTTGACGCCAAGCTTTTTATTATGTTCATTGACCTGAATGTTAGTCCGTGTAAGGTCCATTGATGACATTTGAAAATTATTCATTTCATTCTCCTATATTAACAGGTTTATTTCGTTATATTGATAAGGCTTAAGGTTAGCCTCGTATTTTTCTGACACAACCGTTTCCATATCATCAGCCTGAGAAAACAAATGGGACTCTTTTTTCTCAAACTGCTGCATGTCCCTGTTGTTGTTGATATTGACCTGAAACTCTCCAACGCTAATTCCCGATTCCTCCAACTGCTGCTTTATGTACACAAGGTTCTGGAGGAGGAGCTCCTTTGATTCAGCGCTGTCGACAAGAAATTTTCCTGAAAGCACCCCATGCTCCAGGCCGATATTCACGTTTATGTTTCCAAGTTCCTTCGGGTTGAGCTTTACGGAAAAAGTCGCGTTCCTGCTGTCCCTTACGGTAACTCTGGAGTTATCGATTATCGTCTGCAGCTGTTCCCGGAACAGAATATTTTTATCAGCATTCCCGTTTCCATGAAGGGAAGGGGAGGCGGTACTCTTCATGCTTATGCTGCCGGATCCCTGGTTCTCATTATATCCGCTCCCGAAGTTTCTGAGTGATTCGTTTTTAGACATGTCATTCAGCTTCATCTGCATAAAGTCGGGCTTACTATCAGCTGCATCACTTCTTTGAATCTTTAATTTGTCAGCTGAATCATTTTCAATGGAATTTTTTCTGCCGGAATATTTATTCATGAGGCCGGCAATGGTCTCCTTCAATGAAACAAGGCTGTTCCCCAGGCTGCTTTTATCGCCGGTTCCTTTGAGATCAATGCTGTCAAGAAACTGTTTCATTTCACGGATATTCTTTGCAGGGTCCCCATTCCTGAAATTATCCCTTGAATCTGAAAGTCTGCCCTTCATGTTCCTGAGCAATGTATCAGATTCCCCGTCCTTTTTGCCGTTCGCTGTTAACTGTTTGATAAGGTCAATGATCTGGTTAAGCCCTCTCATCACAAGGTCGGTGTCCTGTTCGGAATTTTTTTTACTTTCCCTGTCTGTTTTATCCCTGTTCCGTGAAGATGCATTGGCCATTGATTTATTCACATGGTGTAATTTATTTTCATCATGGTGAATTTTATTTTCTTTATCAAGCCCGGCTTTAAGCAACGACTCTTCAGTGGCCTTTGCTTTTTTCAGGTCCGATATCTTCATGCTTGAAGACTTTTTATCTGAATCGCCTTTAAATGTATCTATGCCGTTATCCTTATTTTTTCTTCCATGATTTATTCCTGAATTCACATCAATGGCTGTCTGGGATTCTCTGTCTAAATCCTGATTTTTCAGATCATCGGTACGTGCCGTTTCATTTTTTTCAGGCTGATAGCCGTTTCTGATCTCCCTGGGCGCCTCTGATGCTTCCTTCTCAATTTTGCCGGTATCCTGAGAATTATTTGTATGCATCTCACCGCTTTTTTTCATATCACTTCCGATGCTTCGTGTGAGTATGTCAAAAAAACTTGAACCGTTCAGGAGGCCGTTACCCTGCCTGGTGCTTTCAGGAGCAAGTCTTTCGCTCTCCAGTGCAAAATTTTCTGATTTAATTAAATTTATCATAATCCCGCTAAAATAATTAATATTTGGGCAATGTCCCATTTAACATAATCCTAATATCGAAATATAATAAAAATAACTGTATGGAATTTTAAAATATCATAGCCTATTTTTTGAAAAAGAGGGATAAAATTTTACCGCTGTTATGTGACATAATCACAGTACAGGGTATTATGCCATGAAAATTTATCTTGACTCTGTCCCTGAGGGATACATATAAATAATAACTCGGCTCTAAACAGAGAATTTGGTCACGGATCGGCATGGATAAACACAGCAAAAAATGCAGCTGATTGACTGTTGAATTCAGATAAAGCATCTTACGAATGAATACGTACTTTCACTTGGCTTCGACTCCGCTCAGCCAGCGGAAAAGCCCGATCCCTGAGCGGAGCCGAAGGGACGGTGTAATAGTATGTACAAATTCATTTGTGAACTGCAATAGTAATCCTGAATTCAATAAGTGACTTAATAATAGCAAAATTAAAATAAATCCGTGAAGATCTGTGTAAATCCGATGCACTGATTTTATTGCTGAGTAATAAGAAGATGGATGATAATCAATGCACAAAAAATATTCCAGTGAATTCATCAAATCTACAAGGCCCTCGGTTGAGGAAGTCACGGCAGGCCGAAAATTTCCTGTATCCGTAATTGCGGAAAATGTAAGGAGCCTCTATAACGTGGGCTCCATTTTTAGAACTTCCGACGGTGCTTCTGTTGAACGTCTCTATCTCACAGGATATACCGGTTTTCCTCCCAGAAAGGAGATTGATAAAACAGCCCTTGGCAGTGTAAACAGCGTGGAATGGATTAAGCGTGATACTTCAATTGAGGTTATCAGAGAGCTGAAGGGTGAAGGCTATCATATTGCCGCGCTTGAACATACTGACAGGAGCATTCCTTATACTGAAATTGAATACACATTTCCGTTATGCCTGATTGTCGGAAACGAAGTTGACGGCACTGCAGGTGATACGATTGAACTTGTTGATTCAGCAATAGAGATCCCCATGCATGGTATTAAGCAGTCGCTCAATGTCTCGGTAGCCTACGGGATTGTAATTTATCATATCATTGAACAATATAAAAAAAGAACGCCCCGCATTCCATGAATTTTTGAAAAAATATATAATTTTATTGCATTTTTTTAAAAGTAACAGTTTATGTCATCACTTGTCATATTATGATTGGTGCAATTGATTTTATACGCGCCTGATATTGAAAGGGCAATTTTTTTACCGGGATGGAGGTTATATAATGTGGGATTATACAGATAAGGTCAAGGAGCTATATAAAAATCCGAAAAATGTTGGTTCTATTCCCGATGCCAATGCCACTGCAGAGGTGGGGAGCATTGTCTGCGGCGACGCACTGAAGCTCTATATGAAAATAGATGAAAATCATGTCATTACCGATGCCAAATTCGAGACCTTCGGATGCGGCAGCGCGATTGCCTCTTCATCAGCCCTTACCGAGATGATAAAGGGAAAAAAAGTTGAGGATGTGGAGCATATCTCCAACCAGGATATCGTGAAGTTCCTGGGAGGGCTCCCCGACGAGAAGATGCACTGTTCCGTCATGGGAGGTGAGGCCCTGGAAAAGGCCCTGAAAAACTGGAGAGGCATAAAGACTGATCGCGAGGAGGACGTTGAGGGCGAAATCCTCTGCCAGTGCTTCGGGGTTACGGACGGCCTTATCCGCAGGGTCATCCGGGAGAACCACCTTACCACCGTGGAGGATGTGACCAACTACACCAAGGCGGGCGGTGCCTGCGGGTCGTGCATACCCAAGATTGAGGATATCCTTGCAGAGGAGCTTGACAACAAGAAGAAGGAGCCCGAGAAGAAGGCTGAGAAGAAACCCCTTACCAATATGAGGAGGATTCAGCTCATCGACGAGACCATAAATAATGTCATACGGCCCATTTTACAAGAGGATCGGGGCGATATTGAGCTTATCGATGTTGACGGGAAGGATGTGTATGTTGCGCTCCGGGGGAGCTGCTCTAACTGCCTGGTCTCCAATGTGACCCTTAAAAACCTGGTTGAAGGGAAGCTCAGGGAGTTTGTTGAGGAAGATATCATAGTTCACGAGTCACAGAAATAAACGGAGGAGCCCATGGACCGAGTGGTGTATCTTGATAATAATGCGACAACGATGGTGGACCCCGAGGTCCTGGAGGCTATGCTCCCTTTTCTAACCGAGAGGTACGGGAATCCGTCGAGCATCCACAGTTTCGGCGGGGAGGTGGGGGCTGAAGTGGACAGGGCAAGGATGAATGTTTCAAAGCTTCTCGGCGCTGATTATGATTACGAGATTGTTTTCACCGGTACCGGTACCGAGAGCGATAATATGGCCATCCTGGGGACCATAGCCTATTACAAGGAGAAGAAGCATATCATCACATCCAGGGTCGAGCACCCGGCGATACTTGCCCTTTGTAAAAAGCTCGAGAGGGACGGGTATCATGTCACCTATGTCCCGGTTGACAGCCACGGTAACCTTGACATGGACATGCTGAGAGACTCGGTAACTGAACATACTGCGGTTGTTTCCATTATGTATGCAAATAATGAGACCGGTGTCATATTCCCGGTGGAAGAAATAGGGGCATTTTTGAAGCAGAGGGGAGTCCCCTTTCATGTGGATGCTGTCCAGGCCGCGGGAAAGATACCGATCGATGTGAATAAAATAAATTGCGATCTTCTCACCATTTCCGGCCACAAATTTCACGCTCCCAAGGGAGTTGGCGCCCTGTATGTCAGAAGGGGCACAAGGATGAGGCCGGTGAATTACGGCGGGCATCAGGAGAAGGGGAGAAGGCCCGGTACAGAGAATGTTCCGGGGATTATAGGCATGGGAAAGGCGGCTGAACTGGCAGTGGAGCATTTGAAGAATCATGATGGGATGAAGAGGCTCAGGGACAAACTTGAAAAAGGGCTCCTGTCCCAGTTTAAGAATTCCATGCTGAACGGCGACAGCGAAAGCCGGGTCCCCAACACTACGAATATAGGTTTTGAATTCATTGAAGGTGAGGCGATACTGCTTTATCTTGATGATAAGAAGATTGCAGCGTCATCGGGCTCTGCATGTTCATCGGGGTCCCTGGAGCCTTCACATGTGCTCAGGGCAATGGGCGTTCCCTTCACCTGCGCCCATGGCTCCATACGCTACAGCCTGAGCAGGTTTACCACCGAGGAGGAAATCGATTATACACTCTCCGTAATGCCCGAAATTGTCGACAGGCTCCTTTCCATATCTCCCTACTGGGACAATGAAAAGAAAGTCTGCAAGCCGGTGAACTTTTAGAACAGTTCGTTTCCATCATCTTATCAAACTGTTTTATTCTACTGAAAGGCATAACAAGAGATTTTATACAGAGAGCGTAACGGGTAGAAAAAAAGATTAACCACGAAAATCACGAAAAACACGAAAGAAGAGAGTTGTTCTTTTTGTGACATCCGGTGCGCCACGGGGCGCTGAATTTACCAGTCGGTGGAAGTCCGACGCGAGTAATTGGTCTTTCACTCGGAAGATGATAAAACAGCCTGACCGGCGACGGGAAGGGTTGAAGCTTTTTGAATCAGTTCGCAGGCCGTAACGAAAGTGAACACGCAGGCCTCGTTACACAAATGTAGTCGGTGAGACTGCCG
>VFJS01000031.1 GCA_009885955.1 Spirochaetia bacterium | reverse complement strand
AACTTTATTTCTCCGTGTCTCTGAGCCTCTGTGGCAAATCTTTTTTTTATATTAAAGATAGAACTTTGTAAAATATCAGCCACGGAGACACAGAGGCACAGAGTTTTGTGTAATTGAAAATTCATTTTGTTTATTTTGTTAAATAGTCTCATTTTTTTTTGACTCTTTATAATTCAGAATAATTGAAATTTATTTCTCCGTGTCTCTGCGCCTCTGTGGCAATTCTTTTTTTGATTGTATCAGAAATTGAATTTTTTTTCCCCGCCCAGATAGGCCTTGATGACCTCGGGAGTGCGCTGCACCTCTTCCGGGGTTCCCTGGGCGATTTTCTCCCCGTAGTCCAGGGCTATCATCCTCTCTGCAAGCCTTGATGCAATGCGGAGGTCGTGTTCCACAAGCAGAATGGCAGTCTTGTACCTCCCCCGTATCTCGGTGATCCTGTAGGCCGTCTCCTCCTTCTCCTCGGAAGTGAGGCCCGATATTGGTTCATCGAGGAGGAGCAGTTTCGGCTCCGTGGCCAGTGCCCTGCCGATCTCCACCCTCTTCTGCACACCATAGGGGCAGTCGGCAACAAGCCTGTGCCGGTAGATGTGGAGGCCGAGGAAATCTATGATCTCCTCGGCTGTCTCCCTGTGCTTCAGTTCTTCTTTTCTTATCCTGAAAAAAGCATGGAGGGGATTTTTCCTGAACTTAATGTGCCTCCCGAGCATGAGGTTGTCCAGCACGGTCATGTGCATGAAAAGGCGCAGGTTCTGGAATGTCCTGGCAATACCCCTCTTTGCAATTGAATCAGGGGAGAGCCCGGTCATGCTCTCCCCATTGAGGAGTACATCACCGCTGTCGTGATGATATACCCCGGTGATGCAGTTGAACATGGTGGTCTTCCCGGACCCGTTGGGTCCGATTACCGCAAGGATTTCCTCCTCTTCCACGTCAATATCAATCCCTCTCAGGGCCATGATCCCGCCGAAGCTGATAGTCAGGCCCCTGACTTTAAGAAGCCCCATACATTAAAAATAGGGTTTGAAGATGATATAATCTGACATGGGCACCAGTTTTCCGTTGGATGCCTTGAAAAGCCTTATTGAATTAAGTCCATGGTGCTGTGTCGGTGTGTATGTCACCGGTCCGCCCATCCCTTCGGGTTTGAAGTTGCTTATGGATTCCATGGCCTTGATGAATGACTCGGTGTTCACATCCTTGCCGCATTTTTTCAGGGCCTCTACAAAATGCATCATGGAGGATGCTCCGAATACGGCAAAGGAATCAGAGGTTATATCCTTGGCGTATTTTTTCAGGATTTCAAGTACCTTGTCCCCTGCAACATCGGCGCCCGGCAGGGAATACTGGCCGGCGATTGCAGGATATACGCCTTCCCATGCCTTGTCGGCAAGTTTGAACATTATCGGATCTCCCAGCGGGAATGATGCCATGATCTTCGGGTTATAGCCGATTTTGCCTATCTCTTTCGTGATGATTGCGCCCTGCGTGGGTGTTGGATAGAGAAGGATTGTATCGGCGCCTGACTCCTTCAGCTTGAGCGCATGGGTGCTCAGGGCCTTTTCGCTTACTTCATAGGAGATCTTTCCGATTAGCTTTGCCCCGGAAAGCTTTTTGATCGCTTTTTCAACTCCTACAAGGCCCAGTTTACCGAAATCATCATTCTGGTAAAATATAGAGAAACTTCTGCTCCCAAGATTTTTATAGGCATACTCGGTTAACCATTCCGCCTCATCCTCGTAGTCGGGATAAGAGACGAAAACATATTTCATCTTCTCCTTGGGGTAGCCTACCCACATCCTGGTATTTCCGTAGGCATTTACAAGTACGATTTTGTTGTCAGGGAAAAAGTCCCTGCATGTGTTTACAACTGCAGTGCCAAGAAGTCCGATTCCTGCAAAAATCTGCCCCTTCATCTCCTGCAGATTGGCCAGGGCCTTAGCTGGGTTATATCCATCGTCTTTAAGAATGACTTTTATCATCCTGCCGTTAACACCGCCCTGGGCATTTACATAATCGGCCCATGCCTTTGCACCTTTCCCCAGGTTTCCCCAGGGTGCAGCAGGCCCTGTCAGCGGGCCGGTAATGCCCACAACTATCTCCTTATCCGATACACCTGTCATTCCGCTTTTTTTGCAGCCCGGAACAAGCGCCACGCATATTGCCAGCAGTATCGCCACTAAATATGTTTTTTTTAACATGTGAACCTCCTGAAAGTTTTTTTCTGATATGGGAACCCGGATTACATCAGCCAGGCGGCTCCCTTTAAGGCACAAATACAGTGGAATATCAGTATTTATCAGGTGCTGTCTAAAAAAGTAAGCCATGGAGACACTGATGCACAGAGTATGATTAAACCTATTATCAATATATTAATGCCTGTTTTATGTTTTTTGTATAATTTGCCATTAATTCTCTGTGTCTCTGAGCCTCTGTGGCTTAATCTTTATCTTCGTATGCCCCTGGAGCAAATATTGATTTACAGAAGTGCCTTTATGAGATCATATTATAGCCTGAAATATAAATTATGTCAATGAATTTTCTTGGATAAAAGGGGGGAATGATAAAATAAAAGGGGCTACCACAACCGGCAGCCCCTTTTATTCCACCTATCAATCCATGCTGCTAAAACCGAAAACAAATTCTCAACATTACTAACCTGGATTGATTATGTACGTTATGCAAACTGATCGACTTGTAGAGGGCATTTGATCTTATTATCTTACTGAGGGGGAATATTAACTTTTGTGCCTTTTTAACTTCCTCTGCCCCGGTTGCCTTACTATCGGTCAATGATATATAACTATCGATATTATAGCAAATGGGCTGGATTATGTCAAATTAAAAATGAAAAATTTTTGAGATTCGGAAAGTTTTTTTTGCTTTTTTTCTACCGGGGCAAATCAGCTGCAGATTATAAAATATTATCACCCCGATAGGAGCAAAATGAAATTGACAGAAATTCTTATTTCTGCCACTATCATCAAACTACTTAATGGAGGGACAGGCAATGACTGACGAACGGATAAAGGAAGAATATGTTTATGAATACTGGGACTGCCCGCGGTGTGGAAACAAGGGGGTAAGGGGCGATTTCAGGGTTTGCGCCCAGTGCGGCTTTACCAGGGACGACACCATAAAATTTTACCGTAAAGAGATCGACGAGCTTGTCACAGACGAGGGGCAGGCGGATACATTCAAAAAAGGCCCGGACTGGGTCTGCTCCTACTGCGGATCCCTCATCTCACAGAAGGACGGAAAATGCACAAACTGCGGAGTTGCCAGGGATGACAGTGTCAGGAATTATTTTGATTTAAAAGGGAAGGAACAGGCCCCGGCTGCAGATCAGCCTCCAGCGGATACAGGTAAAAAGAGCTGGTTCAGCAGCAAGTTCGTGAAAATCGGGGGGATTGCGGCAGTTGTTATCGCCGGCCTTCTCATATGGGGCTTTTCGACAAAAGAGGCTGTCTATCTTGTCAATAAGGTGAACTGGGAGAGAGTCATCCCCCATGAGCGTTACGCCTGGTCACAGAAAACCGACTGGGAGGGGGAGGTCAAAGGGGATGATGTGAGGGAGATCTCAAGGATCAGGGATATCCGCAGTTATGAAAAGAGGCAGGTGGGTATCAGGTCCGAAATCTATACCGAATCCGAGCAGTACCAGAGCGGCAAAAAGGAGGAGTGCTCCACATCGTACCAGTCCACGGGATCCGGGGCAAGCAAGAAGGTTACCAAATGTAAAGATGTCCCGGTATATTCCTCCAGGAATGTGACGCGCACAAGGGACGTGCCGGTTTACCGGGACTTCCCGGTCTATGCGTCGAAAATAACCTACAGGTCAAAGAACTTCGGCATCCATGAGACAGCCAGTCAGAATGGCTCCGATAACTCTCCGAGATGGCCCGAAATCAGGCTGGGCACAGGCGTTGACAGCAGGCCCGACCGCGAGGGGCAGCGCGTGGAAAAGTATACGGTGTCAATCAGGAAGTCATCGGATAAAGGGAAGGGGCCCAGGGAGGCAATTTTCACCACGGGCCCTCTATCCTTTGAGAAGAAGTATATCCTGAATAAGGAGATCCCGGTTAAATTGAATAATTTCGGGTCGATCATTTATGATAAGGACGAAAAGGAAGTTTCAACGGTAAAGTGAATTTATATCGAAATATTCGATAAGAAGGCCACAGAGACACTGAGGCACAGAGTAAGATAGATTTTTTTATCAATTATCCCTCTGTGTCTCTGAGCCTCTGTGGCAAATATTATTTTAAGGCATGGCGAATACTCCATGAACATAGTATCAAAACTCCCGGACGTGGGTACGACAATCTTCTCCATCATGACGGCCCTGTCCAATGAGCACGGCGCCATCAACCTTTCACAGGGTTTTCCTGATTTTGATGTAAACCCTGAGATCATTTCACTTATTGAAAAATATATGCGAATGGGATATAACCAGTATGCGCCGATGCAGGGGGTGCCCCTATTAAGAGAAAGGATCTCGGAAAAGGTGAAAGAACTGTACGGCGCCAGGTACGACCCCGAAACGGAGATCACCGTCACTTCGGGCGCCACGGAAGCCCTCTTCGCAGCAATAACAGCTGTTGTAAGAGAAAGTGACGAGGTGATAGTCATTGAGCCTGCATACGACTCCTATGTCCCGGCAGTGAAGCTCTGCGGGGGAGTCCCCGTCTTTGTCAGAATGTCCTATCCCGGATACAGGATCGACTGGGGCAGGGTGGAGAATTCCCTCACGGCGAAAACCAGGCTCATCATACTCAACTCCCCCCACAATCCCACAGGGGCGGTGCTCGGGGAGGATGATATATCTGCCCTCAGGGAACTGGCTTCCAGGCATGAATTTTTTATCGTGAGCGACGAGGTCTACGAGCATATCATTTTTGACGGGGCTGCGCATGAAAGCATGTCCAGGTATCCCGACCTGGCTGCAAGGAGTTTTGTCATCGGCTCTTTCGGGAAGACCTATCATGCAACGGGATGGAAGATTGGATACTCCCTGGCGCCTGCGGCTCTCAGCAGGGAGTTCCGGAAGGTCCACCAGTACCTTACCTTTGCCACGAACACACCCATTCAGCATGCCTATGCCGAGTTCATGGTACATAAAGAGCATTACCTGGGGCTGGGGGAATTTTATCAGAAGAAACGCGACCTGTTCCTTTCAGGCATTGCAGGTTCGTCATTTAAAGCCGTCCCCAGCAGCGGCACATATTTCCAGATGCTGGAATATTCGGATATTTCAACGGAGAGGGACAGGGATTTCTCTAAAAGGCTGATTAAAGAGCACGGAGTTGCATCAATCCCGCCTTCGGTATTTTACAGCGGCGGTGATGACAGCCATGTGCTCAGGTTCTGCTTTGCCAAAAGGGATGAAACACTCAAGGAGGCTGCTCTAAAGCTGTGCAGGATATAAAGATTGCAATCATACAGGCCTCCCTGGAATGGGAGAACATCAGCGCAAACCTGGCCATGTTCGAAAAGCTCATGGATTCTATTCCGGGTGGAACCGATCTTACGGTGCTCCCGGAAATGTTCACCACCGGGTTCACCATGAATGCCGCAGCCCTGGCCCAGAATATGGACGGCGGGACAGTTGCATGGATCCGTGAAATGTCTGCCCGCAGGGGTATGGACATAACCGGCAGCATGATTATTAAGGAAGGCGGGAATTTCTACAACAGGCTCATATGGGCCGGGCCGGGCGGGAAACTTCACGTGTACGACAAGAAGCATCTTTTCCGCTATGCCGGCGAGGAGAAGGTCTATGCTCCCGGGAATTCAAATATCACCGTGGAACTGAAGGGGTGGAGGTTCAGGCCCTTCATATGCTATGACCTCCGCTTTCCCGTCTGGGCCCGGAATGTGAATAACGATTATCATGCGGCCCTCTATGTGGCAAACTGGCCTGAAAGCCGCTCGCTCCACTGGAAAACCCTTTTACGGGCAAGGGCCATTGAGAACCAGTGCTATGTTATCGGAGTCAACAGGGTGGGGCTCGACGGCAACGGCATCCTGTACAGCGGGGATTCCATGGTCATCAACTTCCGGGGGGGGGCCCTTTTTGAAAAGCAGCATGAGACGGTTGTCCATTCCTTTACACTGTCCATGGAGGAACTTCTGGAGTACCGGAAAAATTTTCCTGCCTGGATGGATGCCGATTTTGACATGGTGAAATCCTGATGCTGTTTTTTTTATTTGATTGAGTTCTTTCATATAATTAATATTGACATGAAAATATCCCCGGGGAAAATGTTTCCAGATTTCAATAAATTTTTCTAAAAGGGTTGCATAATGAATAAAGGTTCAATTTATTTTTTAATGACAGTGTTGATATTCGGTATCGGGTGCAGGAAAGACTACACTGATGTCGCTAATTTTTACAACACGATGAGCATGCTCGATTCTACCTTAACAGAAACGATCAAGGCAGCGGAAAGTTCAAAAAAAGTTATTGCTGAAATCAATGCCTATAGTGTCAAATTTAAGGTAGTAACCCATCAATACAAAAAAATCCAGGAAAAGATGAATGCGGGCAATTTCAAGTATCTCGAGGATATGCCAAAGGATTTAAAACAGGCAGTCACAAACAGAAGTATGACGGCGAACAGGTTAATGAAAACAATTGAAGAGGTCAGATTAAAATATAAATCAGAACCCGATGTTGCTGAATCAATTCAAAATCTTATCAGGCTATTAACCGATTCAAAAAATTAATGCCCCGGGGGATGCCATTCCATCAGGATGGGTCCCGATCATATGAAATATTTTCCGATGGTACAATTGTCTGCAACATGACATGTTGATATCATTCTTATTTCAAAATATCTAAGGCCATGCACATAGTCAATTCATCCCGTTACCGGTCAGGATTCAGCAAAAAAAAAATCGTATAATTTAACTTGACACAAAATGATTGGATGATTATTTGTCAGGGAGTTTATATTAGAATATATTAGATAATAAGAGGTTGTTATGCTCAATAAATTTTTCATTTATAGTTTGTTCATTTTCATAATAATGGGCGCAGGGTGCAAAAAGGAATATTCTGATCTCCGGGAAAGTTTCAATCAAGTTATAAAAGTCGGGGATGTTTTTGTGTCGTCTATCGACTCTGCAGACAGTTCAAAAAAAATTATCGATGCAATAGAACTGTATAAAAAGGAGATGAATGCAGCAACCCCTAAATTCAGAACTGTTATGAAAAAATATAAGGACATTAATCTGAGAAATCCAAAAACAATACCACCGGCGATAGAAGACGTATATAAACAATACCAGGAGACCCAGGACAGACTGGGGAACTCCATAAATACAATTATGACAAAATTCAGTTCTGACAAGAGTGTCAAGGAATCATTAAAAAGTATGTTCCCCAGAAAAGGGGGGAAAATGAAGTCTCATAAACCTGTGAATGAAGATGACAAGGATTAGAATTATATAGAGTATGTAGGGTCGCTCCGGTTCTTCAGGAAGTCCCGGGCCATGTCTTTAAGCGTTATGCTGTTCAGAAATTTGTAGATAGTATCATCGAGCCTGCACCATATATCCCTTGCCGGGCATGTACCGGATCTTCCGCATGCCTGGCTGTTTCTGACGCATTCCACCGGGGTAATATCACCCTCAAGAATTTCTACTATCTCCCTGATTGTAATTTGCCCGGGATCCCTTGCGAGGGTATAGCCGCCATGGGATCCCCTTGTTGAATGTACTAGTTTTGCCGCTTTGAGAGGGATAATAAGCTTGCTCAGATATTTTTCCGATATTTCCTGCCGTCTGGCAATCTCCCTGATTACCAGGGGTTCGCTGCCGTAGTGTGCGGCCAGTTCATACATCATCTGTACTCCGTATCTGCTCCTGGTTGAGAGTTTCACTGAATGCCTCCTGGCAGCTGTCCTTTATCATGCATGGGCTGTTGGTTTGACTGAACCTGTACTCTCACTCTCATGAAGCTAATAATAAAGTCTGCCACAGAGTCACAGAGGCACGGAGTATGAGTTAGTTTAGTATGATTGTTTATCAGCAAAATAACACCATACTATTAAAATTATATTTTTAATTCTCATTAATTTACTGTCATCTCTCTGTGTCTCTGTGTCTCTGTGGCAAAATTCTTTTTTGGTTGATTCATATCGTACTCATAATCGAGACGCACTTTTTTCAAGGTCCTCAATGAGATCACCTGTATCCTCAAGGCCTATGGAGAGCCTTATGAGCGTATCTTTTATCCCGAGTTTTTCCCTCTCCGCAGCCGGCATTGCCGCATGGGACATTTTAACCGGATACGACAGGATCGATTCAACGCCGCCCAGAGAAACTGCAACGGTCCAGTAATGGACATTTTTCATGATGGACATCGCCCTGGTAACGGTATCGGCATTAAACGATACTACTGCTCCATATCCCCCTGCCTGGCTCTTAATAATTTCATGGCCTTCATGGCCGGTAAGGCCGGGATAATAAACCTCACTGACCCACGGGAGGTTTTTCAGCCGCAGTGCAATCTCCATGGCCCCCGCAGCCTGCATCTCCATTCTGGCCCTCAGGGTTTTTATCCCCCTCATGAGGAGCCAGGAATTTTCAGGGGAGAGCATGTTGCCCGTTGTGTTTTGAACCTGGCGCACTGCATCGCCCAGTTCCCTGGTGCGGGTTACAACTGCGCCGGCAATGAGATCGCTGTGGCCTCCAAGGAATTTTGTTGCGCTGTGGATGCTCATATCCATGCCGAAACGGAGCGGCTGAAAGAAGTAGGGCGAAAGAAATGTGTTGTCAACCATGGTGATGAGGCCGTGCCTGCCGGCAATGTTCCGCATTGATTCAAAATCTATTATTCTGAGCAGCGGATTCGACGGGCTTTCAAGAAACAGGGCTTTTGTGTTTTTCTGCACAACCCTCTCCGTGGCTTCGGGATCGGTTGTATCGGTAAAAGTATGGGTGATTCCCAGGCGATCAAGGTATCTCGTAAGGAGCCGGTAGGTCCCGCCATAGACGTCCCGAGTGACAACCATGTGGTCGCCGGCGCTGAGCACCGATGTTATGGCCGCAGTGATGGCCGCAACCCCGGAGGAAAAGGCATATCCTGCCGCGCCTTCCTCAAGAGACGCCAGTGTCTCTTCCAGGGCCCTTCTCGTCGGGTTCCCGGACCTGGAATAATCGTACTCCTGGGTTATGGAGATGTCCTTCTGGTGATAGGTTGATGCCGGGTAGATCGGCATGCTGAGCGCGCCGGTGAAGGGGTCCCTGTCCCCGGCGCCATGAAGTATCCTGGTTGCATATTTCATCGGCTATCCTTCCATTGCCTGTTTCAGGTCGTCTATGAGATCCTGGCAGTCCTCTATGCCGACAGACAGTCTGAGAAGTGTGTCTGTTATCCCTAGTTTTTCGCGGATCTCTGCTGGTACATCCGAGTGAGTTTGTACCGCCGGATAGGTTATGAGCGATTCTACGCCGCCCAGGCTTTCTGCAAAGCTTATTATTTTTACGCTGTTGATGACTTTTTCAGCCTGGCCTTTATCCTTCATGCAGAAGGATACCATGGCACCTGATCCGCGCGACTGGCCCCTGTGAATTTCGCCGTCCCTTCCCTTGAGAAGCCCGGGATAGAAGACGGCAGTCACGTCCCTCCTGCCTGAAAGCCAGACGGCAATCTCCCCGGCATTATCCTGCGACCTGTCTACCCGGAGGGCAAGAGTCTTCAGCCCCCTGATGACAAGCCATGTGTCAAAGGGGGAGAGAACGCCGCCCGTGGCATTCTGGATGAAGCCCAGCTGTTCGCTGAGCTCCTTTGTTGCGCATACGGCAATGCCGCAGAGGACGTCATTGTGGCCGCCGATATACTTGGTGCCGCTGTGGATTATAATGTCGGCGCCCAGCTTTATCGGCTGCTGGAGATAGGGGGTCATGAACGTATTGTCCACTATTGACAGGATCCCCTTTTTTTTTGCCAGTGACGACAGAGCTGCAATGTCCGATATTTTCATCATGGGGTTCGTGGGTGTTTCTATGAACAGGGCTTTTGTCCGGGGCTGAATTGCCTTTTCGGCCTCCCCGATGTCCGTGAGATCAGCAAAGTCGGACCTGATACCGAACCGTTCGGCTATTTTCTTGAAAAATCTGTAGGTCCCGCCATAGAGGTCATCGGAAAGGACCAGGTGGTCCCCATGGGAAAAGAGCGAGGCCACTGCGGTGACCGCAGCCATGCCCGATGAAAAGGCGAATCCTCCATATCCTCCTTCTAGCGAGGCCATCTCTTTTTCCAGAACTGCCCTCGTGGGATTTGATGTCCGCGAATAATCAAACCCTGTTGAGCATCCCAGAGATTCATGCCTGAAGGTGGCGCTGGGATGAATGGGCGTGCTTATTGCCCCGGTTTTTTCATCGGTGCAGAGCCCGGCTCGCGCTAATTGAGTCTCTATCTTCATCTTCCGCCAGCTACTTCTGTGCGATGGACAGCGCTTCGTCCAGCGCTTCAATGATATCATCAGCATTCTCGAGGCCTATGGAGAGGCGGATCAGGTCGGGAGAGAGTCCACCCTGGCGCTGCTGTTCCTCGCTCATCTGCGAATGAGATGTGGATGCAGGATGGAGGATGAGGCTTTTCGCGTCCCCCACGTTTGCCAGATGCGAAAACAGCCTTATATTGTCGATGAGCTTAACGGCTTTCTGATAACCGCCTTTTATCCCGAATACAACCATTCCCCCGAATCCTTTTTTGAGATATTTTTTCGCGACTGAGTGCGCAGGATCATTGGGGAGTCCGGGATAGCGGACCCATTCCACCCGGCTGTCTTTGCTGAGGAACTGGGCTACTTTTACAGCGTTTTCACAGTGCCTCTCCATCCTGAGAGGGAGCGTCTCAATTCCCTGAATGAATATCCAGGCGTTGTCAGGGGAGATTGCAGCGCCAAGGTTTCTGAGCGGAACTGTCCTCAATCTCAATGCAAAGGCAATTGGGGCAAGCACAGCCGGAAGATCCTTCGCCCACCTCATGCCGTGGTAGTTTGGATCGGGCTCGGAGAGGAGGGGAAATTTTTCGCTGTTCCAGTTGAACTTTCCTGAGTCAGTGACTATCCCGCCGATTGCCGAGCCATGGCCTCCCATCCATTTTGTGAGGGAGTTTACCACGATGTCCGCGCCGTGATCCATGGAGCGGAGAAGATAGGGAGTGGTGAATGTTGCGTCAACAACCAGCGGAAGGCCATTCTCATGGGCTATATCCGCCACCTCCTTTATGTCGGTAAAATCGAGGACCGGGTTTCCAATGGTTTCGATAAACAGCATTTTAGTCTTTGGTGTTATTGCCTTTTTGAAATTTTTCGGGTCCCTTGAATCAACGAATTTCGTGGTTATGCCGAACTGCGGAAATATTGCATCGAACATGGTGTAGGTGCCTCCGTAGAGGTTGCTTGCAGATACTATTTCATCCCCCTGCCTGGCCATGTTGATGACCGTGTAATGTATGGCGCTTGTGCCCGATGCCAGTGCAACCGATGCGGCGCCATTTTCCAGCGCGCTCACCCTCTGTTCAAGGACGTCATGGGTGGGGTTCATGAGCCTGGTGTAGATGTTGCCCAGTTCCTTCAGCGCGAAGAGGTTAGCGGCATGTTCAGTATTTTTAAATACATATGAGCTGGTGCGGTATACCGGAACCCCCCTGGAAAGGGTTGTAGGATCGGGAACCTGCCCCGCGTGGAGCGCCAGTGTTTCGAAACGGTATTTTTTATCAGACATATCATTCTCCTTGATTAATAATTAATGTATCAACTGCTATTTAATGCTCACGGATTTACACGGATAATCACGGATTTTATATTTCTTAATAGTATGAACATTTATTTTTTATCCCGTTTATCTGTGTTCATCCGCGCCATCCGTGAGCAAATATTTTATTGGGTTGTTTTATTTTTTCAGCTATTCATAGAGCCAGGTGCTCAGGTAGCGCTCTCCAGTGTCAGGAAGAATTGCGATGATGAGCTTGCCGGCATTTTCTTCGCGCTTTGCGATTTCAAGGGCGGCCCAGAGCGCCGCACCCGAGGATATCCCGCAGAGGATCCCTTCCTGCTTTGAAAGTTCACGCGCCGTGTTTCCAGCATCGTTTTCATTGACTTTTATTATTTCATCAATTATTTTCATATTAAGAACCTCGGGGATAAATCCGGCGCCAATCCCCTGGATCTTGTGGGGGCCCGGGTTTCCGCCTGAAAGCACCGGCGAGCCTGAAGGTTCCACTGCCACTACCTTGAATGAAGGTTTTTTTGCTTTCATATACTCTCCAACGCCGGTGATTGTGCCGCCGGTTCCTACGCCGCCTACGAGTATGTCTGCCTTACCGTCGGTATCATTCCAAATCTCCACAGCAGTGGTTTTCCGGTGAATTTCAGGATTTGCAGGATTTTTAAACTGCTGGGGCATATAGCCGTTGGGTGTGGTTTTCACAAGCTCTTCAGCCTTTTCAATGGCCCCTTTCATCCCCTTGGCCCCTTCTGTCAGTACCAGTTCGGCGCCCAGCGCTTTTAAAAGCTTCCGCCTCTCAATGCTCATGGTTTCGGGCATTGTAAGGATTATTTTATATCCCCTGGCAGCTGCAACATAGGCAAGAGCTATGCCCGTGTTCCCGCTCGTGGGCTCAATGATTACACTATCTTTTTTCATTAAACCTGCCTTCTCTGCAGCTTCTATCATGGCAAAGCCGATACGGCATTTTACGCTGGAAAAGGGATTGAATGACTCCAATTTAGCAAGAATTTCAGCTTTCCCGCCGGAATTCAGTTTATTAATCCTGACAAGAGGCGTGTTGCCTATGGTATCCACTATCGTATTAAAAATTTTCATAACAAACTCCTGAGATTTTTATTAAAGTATTTAATTACTACCATTTGACTCTAAATAGTAGGGTATTGATATTATTGTCAAATTAATTTTTAAAAAAATAAAAAAAATGTAATAAAAGGAGATAGGGGGATAAGGTAGGGAGATAAGGGGACGAGAGGGACTGGAGAAAATTTCACTCCCCTAAAAACCTTGCCATGGGCCTCTCCATAGAGGCTTCTGAGCTCCTGGAGCTTTATTTGTGGAAGAATGAGGATGAGGTTGAATTATTTTTTTATGAACCTGATAATCTCTTCAATATCGGGGATTTCAGGGATTTCATATATTTTAACGAGCTCGATTTTTCCTTTTTCATCTATAAGGATATTTGCCCTGCCCGATATACCTGCCTTTTCAATAAAGAGGTCATATTTTTTTGCCACATCGCCGTGGGGCCAGAAATCGGACAGGAGCTGTGTATTCTCCACGTCTATGTAGTCTGCCCACTCCTTTTTGCACGGGGCGCTGTCCACGCTTATGCCCAGGGCTATGGTGTTCAGCTCTCCCAGTGCCCTGCATTTCTGCTCCAGGGATCTCATCTGGATTTCACATACGCCGGTCCAGGCAAGCGGGTGGAAGGAGAGGAGTACCTTTTTGCCTTTCAGCGCAGAAAGGGTCACATCACCGTCAAACTGATCTTTTAAAGTAAAGTCGGGAGCGGCGTCCCCTGGTTTCAATTTTATTTCTCTCATATGTATACCTGCCAGTTAATTTATAGATCCCGGGGATTATGGCTTCCTCATGAAAAGGCCGGTAAAATCCCTGCTGATTCATAATACCTGATGTTTAGGGCGGTGTCAATGATTTAATATGAAAAAAGATGTGTCACGCGGAGGCGCGGAGGCGCGGAGATTAATAAATAGTAACCACGAAAATTATGAAATAAAAAAATATCATTTTCGTGATTTTCGAGCCTTTCGTGGTTATACTTCTTTTTTTTAATAGAGTTTTTTAACTGGAATTTTTTCCTTCATGAGTTGTTTTGTCAGTTTTTTATCAAAGGTAATAATCGGTATGTTTGACGTTTTTGCATACAGGGCAAGAGATGCATCACCATAATCGTCTATTTTTACCGGCCAGAAATCAAGAAGGGATTCAAGATTAAAACTACCGATTAGCTTTATTCCCGGCGTTTTAATCAGGGATTTTATCATATCAGCTATTTTAATTGGTCTAATACGGTAAACCTGTTCAAGTACATAGACGAATTCATTGATAACGGCATCAATAATAATCAATTCACAATTCATCATTGCAGCCTCTTCGAAATATGCCGCTATTTTGCTTTGTTGATGAATATCCCGGTCCGTTATAAATGAAATTAATGCATTGGTATCGAGAATGTAGCTATTCATTTGCTTTAAGTGCCCTCATTTTTTTAGATGACTCAATATCATTTTCTATGCTGCCGGAACCGACCTTGATTGATCCCCGGAAATTCAAAAAATCATTTTTTGCCGGTTTAATGATTATTTTGCCGGCATCATCAATCCATTCTATTGAATCATTTCTGGTTAACTTAAGCTTTGACCTGATTTCCCTGGGGATTGTCGTTTGAAATTTTGAAGTAATTTTTGAAAACATTTTATTTCTCCTTACCCTATTTAAAATAGGTAAGGAGAAATAAAATGTCAATAAAAAAATAGTTTGATTATGCAGAAATAATTTGAAAAATTCCGGGAATTCATATGGTCCGGATCAATACAAGGATTATATTATCATATTACAAATCCGGTGTAACCAGGGATAATTTCCCGCCCATTCATCATTGGCACAGGTTGATGTCCATGTCAATTATTAAATATTGATAATGATACCTCGTGCGGAGGCGGAGAAAGAATTTTTAACCACGAAAATCACGAAATAAAAAATATAGCATTTTCGTGATTTTCGAGCTTTTCGTGGTTATATTTCTTATGAAAAAGATTGGACATACAGCGGGAGTTTTTCAAATGTAATGTACGGGGCTGGTAACTATGAGCCCGGGGATTATTTTTATTAAGATTGTGTGATGACATCTATTCTGGCGGAGGTATATAATGATACCGGTGGTTTCAATAGTCGGCCGGAGCGATACCGGCAAAACAACCCTTATTGAAAAGCTCGTGAGGGAATTAACTTCAAGGGGTTACCGCATCGGCACCATAAAGCACGATGTCCACGGCTTTGACATAGACCGGGAGGGGAAGGACAGCTACCGGCACAGGGCAGCGGGCTCCCGTATCACCGTGATATCCTCTCCGGCAAAGGCCGCAGTCATAACCGACACGGACCGTGACATGGATATCGACGAGATAGTATTTAAATATATGGACGGTGTGGACCTGATCATCACCGAGGGATACAAGGGAAACAGCAAACCCAAGATCGAGGTCTACCGGAAGGAGGCCTATCCAGATCTTTTATGCACAGCCGATGACAACCTCCTGGCTCTGGCCACGGACATAATTCACGACCTCGGCGTGCCACAGTATGACATCAATGATGCCGGCGGCCTGGCTACCCTGATTGAACAGAAATTTCTCCGGGAAGGGGAGAAAGGCGGGATTGCCCTGGAAATCGACGGAGAGATGGTGCCATTAAAGCCTTTCATCAGCTCCATGCTCACCAGGGCCATATACGGCATGATATCCTCCCTTAAGGGCTGCGGGAGCCCGGGTAAAATACGGATCAGGATAGACAGGGAGTGAGAATGAAAGGGCTGAGCAGGGGACTATGAATAAGGCGGGCCGGGATTTTACCGGGGTTATACTGAGCGGCGGCAGGAACAGCCGCTTCGGTTCGAACAAGGCTATGGCCGAGATAAACGGCGTTAGGATCATCGACTCCATCACGGAAAAATTCAGAGCTCTTTTCGATGAAGTGATAATTGTCACAAACACTCCAGAGTCATACCTTTACCTGAATGTCACCCTCACCGGAGACATATACAGGGACATGGGCTCCCTGGGCGGCCTCTTCTCCGGCCTCACGCTTGCTGTTCACGAGAGGGTTTTTGTCACTGCGTGCGACATGCCCTTCGTCAATCCGGCAGTGATAGAATACATCCTCAACTCATCCCATGGATACGATGCCGCTGTCGCAAAAATTTCAGGGCACTACGAGCCGCTCTTAGCAGTCTATGGCAAAAAACTTCTGCCCATCATGGAGGAACAGATAAAAAGCGGCTCTTATAAAATCATCGATCTTTACAGCCGGGCAAAGATCAGGGTAATAAGCGAGGAATCTCTGAGGGTTTATGATCCGGGGCTCCAGTCATTTATCAATATTAATTATCCCGAGGATATGAAGAGGTATGATAAAAAGGTAAGGGGCCAATGATACAGCCCGGTGCAGGTAAATAATTGGTTCCGGCCTGCATTTTTTTGATTGATTCTTTGCCGGAACTATTGTATATGGGTTATTGAAGATTGTTACTATTCATTTGCCCTGACGTCATAGTCATACGTGACCTTTCCCGGGACCGGCAGCCAGTAAGTAATGCGCAGTAACTGCTGAAATATGAAGAAAAAATATTGCTCACGGATTTTCACGGACAAACATTGATAAAACAGAAACGGGAAAGATTGTTTATAATAAGGGAATTCCGAATAATTAAATATGATTCTCATGAAGGTGCAATTATTGGGGAAGAATAGAATTTTTAATATGTCTTTGAAAAAATAAAACAATCCGTGAAAATCCGTGTATATCCGTGAGCAAATTTTGAGGAATGAACAGATACAATTTGCAGGAATATTATATCAGATCTGGAGATAAATATGAATCAGTATAATGGACTTTTGAAAAAGCTGGGAACAGTCTCTACAGTAATCCTGTTTATTATTTTCATAAGCCGCAGCGATGTCTACCCCAGGGCCGGGAGGGGCCAGAGCTACCGGTCAGGCGGTTCAAAATCAGGATCAAGATCCAGCTCTTCTTCGAGAAGCTCATCATCGGGCAGTCCAAGGCGCGGGCCATCGGTCATCGTTGTGCCCTATTCCGGATCAAAATCATCATCATCATCATCATCAACCTCTGCCAAAACCTATGCCCATTATACCGATGCATACGACATTGGCCATTACGCCGTCCATCTCAAGGTAAATCCCGATGCCACTGTTGATGTCAATGAAGAGATCAATGTCCACCTGGCATCGGAGGAGAACGGGATCACGAGGAAGTTCGACCTGGAATCGCAGTATATGAAATGGTTCGTTACCAAGGCATCAAGCACTAACTGGAAGGTGAAAAATAATTATAACAACGGGTATATGGAAATAGGGGATGAAAAGCATAAGGTCTCCGGCGCACGTACCTATGAAATTGATTACCGGGTGTCTGGCGCAATAGTCCCCGGCAAACCGGGCCCCACGCTTCTGTGGCGCTCGGGCCTGACGAAGAAGATCATGGGTACGTCGATCATGGTGCAGGCCCCCCTGGGCATGTCATTCGAATCGATTGAAGTGAGGATAGTCCCTGCAGTCCCCTACAGAGAGTTTAAGCCTGAAATAATCGAATTCAAGAGCGCGGGCCCGCAGTTCACCGCATACATAAAGCGTGAGATTAAAAGCTGGGAGACCATAGAAATAAGGGCGGTCTTTCCTGAAAAATTTTACAAAAAAGAGGCTTTCGCGGCGATTTTTGGTAAGGGTATCTTGAAAGATGAAACCGTTGCCATTGAAAATATCACCCACAGGGTCAAAATAAATTCCGACCGTATCATCGATGTGAAGAGTGAGTATACCTTCAATGTTAAGAAGGATACGGGGAAAATAATGGTTACCGCCGATGCCCCTTATATCATATCGGACCCCGATTCCCCAGGGGCAGTTACCGATGAAAAGTGGAGGAAGCCGGCATACTACTGGTCTTTTAAGAAGAAATCAATTTCCGGAAGCAATTATTCCAAAAATGTCATATACCTGGGCGACAGGGTGAAACCGGGCCAGGCGAAATATAATCTTGAGTATTCAACCTGGGGGACATTCTATGAAGGGAAAAGCCACTTCATCGATATCCTGATCCCCTATACCCATTACAAGGAGACAGGGGACATAGAACTTGAGGTTGAGTTTCCCCAGTTCGCCGATAAGGACGGTATACGGAGCGAGCTCTTCGTGGAGAACAGGTATAAAAATCAGTGGCTCCTTATGAGGAGCGTGGATGCGGGACGGAGCTGGGAAGGGAAAATTCTGAAAGTGAAATTCAATGAGGGGCTTTTCGGCGGCCAGACAGTAAAGCTCAGGTTATACATGCCCGATAAGGGATTCACCTCGCCAGGTTTTTTTAAGAAGGGGTTCATAAAAGCTGCCAATTCATGGTACTTTCATTCATGGAGGATTTTCACTTCCCTTGCAGTTGTGCTTGTTATCGCCGGTATCATCGCCCTTGTTATCATTCTCAGGATACGGAAGAGGACAAGGGAGGCACTGGAGGATGCCGCGCCGACGGAACTGGCCTTCAGTGATGATATACTTCAGCGGATACAATCGGAAGATCCGGAATTCTCCATAGATCATTTCTACAAGAGGTCCGGGGAGATATCGGAAAACATCCAGAGGGCATGGTCCGACGGCAACATGCTGCCGGTGAGGAATTATGTGTCCCAGGGGATATACAGCCGGTACCGCCTGCAGCTGGAGCTCATGATGAAGGATGAAGGCGTACAGAACATCATGGGGAACTACAAGATAAAAAAAATATCGGTCATAGACATCAGCACCTCCCTGAATTACCAGACGCTCCATGTATCCATTTCGGCAAAGGCCAGGGATGTCACCGTTTCCGCCGGGCTTTCGGCAGAGGAGAAGAAAAAGGCAGTGGACAGGGCCGATAGCGAGCCTTTCACCGAGATCTACTCATTTACCAGGAAGAGGGGTGCGAAGACCGATTTCAGCAAGGACATGATGAAGGGGCAGTGCCCCAACTGCGGCTATGTCCCCGACGACTTCAGCGCCGTGAATAAATGCCCCAGCTGCGGTTCGGTCTACAACTCCGGGGAATATGACTGGGTGCTTTCCGAGATAACGCAGGAAGAGGAGTGGAGCGCGGCATCGGCAGACGAAATCGATGGCCTTTCCGGACTTGAGGGAAAAAACCTGTCTATCAACAGGGAAATAATTGAGGACAGGGCCTCGTTCCTGTTCTGGAGATGGCTCTACTGTAGAGTGCGCGGGACGAGCCTGCCCCTGGGCAGGGACGCTGCGCCCGGATTCCTCTCTTCCTTCAGGCCCGAGGGCATGTACCTGGCCGAGGCATCCGTGGGAGCCGTTGACCTTGAGTCGGTACGTCTCAATGATGACTCGGTAACGGCCAAGGTGCTCATACTCTGGAGCGCGTCATTTTTAAAGAACACCGAGCCCGGCCACAGGGACCACCGGTTCACCCTGAAAATGCCCCTGGGCATGAGCAACAAGTTCGGCCTGGCAGACCCGAGCTGCCCCAACTGCGGCGCGCCGCTTCCGGAGACCGACGCGGTGAAGTGCGTTTACTGCGGTGCAGACCTGCCGGCTGTAAACAACGACTGGCTCCTTGCAGGGGTTGAGAAGGTTTGATGAATATATAGCAGAATGGAAACCGGCCGGGACAGGGGCAGGATTGCCTCCATCGATGCCTTCAGGGGCGGCACCATAGCCCTGATGATACTGGTAAACAATCCGGGCAGCGCCGGATATTTCCCCGATTTTCTTAAACATGCACCGTGGCACGGGTGCACTCCTGCAGACCTGGTGTTCCCGTTTTTCCTTTTTATCATGGGTGCTGCCATGCCCCTGTCTCCTGGTACGGCAGGTATTCCCGATGCCAGCAGCCTCCATCTGAAATTTCTGCGCAGGGGGCTTATCCTTATTCTCCTGGGGGTCCTGGCCGGCCTTGTCCCGAAATTTGATTTTTCCGGGATGAGGATCTTCGGTGTGCTCCAGAGGATAGGCCTCACGTATATCTTTGCATCAATAATTACGGTTTATTCCGGAAAGAGGGGAAGGGCTGCATGGGCCATTTTCCTTTTTTTCATCTACTGGCTCATCATGGCCCTGGCACCATTCCCCGGCAGGGGAGATGACCCCTGGGCCAGGGACGGGAACTTCGTCCAGTACCTGGATACACTTCTCCTGGGAAGGCATACATGGATACCGGGACTGGAGCCCGAGGGGGCCATGAGCACAATCCCGTCCATACTGTCAGTCCTGTCCGGATATTATTCAGGAGAATGGATTGCATCAAAAACCGGTATTCCGGGAAAGATCAAGCCCCTTCTCATTACAGCAAACGCGATGATACTTTTATCCTTCCTCATTGAACCTTTCATGCCTGTGAACAAACAGCTATGGACCGGGACCTTTGTCCTCGTCACTTCGGGTATCGCATTGAATATACTTACGGCACTGCACTGGCTCATGGATTACAGGGGGTACACCCGGGCATCCCTGCCGCTGATAATTTTCGGCAGCAATTCCATACTCATGTATCTCATCTCAATAGTCTTTGCAAAGGCGGGGGCATTGATCAATGTCGCCGCGCCAGGCGAGATGCCTGTTTTATTAAAGGGCCATATATATACGGAATACCTTGCAAAATATCTGGGCCATGAAGCCGGGTCATTGGCCTGGCCTGTGTTTCTGCTGCTGGTTCTTTTTTTTGCAGCCCTGGTTCTGCATAAGAAGAGGATATTTATAAGAATTTGAGATATCAGTATATTGAGATACGTTTTCAGGGTTGCCTTAAGAGAATAAAATGATACAGCCGGGGGGTGTTGCAAAACTGCTTCTCAGGTATCGGATGATTGGCATGTAGTAAATCATCGTGCAGATTTTGTAAAGGGCATCAGGAGCAGGTTGATAATCCCCAGTTCTGCCGGGTCACGGTAGGTTCCCATACCGATTTTTAACTTTTCCTGGTCCACATTCATTTTAAGTGTTCTGAAGAGCCTGTCCCATATTGAAAATATCGTCCCGTAGTTGCTGTTCCTTTCCCTGATAATGACCGAATGATGGACCCTGTGCATAGAAGGCGGGACAAAGAGAAGAATATACGCCCTCTCGAATGCCGCTGGGACCTTTATACTGCTGTGCTGAATCTGTGCTGCCAGTACGATAGCGCTTTCAAAAAGGGCATTCTGGATGAGATCGATGCCCAGCGCATTCATGAGGCCTATCTTTATCAGCGCCGAGATCATAAGTTCCCCGGCATGGAACCTGGTTGCAGTGGAGACATCCATGTTCAGATCAGAGTGATGGACTCTGTGGAACCTCCAGAGAAAGGGAACCACGTGGTTGAGGAGATGCCATACATAGAGCATCAGGTCCATGATCAAAATTACCGAAATTAATTTTAATAAAAAGGGGAGGTCAAGCCGGTTCAGTAAGCCATATTTTTTATCCAAGGCACCGGAGCCGGCTTCTGCAATCATCGCCGAAAAAAGAATATTTAAGGCCAGGGAATTAATTCCTGCAGTGGAGAGGTTGGTAATCCAGCGGCTGAATTTTGATTCGCCGGGAGACCTGTAGGAACAGAACAGTTCAGCCGCGAAAAAAATAATCAGCCCCGCGAAAAATAGGATGAATCTTACCGCCTGTATGTTATCAGACATGGTATCCATCTGCCGTTGCTTTTTCCAATTCAATTTTCATTATACCTCTGCAGGAAATCAATGGGAAAGATGATTTAGATTATTAATATTTCCAGTCAATGCCGACGGGATCGGCATCAAGCAACCTCAACTGCTACAATAGTGATGTCATCCCTGTCAGCGGCCTGTATCTTGAATTTTTCCGAAGCGCCGACCAGGAGGGCAATGAAATCTTTCAGCCGGGCGCCGCCGGCATCCCTGCAGACTTCGACGAGCACGGTATTCTCAAAATATTCCCCCCCGCTGTTTTGCATCCCGAGGAGCCCGTCAGTGATGAACAGGAGGCGATCACCCTGTTCCAGGTCTATCGATACCTCTTCGAACTCTGCAACGGGGAAAAGCCCGATGACAACGCCTTTCCCTTTCACCTGGCTGATGTTTCCATTGCGGATGTGGAGCATGGGCGGATGGCCGCCCGATGCCATGGTCAGCTTTTTTCTGTCAGGGGATATGATGGCCAGTTCGCAGGAGAGAAAGTTCCCCGCGGTCCGTCCCACCAGGATCTCATTCATGTAACGTAAAAACATTCCCGGTGACGGGCGCTTCTCCCCGAAGAGATAGAGGAGGGTCTTTGCAGTGGCAGCAAGCAGCGCCGCAGGTATGCCGTGCCCGGAGACATCTCCGACGAAAATCATGAATTCACCGTCCGGAAGTTCCCGGAATTCGTAGAGATCGCCGCCCACATCCTCCATGGGGAAAAATGCAGATTCCACATTCAGGCCTGTTATGGACGGAGCTGACGCCGGCAGGAGGCTCTGCTGTATGCTGCGCGCCTGTGCAAGGGCCGCGTTGTGAAGCATCTCCCTGCTGTTCTGCTCTTCTATTTCCCTGTGCATGATGTTGATCCTGTCGGCAAGGGCCAGGGAGAGGAGCCATGCTTCCACGGCAATACCTATCTGGGGGCCATGTTCAGTAATGAAGGAGAAGGGGACTATGTTAAACCTGGCCAGGGCGTAGATGATGATGGCAGCAAGGGGCGCGATCCATGCCAGCAGGAGGAACCTGGCCGGCTTGTAGCCCCTGGCAAGGCAGACGGCACCGCAGGTGATAATCACCGCGGGGCCGATGATATTTGAAACCTGGGCCGTCCTGGCTGCCATATGATAGCCTACGATGGGGCTTGAAATCTGGATCAGGCTCGGCACGGTCATCAGGAAGATCATCCATCTCCCTGCGGGAAAGGTATCTTTCAATTTCAGAAACTTTAGAGCAAATACATAACCGGATAGATGCCCGAGGCCTCCGAAAATTAAATGACTGTGTTTTCCGAGTACCGGGGTATTCGGAAACAGGTATTGTGAAGCATATCCTTCCAGGGTGAAAAAAAACAGGGCGGCAAAGGTCTGATATAACGAATAGTAAAGGTATGTCTCATCCCTGACTGCAAGAAATATTGAAAAGTTATAGAGCACCATGATGAGCATGATGCCGTAGAATATTCCGCTGAACAGTCGTTCATGATCAAACATGCCTGTCAGGTGTTCAGGCCGCCATATTGTTAAATCGCATATGAGTGTGCTGTGAGACTGAATCCTCACATAATAGGGGCGTGTATCATCCACGCGCTGCAGGTTGAAGAGAAATTTTTTGTTGTCAATTTCACGATGGCTATAGGGAAGGAGCCTTCCGGTTTCAGTGGATACATAAGAACCGTTTCTATCAGGCCTGTAGAGGGAAATCCTGTCAAGGATGGGGAAGGCCGATTCAAGGATCCATGAGCTCCCGCCGCTATCGTCCTTTATCCTGAACCTTATCCATACGGCATCGTTTGTGTACCTGAAATTAGCCGATCCTTTCCCGAATGTACTCCACGCTGATTCGCCAAGGGAGCGGATATCATCAAGGGTAAAATTTCCGGTACTGTCCCTGTAGTATTGGGCATAAGGCCCCAGCGGGATCTTTGTATCTGAATACTTGAGAGATATTACCGGCTGGGCAAGGGCAGGTTCGCAGTAAAAAATGAGAATGGCCAGGACGAGCAGGCAGAACCTTCTGGAGCCAAATCCGGGTATTCTATTCTCGATCATTCAATGTTATCCCCTTTTGGTTGGAGGTAAACATTTAATTTGAAAAAACTATTTGTCAAGTGATATATGAAAATATCCATATATGTTTATATTCATGAACAGCGGCATCAATAAATTTTTTTTCAAAACCTATCAGCATCGGAGCTGTCTTAAAAATCATCAGAAAATTTAAAAAATTTTAATACTACACAAAAATAGTGCTAAACATAAGACGGGTATATTGCCGAATATAATTATGTCTCAATGAAAAAAACAAAGGAGTATAAAAATGAAAATTAGTAATGGTGTAATCACAAAGGAGTTTATCAGGCAGGGAAATCAGAATATTGAACCTGGCGTATACAGGCATGCGGAGAAGGCGGGCGGCAGAAAGCTCCAGTTCGACAGGGTTGATATCTCAGAAGAGGCAAAATTGAGGTTTGATAATAAAAATTATCATAAAATGCAGGAACAGATTCACTCCCTCAGGGTTGAGAAAATAAAGGGGATGATTGAGCAGGATGCCTATGATTTCGAAAGCAGGGAGAAAATCGAAGGGGCTGCTGAAAATATCCTCTCAATGCTCCTGTAAAACAGGGGGTTTCCGGATCTCAGAGATTTTTTTAATCATAAAAAAAAATTGACACCTGCAAAGGGTATAATTAGTTTGATTTTTATTCACGGGGCGTGGCGCAGTCCGGTAGCGCGCATGGTTTGGGACCATGATGTCGGAGGTTCAAATCCTCTCGCCCCGAAAGAATTTTAAAATTCTATGCGCCTGTAGCTCAGTTGGATAGAGCAACAGCCTTCTAAGTTGTGGGCCACAGGTTCGAATCCTGTCAGGCGCGCAGGATTGAAACACCGGAAATTTTATTTTAACAAAACCCTGCCTTTGTCCCGATAAACTATCATGAAATTATTCCATGACATCCATACATAGAGCATTTTTTTATCAATTGACGAATCATCATTTCTTTTTTTATTGTCAGAATTCTTTAGTGCGGCAATTAATACGCAGACCATGGTAACTTCCAGATTTAAGCGGGGGATGATAAAGGTGACTTGGATAGATATATTGGGTTTCGCTGCAGGTATCTGTACAACCGGGGCATTTCTGCCCCAGGCATATAAAATTTTTAAAACAAAAAAGACACATGACCTCTCCCTGCTTATGTACAGCATTATCAGCTTCGGGATCTCCCTCTGGCTTGTGTATGGGATTATTCTCATTGCCTGGCCGGTAATAGTATCCAATGCGATTACTTTTGTACTGGCAATATACATACTCATTATGAAAATAAAACATGGCTGACCGGGGAATCACAGGAGAAAAAAAAGGGAGTATATATGCATTTACAGTCCATGACCAGGCGCCAGGTGGTTTTCACCCTCATAGGGCTTTCGCTTGGTGTTCTTCTATCCGCTCTCGACAGCACCATAGTGGGAACTGCAATGCCGACCATCATCCGTGACCTCAAAGGAATCGAGCATTACTCCTGGCCCTTCACATCATATATACTTCTCTCAACCGCTGCCATACCCATCTCCGGGAAGCTGGCGGACATTTACGGGCGAAAGAAAATCTATCTTATCGGAATTTTAATCTTCATCATATCATCTATTTTGTGCGGGCTTTCACAGACAATGACCCATCTGATCGTGTTCCGGGGCATGCAGGGAATCGGAGGGGGGATTTTAATATCAAACGCCTTTGCTATTATAGGCGAAATGTTTTCTCTGCGTGAACGGGGGAAGTATATCGGATATGTTGTGTCCATGTTCGGCATCGCAAGCATCATAGGTCCTTTTTTCGGCGGAATCATCTCTGAGCATCTTTCATGGAGATGGGTTTTTTATATTAATATTCCAATCGGGTTTCTGGCCTTTTTCATCATTGCAACAGAATTTCATTCACACTTCCATCTCGGGAAGATACGTTCCTTAGATTACCTGGGGAATTTTACATTTTTATTAATTTTAATCCCTTTTATGATCGGTCTTTCCATCGGGGGACGGGATTATCAGTGGCATTCTCCGCTGGTCATGGCGCTTTTTATTGTTCCGCTTATATTGTTTCCGCTTTTTCTATGGATAGAAAGGAGAGCGCAGGACCCGCTGATCCCGCTTTTTTTATTCAAAAATAGCATTTTTAATTTCTCTGTTTTATGCGGATTTTTTTCACATGCAGTATTTTTTGCAGTTATCATTTTTCTCCCGTTGTACATGCAGAATGTCCTTGGGGCAGGCCCCACAGTATCGGGAATGTGCGTGATGCCGATGACCCTATCCTTCGTAATTACCGTCATTATAACCGGAAAGGCCGTGTCCCGCACCGGCCGCTACCGGAAGATGCAGATAACCGGATTCTTACTCGCTCTCGTTGGAACTGCGCTTCTTTTTTTGCTGGACCAGTATTCAATTATACTTCATATAGTAATCGCGGCAGTCATAGTGGGAATCGGTCTCGGCATTAACACGCCAATCCTCAACATCTCCGGGCAGGCCTGCTTTTCACGCTCCCATCTCGGAGTGGTAACGTCAACCCTTCAGCTTTCCAGAAATATCGGAGGCGCAGCAGGTTCGGCCCTCTTCGGATCGGTCATGGCCAAAGGTCTTCTCAGCGGAATAAGGGAAATCAATTTCGGCTCCCTTCCGCCATCAATTGTTAAGTCCCTCAGCGATCCTCATACGCTTTTGAACCGCGGGGCTCTTGCATCGATCAGTTCGGCAATACCCCGGGAACTGCTTCCGGCTTTCGATGCCGTCATGATTGAGATGAAAGGGGTATTCGCCAATTCAATTCATTATGTTTTTGCCATAACGGTTTTCATAGCCTTCGCGGCTCTGGCTGCTTCATTTTTTATCAGGGAGCTTCATCTCGGCGGGCATGATCATGAAGAGACCGGGGGGAAAGGCTCTGCTGCTCTCTAAAAATAAAATTCATTCTTATTCCAGTCGTATTCCTTCATTGAACCCCCGGCCATCTTTTTATCGAAATCGCGGTAGGCATCCAGGGAGGAGTTCCTGCTGTCAATAAGGTCAAACTGGATTATTTTTTTATTTATTTTCGCATCCTTAATATTCTTTTTTGCATCCTTCGTGTAATACAGGATCCCCGCTGCCTTATTCAGGTCGAGCTTCTCCATGAGAATGTCACAATCATAATCGAATTTGCCTTTGCGGCGGATGATTTTTCTCATCAGTATTTCCACATCCCTGATATCCTCACTCTTCAGGGCATTCCTGTTGAATACAAAATAGTCGCTGTTCAGAATAAAATTTGTTCCGAAACCGAAAGTGACATCATACTTTTCATCAAAATACCCTGAATTTTCAAAAGTGCTGAGCATGACAAGGTTACTGTTGAGCACAACCAAATAGGATATATGCTCTTTGACCATCCGTTCCATGTCACTCCCGTCTCTGGGGATCGATATCACATTATCTGAAAAATGTTTCAGGCAGCTGCTGTTCATGGAAAAATAGAGATATTTGTTCTTGTTGATAATATTTTTGATGAGGTCCTTTTCCATCATATCAGTTACCTGTAAATCAGAGAATATTTTTAATTAAAATCGGCACAGCAGTATGAGCAGATTCAGTGAAATATTCTAATCAGACATAATCTAATATCTGCTCATGAATTTATTTTGTAATTAACATAATCATTTCGTTTATAAAAAGATACAACAATTTTATATTGTGAATAAAAATAATTTCAGCATGTGAATAGGATAAAATATGTAAATAATTATTAAAGGGCATGGACATTTATACATGTGACGGTCTTTTTTAACTGCGGCGATGGTCCCCGGAAGTAGAAAAATCTGCGTGAAGTTGTGGTGTATGAATCCGGTATGCCCATGCCGGTTATACAAGCACAGGCACAAGGGATCATGCATCTGACAGTACCGGTCTCAGTTCCCGTCGAAGCTTCTTTTGAATAGATCGATGATTGCCTTGCGGCCCCCGTCGGTCAGTTCTCTGGTACCGGTACCTACAAAAGTTTTGTTACTGATGATGGGCAAGTCTTCCACCCATGAATTGTCTTTCCAGGTAAACCACCTGTTTTTATCCTGATCAAAAACGGAAAGGGGCCTGTTGAAAAGGCGCCCCAATTCAACTCCCCATCCTGTTCCGCCTTTAACCGTATTATCGGGCTGAATCCAGCCGATGGCAAAAATCTGAAAGCCGTTGTTGACCATATGAAAAATGGACTGTATGACCATACGGATTTTTTCCGCCTGATGGTATTTCCTGCCGAGACGCTTGGAAACGATTTCCATGCTCACGTCACCGCGTTCCAGTTCTTTCGTGCTGAGTACGACGATGCCCCGGGCGCGTTCCATCTGGTGGCCCTCGTAGGAAAAATTTACCTCCTCGATTCCGAATGCTTCAGCCTGGGCGCCAAATTCACTTTCAGTCCCCCGGTGGCCGCCGCTGTAAAGGGTATATTCTTTGAAATTTTTCATGCTGGTTATATTATCTCCTTAATTAGTATACCAATGATTTTTCTATGACCAAAGACTAAAAGTAAAGCAAAAAAGTCCACTAAAAATAAATTAATATATTGAAGTTCAGCTTTTCATGCATTATCCTGGATTTTAACTGAAAAGGATTTTCATGATTAAAATCAAATGCCCTTATCCGTACTCCGCGCACCCTCTCCCGGCAGGCACACTTCTACCCACATTTCTGTAAAAGAGGTACTTTAACCTAAGCCCCCGGCGGATAGAATCAATTCTTGATTATAACATACTGCCGCCACCCCCGGAGGGGGTTTATTACCACTTTTTTTCATTCCAGAAAACGTTTTTCGCAAACTATTTATATAAAAATATCTGAATTAATGTATTTCACTGCATAAAAAATACTTTTTTTATTAACCCCCTCCGGGGGTGGACGGAAAAGATTAACAAATCATAAAAATTCCCTCGGCCGGGGGCTGCTACGTAAGATGTGGGTAGTAGTCAGCCCGGTAGGGCGAGGGTATCATTGGAAAAAAATAAGTCTTAAAATATATATAAATTCCAACTATCCTGAAAGGGCCTAATTTTTTTATTTGACATTTACAAATTATTTTGATAT
The DNA here is from genome assembly GCA_009885955.1 of Spirochaetia bacterium. Lineage (GTDB taxonomy): Bacteria > Spirochaetota > UBA4802 > UBA4802 > UBA5550 > VFJS01. The sequence goes on along the minus strand of VFJS01000031.1, from coordinate 160,928 downwards.
TATAATAAAAATTTGAGCCATTTAATAAAAATGGTTTCGTTTAAAACTAATCTAATGTTGGGAGGATTTATGAAAAAAACTTTGATATTTTTCACAATGGGATTAATTGTATGCTCATTCATTCTATCGGGCTGTAGCGGCAGTGACAGCAAAGACAGTTCTACAACCGTTGGCGGAGGCGGGGCGGACTTCGACCCTGCCCTATACTATTCTAAGACAGATATTGATGCAAATTTTTATACTAAAAGCGCTGTTGATAGCATGGTAAGCACAAGTACTGCTCATACTCAAATTTTTGCGTCTTCAACCCCAATAACATCCGGCACCCCGATGGATGTTATTTTTGGAACTCCAGGTCATGACAACCGGGGCATGTTTTCATCTGCATCGCCAACCATTGTTACTATTAAAGAAAATGGTATATATATGGTTGTGGCCCAGGTTGAATTTGGAACTTCGATTCATTCGGGATATCGTCAGGTTAGCGTTATTACAAATACTGGTGTATGCGCAACTGCGAAAGATATGGCTTCTTCGACTGTTTCGACACCTGCCACGGGGTATTCATACGTTACTGCTACCTGTGTAGCCAGGTTATGGTTAAATGATATAATAAAAGTTGAGGTGCGTCAAAATAGCGGTTATGATTTACCTTACTATGGTCAAACAAGAATGTCTGTTACAAAAGTCGGCAATAACTAATAGATAAAAGTGAAACCTATGTGATAGAAAGAGATATTCTTGCCATGTCGATATCTCTTTCTATCTCTGGATCATTAAATTGAATTTTTTTCTAAAATATAGCCCTTCAATTAAAATTTCTATTGCCCGTAAAGCCATATCTGCAAAATTATATACAATGAAATTTATGATAATAACTCGATTTTTTATTTTTTTCTCTATAATTATCTGTGCCTATCTCTCCTGCAGGGAGGAGAAAAAGATTGATGATAATATACCCCATCTCAGAAAAAGTTCAAATGTGGAATATTACCTAAATATAGAAGCCAGCAATCTCACAGAAATAACGGTCCGTGAAACCTTTGAGCGATGGGAAGAGGCCACCCGCTTTAAATTTATCTACAAGGGGAGGCACAAGGCCGGCCTGGAAAAGGACGGTAAAAATACCGTTTCATTTCTCATCAAATGGCCGCCTGAGATCCCCATCGGCAAGGTTGCCTATTGCAGAAACTGGTACAACGACAAAGGTGAAATCGTGGAGTCCGACATCATCCTGAACATGGCCGTTGCTTCATTTACCACCCTGCGCACCAATAAGCCCGATGCCTATTACATCGAAGGGGTATTGTCCCATGAAATAGGCCACATGATAGGTTTAGATCACATACAAAATGATAATTCCCTCATGAAACCTTTGTCCCCTGTGAAGGAGTCGCATTTTAAGGGCAAAATTGATTCCTCCACGCTGGATGCATACCGCTCACTCTACCGGGATGATTATAAGAAAAACTCAAATAAGTAGTGTTTGTGGTTTCCTTAATTCAGTGACATTCTCAAATTTCAGCTGCTCAATCGCCATGTGCATATAAATTCATGATAAATTTTATTTTTTACAGCGGGGTGGGGCAATGATCAACTTTTCAAGTATCTAATCTGAGCGGGTGATGAGAATCGAACTCACGTAAACAGCTTGGAAGGCTGATGTTCTACCACTGAACTACACCCGCGTATATTAATGCCAAAAATAATATAATAGAGTAATTGTCAAGAATGAATTGTTTGACATCTCTACTCTTATTTTATTGTTTCATGCGCCTCAAATCAGATAAAATATACTGATTCCCCTCAAACTAATCATTTTACAAAATTTCACAAAAAATTTTATTTTTAAGGCATGAAAATAGTTTTTTTCTTGACAATTATGTCTCATTGTGTGAAAAATGGGGAAAAGTGGGGATTTTTGTTGATTTCAACCTAATTTTGTTCGTAAAGGATGTACCCGGATGTTCATGGGGGAATATTTCCCAATTCTTGATGAAAAAGGGAGGGTGGCAATTCCTGTCAGGCTGAGAAAGGCCTTTGGCGAGAATTCCATAATCAATAAGCTGATTATCACCCATGGATATGACAAATGCATCATGGCTTTCAGGGAAGAGGACTGGAAAGATTTTGTTGAAAAGAAACTTGTCCCCCTGTCCCAGTCCCTGCCGAAAAACAGGATGATCATGAGGCGGCTCTTCGGCGGCGCCTACGAGTGCGACCTTGACAAACAGGGGAGGATGCTCATACCCGGCCATCTCCTTGACGACGCAGAGCTTAAAAAGGACATTACCATCGTTGGACTTTATAACAGGATCGAGATATGGTCCACTGACATTTACCGGGACCATAAGCCCGGCAGTGATGCAATTGAAATTTTTGCCGATGATCTGGGCTTTTAATAAAGGGGAAATCATATTTTTCTAATGAGACATAATACTGACAATCATGGTGACGGTTCGTCATATATCCACCAACCGGTTCTTTGGAGGGAGATTGCATCTTTCATTGAAAAGTCATATCACCGAGGCCGCGGGACCCTGGTTGATGCAACCCTGGGAGAGGGCGGTCATACGGAGATACTGCTCGGGCAGTTCCAGGAACTTTCCATTGTCGGTTTTGACAGGGACGGCGATATCATGGAAATCGCCAGGAAAAGGCTGTCGCGCTTTGGCGGCAGGGTTGTTTTCTGCAACATGGACTTTTCCCATATTGCCGGGGAAATGGAGTCCATGGGAAGGAAAGCCGACTACTGCCTGTATGATTTCGGCGTATCGTCATATCATTTTGATGCCCCGGGAAGGGGTTTCTCATTCAGTTCCGATGAGGCCCTTGACATGAGGCTCGACAGGAGGAATCCCCTTGACGCCAGGGACGTTGTCAATACCTATGATGAAAAAGAACTTGCCGGGCTCATATATCGTTATGGTGATGAGAGATGGGGAAGAAAGATTGCATCGGCTATATGCCGCGCAAGGAAGGTTAAACCGGTTGAGACCACCCGTGAGCTTGCGGACATTGTCCTGGGGGCCATTCCGAAACGGTTCCATGTAAAGAACATCCACCCGGCCACACGAGTGTTCCAGGCGGTAAGGATAGAGGTGAACAATGAGCTGGGGCTGATTGAAGAGAGCCTCGCCGGCCTCAGCGGCATCATGTCTGCGGGCGGAATGACGTTGGCGCTATCGTATCATTCGCTGGAGGACAGGATCGTTAAGCGGCATTTTAAGATGCTGGAAAAGGGGTGTACCTGCGGCATGGATGGAAGAAAGTGCTACTGCACCGGCGGGCCCCTGGCCAGGCTGATAACGAAAAAGCCGGTAAGGCCGTCGGACGATGAGGTGAATGAGAACAGCAGGTCGCGGAGCGCCAGGCTCAGGGTCTGTGAAAAGCTGTAGCCATGAAGGCTGAATTTAACGGGAAAGGGTGATTCCCATCAGGCATTTTATTGTTGTGATTGCCATCTGTATTTTTTTTATTGTCTACATATGGCAGAATATTGAAGTGATGAAAATCAAGATGGGTTTTAACAGGCTTATTACTGCTGAAAAGCAGATCATAAGGGACAGGAACCGCATTCTTGGAGAGATAGAGAGCCTCAGAAAAATAGATGTCATTGAGGCCAGGGCACGGGAGCTGAATCTGAAGAGGATTTCCAGGGACGATTTTATTGTGCTGATGCTGAATGATGAAAATGAAAGAAAAAAAAATAAATAGCCTTTTGAAAATATCGGGCCTCATTCAAGCTTCAGGGGGCCTGATACGCCATGTCGCCGGACCCGTTGACGGGGATATCCTATCCGTGGAGTACGACTCGAGAAAGGCTGCTCCCGGGTGCCTTTTCACAGCCATTGAAGGGTATGAGGCAGACGGCCACAAGTACATTGACAGGGCCGTTGATGCAGGTGCTTCCGCGGTCATACTGTCGGAGAAGAGGGCCGGGGAATTCATGCACCTTGCCGGGAAAGGGGTTGCCGTCCTGGCATCGGGAAATACCAGGAAAGGGCTTTCCGCGGCATCGGCAGCATTTTTCGGAGATCCATCAAAAGACATGATGATAATCGGCGTCACCGGCACAAACGGAAAGACATCCATCACCTATATGATCGAATCGATCCTCGCCATGCACGGGATCTCAACCGGAGTCATCGGCACCATAAACTACCGGTGGGGCGGAAAGGACTATCCCGCTCCGAATACAACCCCGGAGTCCAGGGATATCCATGAGCTTCTCCATGGGATGAAAAACGACGGCGTGAAGGCCGTTGTCATCGAGGTATCGTCCCATGCCCTTGAACTCAACCGGGCCGATGACATTCATTTTGATGCGGCAATCTTTACCAACCTCACGCGGGACCACTTAGATTTTCACAGGGATTTTGAGAACTACTTCAACGCGAAGAGAAAAATTTTTGACCTGCTTCACCTGAGCTGCAAAACGAAAAAAGCGGGCATCGTTAATGTTGATGACAGCTACGGCATGCGCATATACCAGGGGAGGGACTCCTGGTCCTTTCCCATGACCTCATACGGGCTGGGGAGCGGCGCCATGTTCAGGCCTGAAGCCGGTACCATCAGGAATGAAATTGACGGTTTGTTCTACGAGCTGGAATCGCCGGAGAAGGGGATTGCCGTGAAGCTTCAGCTTTCCGGCAGGTTCCATATATACAATTCCATGGCTGCGGTAGCGGCAATGCGGGGGCTCGATGTTCCCTGGGTAACCATCACCGGGGGAATTTCGGCGTTGAAACGGGTACCCGGAAGGTTTGACGTGATACATTCAGACGAAGGCTTTTCCATAGTTGTAGACTATGCCCATACCGGCGATGCCCTGCTGAAGCTCCTCCAGTCGGTGAATGAGCTTAAGGCCGGCAGGGTGATCACCCTTTTCGGATGCGGCGGCGACAGGGACAGGACAAAGCGGCCTGTCATGGGAAGGGTCGCAGTGGAAAATTCGGACCACGTCATTGTGACAAGCGACAATCCCAGGACCGAGGAGAGGGAAGTCATCATAAGCGAAATAATTGCAGGGATCGATACGGGGAGCTTTGAGATTATCCCGGACAGGGAGGAGGCCATAGCCAGGGCCGTTTCCATGGCCGGAAAGAGGGACATCATCGTCATAGCCGGCAAGGGGCACGAGGACTACCAGATTATCGGCAGGGAGAAGATACACTTTGATGACCATGAAATCGCGAATAAATATCTCGGCATGAGGGCAGCACGGTGAAGGCCGGATACAACACAACCATCGGATATGTAGCGGCCCTCACAGGTGGAACCATCATCCACGGAAGCGCCGGAACACCCATCGGCACCATCACTACGGATTCCCGCGACCTGGGAGAAAGGAACCTTTTTATCCCCCTCATGGGAGAGAAGTTCGACGGGCATGATTTTATCCATGAATTATGCGTGAACAGGAGAATAGACGCGCTGCTCACCATGAGGGACGGCTATGAAAAGGCCGCGTCGGATAACGGCGTAGCCATGGTAAGGTGCGCAGACACCCTCGGCGCCCTGGGCGCAATCGGCTCAGCTCAGAGGAAAAATATCAGCCCGATCCTTGTCGGAATCACCGGTACCAACGGAAAGACGACGGTGAAGGAGCTCATATACTCACTCTTAAGCGCGAAATACAAGTGCCACAGGAATGAAAAAAATTATAATAATGAAATCGGAGTACCCTTCACACTCCTGGGGCTGAGGGAAGGGGACAACATGGCGGTGATTGAAATGGGGATGAACCATCCCGGTGAACTGGAGAGGCTGTCCCGCATAACTGCTCCAGATGCCGCGGTGATCACCAATATAGGCGAGGGCCACCTGGAATTTTTCGGCACCATAGAGAACGTGGCCAGGGCGAAGTGCGAGATCATGGAGGGGATGCCCTCAGGCGCGCCCCTGTTCATAAACAGGGAGACCGCTTGTTTTGAAATTGCAAGGGACAGGGCACTTGCCGGAGGCCTGGCAGTCAGGACCTTCGGCGTCAAATCAGGCGCCGATTTTTATCCCGAGAGCTACTCCCTGGACGGCGCCGGGATCACCCTGAAATTGAAGGATGGGGAAGTATGGGCGCCCCTCTACGGCATTCATAATGTATACAACCTCATTGCGGCCGTGCAGGTTGGGCTGGAATACGGCCTGACGCTGAAGGAGATGGGAAAGGCATTAACAGGATTTACAAACGCGGGAGGGAGGAGCCAGGTCATCGACAGGGGTTACCTGGTCATCGATGATACCTATAACTCCAATCCCCTCTCCGCGAAATATGCGCTGAGATCGGTGAAGGAGATATTTCCTGATCTGAGAAAAATAGCGGTCCTCTCGGACATGAAGGAGCTCGGGGCAGCAGCGGAGCCGCTCCATAGAGAAACCGGCGAAGAGGCGGCCAGGAACGGGTTTGATCTCCTTCTCCTCTGGGGGGACATGTCCGAGGCCTATGCAAGCGGCGCGGTCACCGGCGGCATGGACAGGAACAGGGTAAAGATTTTCAAGAGCAAGGGCGATATTATCACGTCACTCACGGGCAGCGTATCCATCGGGGATGTGATTCTTGTTAAGGGATCGCGTTCCATGAAAATGGAAGAGATAGTCCGGGCGCTGGCCGGCTGATACAGGAGGCATATGTTCTATTATTTTATACTTCCCCTGAAAGAGTACCTCTCGTTTCTCAGGCTCTTCCAGTATATTACTTTTCGGTCAGCCTATGCGGCCCTGACCGCGCTGATACTCGTTCTCATATTCGGAAAGTTCGTCATCAAATGGCTCCATATGATAAAGTTCAGGGAGGAGATACGGGAGCTGGGCCCCAAGAGCCATGCGGCCAAGGCCGGTACCCCAACCATGGGCGGGATTCTGATACTGGGTTCAATCATAATCTCAGTTCTTCTGTGGGGGAATTTTACCTGCCACTATCTCTGGATAATACTGGGAGCCACTGTTTTCCTCGGGGCCCTGGGATTTATCGATGACTACATAAAGGCCGTGAAAAAGAGAAAGGACGGCATGCCTGCAAGGGGTAAGTTTTTTTTCCAGATACTCATCGCAACGGCAGTGGCACTCCTGGTCTATCTATTCCCGTCAAGCAAAGACCACGCGTCAAACCTCTTTGTGCCTTTCATGAACGGGGCGCTCGTAGACCTGGGCTGGCTGGCTGTAGTCTTCTGGGTAATTGTCATCGTGGGCAGTTCCAATGCCGTAAACCTCACCGACGGCCTTGACGGCCTGGCAATCGGCTCAGTCGTCATCGTGGCCATAAGCCTGGGAATCATGACATACCTCTCGGGCCATGTGAAGATCGCCAATTATCTCAGGATACCGTACATTTCCGACGGAGCAGAGCTCACCGTATTTGTTTCTGCCCTCATCGGCGCATCGGTGGGGTTCCTCTGGTTCAACAGCAACCCGGCAACGGTCTTCATGGGCGACACCGGGTCCCTTGCCCTGGGCGGGATTATCGGCATCATCGCGATAATGATCAAAAAGGAGATTTTTCTGTTTATCGTGGGCGGGGTCTTTGTCATAGAGTGCCTGTCGGTCATCATACAGGTGTTATGGTATAAAATGACAAAGAAGAGGGTCTTCAAAATGGCGCCGATCCACCACCATTTTGAGCTCTCGGGGTGGTCCGAGCAGAAGGTGGTTGTGAGGATGTGGATCCTCGGGGGTATCCTGGCAATACTGGGGCTCAGTTCCCTGAAGATATTATGATGGAATATTAATAGGATAAGCGGCTGTGAAAATAGATGACATAAAAAAAGCGCTGGTAGTGGGACTGGGATACAGGACCGGGCTCTCCACATCAAATTTTTTCGCCTCAAAGGGGATTGATGTAACCGTATCCGACATCAAGGGGAGTGATGAGCTCATGGACACACTGAAAAAGCTCCATGGCTCCGTAAAACAGGTTCTCGGCAGGCAGGAACCCTCCATGCTGGGCGAAGGGTACAGCCATATCATCCTGAGCCCCGGTGTTCCAAGGACAATACCCCTCATCGCCGAAGCGGAAAGAAAGGGGATACCGGTAATCTCCGAGATAGAACTTGCCTTCATGGTGCTCAGGGGGAGGATTATCGGTGTTACGGGAACCGACGGCAAGACAACAACCACAAGCCTCACCGGCCACCTCCTGAAAGACCTGGGAATGAAGGTTTTTGTCGGCGGGAATATCGGCACGCCTCTCATCTCCTTTGCAGAAGAGACATCGGACGATTCGGTGACCGTTGCGGAACTCTCATCATTCCAGCTCGAAACCATAGACAGTTTCAGGCCCGATGCCGCTGCGATCCTCAACATCACGCCGGACCACCTGGACAGGTACAGGAGCATGGAGGACTATGCAGCGGCCAAGTTCAGGATAGCCATGAACCAGGAGGACAGCGATTATTTCATTTTCAATGGCGACGATGCCTTCATTGCAGGGGGGCTCCGGGGTATCAGGTCCGGGAAACTGTCATTTTCACTTTCAGACAGGAGTGCAGGCGCTTACTTTGAAAACAATGGAATATATATGAAGAATAAAAAGGGGACCGTCAGGGTTCTCGATACGCCCAGGCTCGCGATAATGGGAGTCCATAATATTCAGAACGCCATGGCCGCAATCCTCATGGCCTGCTCGATACTGGAGAAGATGAAGGTTGAACCGGATTTTCAGAGCATCGCGAAATCCATATATTCATTCAGGCCCCTGGAGCACAGGATGGAGAGGATAGGCGAATATGAAGGGAGGGTCTTCATAAACGACTCCAAGGCAACGACAATCGGCGCCGTGGAGATGGCCCTCAGGGGCCTCACCGGTAACGGCATACTTATCATCGGAGGAAGGACAAAGGGGGATGATTATTCCAGGCTTACTCCGGCTTTGAAGGGCGCGGTAAAGTCTCTTGTGCTCATCGGTGAATCCAGGGAGGCTTTTTCGTCCCTATTCAACGGATTCAGCCATGTCCTCGCCGACTCTCTTGATGATGCGGCTGTTCAAGCCATGAAGCTCAGTTCCAGGGGTGATGTTATCCTCCTCTCTCCCGCATGCGCATCCTTTGACATGTTCAAGAGCTATGAGGAGAGGGGTAAGGTGTTCAAGGAATCTTTCATAAAATTGAAGGAGGGCAAACTCAATTGGACATGAAACCGGCCATGGATGCAAGAAAGAGAATGGAACCGGACCTTGCGCTGTTTATGGCCCTGTTTGTCCTCGCGGGCATAGGGGTTGCCATGATATACAGCGCAAGCGCGGTTAACGCGATGAAGATTTATGGTGATTCCTTCTATTTTCTGAAAAAGCAGGTTTTGTGGGTCATCATCGGGTTTATCATGCTCATCGTGATACAGCAGGTGGACTACCGGAAGCTTCAGGATTATACAATGGTGATGATACTGGGATCCCTTATCCTGCTGGTCCTTGTCCTTATCCCGGGAGTTGGACACAACGTAAAGGGATCGGCAAGATGGCTCCACATGGGATCGGTATCAATCCAGCCGTCGGAATTCGTAAAGATTGTCATTATCATATACATTGCCAAGATGTTCTCCTCGGAGAAAAATGAAGGCCACCTGGTGAGGTTCCTTGTGCCGCTCATCATAGTGGCCGTGGTCTTCATGCTCATCATGATGCAGCCCGACTTCGGCACGTCCATTGACCTCCTCATTGTGTCCGTGTTCATGCTCTTCATATCGGGCTTCCCCCTTGTATACATACTTTTTCTTTTCATCATCAGCATACCCATGTTTTACCTTCTCATCTACCAGGTGACCTACAGGAGGGAGAGGATTCTCGCCTACCTGAACCCCTGGAATGACCGTTACGGGATCGGATATCATATCATCCAGTCATTCATCGCCTTCAAAAAGGGGGGGTTCCTGGGCGCGGGCCTCGGGAACGGGACGCAGAAGATTGCCAGGCTGCCCGAACCGCATACCGATTTCATCTTTGCCGTAGTCGCTGAAGAGACCGGGGTCATCGGAACGGTGCTTATCGCATTTTTATTTTTCATAGTTTTCTGGAAGGGGATGGAGATATCACTCAATGCCCCGGACCGTTTCGGAATGCTTCTGGGAGCAGGGCTGAGCCTCATGATCGCCGTGCAGGCATACATAAACATCGCCGTGGTGTGCGGGATCCTCCCCACAACCGGGCTCCCCCTCCCATTCATAAGCTACGGAGGATCATCCCTCATAACAAACATGGTTGCCGGCGGAATTATTCTGAATATTTCAAGGTACAGCGGGGCTGTGGATAAAGGCATATCACTGGAAGGAGGAATCCGGGAATGGCTGAGCTGAAGATATTGATTACAGGCGGAGGCACAGGCGGCCACATAACCCCGGGTATTGCCCTGTATGAGGAGTTCAGGGGGCGGGGGGTGGATGCGTATTTTCTAGCCACCGTGAGGGATAAAAGATTTTCCATTTCCGACGACATGGACGAAAAGGATATTCTCTACTACCGCGCACCCCAGGCCACCAGAAATATTTTCAAACTGCCGTTTTTTATATTCAGGTTTATAACCTCTGTAATCAGAGGGTGCATAATAATCAGAAAATACAGCATAACAGCAATTATTGGAATGGGCGGGTATGTCACCGCCCCTGCGCTGATTGCCGCAAGGCTCTGTGGAAAGCCCATTTTTCTCTGTGAACAGAACACCGTCCCGGGAAAGGTCACCCGGTATTTTGAAAAATATTCTGAAAAGATATACGGTACCTTTGAGGCATCAAAGGGGTATATGAAGTTCGGGGATAAATTTTTTCATGCGGGGAATCCAATTCGGAAAAAGGTGCTGGCCGATGTTTCCAGGGAGGAAGCAAGGAGGAGTTTCAACCTGGGCCATTGCAAAAAAATCATACTTGTCCTGGGCGGAAGCCAGGGGGCAACGCAGATCAACAGCCTGATTGCCGGTTTAAAGAATGATTTCAGGGATGATTTCAAGGAGACCGGCTTCATATGGAGCACAGGAGAGGCCTCCTACGAGACATATAAAAAGATGATTCATGACAGCATGTACGGCGGTTCAATATACATTTCACCATTCATTAAAAAAATCGGCCTGGCATACAAGGCAAGCGATGTTGCCATAAGCAGGGCAGGTGCCGGGGTGATGATGGAACTTGCTGCAATGGGAATCCCTTCAATCCTGATTCCCTACCCCTATGCTGCCATGGGCCACCAGGAAAAGAATGCCGCGGTTTTTGCGGCCGAGGGGGCGGCGTACATGGTCGATAATTCCGGCGCTACGCCGGCAGCCATTGCGCCCCTTTTAATGAAAATTCTCGGCAATCCGAGGATAATGAAAGGGATGTCGGACAGGGGCATATTGCTGGCGAGAAGGGATGCGGCCCGTATTATTGCTGAAGATATCGCGGCCAGGTGTCTGGAAATGGACGTGAAGAGGAATGACGTGCGCCCTGGAAAAACGGACTGAAAAAAAGATAGAGGGAAAATGAACTTGTTCAGAAAATCAGCAAATATGCATTTTATCGGGATCGGCGGCATAGGGATGAGCGGCATAGCAGAGATCCTCATCAACCTGGGGTACAGGGTCTCCGGGTCCGACCTTCATGAATCGGAGCAGACAAAGAGGCTTGCCTCCATGGGCGCCGAAATATTCTTAGGACATCATCCATCCAACATCAGGGACTATTGCGTTGTTATCACCTCAAGCGCCATAACCCAGAATAATCCCGAGATCATAGAGGCAAGGATAAAGCGGATTCCAATCATACACAGGTCTGAGATGCTGGCTGAACTTATACGGCTGAAACACGGGATCGGGGTTGCCGGGACACATGGAAAGACTACTACCTCATCGCTGCTTGCGTTCATCCTTTATCACGGCGGAGTAAACCCCACTGCAGTCATCGGGGGCAAGGTTTTCAATTTCGGATCTAACGCGCGAATAGGCGAGGGGGAATACCTGGTTTTTGAAGCCGATGAATCCGATGGCTCATTTCTGAAGCTGCTCCCCACCATCGGGGTTGTGACAAACATAGACGCCGACCACCTTGACCACTACAAGTACTTCAACAATATAAAGGACGCTTTCCTGACCTACATGAATAACATCCCGTTTTACGGATACTCGGTTCTCTGCCTTGATGATGTGACAATACGGGAACTCCTGCCCAAAGTTGAAAGGCCCTATTACACCTACGGCTTTTGTGAGGATGCCCATTTCAGGGCCGTGGATACCGGTTTCAAAGACGGAAAGACTACGTTCACCTGCCTGTACAAGGGGGAGCCTCTCGGCAGCTTTTCAATGTCGCTCCTGGGCAATCATAATGTCTCCAATTCACTCTCTGCCATTGCGGTTGCCATGGAGCTGGGGATGGGAATAGATGAAATCAGGGACGGCCTTGCGGAATTCAAGGGTGTAGGGAGAAGACTTGAGCTCCTGGGCAGCGGAAAGGGAATTCTTGTCTATGACGATTACGGCCACCATCCCACGGAGATACGGGCCACTCTCAGCGCCCTCAGGTCTCTTGGGAGGAGGATTATCACCGTGTTTCAGCCCCACAGGTTCACCAGAACGGAATATCTCTGGGACGAATTCGGCCAGTCCTTCCCCAATGCCGACGTGCTTTTCCTTGCCGAGATATACCCGGCCGGAGAGGCGCCCATTGAAGGAGTGTCCGCGGGCCTCATCGGCGAATCGGTGAAGAAGCATGAGGGGAGGAGCGTGGAAATTATTAAATTTGATGACATTGCCGATGCCGTTCTGAAAGAGGCAAGGGAGGGGGATATCATACTCACCCTGGGGGCAGGCGATATCTACAAGGCCGGAAGGGAAATAGCAGCGAGGATCAGGGAATGATAAGAATAGCAAAAAAAGTGACTATCCTCCTCTACACATCAGCAGCGGCAGCCTTCATGTTCCCGGCAATTTCCGCTTCCGGGGAGCATATGATAAAGGTCAGGGAGATTGAATTCCGCGGATTGAAATATCTTGCAAAAAATGAAATAATACGGAAGATTGATGTAAGGGCAGATGAGACCGGTATCACCCTTGATAACGACGCTTTAATAAAAGTACTGAAAGGGACTGCAATGATAAGGGATTTTACCATTGCAAGGGGGGGCGACAGGCTCCTTATACACATTGTGGAAAAGAAGCCCTATGCTGCCCTGGCCATGAGGAGGGGGGACAGGCTTCTCCCTTTTGAGGTAGATGAGAAGTTTAATGTGATAAGCAGGGACATAATCTACTCCCGGGAAAACCCCCTGATAATCATAGGGCAGGGCGATGCGGTAGATGGACAGCTTCAGAAGCATGTAATAAGGCTTTGCAGCCTTCTTAAAATGGTTGAAAAAAGTGATCCAGGGCTGTTCAGCCAGATATCTGAATTATCTTTTATCGACAAAAGTTCGATAATAGTAGTATTGAGCAGACGGAAGACCAGGTTTGAGCTTCAGCCGGACATGACTGGTTTTAACAGGCTGAAGCATGTGACGGGATATTTTGACAGGATAAGTTATTATCCTGACAGGTTAACTATTTCCGGAAAAGCAGCAATAATGAAGCCCTAATACTGGAGTTTATAATGGAAGATATCGTAGTCGGACTGGATATTGGAACAACAAAAACCTGCGCGGTTATCGGATTTGAAAATGAAAACAGGCAGATTGAGATAGCAGGCGTAGGTGTTGCAATGTCACGGGGGCTGAAGAACGGGAACATCGTGAATATCGACAGCACCGTGCTGGCCATTGAAAAGGCCATCGAAACCGCCGAAGCCATGGCGCTTCAGGAGGTCGCCTCGGTATACGCAGGAATGAGCGGGGACCATATCCAGGGCCAGAATTCCAGGGGCATCGTTGCCATTACGAACAAGAGCAGGACAATAAAGGACTTCGAGGTAAAGAAGGTGATAGAAGCGGCGCAGGCAGTGGTCATACCGGTGGACAGGGAGATTATTCATGTCCTCTCCACCGATTTTGCCGTGGACGGCCAGTGGGGCATTGATGATCCAATCGGCATGAGCGGGGTGAGGCTGGAATCCGAGGTTCATATTGTAACGGCCTCGTCAACGAGCATACAGAACCTTTTAAAATCCATCGGCAAAGCAGGGTATCAGTGTGAGGACATTGTATTCAACCCCCTTGCATCGGCTGAAGCGGTACTGAGCAAGGAGGAGAAGGAACTGGGTGTGGTGCTCATAGACATCGGAGGCGGAACAACGGACATCATAGTATACCTGAACGGCGGAGTTGTCTTCTCATCGGTTTTAAAAGTGGGCGGTATCCATGTGACAAACGACATATCCGAGGGCCTGAAATGCCCAATCGATGCCGCTGAGATCATCAAGAAGAAGCACGGCTGTACTGCCATAGACCTGGTGGACCCGGCGGAAGTCATTGAAGTTCCGTCAGTGGGGGGGAGGCCGCCCAGAAACCTGTTCAGGCAGGAACTCACCCAGATCATTGAACCCAGGATGACAGAAATTATGGACATGGTTGACCATGAACTCCAGAAAAGCGGGAAGAAGGACAGGCTCAGGGCCGGCGTTGTATTAACCGGCGGAGGTTCAATGATAGACGGATGCGTTGAAGTCGCGGAAAAAATATTCAGGATCCCGGTCAAGATAGGAATCCCGGAGGACCTGGCGGGCCTGGTGAACGAGGTTTCCACACCCCAGTTTTCCAACGGCGTGGGGCTCTTGAAATACGGCATACGGCTGAACAGGTTCAAAGACGGGGCCCGTTTCAAAAATAACAAGGTAACCATGATGAGCAGGATCAAGAAGTGGTTTGAGGAATACCTGTGACGGCATACCGGAGTGTTTCCGGTGTTTTGGATCTGAGAATCAGGCACCTCCGGATTTCCGGTTGTGTCATAAATATATATTCATGGAAACGTAAAAATTTTGTATTATGTCACACATCATAATGAGACATAATACATAAAAACTGAGGGAGGGAGTATGTTCAGATTAGAAGAAGAGAAGCCCCTGTCCACCATCATCAAGGTCATAGGGGTCGGAGGAGCCGGAACAAACGCGGTCAACAGGATGATTGCCACCGGCATGGAGGGTGTTGAATTCATCGTGGTCAATACTGATGCCCAGCAGCTCAGGGAGAGCCTGGCCACGATAAAGATCCAGATCGGGACCAAGCTTACCAAGGGACTCGGGGCCGGGGCAAACCCGGAGATCGGCAGGGAGGCGGCCAACGAAGATAAAGACAGGATCCAGAAAGCCCTTAAGGGCGCCGACCTGATTTTTATCACGGCAGGTATGGGGGGCGGAACAGGCACCGGGGCGGCTCCGATTGTAGCGGAGATTGCCAAGGAGCAGAAGACACTAACAATCGGAGTAGTAACCAAACCTTTCTCCGTGGAAGGGAAGAAGAGGATGAACCAGGCGCTTGAGGGGATCGCAAAGCTTAAGGAGAAGGTGGATACTCTCATAACCATACCCAATGATCTGCTTTTAAAGATAATAGACAAGAAGACCCCCATTGATGATGCCTTCAAACTTGCTGACGACATCCTGCGCCAGGGAGTCCAGGGGATTGCAGACATTATCATGGTCACCGGCCTTGTCAATGTGGACTTTGCCGACGTGAGAACGGTTATGAAGGAGACAGGCGATGCGCTCATGGGAGTGGGCCTCGGTGTGGGCGAGAACAAGGCTATTGAAGCGACACAGATGGCGATAAACAGCCCGCTGCTGGAAGAATCGAACATTGAGGGCTCCAAGGCCGTGCTCATCAACATAGCAGGCGGCAATGACCTCTCCCTTCATGAAGTGCACGAGGTGACGGAGATGATCACTCAGCAGGTTGATCCTGATGCCAACATCATTTTCGGCACAACAATCGACCCTGCCCTGGAGGACAAGGTGAGGGTCACTGTCATTGCTACGGGGTTCGACAAGAAAAAGAACATGCTGTCGAGAAATACAAATGTTATAAGCGAGCTGAACAAAAAATCAGGGACTTCGGTTACCCTCATTGAAGGGAACCAGCAGAAAACGGTGAAAACCGGTCAGAGCAATTCACAGGTTTTCACCCTGAAGAAAAAGGATTATTCCAGCGTGGACATAAATATCCCCACTTTTTTAAGGGACAGCATGGAGTAAACAGAATTTCTCTCCCTCATATGGCCCGGGGTTCCTGCGCCCCGGGCCATGGAATGTTTCAATACTTTAAAAGCAAATTAAGAGGTGTCCCCTGTTTTCCTCTGATATAACGGAATTTCTGAATGCCTTCACCGGGGGATTTGACCGGGCGGAAATGCTGAAAGGCGATGCCTCTGACAGATCATATTACAGGATTTTTACCGCACATGAAAGCTATGTCCTCTGCACCGATGGCAGACTTGCGGGCGCCTCTCCCCGTGACTACCCTTTTGTAATAATGCAGAAGCTTCTATCGGCAAACAGCATTGATGTCCCGGATATATTGAAGATCGACTCCGCCCTTGGCCTTATTCTCCTCGAGGACCTGGGTGACACCCTGCTGGAGGATTATCTTAAGAATAGCAATGAAGGGGACCTTGTCCCGCTTTATGAAAAGATCATCACCGCCATGATCCGGATACAGAAGATTAAGGATAACGGGTCGCTCCCCTTTACCCTTGCCTTTGATATTGAAAAGCTGATGTTCGAGTTTAATTTTTTTATAGAACATGCCCTGGAAGGATATATAGGGGTCAATTTTCATGATAAAGATAAAAACATGCTCCGGACTGAACTTCTTGGAATAGCAGAGATTTTATCGGCGCCGGACCTCTTTGTCCTGAACCACAGGGATTTTCATTCTAGGAACATCATGATACACAATAATAGGATTTGCTACATTGATTTCCAGGACGCCAGGCTGGGACTCCCTCACTACGACCTCGTATCCCTGATACGCGACTCCTACGTGCAGCTCGAAACCGGTACATTGAATGCCCTTAAAAATTTTTATTACCATGAGTCAAGGAATGAAGGCATCCACAAAATGGGCCGTGATGAATTTGATTTTTTCTTTAACCTCATGGCCTTTCAGAGAAATATAAAGGCTGTGGGGAGTTTCGGATATCTTGTCACGGTGAAACAAAAGAAATATTTTGAGGGTTACATTATCCCCACTCTGCGGTATGTTGTTGAATATGCCGGGGAGGATGAACGTATCAAAAAAGTATGGGGGATGATAAGGGGGTACCTGCCGGAGAATTTGATTTCAGAGCTCATGTAGCAGGCTGAAATTTTATAAAAATAATAACCACGAAAAGCACGAACGGCACGAAAACTCCGCACACCAGCGGCAGTATTTTTTTCATACCACAATCCCCGCTGCAATGCGGGCAGCGCCTATGGCCCCGTTGACCTGGGCGGGGCCGGTTATATTTCTGGCAGAATGCTTTCCATGCTTTAAATTGCAGAGCGTTTTGACCACCATTCGTTAATTTTTTCCAGGCATGGTTGCAGGTTGAAGGGCAACTCTACATAATCTGTAAAGAATTCCTTTCCAATTACCGGTTTTGATTTAATCATAGTACATAATTCTTCTTCTGTTCTCACCACTGGCAGGCGCGGATCAGAGCCGTCAAAGGGCGGGACAACAGAAAAATCCAATAAATTCTGGCCAGTTTTCAAGGGTTCATAAACAATATATGTTCTACCCAGGTAGGCGCTGTCGATTATTAAAGTTGACGGTGCACCAATGATCAGTGATGCCACCTGTAGAGATTGGGTCAGGGGTGCGGTATCGAGAGAGTAAAAATTTCTGTCGATTTTATCAGCGTACCATAACTGGTTTTCTGATGGATGGGGGCGTAATCTGGCACAGGTAATTCCTGATGCAGCCAGGGCACGCTGAATGGAATATACGTAAGAAATTAAATTGCCGCGGTTTTGTCCTCTGGCTTTATCGCTGTGCTGGCTGCCGTTCATTCCGTAAGTAGTTACCAGGATGTCGCCAGGTTTTTCCTGGACAGAACCGGTGTATGAGCGATATCTTGGATGCCCAATTACCAGCAGTTTTTCCGTTTTGAAATCTGCAGCCAGATAATGTCCCCGGATTGCCTTGCCCCAGACAGCGATAAAATCAGTCCAATTGTCATCAATCAGGTTATAGCGGCCTGGTATCCCATGGAGGAAAATAAATGATGGGATGTCCGCCAGGCGTGCAGCTAAAATGTTTACTCGTTCCCAAAATGGCAGGTCATACGGCACAACAAGTGCCCGGATTTTTTCTGCTGCAAAAAAAGCTGCAGCCTCGGAGATGTAATTTTTAATTAACGTACTGCGGGTAAGGTCAAGGATCTCGACTAGTGTACCATGGTTGATTATACGCCGTAAAGTGCCAGCCAGTTTGCGCAGGTTGCGGTATATACTGCCGGCTGGCAGGGAAATAGGTGGCGGGGGGAGTATTGTATAACCAAATTGCTTGAAATCTTCATCAATTCCGAAGTAGGCATTGGAACAAATCGTCCCTGAGTATCCGGTGCCTGTGAAGGACTGATGCTGAAAATATACATTATGCAGAAATTGTTTTAACGGTTGAAAACTTTTTTTTAGATAATGGCGCCGGGGCATGGCATCACGCTCAAAAGGATTTTCGAAATGAGCTCCATAAAAAAATAACCGGTTCCCGATTTCGAACCTGAGAAGCTCAACGGCATCTGTTTCGAGATCAGGCATGCCGGACAATACTTTGAATACATCAAGCGGATCAGTGTTTTCGAAATTAAAATTTTCCGGCATTTTATTAATGGGTTTTCGGGTTTTTCCGATCATGGCTCTTGGATGATACGCAAAAGACCGAATCGCGATATTGACATATAAATATCCTGAAGGATATCATCGCTCAAAAAATCACAACCATGCTTGCCGGCAATAAAATCAACAGTGTCCTGATGGAGTGCAAGTTTGAAATGGCGGTGAGTTGGACTATAAAAATCCTGCAGGGATTTGCCAGTATGATATTTGATTGCCTTGAGATTGAATCTGGTCTTGCATGGAATTTCAGATAATTCATTATTAAATGAGACAACCTGTTTCTCAAGAACGTTATCAAGATAGTCCGCAAAAAATTCCTGGATGGTATTCTCCAGATTGTGTTTCAGGACAAATTCTTTCAATATTGAGAAAAGGCTATGCCGGTTTTGTGGAATTAGCATTATTTTGCCCACAAATATCAGGTTCAACTTGACCTCGGGAATCGGCAGCGCAGATTTGATTCTTTCCCGGATGAAGTTTTCACATTGTTCGGGGGTGTCAAAAAGTTCATTGTCAGCACGGGTCAAATAGTCAGTGAGCACCTGCCAAATCGCAGGATGCTTCGAGAAGTCATAATCAAGCAGAAATCGCAGCAGTTTTTCGCCCGGGACATTGCTTAATTTCAGAAAGTCCATGAATTCAGTAAAATATCCGCGGCCGCGAAGAATTTCAAGAAATAATCCCAGCAAACGGATACGGGAATAATCTTTGTAGATAAAGCTGTTTGACCCGACAACCACCTCCTCGGTTTCAGAAATTACGGTGTTGTCATAGGTGCCGTAAGTGCGTTCCATTGAACGGAATTTCGTTATATAGCCATAATGTGCCCGGTTTTTTCCTGTCGCTAAATCAATTCCGTTAAATAATCTCAAGTTGTATGAATATATCCTGCTTACTCCTGACTGCATAAGTTGTTCAATACCGGTCAGATAAGTTTCAACCGTTTCTCCAGGAAATCCAAAAATCATTTCGGTTGAAGTGATGATGTTATGTTTATAAGCCCAGGAAATGCTTGTTAAAAATTTTTCCCAGGAAACATTTGTTCTATGGATTTCCTTAATAACATTTTTATTTAATGTCTGAAAGCTGATGCCGAATTCCCCTATTTTGTTCATGATTTCAACAATTCTGAGTACATGAGAGGTTATTATTTTTGCCGTGTAATAATAAATTCTTCCAGGAAAACCGTCGGCTTTGTGCGAAGAAATAATATATTCAGCGAGCTTGACATCACGTTCTTTGAGAATTCCAAAATTTTCATCAGTTAAAATGAGATATTCAGAAGTTGTACGTTTTTTAATGTATTCTATTTCAGCAAAAAACACGTTCCAGGTCGAAGTCAAAAAGGTGCGACCACTGGGAATTTCCGCTCACGCAAAAGGAACATCGGTACGGGCAACCCCGCATTGATTGAATAACCGGCATATACTTATCGGCAAGGAATTCATCCATCCAACCCGAGAGATATGGGGAGGGCAGTTCGCTGAGTATGGGTCGCCTATAATAACCGCGTAGCAGCGTACCGTCTTTAGCAAGCCGGGCACACCCGTCAATTTTTAAACCCGGCTTAAGCCCTTTGTAAGCGAGAATATGTTCCAGGAGGGCGGCGAATGACATTTCACCTTCATTTGGACAGGCGACATCGATCTGCGGGTTGATATGCAGAAATGAAAGCAATTCTTCATCTATATCATCAATTGATGCTCCGCCTGCGACAGTGATAATGTCCCTGGAAATTTCCTTGATTCGTTTAGCACTGAATAAACAAAGCCGCTCAGACCAGGCATACATTGAAAAGCCGACCAAATCCGGTTTTTTTGTTTTTACATCCTTCAGGAGTTTGTCTGGATCCCGGTAAATGGTGATAGCGATGTCAGGGAAAATTGATTTAGCATAGGCCGCCAGGAATCCTGCTGCAAGCGGTACAACATTTGGACTGCGCCCCTTTCCGGTATGTGAAAGTTCGGCTAAATAAATAATCATGGCACCCTAATGAAGATTTAGTGAATAATATTCAAATATAAATTAAATGACAACCAGTGCTCAGTTATGATACGATATATCCGACATCCAATTCATTCATCCGGCTGGATGAATTGCATAAAATTATTTTAGACAAAAAGATTTATGATGTCAATAGAAAATTTTATTTACACAGGGAAAATGTTCCATTATCATGTATATCTGTACCGGCAGTATTTTTTTCATACCACAATCCCAGCTGCTATCTGCGCAGCGCCTATGGCACCGTTGACCTGTGCGTGCTCCGAAATAATCAGCTTCATGTTCAGCTTTTTTTCCAGGGCTGTGACAAGACCGATGTTTTTGGCCACTCCGCCGGTCATCATTACTGGATCAGCAATGTTGACCCTCCTAGCCAGGGCAGTAACCCTGGATGCCACGGACTCGTGTATCCCGGCTATGATGTTCTCCCTGCTGTCTCCCCTGGATATAAGGGAGATTACCTCGGATTCTGCAAAAACAGTGCATATGCTGCTTATGACGGCCGGGGTGTCCGACTTCAGCGATGCCTCCCCGAACTCGTCGAGGTCAATTTCAAGGGCCCTTGCCATGACTTCAAGGAACCTCCCGGTACCCGCCGCGCACTTGTCGTTCATGGCAAAGTCGCGCACCCTGCCGTCGGGGCCCAGGAGTATGGCCTTGCTGTCCTGGCCTCCGATGTCTATGATAGACTTTATTCCGGGCGAGAGGAGGTGGGCCCCTGCCGCATGGCAGGTGATCTCGGTTACAGCCTTAGTAGCGAATTTTACACTGTTCCGCCCGTAACCAGTTGAAACAATAGCCTTTACCGATGACTCATCGAGGCCCAGTTCCTTCATGAGGCCCAGGTAAACTGCGGTACCTGCGCTTCCGGCATTGTACCCGGTGAATCCAACCCGTGTCCCCAGGATTTCACCATCCCTGAGTATTGCGGCCTTGGTCGTTATGGAGCCTATGTCGATTCCGGCAGTTATCATTTAGTGTTTTCCATATATTTTTATTATCCTAAATTATCTGAAAAGTCAGCCACAGAGGCACTGAGGCACAGAGTTTAATTTATTTTTAATTTTTGTTATGCAAATTAAATCTGACATGGAATTATTAAATAATAAATTTAGATTAATATATTATTACTTCTCTGTGTCTCTGCGCCTCTGTGGCAATATTTTAATATTTGATGCCACGATTATGTTTAATGCTATCCCGATGCCAGGGTCTCCATGAATGCATCAATCCTTGTCTCCGTCTGACTTTCGCTGAAGGCCCTTTCATCAACCATATCGGCTTCAATAATGAGGACGGGAATTTTCAGATTTTTCATGATCATCTTCTGGAGATCGTACTGCCCGAAAGAGTAGGGCTTGCAGCTCCTGTTGGAGTGCATGATCATCCCGTTGATTCCGTATTTGAATATCATCCCCCTGATAATTTCGTACATCCTGTCAATGGATATATTGAGATACACGCTTGAGTAGGCCACGGCCATGGATTCCAGAATATTGTTTTCATCATAGAGGTGTGTTGTGCCGCACCATGCCGAGGTGTATGTGTCGGCAACGAGGCTTGCCCTGTGCGATGAGAGCTTGTCCGATAGCCACCGTGTTCTGTACCATACCGGGAGATTGTCCCAGAGGAGCCGGTATTTTTCCTCCGGCACCATGCCGATGCCCAGGCTGATTCTCTCTTTTAATTCTGCGAGGAGTTCGGTATAATAGTCAACAACTGTGCTGGTACCCCTGAGTGTGACAATAAGGGCAAGGTGGAAAAAAGCATCAAAGGCGGTCATGGGCGCCGGCCTGTTTGCAGCGGTGTCCAGTATCTCCTGCCACAGGTTTTGCGCCCGAATCGCAAGGATGCCCGCTTCCTTCATCCTGTCATGATTTAAACTGCGGCCCGAATGTTCCTCGAGAAATGTGATGTATTCTCCCATCTGACGCTTGACATATTTCAGAGCTTCAGGGGATGGCTCGCTGTGGATGAATGGTGTATCAAAGATGAAAAGAGGCACATTGTAATACCTGGCCTGGATTTCGTACCATTTTACCACTGTGCCGCAGATGTTATTGCTGCAGACAAGCATGTCAGGTTTCGGAAGGCCTCCGATGGGGCCGCCATTAATCGGGGATGCTGCTATGTCGGCCCTTGCGTAGGAGCAGAGGTCCCTGGAGTAGCCCATATCTTCAGCTTTTGAGCAGAGGTCGGCTCCCATTTTGCCTGCGCCGATCATGGCTCCATGGTTTTCGGGGTAGACCGGGATGATGTCCATGGCAATGAGGGGTTCCACAGGGCCACCACTGGTAATCCATGCGACCTTTTTATTGTTTTGTACTGCAGTCTTTGCGTCTATGTAGTAGGAGGTCATTATCTCCTTCATTTTTTTGACGCATTTTATCTTACGCTTTTCCTTTTCAGGATCTGTTATTTTCGGATTATCGATCATTTACCTATCCATGTATTTTTATTATCCTAAACTGTATGCCCTTACCGCGCTCTGCGCGCCCTCTCCCAATAGGGCGAGGGCTTCTTATGCAAAACGTATATGCCACAAACTCCCCTCTCCCTATTTCGGGAGAGGGGCCGGGGGTGAGGGCAGTGGCCTTAATATTTGATTACAGCATCTCTAAAAATGACTCAATCCTTGTTTTAATCTGCCCATCGATTCCCCTGCCGTCTTCCAATTCCAGAAGTGTGCTCGGGATTCCTTCCATGTCGAGCCTCTTCTTCATGTCAGGATAATCAAAGCTGTGGGGATCGCAGTATTTCAGTATAAGGAAGATGACACCGCCGGCATCATGCTCTCGTACCTGCCTGACGAGACTGTCGCTTCTTTCGTTCATGGACCTGTATTTAACCGGGCAAATGAGCCTCTCCATGTACCTTTCCGCTATGGCATCAACAGGATCGCCGGTGATTTTTATTTCACCGTCGAAGTACCTGGTGCCGGTACATAACTCGTCCCATACGGCAGCACCGCCGCTCTCCTCAAGGCTCGAATAGATATCCGGAATATTGCATATCCCCCCTGCCAGGAAAACCCGCTTGTATCGGTCGCTGGAAGCGCCATGCATGGCGCTTCTGAGTTCTTTGATATATTCCTCCAGGTGGTCAGCATATACATTCCTGTCCATCACCATCCCTGCCTTCACCGCAGTGTGGAGGTCCCTGCCGCGAATGGCGCCGGGATTCATGCTTTTAATTTTATATAGTTCCCTGAGAGCTTTTCTTATTCTGTTATACAGGATTGAAGATTTAATTATTTCCTCGTCACTAATGGAAATGCCCATTTTATTTTCAAGGTCGCGCCTGAATTTTTTTATCACATCATTCATGTACTCTCTGGAACTGGCTGTGTTCAATTTAACAGGGAGAATGACATCAATGTGCATTTTAATTGGAGAATTGAGACGCCATATATCCGACAGCCTCTGAATAGAATCGCAGGTGTGAGGAAAAACTGTGCCGTCAAGGTAGTCCAGCGCTCCAGACAGGGCGTCTGCCAGACTGCCCCGCACCAGGGAACAGCAGTAGGCCTGTATGTGAGAATCGGCCCGTGACATGTTCTCTCCGGAACCGAATATCCTTACAGGCTGGGCGCCGGCTGCATGTATGAGCTCTTCCGGGGCATAGGAGCAGAAAAAACCGATGGCCCTTTTTTCGGTTTCCTTCTTCCATTGGCGGATATACCGTCCGGGATTTTCCAGAGCATGATAAAAAGCATCAAGGTTCGACATATACCGGGTTGTTATCCGATTACCCTGTTCAGGGCTGTTTGCAAATAACTATCGGCCTCTTCCATGGACTTTATCGCTTTTTCAATGAGCGCGGCTGTTTCGGTGATACTTTTTTCCCTTGCAATGTCAGCCCATTTTTTAAATTCCTTTGCATGACTCTGGTTGTGCTCAATCCAGTGAGGGAGCAGGATCTTGAGCCTTTCCAGATCATGCTTGTCCGATTTCGATTCAGAGTCATGTTCATGATGATGTTCATGATGGTGTTTATGATTTTCTGTCATCGTTTCAACCTCCGTTGCTGGATATGATAATTGAATTAGCAGACATGTCGATCTTCTTCACATGGGCATTGGGAATAAATTTTATGTCTTCAAAGAGGGAGTTGATGGTAACCCCCCCGTCAACTGATTCCACCCTTGTGACGTTCTCAATTGTTTCATTTTCGATATTTTCATTCATGACTACCACATTCATCTGGCACATAAAAGAATCCTTTTTTTATTTTAGATTATCTCGATTTCTTAATTGTTAAACCTAATGCCCTTACCGCGCGCTGCACCGGAGAGCGCTTTTTGTACATCGTGTCCACTCTCTCCACTAAATCCTCCTGCTTGTCGCCTCTCTTTGCAGGGAGAGGATTTTTTTAAATAAAAACATATATATTTAAAATATGAAATGCCATAATTATAAATGTTACAAACTGGTTGCCATGTAAAAAGTCCGATATCAGGAAAAACAGCCTCAATATGAATTTACACAATATTAAAAGAAGAAATAAATGTCAATTAAGTTTGAAGGATAAGTAGCGAAGGGGAAGGAATTTGTTATGAAATGGGCCATCATCCCCGAGGAAGGCTTTTTGTCATATAAATTGTTTCTGATTCATAACCCTCACCCTACCGGGAGAGGGTGCGCAGTAGCGCGGGGGAGGGCATTTATTATAAAGGGGTCTGAATTAAATGCCGGCGCAATGATAATAGTGGTAATTTAGGATATTATTATGAAAAAACCGGAAGGTGGCTTCATTGAAGCTGAACTTATCAAACGTATCAACCGGTTTGTAGCTTTTGTAAACCTGAATGGAGATGTTATCAAGGTATATGTCCCGAACACCGGCAGGATGGCTGAACTTGCAATTCCCGGTTCCCTTGTGGTCATGGTCCCTTCTGGAGGCGTTTATCCATATAAAATTGTTTTCATCTATTATAAAGGATATCCGGTGATGATAGATTCCATCTTCAGTAATCACCTGGCTGCAGGGCTCATGGAGGAGGGGATGATCGACGGGCTTGATACATACCGGATATCGAGCATGGAACCGGCATACGGCAGGCACCGATTCGACATCCTGGTCCGGAACGGCAATGGCCAGGAGTATTTCATCGAGCTCAAGTCCTGCACCCTGGCATGGAAGGACGTGTCTGCATTTCCCGATGCAGTGAGCGCCAGGGCGTCGAAGCATGTTGAGATGCTGGCAGAGTCTGGGAGGGGCATTGTTGTTTTCCTCATCATGCACCGCGGGGTGAAATTTTTTGTCCCCAACTACCATACAGATTATGACTTCTATATGTCCCTCCGCAACAACCGTGATCGAATCGACATCCGCGCCTATTCACTGGATTTCGGAGATGATTATAAGATTAAAGATGTACAAAAGGTTTCCGTGATTATCCCGGAGGCGCTTCCCATGGGGAGCTACCTTGTTATTTTTAAGAATGATAAAGACAGATGCATAGATACAGGCGGCCTTGGGAAGATAGTATATCGGGCCGGATATTATGCCTATGCAGGGAACGGCGGGGCCAACATATTCAAGAGGATCGCCAGGCATCGGCAGATGCAGAAGTCAAGGCACTGGCACATCGATTACATCAAAACTGAGATGAAAATCATAGCCGACATCCCGGTACTTTCGACAGACATAGATGAATGCATTCTTGCTGCTGGAATGAGAGGGTTAAATGGTATCCCTGTTGACCGTTTCGGATCATCGGACTGTTCATGCCGGAGCCACCTCATCTATTTTGAAACCAGTCCCCTGGAGATGAGGGAGTTCTGGGATTATATTTTTGAGAAGAGGTATGGGCAGTATCAGGATGAAGGAATTAATCTGAATGTGTTATAGCAGGGCATATTTATTATCGGATTTAATCTCGTCCCAGTAAGAAGATTTTCATCAGTTCGAGAATTTCGAGTTTCTCTATTTCACTGCTCAGAGTAAATTAATTAAATTGATATATTACTCTGAGCAGCTGTTTTCAGTATATTTTGCTCACTGACATTTTGCTCAGAGCAGCAGTTTACTTTGCTTTTTGCTCTGAGCAATTTATTTCTCAAAGTCATTGCTCAGAGCAAATCTTATAGAACAAAGTATTTTCTGTAAAAACACCCCCTTCTCTTCCCAGGAGAAGGGGGCCGGAGGGATGAGGTAGGAAGTTTTTCCTGACCAATATATATTTCAAACAACTCCGCTATTCTTGACTTAATAAAAAAATTCTTGTATTTTATTTGTATGTGATCTAAAATGAAAAAAAAATTAAAAGGCTGGTTACCATGAAATTAAAAGTTATTATTCACAATGCAGAAGAGGGCGGTTACTGGGCTGAGGTGCCGGCAATACAGGGATGCATGACCCAGGGCGATACATGGGAAGAGCTTTTGCAGAATATTTATGAAGCTGTTGAAGCCTGTATGAGTATTGATATAAATGATATTCAAATCACCAAAGAAGATACAGTTTTTGAGGTAGTTGTTTGAAATTAATTTCCGGTAAGGACGCATGCAAAATTTTAGAAAGAAACGGATGGATTTTAAAGACAATTAAAGGAAGTCATCATGTATTTATGAAAGAGGGCAGGAAAGAGCGAATAAGCATTCCGGTTCATTCTAATAGAAGTTTAAAAAATAGGACTATTAAAAGCAATTATGAAAACTGCAGGAATAGAGGAGTGGTAAAAAACTAAAAAATTTCAAGAAATGTATTTTCTCTGACCTAATATAATCATTCATTTACTAAAATCCAACCTGGACGCCATTGAAAAAAAATTATCCTCCATAGAAAATTTCGGTGCATCAAAACCGTTAGCGGTGACAATGTAAAAACACCCCCTTCTCTTCCCAGGAGAAGGGGGCCGGGGGGATGAGGTCGGTAATATCTATGGAACAAATGCGTATTGCAGCACTGGTAATGGAAGAACTATTAAAGAAGACTATATTTTTTTAACGGCTTGGCAGTCATACGCCTTAAAGTCTTCGTAACCGGGTCAACTCCTATGCCTGCGTTTTCAAGCGCTACCACTCCAAGAATTGGTTCAATATCTTCAGGTGCAAATATTACCTGAGTCACTGTTTCATATCCCATAAAGGATATCCTTGCAAATCCATAGTTAGATTCCACAGCCTGCCCGTTTGCCAGTTGATAGACCTCCTTCCCTTCTACCTCTATTCCTGCGTTTACTAAAGCATTTCCCGGAACCAGACAGTCTATTGCGCCTGTATCAACTAAAAATTCAGCTTCGTATGAAACTCCTGTTTTTGTCAGGTTGCTGATTTTTGCTGTAACTCGAGTTAAACCCATTAATTTTATCCCTGAAAATTATTTCACATTCATATATATTTACAAAAAATTAGGTTTATAATGTAATTGGTCATTTCTCATTCTATAGTCAAAAGATTTGAATTAAGCATATAATATAAATTTTATTTGTTAAAATATCATTAATTATTTATAACAAGTCAAGATTATATTGTAACAAAGAAAAATTTCTTATTAAAAAATTGGCTATTATTGCATATTAATACGAACAGCATTCTAGAAAATGTAAAAAAATATATTGAAATGATAAGGTGGATAATAATATTTAGATGAAAAGAAGGGGAATCCCATGTCAGTTAAAAATATCTATCTGGAAAAAAAAGGGCATGTTGCAACCATCGTGTTCAACAGGCCCGGTAAGATGAACTCCTTTAACCATGATATGCTTTCAGATCTTGCCAGGTATCTGGATGGCCTTGCCGGATCCCGGGAGATACGGGTCGTTGTAATCCGCGGAGAAGGGAATGTCTCTTTTTCCACCGGGTACGACATATCAGAGCTTTCACAGAAGAGCGCTGACCGGCACGATGTCATGGCCGTGGTGAAAACGGCCCTTGACACAGGGCTCTCGGCAATAGAAAATTATCCATATCCGGTATTAGCCATGATTAACGGCTATGCACTGGGTGGCGGGTGCGAACTCGCGCTTACCTGCGACATCAGGGTTGCCTCGGAAAAATCAAGGATGGGGATACCCTCATCGAAACTCGGTATTGTATACCAACCCTCGGGGATACAGAAGGTAATCAACATCATAGGCATGGCAAACGCCAGGGAGCTTTTTTATACAGGTAAGTATTTTTCAGCGGACAGGATAATGGAGATGGGCCTTGTAAATCATATTATTCCGGAGAAAGATCTTGTATCTTTCTCCTATGAGCTTGCAGGTGAAATTGCTGAAAACGCCCCCATGTCCCTCAGGGGGCTGAAAAAAATTTTCACGGTCATGAACAACAATCAATTGTTAAGACCTGAACCTATGCAGGAGATACATACATTAATCGATGATTCATATAGAAGCGAAGATTTCAGGGAGGGAGCTGCAGCTTTTCTTGAAAAGCGGAAACCCGTCTTCAAAGGGAGATAAATAGTCACTTTTCATTTATTCATATTAGCTCGTGGATTTTTTTATTTTTACTTCCGTAAAATGAACTTCCCTTTAAATTTCAGGTTGATTCCAAAAAATTAATAATAAATCAGCTTGGAAAGTTTTTCATATTTTTTTATATCAGGGTTTATCAGTGCAAATCGGTGATCAATATTTGATTTTTTGGCAGAGCAGTTTCAGATAAATATTTTAAAAAAGTCTTGAATTCAATGTATATATATTGTATGGTCTGAATAATAAAATGTTGGAGCTACTGAAATGAAAAAATCTATCATCAAATCATTTTTTAGAGCAGGAAGACTTTTTTATCAGCCGTCTATTCGCATGAATATGTTGAAAAGCCATATTATGGCCCCTGTTATTATTATCATAACAGCAATTTTCCATGGGCCCCTCATGTCACAGAGTATCGGCGACAGGGCAATAGGAATGGGCGGGGCATACACGGCACTGGCCGATGACGCTTCATCGGCATGGTACAATCCCGCAGGCCTGGTTCACGTGCCGAATATGGTTCTCAATATATCAGCAACTGTTTACCAGTACAAGTCAATGCAATATAATAATTTTGTGGAATTCAAAGAGCCCGGGTCCCAGGGAAACAGTACTGCATCCTTTGATTCAAAATCGGTGAATTTTTATCCTTCAACCCTCATCTATGCCTACACCTTCAAATCAGACGGATTTAAAAATTCCCTGGCCCTGTCAGTACTTGTTCCCGATTCGGACAAGTCAAGGGGGAGCGTGGTCTTCAAAAACCGTGCTGATAATATGAAGATGACTTTCTCGACCCATGAGAGCTATAATGACTATTTTGTCGGGCCGTCATACGCTGCAGGGACAAAGCTTTTCTCCATGGGCACTTCGCTTTTTGTCCGCATCTTCGACAAGGAATATACCTACAACCTTTTTGAAGATACCAAAGTTGCCAGCCAGTCTAAATATATTAATGCGCGGTCATTCTCTGAGCAGTACAGGAATTTCTCCTTCATCCCATCCCTGGGGATGCAGATGAATTTGAGCAGTACCCTTCATCTCGGCATTACTGGGAATTATAAATCCATTCCCCTTGGAGGGAAGACAAATGTCCAGAGGGTAATCACAACAGCAGGTTCAGAAAATTTAAACGGCACCGATGTCCATTCGCAGGAACATGTGGAAACCAGCCTGGATACAGTTCTTAAATATCCATGGAAGATAAAGGGAGGTTTAGGGTATACCGTAAATTCCCTTTTTGCCCTGGAAATTTCGGCAGAGGTTTCAGGGGCCATTAAGGGATACCTGGACAGGGATCCTCTCCTTCCCGGAAGCACAGAGGCAGAGCACAACCTTTACCAGAAAAAGATGGGATACAACTTTAACATAGGCGGTGAATATTTTCTTTCAGAAACCTTCCAGCTGCGTCTTGGCGTTTTCACCCTGTTTTCCCGCCATCCTGGCTTTGGAAATATTCATACATCAAATAACAACAATACGCCTGCCGGAGACCACTATGAGGACGCCGTGGGACTCAACCTGGGGCTGGGACATAAAATAAAGGATGAAAAGTTTTCATATTCAATCAGCATCATACGGGGTGAAGGAAAGGGGCTCGGATTCTACACAGTCCCCGGATACCCGGTGAGTACAGGTGATTCACTCCATGATAAAACCGTGAAGGAGATTGATACGAAGTTCTGGAAGGTGGCATTTATCATTTCCGGGACACTGGGGAACAGCCCGGTTATCAAATAAACCCGCTATCCGGCATGGATATCCCGATGAAATCATCCTTGACATATGCATAGCCGCATGGTGTTATAAAGTTATGAGAGGTGGCAATATGCCTAAAAAACTGAACTGCTGGGAATATATGGAATGCGGAAGGGAGTCGGGCGGGCCCCTGTCGGATATTCTGAGCACATGCCCCGTGTCAATGGATACGAAGGCCGACGGAATAAATTCCGGCAAAAACGGCGGCAGGATCTGCTGGGCTATAAGCGGCACTTTATGCGGAGGCGATGTCCAGGGGACCTTTGCCGTGAAATATCAGTCATGCCTTTCCTGCAAGTTTTATCTTTTAGTGAAGTCGGAAGAGGGTGAGGATACATATATGTATAATATTAATGTCAGGCCCGATTGAATTTTGCCTACCTGTGAAATACTTCGGTCCACCAGTCTGGAGTAGATGCAACAACCGATTCGTCATTATTAAGCTCATTGGACATATTCAGGCTTTCAATTCCGGGCGGGGTAGATAAAACATAGGAATTGCTGTACCGGGATACAATTTTTATAATTTTAAGCCCCTTCGCGCCGGCCCATGTTATGACATCCCCCTCGTTCATTCCTTTTTTCATGAAAACAATTATATTTCCCGGCAGAACCCTTTTTCTCCCTGAGGGATCAATGAAAACCGGCGAATAGGTCCCTTTTATATCACCAGCCTGGCGCCCCTTGCTGAAATAAGCCCTGTGCCAATCAACCGTCACTTTCCACAGCCTTATATTTTTTTTCTCTGAAATCAATTCGGCTTTGTCATCATTAATGCCTTTGCCCCTTTCCTGGCCGTCATTATCCCCGTTAATTTCTGCGATCTCTTCATGGAGAAGTTTTAATGTATGGCTTTTTTTACCTTCGCTGTAATGAACAATCTCATAGTTCAGGTTCTGGGCTGATGATAAAGAAAGGAATGGAAAATTAATGAATAATAGCGCTGCGAATGGAATGGTGAGGCATGTTATTTTAAGAGAATTTTTTTTTATCATCCCCTTCATCTCCCGTAAAACGTAAGGTGCCAGCTTGTCGTTGTCCCGATATCCCCTGATGCAAGGTCTTTAACTGTTAATGTCCAAAGGCCGTCGGCAGCTTCTTCCAGGTTTCTGGCAGTACCGAAGGTGAAGCTATTGCCGCCCTGGAAATAGGTGCATGTCGCCTGATTGATGCCGGAATCATCCCAGCATATATGTTCTTCCGACAGGATGCTTACTGTATTTGCTGGAGATTTAAGGGAAATTTCCAGGTCTCCTGAATAGGAATGATTGATGTCGATCGCTAATGTCATGTATTCAATATGGGTTATGCCGGTCCCAGTCACTGTTGAAGTGGATGTAATGCCGCTGCTATTTTCAGGGATTGGCTGGTTAAGTGTTATTAATGATGCTGTTGCAGTTTTCATGGCGGAAAGATTAGTCCATGTAAGGGCCAGGTCCACTGCCGCCGATGCATCAATAGCTCCAAAGCCGTATTTATGATTTATATGATAACCTGCTCCGTTTGTCTGCCAATCGGAGTCTGTTGGATCAATTTTCTTTGCCGAGCCGGCAAGTATGTTCTTCACATCCCTCCAGGAGAGGTTCGGGTTGGCATCGAGAATGAGGGCGACAATTCCCGCGGCAAGTGGCGATGCCGATGATGTCCCGCCGAAGCCGTTATAATAGTTGGAAGAAGTTTTATATCCTCCGTAACCTGTTATGTCAGTAGTTGTTATTCCTGAACTACCGCCGTTGGAATAGGTACAGGCCCAGAGATTAGCTCCCTTTTCCGAATACCAGGCCCTGGTCCCCTGGTCCGTGACGGCACAAATTGCGGTAACGCCGTAATAGTTGGCATATCCGTCATAGTTGGAGTTATCCACTTCCGATTGTCCGCCATTCCCAGCAGCCCACAGATATACTATTCCCTTCCCGTTTCTTCCGTAAGTTACACCTTCATCAATACCCATCTGCCATGTAATGGGAGACGGGATCAACTGTCCTGTTCCGTCAGCAGGGCCCCAGCTGTTATTTGAAACATCGATGATATTCAGATTTCCAATCATGGCATTATGTTCGTTCACTGCAGTATATGCAACCAGGAGGTTGTACCCGAAGAGATTTGCTTCAGGTGCGGCACCCATCCCGCCATAGACATTGTTATGTACCGCTGCTGCAACGCCTGCCACACAGGTGCCATGTGAACCGCTGTTAATTATCGAATTACCAGTCACATAATTATAGTTATATGCGGTCAGGATGTTGTCTTTAAGGTCCTCATGGTTGTAGTCGAGCCCATCGTCAACAATGGCTATCTTTATCCCCGATCCATAATATCCCCTGCTCCATGCGCTGCTTACATTAATATCCATGCCGGGAATACCGCCGCCCTGACCTGTATTTTGCAGATGCCATTGATCCTTGAAGAGAGGGTCCAGGGGAAGTTTCTTTTTTTTGTGGTCATTTGAGCAGGATAAAGCGCTGCTGATAATTATTAATAACGAAACTGCAAAAAACGGTATTTTTACAGAAAAATTAATTCTTGGCATAAATGTTAGCATCTGTGGTAAAATAATATTTACCATGGATAATTACAATAATTAATTCGATAAAACATCAATAATATCTGTCAACTATAATGCCGGTATATCGCTGATATAATGATAACCGGCTCCCTGATTTTTGATGTTTAATTCAGCCCTGAACAAGTGAACATTTTGTGAAATCGATATATTCTCCGCAGCCGGAGCATTTCCGGTTTTTATTGAATTCATCAGAGAATATTTCGTTTTCCTTGCTGCATTTCGGGCACTTGCATTTAAAGGATTCAAGTTTTTTGAATGATTCAAATCCAGGGCAGTGTGTTGGTGTATTCATGGTTATTCTCCTGTCATCGTATTAAAATATATGTCTATAAGGGAACCACAAATCAATACTATTCGAGGTTCCCTTAAATTAAAGATAAAAATTTGGGAAAGTCAAAAAAATGTACCATGTTCAGCCTATTTATTGTCATTTTATTCTAAAATGATTGAAAAAAATTGATATTTATAATTAACTTGTTATTCAGGAATATTCTTATTATATTAATTATAAATGGCAGCAGATTTTACAAGGGCAAAATTTGATTTCGACAATATCAGGGGCCTCATCTCTCCCGGGCAAATAATTTTTTTTAAAGAATTAGAAAAACCTGCTGCAGGAGAGGAGAGCGCTGCATCGGCTGAAGAGGATGATGAACAGGAGAGGGAAATCGTTATTGTATGCAGGTTCTGCAGAAATATTGTGGCAAAAAAAAAAGACATGATGGAAATTAATGGCCGCCACTATCATGTTTTTAAAAATCCGGCCGGCATCATTTTTCACATCGGGTGCTATGTATCAGCCCGTGGATGTATGAATATGGGGATTCATACCGGGGAGTATTCCTGGTTCCCGGGATTTTTATGGCGATATGCTATCTGTTCCGTATGCCATGCACATCTTGGATGGCATTATACCTCAGGGAATGCAGGATTTTACGGGCTTATACTGGATAATATAGAAGAAAATGAAATATAATTTAAAGCTTGATAAACAGATACTTGGCAGCGATGAAAGGTACTGCATACCGGGTCTCAACGAGATCAGGGTCATTAAAGACAGGCAGACTTTATCTCTTGCCCTGGGGACATGCATTTCAACGGTGATAATCGGAAGAAACGACGGTTATCACCTCGGGGCGAACCATATCGTCATAGCCAAACCTGCCAGGGTTTCATCCCTCGCAACAAAGAGCGCCGGGGAGCAGGTGGAGGAGATTGTCTGTATATTCAGGGAGATACTGGGAATTGATCAATTCTACTGTCTGCACCTGGTGGGAGCTGGGATGAAGCTTATGAAAAGCCGGTTTAATGTTCATGAAACCAATATCATTAATACGCTGGAAGTTCTGGATAACAGGAAAATGGGGGTACTGTTCAGGGATACGGGAAGCCATTTTTTTGCAAGTTATTCGATTAATGACAGGTTTCTATCAGTGATGGTTGAAAACAAAAATATCAGCTATCATAAATCTCTGGTAATAGATCTCGATCTTCTTTTCAACATGAATGTAAGGGATGGGAAAATATTTCCTGCATCCATGCTGGAACCTAATAACTTCGGATTTGAATTCCTTGCCAGTGAGAATGTAATCCCTATCATAACAGGTATAAGGAATGCGCCTGGTGTATAAGACCATCAGCCCTGATCCGGGCCTGGATATTTTTATTTTCCGTGGATCGGGTCAGATAAAAAATTCCCTGATTGAAAATGATGGGGCCGTTTGTCTTATCTTTTCCATGTGCCATTCCCCTTCTATGACCTGATAAACTGGAATAGTTTCATCAGCATTGCATGAATTTGTCCCGCCAAAGCAGAACCTCTCAAACTCCGGGTTGAAATGGAGGCCCCTCTCGTCAAAAATCTCGAGGGCTATTTTCTCATCATCTATCAGCTTGAAGAGTTCTTTTAATGTATCATCAAACCTGTATTTTGATGAGAGATAGATTTTTTTTATTATTCCTTTTTTTATTACATGGATATATGAGCGGATATTGCTGAAATCCGGCCGGTTTATCATGATCTCCATGTGTATGACCCCGCTTTTTTCAATGAATTTCGAGATTTCTCCGCTTTCCCTTATCCCCGGAATGCTGCCGGTCAAATATGCCCGGTCATTTACTTTTATCATCATCACCCTTCCGGCGGCATGGGTAAAAAGATTTATTGAACGCGGCGGTTCCGTGCCGGAAGCAAGTACGGCCCATGATAGTGCCAGTGAAGCGGCAATGGACAGGGATATAAATTTTTTTTTCTTTACCGGCAGCAGCGGAATAAGGAGAAGGATGAACGGGATAATGAGTAATGGCTGCAGTTTATCGATATAAAAATGCCCGTTTATTCCTGAGATATTTTCAACTGCAAATGAATTCAGTCTGTATAACATATCGGTGGCATAGCCCGGCACCATGGCAAGATTCATGGACAGGACTGATAAAACCAGCGTGATTATGGACAGTACCATTATTGCCGATGTCAGGGGGACTATGATCATATTTGAAATTATGCCCGACAGATTTAATTCGCTCATTTCAATTAAAATTACCGGGATGACAAATATCTGCGCCGAAAGGGTCAAAGCAAGAGAATTTGCGACAGGCCCGGGCAGGCCGGCAAGTGAAATTTTATAAAATTTATGGAAGAGCAGTATCCCGAAAGTGGCTCCGAAACTGAGCTGGAACCCGATACTGTAAAGTTCATAAGGGTACAATAATAGTATGACTGCGGCGGATATAAAGAGAGCATTAAAAATATTTCTGTCGAGATCCAGCGCCGCACAGAGCGAAAATATGGAAAACATAAGGCATGCCCTGAGGAGGGATACCTGTATGCCTGTGAGCGCCAGGTAGAATCCAACAGCGGCTATTGCAACGATAAATATTATTTTTTTATTTATTCCCGCCAGGCCAAGTATAAAGAAAGGAATTGCTGAGACAATGCCAACGTTGAATCCGCTTGCAGCCAGGATGTGCATTACACCGGCTCTCCTGTATGCCCGTATCTCTTCCTTGCTTACGGTGTCCTTATTCCCGTAGAAGAGCGCCTTTACAAGACCGCCGGTGTCATGGGAGAAACAGGCGTCTATCATCCGGGATATCATATCTTTAATATCCTCAAGCCCCCGCGCTTGTTCAGGCCGTACAATATCATAATCCTTTTCCATAAGGGATATGGTATAGCGTATCCCTTTTCTCATTTCCTGCAAGGACTGGGGAGACGGCGGTTCTCCATGGAGATCCCGTATTTTTGAAAAGAAGACAATTTCATCGCCGGGCCTGATCTTTGAATTTCCCGGAAAAAAACCGAGAATGCGCGGCGCACCCCCGATATCATCATGGCTGCTATCCCCATCGGTATGAATTATTTTTATTTCACCCAGCCGGTTATACCTGGTAGCTGTGACGTTCCCGATGACCCCGTGAAAGATATTTCTGTTTTTTTCTATGACAGGGAGATTTTTTCTATCCATGAGTGAACTCACTGTCATTTGTATACATGCTGCCGATGCGGCTGTCAATAAAATAAGGCCCATGGCCCTGGGGGTTCTTACTGCATGCATGATTTTGCCGGGTCCGGGGAAAGAGTTTAGGCATATTATGGGGAACAGAATGATTGAAATTATAGCCAGGGCAATAGTGAAATAACCCGGCTGTCTGCTCAGCGCAGAATTATAGGATTCGTGAATAGATGCAGTAATGGCAAGCAGAATGAAGAGGGAGGGGACAACTATCTGGCGAAATATATTTTTATAATCTTCCACTTTTAAAAATGACTCCCACTTCTATGCCGAAGGAAATTTTTCCGGAACCCTCTCCGATACCGAAGGACCCCATAGCCATTTTTAAATCTGTGATTAATTTTGTATCATCATTAATTTTGTAGCTTATTCCCATAGGGATGTAGAAACCAGTGCTCCCATTGTATTTTTTACTGGCTGGATGGGATTCAAAATAGAGACCTATGCCGGGAGAAAGGGCAAAGGTATCTGTGAAATTGTGTATATATCTTGCAGCGGATGAGTAATACATGTGCTGAATAGAGTAGCTGCCGTCGGAATTGTACATATATTGTACGGTGAAATCACCTGCCAGCCTGTTGACGATTATTTTAAAGAGGGCGCCGCCGTCCACATAGGTTCCCGAAACTTTTTTTGTTTTGGTCCTGTCTCCGAACCAGTCATTGACAGTAATCTGATTCATTCCGAAGCCGGCAACCGGCCCCACATAGGTGTAGTACAGCTCCCTTGAATCCTCCTTGGCAGCATGGGCCGATTGAATGGAGATAATCAGGAGAATAACAGTTATGCATGAACCGACCTGTTTTTTCAATCAGCCTACCTTGTATTCAAAGGATTTATAACCGTCTGGGCATTGGCCGGAACGGAGAAATCGAAAAGGTTTTTCATCACTGCAGCCGAGGTGCTTATATTCGACAGGGAGAAGCTTAAGGAAGATCCCTGTTTGTCTTTCAAAACGGCTTTTTTTAATAGGAATGTCGAATCCAGCATGAGTGTTATCTGGCTGAAGTTGCGGTCATTATTTTTAAGCTTAATTGTGTATCCCTTGGAACCCTGCTGCGATACTATGGCAAGGTACCCCCTGGTAAGCGCTGATATGCCGCCCGAGTTACCGGCGCCAAGTTCCTGTATCCCGCATATGTTGCTGTTTGAATCGTATATCCAGAGTTTTTTTCCATTTGATACTATTGTTTTTCCCCTGGGGCTGTTGAACTTTACGTAGATTTTCCCCGGGCTCATATATTTAAAACTTGCAGTGTAGTTCTGCCCTGAACCTGCAGTCCATGATATAATACCGGTCATTTTCGGGATGCCGTCCATCCTGTTCTGGAAACTTTCAAGCGCCTCATTCCCGGTCATGGAGTAGAGCTCCGATGAAGGTGAAAGAAAAATCACCGGTATTAATGCAAATATTAGAAAAAATCTGTATTTCATCTCGCCCTCATATT
Organism: Spirochaetia bacterium; assembly: GCA_009885955.1. Taxonomy (GTDB): domain Bacteria; phylum Spirochaetota; class UBA4802; order UBA4802; family UBA5550; genus VFJS01. Next base: position 122,510 of record VFJS01000031.1, on the reverse strand, counting down.
ATATATACTGAACTGAAAGGAAAAGAGTTAAAAATTATTATTTACATATATTATCAATAATCAAAATATATCAAGAAATAATTGCTAAATCTGATAAATTTATTGGAGACAAATTATTTTTCAAAAAATATAGTGTCAATGATAAACTCTTTATTCGGAAAATCATATGAAATTAAAAAAAATAGCCATTTTATTTTTAGTAATAGTAACAGCCCTCTCTTTTTTCTACAGCAAGGACTTTTACAAAGCCTACCTGAACATATATTACCGTGAAGTAATAAAACTGAAATATGATGATATGATAAGAACAGCTGGGGAGCTTTATACTGCTGGAAAATACAGGGAGCTCAATGATTATCTGGGAAGGGTATCGCAGGTCTTCGATGAGAGTAGGGATGTCAGATTTCTCCAGGCCCTTGCATTGATAAAACTGGGCAATGAGATACGGGGGATGGAACTCTTCCTCGCGTCAGTGAATGAAAAAAATATAACACCTGTTCTTTTCAGGGACATATCCGAACTGATGTTCAGTCACGGCAGCTTCGGAGACATCTGCGGCCTCATGAAAAAATTCGGGCCCGGGACAAATCCCGATCTCCTTTTTATTTACGGTGTATCGCTGGTTAAGACCGGGAGGGATCGGGAATCACTTGGTGTTCTCTCCCGTGCATTGAAACCGGGTGAAGCGGCTTTTCCCAGGGACAGGCTCTATGATCTCTATTTTCATCTCGGTACGGCCTTTGAGAATACCGGAGACATGACCATGGGGCTGAAATATTATACCATGGCGCGGAACTTGAAGCCCGGGTCCAGGGCAATTAATGAGAAACTTATAAAAATGTACCGTAAGAGGGGTATGTTTAAAGAGGCTGACTGGCTCCTGAGAAACAGCCAGTGAAATGGTGTAATGTTATTTCTTTTTCACTCCTTTCTCAATGGAAGTAAAAGAAACAGGCCTTACCATCTCTTCGATGATTTTATTGCCCATGTCCATGATCCCGCCGCTTTTAATGTTTTCCTGCATCCATATCAGGTCCTGGCTGTTGACATCAATGCATCTGATCCATGCCCTGTTCCTTCCGGTGTTGAATCCGATGATCAGGATGTATTCAATATTGCCGTTTGATGCAGCCTTGAGCCTGTTCAGGAGATCTGTTTTTGTCTTTTCATATTCCAGGTCATACTTCCGGTAAATGCCCTTCTGCTCGTTTACAATCCGGCTGTATTTTTCATTTCCCCATGTCCCTTCTTTGAACATCACGTTTTTTATATCTGTTATGATATTAAAGGAATTGTCTTTTGTGTAAATCGTTTGAAGATTGTTTATCAGGTTATCATCAACAAGGTTGTGAAGGGTATTTCCCTGCAGCCCGGAAACGGCATATCCTTTTTCCATGAACGGTATGTACAGGAGGTTCAGGTCATCATGGTCAAGGTTTGTTATTATTGCAATTTTTGCGCCGGGGCCGGGCTCTTTTATCTTGTAACTTTTTCCCTTATCCATGTAATTAATAATGATGCCGGCTATTCTGTCAACGAGTTTGAAAATTTCAGTCTCCATCTTTCCAATGTTGGTGAAGGTGAACAGCCTGTCTGACCCTGCAGTATAAAAATTAAGGACTATTTTCAGCCTGTTGTTGGAAAGCGGGATAAAGTCGCCGTATACAAAGATATCAGCCCTTATTTTACCGGTTACTTCGCTCAGCTCATAGGGGGCATAATCCTTTTTCAGCGTCAGATTGTGCTTTGTAAGGATTTCGTTAACGGCATGGGGCTTTATGACATTTACATCAAAGATGTTCATGAGAGATGTGGCAAAGGAATTAGGAAAAATGGTCTCCAGATAGTTGAAATTGACGTCAGTGGATTTATTGGCAAGATATCCGAAGGCCATGGTCTGCTTTGCATGGGCCTCCTTTTCCGCAAAGAAGGGGAGGATAAGGATAAAAGCCGCTGCGGCAAGGAATATCTTCATTATTTCCCGGACATGCTGTTTATGAAATGTTCTATTACATCAGGGATCTGATCCCTGAATTTGTTGGGATAATTTTCAACCCATACTACTTCATAGTTATTCAGGTTGATTGCCCTGGCCCAGCTTATATCCTGCCAGTCCTTGAGGTCCAGAAGTATCAGGTACTGGACTTTGAGTTTGGTTTTAAGTTCGTTGATGAATTCAGCCTTGTTCACTTCGTAGTTATAGATATGGAGCTTGTAAATGTTATTATATGTCCTCTCCATGTTTACAAGGGAATCGCCGACTGTACCCCTGTAGGACAGTTTTTTTAAATCGTGAATGTCGAAAATGCTGTCAATATTGTAATAGTCCGAAGCGTTTATGGCTATTACGGTGTATCCTCTGGTCATGAATTTTTCCAGGACAACATTCTTGTGGTCATTTTTTGCATCAATCATGACAGCGATATTTGTTCCGGGTGCTACCGGGGTTTTCATGAATTTAACCGATTTTTTTGTGCTGCATGCTGAATATAGAAATACCGGTAAGAGGATTATAAGTATAATTCTGCCAAACCTGCCGGGATGTATCATAGGATTTACCTCTTTAAAAAATAGAAATATTGATGCTTTTTTCTAATATCTGTGCCATATGCGGAAACCGTAAAATCTAATTTCCCCAGATTCCATTATATAATACAAAAAATGGATAATAAAATCAATAATTTTTTACTTACTATTTTTTCTCAGGCTCCTTTGTTTTTTCCACTGAGGATTTTACTTTATCCTGTTTTTTATCATCTTTCGCCTTTTCAGAGTCTTTGAGGGCTTTTTCCTCATATTCCACAAAGCCCTTTTTTGTTATATTGCTGCCGTCAACCAGGCTTTTCACATAGTCTCCCGATTTTTTTGCAAATTTCTGGCTCAAAAGGTGGCTTTTGATCCTTTCATTTGCTTCCAGTATGGGTACCTGCCTCAACCTTTCCCTATTCGCTTCATAGAATTTATCAATCTCATCCTGGGTAACATTAATTTCGTCTTTCAGTATTTTATTCAGATAATAATTCCCGACAAACTGCAGTTTCTGCACTTCGAGAATTGTTTCAAGCTCGAGTTTGTCGATTTTGCTGTCTTTCATGGCTTTGTTATAAAGCAGTTTTTGCGCAATGAGGCTGTCCAGATAATTCTTTTTTTGTATAGATACCATGACAGACTGCTGGATTTCCGGCCGCAGGCCCGAGGGGTCAGCAGCGATTTTATCTACGTCGGCATTGGTTTCGACATTCAGCAGAAGTTTGTGGTGCGTATAGTAATACCTGTTCAATTCCTCAATGGATATATCCTGTTCATTTACTTTGGCAGCCCACTCTTTATTTCCTCCCGAGCACATGACCAGGGAGATGATCATTGCTTGTATAGCAAAAATGAATGCGGTTTTAAGATATGATTTCATAGTCTGTTGTCCTCGTAATTATTTTAAAGTTTTTAATGAATATTTTTATTGTTTTTTTGTTCAGTACGGCATATTCAAGATTATTAGAGAGCCTATAGTGTATTTTTCAACATTCCCGGCTCAGGATATTTGTTGCAACCATTTTTTTAGCTCCATGAGTTTTTTTTCCGGAGCCGCGGATTCCGGATGAAAATTAAGCTTTTCATTGTCAACGGGGTCTATGGTAAACCGGATGTCCGTTGTGATCATGGGGAGGATCCTGGATCTTTCCACCCGGGACTGGCCGGTAATTTTGATCCTGATGGACCCGGTCTCTTCGATGATTTCATCGATCAACAGCGCCGTGGCCAGGGCCCTTATTTTTTCCGTTTCTATCAGAATGTACACCTGCTGTGGCGGCTCCCCGAACCGGTCCTTCATTTCCAGTGCGAGCTGGTCAACTTCGTCAGGGGATTCGCAGGCCTCAAACCTCTTGTAGAATTCTATCTTCTGCTTTTCATCGTTTATGTATTCCGAGGGGATATAAAAGTCCGATTTTATGAATACCGGTGTTCTGAAATTGATGGATGTTTTCTCCCCTTTCAGATGCCTCATGGTATTGTCAAGCATCTGGCAGTAGAGGTCGAACCCCACGTCCATGATGCACCCGGACTGCTCTCTGCCCAGGATATTCCCGGCGCCCCTGATCTCCAGGTCCTTCATCGCGATTTTAAATCCGCTTCCCAGCTCCGTGTATTCCGATATCACCTGGAGCCTCTTCTGGGCCTCCTCGGTCATGTTCATGTGCCTGGGGTAAAACATGTAGGAATAGGCTTTTCTCTCTGACCTGCCGACTCGCCCTTTCAGCTGGTAGAGCTGAGAGAGGCCGAAGGTGTCGGCCCTGTTCACGATTATTGTATTCACGTTCGGCATGTCAAGGCCCGATTCTATAATGGCCGTGCAAATGAGAACGTCGTACTCCCTGTTTATGAAATCAATCATCACCCCCTCGAGCTCATCGGCATCCATCTGGCCGTGCGCTACGCAGCAGGTTGCTTCGGGGACAAGTTTTTTCAGGGCTGAGTGGATCGAATCAATCGTGGAGACCCTGTTGTGAACAAAGAATACCTGTCCCTCCCTTTTGATCTCGGTCAGGATTGCCTCCCTGAGTATGTCAGGGTTCTCTTCGAGTACGTATGCGTTAATTGACTGCCGGTTTTCGGGAGGGGTGGATATGACCGACAGGTCCCGTATACCGGCAACGGACATGTGGAGCGTGCGCGGGATGGGGGTTGCCGAGAGGGTTAGTACATCGAGGGTGGACCTCAGTTTTTTCATCTGTTCTTTGTGGCGGACTCCGAATTTCTGCTCCTCGTCGATTATGAGAAGTCCGAGATTTTTTATGCTGATCTCCTTTGAGAGGAGGGCATGGGTGCCGATGATGATATCGATGCGGCCCGCGGCCAGCTTCTTTCCTATTTCGCTGATTTCGCCCCTGGACCTGAACCTGGAGATCATGTCAACTTCAATGGGATAGTCGCGGAATCTTTTCGTGAATGTGAGAAAGTGCTGCATGACTAGGATAGTTGTCGGCGCGAGGATGGCCACCTGCCTTCCTGCCATGACCGCCTTGAATGAAGCCCGTATGGCAACCTCGGTCTTTCCGAACCCCACGTCGCCGCATATGAGCCTGTCCATGGGCTTGGGGCTTTCCATGTCGTCCTTGACGTCCTCAATCGCCGATATCTGGTCCGGGGTCTCCTCGTACTCGAACTTTGATTCGAACTCCTCCTGCCACACCGTGTCGGGCGGGTACTGGTATCCCTTCAACGCGCTCCTCCTTGAATAGATATCCATGAGCTCACGCGCGATCTCGTCGACGGTCTCCTGCACCTTCTGCTTGATCCTGTTCCATGCGGACTTCTTCCCGAGAGAGTCAACCTTGGGCTTCCTCCCTTCCATGCCGATATACTTCTGCACCATGGATATCTGGTCCAGGGATACATAGAGCTTGTCGCTCCCGGCGTATTCAATGTGGAGGAAGTCCCTGAAGACACCGCCTGCCGACATCCTCTCAATCCCCCTGAATATCCCTATCCCCTGGTTTATGTGGACCACGTAGTCGCCAAGTTCCAGATCGAGGAAGGAGTCTATAGGCCTGGACTTCTTTTTTTTGAACTGCTTCTTTTTTCTGTAGCTCTTGCCGAAGATCTCATGGTCTGTGATGATGAGTATTTTAAGATGATTGATTTCAATCCCTTCCCTGAGAGGCATGATCAGGATGTTGAGGCCGAGACCGGGGTCCATGTTTTCAAAATCGCTTCCCGGCCTGAATTCGGCCAGGAGATCATAGAGCCTCCGCGCCTGCCCTTCAAAGCTTGTTGTGACTATCACTCTCCAGCCGCCGAGGACGCGGTCGGAGATTTCACTTCTCACTTCATTGATCCTGCCGCTGAAGCTCGGGATGCTCTTGATATTGATCCAGGCGGAATCATTTGAAGTCAGAAAGGCCTGTATGGAGATCCCCCTGTTCAATGCGCTCTCAAAGGCTTCGGGAGTCAGGAGTTCCACAGGGGGGAGTGCCAGGGTATGAGATTTTTTCTTTTCATAGAGCTCGTTGAAGTACTTTTCCAGGAGCCTTTTTTTTGACAGGAGTTCCGGGGTTTCAATAAAGACAAATAAGCTTCCGTCATTCAGATAGGAATCCAGTGTCGCGCTCTGTATGAGCATGGGGAACAGGTCCTCCAGGCCCCTGACTGATTGAAGCGGTTCCAGGCCCCCTGAGGCGCTGCATTTTTCAAGGAGGCTGTCGATTTCATCACCCAAATCCAGCCCCTTTGAAACGGCATCTTTTAATATATCATATAATTTCTTTTTTTCCTTTTCAAAGAGGACGAGCTCCTTTTCAGGATAAATGGTTATTGAATCGAGCCTTGATTGGGATATCTGTGAGTTCAGGTCAAATTCCCGTATCGATTCCAGCGTGTCGCCGAAGAAGTCGAGCCTCACCGGGTTTTCCATGGACGGCAGGAAAATGTCTATTATCCCACCTTTAACCGAGAACTGGCCGTAGGAGTCGACACGGGGCTCCCTCCGGTACCCGTAGGAAACGAGCATTTCAGCCAGGTCATCAAAGGGATATTCGTCGTCTTTTTTAAGCGTCACTCCCCGTTTGATAAAATAGCTTTTGTCCGGCAGCTTTCTCATGAGAGATTCCACGGTCGTTACTATGATGCATGGCGATCCTGAAAGAATTTTATACAGTGCCGTTATCCTTTCCCGTTCGGTCTGGAGCGGCGGGGAGACAAATTCGTAGGGGAGTGTTTCCCATGAAGGGAGCATGGTGACAAGGGATTCATCGATAAAACAGGTGATATCGAGATAGGTGTCATTCATTTTCTGGGAATTTTCAGTCACCACCACCACCTGGCATTCCTTTTCCAGGAAGAGGGACGATGCGATGATGGGGCCCGAGGATGGAGGGACCCCTTCTATTGACAGGGGCCCGTTGCTCCAACGGCGCAGGGGGGTGAATTCATCGGAATTCCGGAAGCATTCTGCCACATGTTTCAGTATCATGGGTACATTATTAATGTTTCAATGGTTTTGTCAAGGAATTGGAGGGAGTATATTTATTTGGAAGAATAACCACGAAAGGCACGAAAATTTTTTTCTGACTTGTGTTCTCCTGTGACAGTAGAGTATAAACCATTTAAAAGTTCAATGGTTAAACAATATAATCATTAATTGCTTGATAAAATTCACCCGCCATATTCACGCAATCTCTGGCATCTTCTACTGTAGCATCAGATAGTTCTTTGTAGTCAGATTCGTGTCTGAGGTCAAAAATTATATGAAGCATTTTTGAATACTTTTTCTCAAAAATTCCTTTGTTTATGAATTCTTTATCAAAAAGAGAAATTATTCCTGAATGCTTTGAACTTTTAATATTTGTCTCTGCTTTGATACATAATGCAAGGATGGAATAGAACATGACATAATAGGATCTGTTTATTATTGAACGGGGGGAGTAATTATCAACAATCATTCTCTGGATGTCATCAAGGGTCTCTGCAGCCTGAGTCAGACGATAAAGATATAATGCTTCATTATCGGTCATAAGGTAATTCCATTCTGATTTATGTTTTTTATAATTTGAGATGATCTTAGAGGAGAATTTTCAATTTCATCCGTAGAATAAATTAATGGAGAGATTACGATGTTATTATCATATCCGACTCTCCATGCTATATCGAATATTAATCGCTTAATATCTCTGGTTAATGTTTGTACCTTGATGTAGATATCCATGTCGGAATCTTCATAATTGTTTCCAAATGCCCGTGAACCAAAGATCTTGAAATCTTTAATCGGGATTTTTTTTAATAATTCCCCTTTAAATTCCAGTGCGATTTTTTCATCAACGGCATTCATAATTATATCCTTAAATTGTTTCAATTAAATTGTAATGGTAAAGAAATATTAGTCAATTGTTATTTCATTTTATTGTTATTTTTTGTATACATGGTTTTTCAAAATTCAATAAAATTGAATTTTTTATCAGATTGCTCCCCAGAGAATGTGAGGATAAATAATTTTTTATCTTTCCTCTATCATTTCCTTCGAGGATTTAATGGATGATCGGTTGGCAAATATATTAATATCGCTCAATATTAAATCAAAAATTATTGTAAGTAATAATAACAGGAGCGGATTTCTTGAGAGCATATTGAAGAGCGGAAAGGTCATATACAAGGCATAAAATAGCGGTTTCCATAATGAAAAACACAAATAGCGGTTAAAAATTAGAAATATCCCATTTTAATTGATTTTCACTGAATTTTTTTTGTTCCAGGTATTCCTGAAGGAATTATTTTTATTGACAAAGCAAGGTAAGACTCTCAAATAGTTCCTGTTATTTGATGTGATGTGCGGTTTATCTTCTCATAAAAATTAAAATAACTCTTGGAGAAAAGAATGACTATCAGACTCCAATGTTTCTTTAATGAAAGTATGGTTCCCTGTTGCACACTGCCCAACAAAATTCCGGCGCTGGTTGAACAGGAGCTGGTAATTGTCGTATCGCCCCGGTTGATCCCCTTTAAAAGTAAAGGCTCGCGGAGAAGTAGAGTCCCCAGAAGAGCTCTATCCTGCTGATAGTTATATCCACCTTTTCACCTGCCGGTACATTCATGGTTGTATGAGTTAACGTATCGTAAAAAGAGACATTCTGTTTAAGAATCGGATTCCGGGGAGTTACATGAGAATAGTAGAATCCGTATTCCGCCCCGGCTTTCATGCTGAAAAAAGCGGTCCGGAACTGGAGGGACAGGTCGCCCAGGGAGGAAACCGAGATGCTGCTGTAGTCGAGAAGTGGGGGTTTTTGCGATTTGAAGAGCCCGCTTTTTACGCTGTATCCGCCGGGAAGCGCGAAAGAAATCGGAAAGCCCATATGCCAGAAAAGATTTGGCCCCACAGGTATATCAGAGTCAAATCCGATAAAGGCATTTGCTATCCTGTTCCTGGTAAATGCAAGAACGTCTCCTGAGCCGTATACGAAAGTATAGGGCGGGGTCCATGAATCGTAATTGATTGACATGCTCGACGGAGCATCAAACACCATGTACTTCACCCCCGCATACGCGGAGAAATATCTTGATGGCATAACAAGCCGGATGTCATACTCCCGGTATTTTGTATACCACGATGCCTTGTCCCCGGGGGCAAGGGAGACGGGGTTTCCGTCTTTGGGATAGTAGATGAGCGGGGTCACGGTCCCGTTGTAGTCCCGGTACCCCTTGGAAGTGATGGTGCTGTTGAACTCCCGGAAAATAACATTGGTCTCGATGACGAAGGGGCCGAGCTTTACACCGCCCAGAAGCTTGAGCTGCCGTGCCTTTTCATCCCTTGATGCATCCACATCTTCGCTGCCCGTCTTTGCCTGGGGGAGTGAGAGCTTGTCGGAAAAATAATCCATGCCGAATTTCATGAATAAAACATTTGTCTTGACCCCGTACCGTTTCAGGACAATGGGTTCGGCGTCATGAGAAAACCCGGCTCCCGCCGCTTTCCCTGTGAAGAGTCCCATGTAATCCGATTCGCTGATCATCATCCACCGGTAGTAACCAAGGGAGACAAAGGCATTGATTACGGCATCCTCCTCGGGGTTAATGGAAACCAGTGGTTTTGTCTTCACGTCTCCCGGGGTAACGATGTTCTGTGCCTGCAGTGAGAGCATGGAACATGTAATGGCCAGAACTGTTATTACTATTTTTATCAACATGATCCTCCTCAAAAAAAAGCCGGCATGCCTTTCATTCCATGTATGGCCATGCTTTTTTATTGCGTGCTTACAGCACTGAATCGTTTATTTGATATTCTTTGAAACGTTGTCAATTCCTTTTTTCAGAATATTCATGCTGCTGCCCGTCGTTTTTTATAAATTCCATGAATATTTTCTGGAATTAAATGTTAGACTTTTTTATCGGGGTCATTTATTCATACTTCCCCCAGTTGTAATACCTGCCGGGATTGGACGGGCCATGATCACCGGAAAACATCTCCATGAAATCGTCTTTTGACCGTGGAATATACACGGATGAATCGACGTAGCATCTTCCTTCAAGGTAAATTACTATTCTCAGGCCTTCATTCTGTATAGACCAGTTTCCCCCGGTCACCCGGCAGCGGCTGGGCATGCTGTCGGTACTCTCCCCGGTGACGCTCATCTGCCCTTCGGGCTTCAGGGTGATCTCCATTTCCCGTGTATAATCGGGGCCGCGGAACCGGTAGGTGAATGTCTTGCCCAGGACTTCGGCAATCCAGTGACTGCCGCCGGGGGTCGCATTGCTGCCGGAAGCCCGGTTTTTGGCTGAATAGGTTTCCACAAGCTGGAAGTATTTTGCATATGTTCTCAAACCTGCAAGGTCCGGGTCGTTCATCACCCAGGGGAGGGTCTTCGCACTGTCCATTGCCAGGGCTAATTCCACGTACCCCAGGGCGACAATAATCTTCCCCTGCAGGGTTGTGGAGCAGGCTAGGTTGAAGTAGGCCTCCACCCATCCGGGATCTGCCTTGGCAGCCAGATACCACAGTTTTTCCGAGTCCTCATACTTTTTTTTCCCGTGGCTCTCCATGGCCCGGGTGTGGAGAGCCTGGCCCTCCTTTGCGTTGCCCGTGATTTTGATTAATGCAGTCAATTCATTGAGGTATGCCCGGGAATCATAATCAGCCGCAGCAGCAATGGGCAGAAAATAAAGAAGAATCAAAAAAAAGGGAATAGCCTTCAATAGCCTCATATTATCCTCCTGGAAAAAGGGGTACTGATCTTCAGCATTATCAGTTTTTAAGATAAGGATTACGTATCCGGTTAGGAGATAATATACCGATGCGGAATTTATCACAAGAATTTTTTTAAATTAATTACCAGAAAACAGGGATGGGAAATTCCGCTTTACAAAGAAATTGTCACTGCGCCTCCGCGTCTCCGCGTGAATCATCTCCGGCCCCGGGGCCCTACAACCTGAGCCTCCGGAGCCCCGGTGCAATCCTGTTCACCATGAATACCACTGCCAGGGTCATGGTGCCTCCGAATATGACCGAGGGGATGAGCCCCATCAGCCTTGCAGCGACGCCCGATTCAAAGGAGCCCAGTTCATTGGAGGAACCGATGAATATGCTGTTAACCGAAGAGACCCTGCCGCGCATTTCGTCGGGAGTGTAGATCTGGATGATGGTGCCCCGTATGATTACACTCACGTTATCGAATAATCCGCTGAAGGCAAGGATGATGACAGCAAGGTAAAAGTTTTCCGCCAGGGCAAAGGCGATGATTGTCAGGCCGAAACCGAAGACGCAGAGTAAAAGGTTCCGCCCGGCCGCATCAAAGGGCGGATTATATACCAGTATAAAGGACATGATAATGGAACCGGCCGCAGGCGCGGCCCTGAGAATTCCAAGGCCCTCAGCGCCCACATGGAATACTTCAGCTGCAAATACCGGCAGCACCGCAACTGCGCCGCCGAAGAGCACTGCAAACATGTCCAGCGAAATTGCCGATAGGAGGATCCGGTTGTTGAATACGAAGCGGACACCGGCAGTAAGGCTCTGCCAGACACTCTCCTCAATATTTGACCGGGTGAACACCCTGTTTTTAATCAAGGAAAAATAAATGAAACTGAAGGCGGTAAATGCTATTACTGTGAAGTAAGCGGATTCCATTCCCAGGAAACCATAGACAAGGCCGCCGATGGCAGGCCCGCTCACCGCGGCCGTATGCCAGGTGATGCTCCCCCAGGTGGAGGCATTGCCGAACAATTCTTTGTTAACAAGCTGCGTCCCGAAGGCGTTCATGGCAGGAAAAATAAAACCGCGCGCAAAGCCTGTAATCATTATTGTCAGGTATATGGGCCATGGGCCTGATTGTTTCATCAAATCAGTATAAAAAACAGATATGACTAGCAGGGCAACGGCACAGAAAAAATAAACAGATTCAGAGATTAAAATAATTTTTTTCCGGTTGAATTTATCAGCCATATGGCCGGCATAGAGGGCTATGCTTAAAAAGGGTACAACTTCAGACAGGCCTATGAGGCCCAGAGACAGGGGATCGCCGGTGAGGGCATACACCTGCCATCCGATAATGACCGACTGCATCTGTACCGCAAAGGTAAGCAGAAACCTGGCGGAAAGAAACCGCCTGAAGTCCCTTATACGGAGTACGGCATAGGCATCCTTGCTGTTTAAGTTGAATTCCATAAGTTTGCAAATATCAGAATTCAATTTTTATTGTCAATTATTGTAACTATATTGAAAAAAAAATTTGCTCACGGATATGGACGGATAATAACTGAAAAGAAGAATTGCTGTTAAAAGGATTAATAAATTTCTAAGAAATGTCTATTGCTATTATGAAAGATAAATAATTGGAATTTTGTTTTTTGCCGGTTTTTGTAATATACCTGAGAATACAAAAAAATCCGTGAATATCCGTGTTTACCCGTGAACAAATATTGATAGTTAACTGATTATCAATTATTATACGTTAACTATAATTCAAACCGGTTTAAATCTGATTTATTCTTGACAGGATTGGGTAAATCAAATTTATTCTGTGAAACAGGATTGCAACCGGGAATAACCTTATCCAGTTTACATCAATTCAACCAGCAGCTGAAGTATTGAAGGATGATTAAATTATATGCAGCCTCTCCATGAAAGAATACTGAACCGTTTTGAGAACCGCAAAGGGCTCTTTCTCCTCTTTCTTTTCATAACAGCATTTTTTTTCAGGTCACCAACCCTGTTCAATGACTTCTACGCATCCGATGAGCTTGCTGCCATAGTACAGGCCAAGGAATACCTGGCAGGGGAAGTCCCGTGGAAGGATTTTCATGAAAGCAAGAAGCCATTGTATCACCTCATCTTCAAGGCCTCTTATTCCTTGAGCGAAGACCTTGGATGGGTCTACGTCCATTTCATCACGATCCTCATTGTTTTTTTAACCTCGATGTTCATATATCTCACCGGGAGGGAGATATTCAATGCCAGGACCGGAATGCTGGCATCGTTATTCTATGCCGCGCTCATTTCATCCTTTAACACCGAGTTCATGGCAACCAACGGCGAAATAATCTACAATCTCCCCCTTGCCGCGGGATTTTATTTTTTTATATGCTTTCTGTCCAAGCCGGCCTGGAGGCCGGTCTTTTTTCTCCTCTCTCTGCTCATGTGCTGGGGCGCCTATATGGTAAAATTTCATGGTATCATACTCCTTGTCTATATGACCTTTTTTTTCGCAATATATCAGCCCTTTTACAAGGGAAAGCTGGGATGGAAAATAGCGGCTGCGTATGGCGCATGCATCCTGTTCGTTATCGGAGTTTTTTTTTGGGATTATTTTTTTATAAAAAAATATTCGGGAAATATATTATTCGATCTCAAGCTCAAACTGGATTATGCAATAGCGCAGGGGAGGGGATTTACCCCGCTTCATTTTTTTTCAAGATTTTTTCACAGGCAATCGCTTTTTGCCCTCTGGCACATGGTCCTCTGGGTGCCGGCAGGAATTTTCTTTTACAGGTTTATGAAAAATAAATGCAGGCTCCCTTCCATCTCAGAGTCCGCGCTGGCGCTATACTCCATAATCACCTATCTCATGGTATTCGGGGGAGGGGCCAGGCTTTACTATCATTATTTCATGGCTGCATATCCGGCGCTGGCAATTGTATCGGCATCGGCCATCCTGGGCGGAAAGATACAATTGCCGGGATTCATCGCCAGGAAAGCCGGTGTCCTGCTCCTGGTTCCCGGGCTCTTTTTTTTCACATGGAATGTGAAGGACGCGGTGATACGGAATTTTTTTCCCGGTGCGTTCTACAATGAAGGCCCTGTCCTTTTCTGGGCAAGGGCTGTGCTTGCCGGAACCTACAACAATTATCTTCTTCCCAATCCTGTGTATGCCGATGCTGCTGCAGAGATTGCGAGGCTTACTAAAAAAGGGGACCGCATCTTTGTATGGGGCGACGGCCCGGACCTCTACTATTTTTCAAACAGGCGCATGGGGGGATATACACTCTTCCCGAAAAATTCAATTTACCTTATTGACGAGCTCTATAAAAAAGGGGACGAAGCCTCGGTAAATTATGCCCGGGCCCTTGAAGGGACGTTTATCATCTTTGCTGAAAAAAAGCAGCCTGCCGCCATCATCGATACTTCAGGGAGCAGGGGGATGCAGATATTCCAGACCCGGATTATTGACCAGGCGCTTTTCAAGGTGCCCCTCACTGCAGCCAAAGATTTTTATCCATATATTCTAAGTAACTATGAGTTCGCAAAAGAAGTCAATAATATCAGGATCTACCTGAGAAAGGATAACAGGGGACAGCCCCCGGGAAGAACCACCGGCGGGAAAAATAACTAACGCCCCGGTGCCTTATCAGCCGGCCGTTTTATCCTTATCCTTTTTCATCAGCCCGGCATGGAACAGGATTATTATCCCCACGGCAGACCATACCAGTGTCCTGAGCCTCCTGATTATTCCAATTGAAAGTCCGAACACGGGGTCAAAACCGAGGAGGCTGAGCGCAAGGGAATAGGACCCTTCGCTGGTCCCGATATTAGCCGGCATGAAGAAGATGATGCTGGTGAGGATAAGGCCGAAGATGTAGACAAACGCGGCATCGAGCATTGTGAAGCCTGCGCCGATCTCCAGGAATCCTGCGATGAGATAGATCTCCAGGGTGCATGAGATGATGATAGCGAAGTAGTGGAGGGCCAGTGAGATATAAAAGTGGTTCAGGTTCTCCCTGCCGGTGAATATCCGGTTTATCTCCTGGTCGATGGCCTTTATTTTTTCCCATCTCCCGGTGTCCATGAATTTATTCAGAAGCCTGCCGGGAGCGAACCTGAGCAGGTATTCAAAGAATCCGGCGCTGTGGTTTTTTGCCGTATGGAAGAAGGCGAAGAGCATGATTATGCATGCCAGGAGCATACCAATGGAAAGGTAATAGGGGATCTTCGCGATGAAAAGCGCAACGAAGATGCCGGTCATTGATGTGAGTATGCCTGCGGTAATCCGTATCATTCTGTCGAGGATCACCGACGCGAGCCCTATCTCTAAAGGGAGGATGTCCCTGACGTAGAGCGCCTTCAGCGGCTCGCCTGCAAAGGCGCTGATTGCATTTATTGATGTGGTGGCGTCTCCGGCGAGCCTGGCCATCATGAACTTCCAGAATACCGATTTTTTCAGATCATAGGGGATAATTATCCACCATGCCATGGTGAGAAACATGTTTGTAAAAAAGAATATCCCGGTTATGAGAAAAAACCTCCACCCGATGGCCCTGATTCTGGAAAATGTGGCCTCAACGCCGAAGGACTGAAAAAGGACTGCCAGTATGATGAAACCCGTTATGAGGAATATGATTTTAATTTTTTTCATTGATTTAATTGGATAAATTTTGATTTATTGATAATTAGTAACTACTCAGCCAGAAAATAGGAAAAAAATTTTGCTCACGGATTAGCACGGATAAACACTGATAAAAATGAGATAATAATGGAAATTTATTATCTCATTAAAAAAATAAACCTAAAATGAGAATAAGTTTCTAATAATGATATTAAAAAAAATCCGTGAATATCCGCGTGAATCCGTGAGCTATTATTTATAGCTAAGTAGTTACGATAATTACATATATTATAGCCGGTATTTTTAGTCCATATATTTTTATGGCCTGTTCCTGAAAATAAAAAAATATTAATTTTTATTTATGATGATAATGTTAAATAGAAAAATAATCCTATTCTGCCTGTTGTTTCTTTATGGAGTTGCAGGGGTCGGCACACCGGTTACCGACTATTCCCTGTTTCAGATGATCGTTGAGCATAATTCAAAGGTGACATCCATAGAATCACACATAGACCAGGAAATATGGAACGGTGATAATCCTCCTGAAAAATTTTCAGGATTATTCAGGGCCGACAGCAGGGGGAGGTTCCGCATAGACTATTCAATGCCGGAAAACCAGGTCGTGATCAATGACGGGAAAAAACTCTACTGGTACTATCCGGCGGACAGGCTCCTGTATGAAATCGCATCGCACCGGGACAGCGGGGCCCCGAAGCTGAATCCGCTGGAGGAATATTCAAAGGGGCTGGAGGTGAGGTACAGGGTTTCAAACATGGGCAGGACTGTATACGGATTTTTCTCCATATCAGACCTTTACCTCCTCATAGATAAGCAGAGTGGAGTAACCATACATCTGTGGATAGATTCTTTCAGGGGCCTTGTGAACAGGAAAGTTGTAACCGGCAGGGACGGCGTGGAGATTATACGGGAGACCTATGAAGGATATGAATCTATCGAGGGAATATATTTCCCCTCCAGGGTGGAGGTTCTTGTGCGGACACCGGGAGGTGTAACCGGGAATTCCACAATATACAGAAGGGTCCGCCTCAACATCCCCATGGATGAAAGGATTTTTAACATGCAGTTTCCGCCGGATGTTAAGAAAAAGTACCTTGATGAAAAATAGATTTATCATCGTACTCTCTTCCCTTATTTTTATTCAGGCGGCTGTCACATACAGGATCATTTCCATTGAACTCGTTGGCGTCACTGTTCAGCTCGATTTTTCATCGGTCCTCTCATTTAAGGATGCCGGCCTGAGTGAAACAGATATCCGTTTCATTGCCACATCCGTAACAGACATCTATCACGCTGCAGGGTATACTGCCGCTTTTGTAAACAATTTTGTCATAAAAAAGGAGGGCCTCCTGGAGATCCATGTCCGGGAAGGGAGGGTGGCCGGCGCAATAATAAAAGGGAACAGGAGGGCAGCGGCTGCTGAATTAGAAAAGCTTCTCCTTGGCAGTCCCGGGGATATCTATAATGAGAAGGTTCTTGCCGAAAGGGTTGAAGCGGCAAAAAAAAGGTTCAGCCTCTCTGCCCTGTCCATCAAGCCCGAGAGAAGCGGTGACGGTGATATTATCCTGAATGTGATGGTTACAGAGAGAGCCGGGACATTCTATGGAAGGGCGTGGATGGATATGATCTACGGCATCACACCCATGGCAGGGTATATCATCCCCTTTGAATACGCAGCAGCTGACATCCAGGCAATTGCCGGGTACAGGGACGGAAAATTCCGTAGAACTGAGGGTGATGCAAAACTCATCATTCCCGTCGGCGGCTCCGGCCTTTTCTATTTTGCCGAGTTCAATACTGCACGGTATATCGACCGGTGGGAGACAAGGGATTTTGAATATACCTCGGTCACGGTTACCCCGTCACTGGGCCTCACATTCAGGGATGGTTATTTTCGCGGAGATTTTTATTTCAGCCAGAGGATCATTCATCTCCATGATTACGGCCCGTCTGGCCGATTCTACGACTCCAGGATTAACATGGACCTGCGCTTCAGCTCAAGAGATTTTATCCTGGAGCCCAGGGAGGCAAAATCGCTGGATATCCATTTCTCCGGCGGCAGGGAGAGCCTTTCAGGTAAACCCTATATTAGATCATTGATTAAGGGCGAGGCCTCTCTATTTCCGGTCAGGGAGATCAGGATTGTTCCGCGCGCCGGTTTTTGGTTCACAACATCGGGGGAGAGGTTTTTCTGGAGCTATGTGTATGACAGCAGCCTCATAGGATTTTTCAATGATTTTACTGCGTCAAGATGGAAAAGCACTGCCGGGCTCGATGCAGAGGCTGAGCTTTCAAGGTCGTTCATGTATATGGGCCCGTTTATCAATTCAGGATATTTCCTCGATGAGGCCGGTAAGCGGCGGTTCAGGACAGGGACCGGGATAAAGTGCATTGTCAGATATGAAAAGTTAGACATCATAATATTTTACGCATGGGACATCAGGGATACACCGAAAAACGGGGGCGTTATTTTTTCTATTTCAGGGAGAGTCTGATCAGATTTCATCCAGATTGGTTACGATTTCCATGAAGGGTTCTATTTTTTCAATTATCCCGTCTATTTCAGTGATGGTTGTTTCGATGGTGGTGACGGCATCCTGGAAAAGCTTTTTTTCTGCCGTGGGTATATTCTTTTTAATCAGTGACTCTTTCCTGTCAATAAAGGCCATAAGGTTTCCTATCAAATTTTTTAAATTCTGGTAGAGCTCATTGATGGAGATCAGCATCTCGTATTGAAATATGAAAAGTATTATCTTCTCATTGTTCCCCTCGAGTTCATCGATGATATCCCTGCCTCTCTTGTCAAGTTTTGACTGGTAATATGATACTGACCTCGGATAACTTTTAAGTTCGTCATGGTAGGTGACAATTTTATCAATTTTTTGTATTCCGTCGATTTCAAAGCTCCTGAAGATGTCCTGGAGCTCAATGCTGTCGGCCTTGTTTTCCCTTGGAAAGACATTTGAATTGGTAATGTTGTTGATAATGCCCCTGAATCTCTGCGCATGGGTCTTCATGGCTGCCAGGGTCCTGTTTATAAAGGCTACAGGGTTTTTGGAATCATCCTCATCAATGATAAGATGATCTTCATCAAACAGATCGTTTATTGTGTCCGGGCCGGTGCCCGGGCCTGGATACCGGTTATTGGATATCTTCTTCACAATCATATCATGCTGTATCTGCCCGGCATTTTCAGCATGTGTCCTCAGGAGTTTTATTATTTCAACCTTTTTCTCCATTTTGTTGTATTTCAGGCCGAAAAGGTTCCCCGTGGCGTCGATATACCTGTTGTTCAGGTCGTACACGGATATTTTTGATTTGTCTATATCGGTGATGGATGTGATTCTTATAAATTTATTTTTCATACATCAATTTTGGTCATCTGAGGTCCAGAATTCCTCTATGGGGCTGTCGAATCTCACTGCAATATATGCATCCTCCCGGACCGGTGTCCTGGAAAATTTCTGCACTCCTTCCGATGGGTTATCCCTGAGAAGTCCTGTCCTGACAATTTCACCGGTAACAAGGTGGGACTCCTTTTTATAGGTAAAGGATACTTTAACGGGCATGTTCACCTGGACCCTTTCCCTGGTGGCAATGAGCAAACCCCCGATACTTAAATCTATTATCAGGCCCTTCCCTTTTTTTGTAGTAACCGGCTCATTGCCGATTTGATCCGGGTTTCCTTCATAATAATTGAAGGCGGCCTTTATGCTGCATTCAAACCGGGGATATTTTCTATGTTCATCCATAATTACCTCAGTATTTTTATAAAAGGGGATAATCTCAAAAAAAATTACTAATGCCTGTCCTGATACAAATTCTATTGAAGAGTAAAAAATATTCAAATTATGTCAAGTCTTGTTTTTTACCTCATTAAATTTATTGACTTCGGGCGGTGAGATATTAATTATTACACCAGGTGAGGCATGAGAACCGGTAAAGGGCTGCCCCGTCAGTCTCTGGGGGCGTAACCAATTTTTTTTATCAGTATAAACAGGAAGTAAATCGATGAAAAACCAGAAAGTTAAATACATTTTTGTTTCGGGCGGTGTCTGTTCATCCCTGGGAAAAGGGATATCTACAGCTTCCCTGGGGCTCCTGCTTGAAGGCCATGGTTATAAAATTTCAATAATAAAGATGGACCCCTATATCAATATTGATCCGGGAACAATGAGCCCCTTTCAGCACGGAGAGGTTTATGTCACCGAAGACGGCGCGGAAACCGATCTCGACCTGGGTTATTATGAACGGTTTACCGAGGCAAACCTATCGAGGAAGAATTCAGTTTCCACCGGGCAGATATATAATACCGTCATACAGAGGGAGAGGAGGGGGGATTATCTTGGAAGAACAGTTCAGGTAATTCCGCATATAACAAATGAGATAAAAAAGCGGATCTTTGATGTTGCCACCGATGACATGCTCGATTTTGTTTTAGTTGAGATCGGGGGCACTGTAGGCGACATTGAATCGGTTCCTTTCCTTGAATCGATACGGCAGATACGGCAGGAACTGGGGCATTCCCGCGTCATGAATATACACCTGACGCTCATTCCTACGATTAGCGTTGCAGGCGAGCAGAAGACCAAGCCGACCCAGCATTCGGTTAAGGAGCTCATGGAACTCGGTATTTATCCCGACATGCTCCTGTGCAGAACAGCCACCAACCTCTCCGATGAAATGAAGAGCAAGATAGCCTTATTCTGCAATGTCACCGAGCAGAATGTCATATCAGCGCTGGATATTAACGGGTCAATCTATGAAATTCCATACATGCTTCACTTAAACAGGTTCGATGAAATCGTTCTGAAGCATTTCGGGTTGGAAATAACACCGCTCAAGCTGCCGAGGTGGGATAAGTTTATCAAGGCCATACGGAATCCAAGGAAAAAAGTTACCATAGGAGTTGTCGGGAAATATACCACGCTGCAGGATGCATACAGGTCGCTTTATGAGGCCCTTGTTCACGGGGCTGCGGCAAACGAGGCTGAAATTGAGATTGTAAGGATAGAATCGGACAAGATTTTATCAGGCAAGAATATCAATGTCAGGTCTGTTTTAAAAGATGTGGACGGGATTCTTGTGCCGGGCGGGTTTGGAGACAGGGGGATTGACGGGAAGATTGAAGCGATCAGGTACGCGAGAAAGGAAAAAATTCCCTTTTTCGGAATATGCCTCGGGCTGCACTGCGCAGTGATAGAATTCGGAAGGAATGTCTGCGGCCTGGAAGATGCCAATTCAACAGAATTCAATCCCACAGCCGGACATCCGGTAATTTCCCTTCTGGAAGAGCAGGAGATAATATTTGACAAGGGCGGAACAATGAGGCTCGGAGCGTTCAGGTGCGACTTCAATGAGGGGAGTTATATAAGAAAAATATACAATTCGGCTTTTGCCATGGAGAGGCACAGGCACAGGTTTGAATTCACCATGAAATACAGGGACACATATTTGAATAACGGTATGGTATTCGGAGGTATTCATGCCGAAACGGAACTGGTTGAGACCATTGAACTTCATGACCACCCGTGGTTTATAGCAACCCAGTTTCATCCGGAGTTTAAATCCAGGCCCACGGCGCCTCATCCGCTGTTCAGGGACTTCATAAAGGCATCAATAGAATACGGCAGTAAAAAGAGGTGATTTGCCTTTTACATTAGTATTGATGACCATGGATTGTTAATGGCAAATTCGAAGTATGGGGATAATTTATTATTGACTTATTTTAATAAGTGATGCATAATCAGTTGTAATTTTCAGCAGGGGATGTTTTTCAAAGACAGAAAATTCTGCAGCGGACAGGTAAGACCAGCAGGTGGGACAAATGGATAAAAGTATCAATAGTAAAGATATTGGAGATCTTGCAGACCTTGAGAGAAAGGTTAACAACCTGTCAAAGCTCGTTTATATTAATGGTATAATCAACTCCACGCTCGACATGGGGAAACTCCTCACCATAATCATGGAGATAATCAAGGACATCATGGAATCAGAAGCAAGTACCCTTTTGCTCTACGACCATGCTGAAAACAACCTGGTATTCAAGGTTGCCCTGGGAGAGAGCGGGAAGGAACTCGTGGAAAAGTACAGGGTACACATGGGCCAGGGCATAGCTGGATGGGTTGCGGAGACAAGGAAATTTATCTATGTGAACGATGTGTACAGGGACAAACGCTTTGATCCCAAGTTCGACCGGGAAACCGGTTTCATCACAAAATCGTTGGCATGCACGCCTCTCCTCTACAAGGGGAAACTCCTGGGCGTCATTCAGGCAGTGAATCCTCTGAACAGGCCCGGTTTTACCGATGATGACATGGAGCTCTTTAATGTTTTTGCCAATCAGGCATCGCTGGCAGTACAGAATGCGGTTTATTTTCAGAAAGCCATCGAAGAGGAAAGGATTAACGTGGAGCTTGAATCCGCGAAGTCTTTCCAGGATTCCCTTATCCCCGAGATCAGGGAGAGTTTCACCAGCATCCACATGGCTGCGAAATCCATAGCCGCAAGGGAGGTGGGCGGGGAGTTCCACTCTCTCTACCGGATAGGAGATAATATTGCTGCAGCCCTGTGCGACCTCCACAAGAGGGGAATCCCCGGCGGGCTCACCGCCGCACTGGTGAGCGGTTCGCTTAAGGCCTTCTCAAAGGTTATGGGTGACAGGCCAGTTGCAGTGCTGAAACGTCTCTATGAAACAATTGGAGAAGATCTGGGGGATTTCAGGAATTTATCTCTATTTTACGGTTTCATTGATGTGCATAATATGGAGATCAGGTTTATTAATATAGGCGCTGCCTATCCCATACTTATTAGGGACGGGATAGCCAGGCTCTTCAAGTTCAAACATACGGTTTATGGCGGTGATAAGGAGAATCTTAAGCAGGTGAGGCTGAAATTGAGGGATGGTGATATTTTTCTTGTGATATCCGACAGCCTTATGAATTTTAAAAACAGGAGCGGGCACGATCTCGGCCTGAAGAGAATTATGGGTTTTCTTAGCGGAACTTTTTCCAGCCCCTGGCACCTCATAGAGTCTCTCGCAAAATTTGCACAGGAATTTTCAGAAGGGCTTGAAAGAAGGGAGGATGTCTCCATGCTGGCTTTTATGGCCGACAGGAAGGCGGTATGAAAAATGAGTAATTATGTATCGGTAATATTCTGCAGAAACTGCTACTCCCGATATGTTGAGATATCAGAATGGTCTGAAAACAGCAGGGCCATAATTCATTGTAGAACTTGCGGTGCCAGTGAGGATATGGGTAAATTTACCCTGGGGCGCTGCATGGTCTCAAACAGTGAGTTGGGAAATGCCAGGGAGTCCTCAGCCCGCAGCAAAAAGTATGAACGGTAGCACCCAGAAAACCTATTTTTTCATTGTTATCCGTTTGAATAATATCTGGAGCACGAATAAGGCGATTCTCAGGAGCCTTCCGATTCTCCACGGCCTTGCCAG
This sequence comes from Spirochaetia bacterium, assembly GCA_009885955.1. Taxonomy (GTDB): domain Bacteria; phylum Spirochaetota; class UBA4802; order UBA4802; family UBA5550; genus VFJS01. The sequence continues at coordinate 99,740 of VFJS01000031.1, read as the reverse complement.
GATCCGGTAAAACCAATCAAGCCCCCTGGCCATGAAAAAAGCAGGCGCTTTTTTCACTTCTCCTGAAATGATATCTATATTGCCGCCTATGGATATTATCACCGAATTGGAGAATTCCTTTCTGTTCCTGTAGATCCATTCATCCTCCCTGGGAAACCCCAGGCCGACGAAGATGATATTAGCCTCGGATTTCCGTATGGCCTCAATAACAGACTTTTCCCTTTCAGGATTAAAAAAGCCGCCATGCCTCCCTACGATTCTTATTCTGGGAAAGGATTTCCGTATATTGGAAAAGGCCTTTTCAACTATCTCAGGCTTCCCGCCTACCAGAAATATCGTATACTCCTTCAGCTCGGCAATCCGTATAATGTCCATCATGAAACTGAGGGAGGATATCATCTCCTTAAGCGGTGTCCTGAGCATCCTTGATGCCCAGCCGATACCGGCGCCGCAGGCAAGGTGCATATCGGCCTTTTTAGAAATGATGTTCAGATCATTGTTTGATTTTATCCTCATAAGTTTGTATGGGTTAAGGCACATGATGTGGTGCACCCTTTTTTCATTTATCATCTTCATCACTCTGGCTACCGCCTGTATCCTGGTGATGTTTTCTATACCGGTTTCCTGTATATTTATTATGGGGATATTCTCCACATCAACTTCAGTGTAATCGAGAAGAAGATCCCTCTCCTTGTATGATTCATAGCGGCTGATATCTTCAGGCATCAATATCTCCTAAATCTTTTTTTTAATCGCGCAGAAATCGCCGCACATAGAGCACTGGTCTTCGAGCCCCGACGGCAGCTCGGCCCTGAATCTTTCAGCCTTTTCCCTATCAATTGACAGACGGAACATGTTTTCCCAGTCGAGCTTTTTTCTTGCCGTGGACATTTCGTTGTCCCATTTCCTCGCCTTGCTGCCGAGCTTTACGATGTCGCCGGCATGGGCGGCGATTTTTGAGGCAATGACCCCCTCCCTCACGTCATCTACCGCAGGGAGCCTCAGGTGCTCGGCAGGGGTGACATAGCAGAGGAAATCGGCCCCGCTGGAAGCGGCAACGGCGCCTCCGATGGCCGAGGTTATGTGATCGTACCCCGGGGCTACATCGGTTACCAGGGGCCCGAGAACATAATAGGGCGCGCCGTCGCAGAGTGATTTTTCAAGCCTTATATTGTCGGCAATCTGGTCAAGGGGCATATGCCCCGGCCCTTCGATGATGGCCTGGACCCCCTTTTCCCGGGCCCTCCGCGCCAGTTCTCCGAGGAGTATCATCTCATGGATCTGCCCGCGGTCGCTGGCATCGCTGATGGCGCCGGGCCTGAGGCTGTCGCCCAGGCTTATGGTAATATTGTATTCTGCAAGAATGTCCAGGATTTCATCATAGAATTCATACAGGGGGTTCTCTTTTTTATTCAGCGCCATCCACTCCGCCAGGATAGAGCCCCCACGGCTTGTAATGCCGATAATCCGCTTCTGGGACCTCAGTGATTCAAGGGACTGAATGGTGATTCCCGAGTGGATCGTCATGAAGTCGACGCCCTCTTCTGCCTGAATAGTGATTATCTTAAGAAAGTCGTTTATGGTCATTTCCATGATAGACTTTCCCGCGCGCTGCATTTCAACTGCGGTCTCGTACAGGGGGACCGTTCCCAGGGGAAGAGGGGATCTCTCCGTGATCCTGCGCCTGAAGTCCCGTATGTTTCCGCCGATGCTGAGATCCATGATTGTATCTGCTCCGGCATTCACTGCCACCTGGAGTTTCTCGAGCTCAGTCTCCAGGTTGAAGAGGTCGGGGGATGATCCGATATTGGCATTGACTTTCGTTGTCAGGCCCTTGCCCACAGCTACGGGCTCAATATTTCTTATGGAATTTTTTAGAATTGCCACTCTTCCGGCGGAAAAATCGGCAAGAAGATCGGCTGCGGCAACATCCTCCCTGCGTGAAATAAATTCCACTTCAGGTGAGGTTATCCCCTTTTTTGCGTTAATAAAAATATTCATTGAATTTTATTTCTTTATAAAATTTTTATTTGTTGTTTTTTTTTTGAAAATAATATTTGATGTAAGGGCATTAAACTTTCTTACAGATATATCATTTAGATTGCAATTAATATGTGTCAATAATAATTCATCGCATGAATTGAAATAAGAGGAAATTTTTTATGAACAGATTCAGGGAAATTGCCCGTTTTGTTGAGTATGATTTTGAAAAAAATGTGATTATTGAACCGGAAAGCAGGATCGGCATTTTAAAGAAAGAGCTTCTTGATATCATATCCCTTAATAATCCCAGGGTCATTGTAAAGGCCGGACTGGGAAACCATGAACTCCTCCATGAAATTGCTTTGAATTCCGATTCCTATATTACCGTGGTTGAGCCGTCATTTAAAAATATCATGAGCTATATAAACAAATACAAAGGGAGCGGGAAGGATGACAGGATCAGATTCATTAACGGCGACATTGAGAATTTTCCCATAGAGATGCGGATTGCCGACCTCCTCATATCCATTGACTATTTTGATTTTATTTCAACCGGGAGGGTTATAGACGAGTTCAGAAATTCCATTGAGTTCGGCTCCCTCATGTTCCTGTCATGCTTTATCCTGGACGGGGGGGATATTGAAGGCGTACTCGATGATTTCATGAAGATTGTCTCTCCCCTGCACAATGATTACTATTTACAAAATGACCTTTTGACATTCTGCACCCTGAATGAACTGAAGCCTGTGAAGAATCATGTTGCCGGGCTTGAGGTGGACTTCATTGAGCTGATATCCTATTACCGTGAGATATTCGGGAAGACGGGGAGTGAAGCTGAGCAGTTCCTCAATGAGAATGCGGCTGTTTTCAGTGACTTATACAAGCTTTCCGGTTCGAAGGGGGTAATCCCCTACAGCATTGGCGTGTATAAGAGGAAGATGCCCGATTCAATATAATCTTTTCTTGACAGCAGAAAGGTTGTATCATTCAATGCAACCGGATTTGTCGCTTTCATCATAAAAAAATATGCAATTTATTGTTAAAAAATCGGAAATAAGCGGTGATGTGAACATCCCGGGATCCAAGTCCCATACAATCAGGGCCCTTGCCTTTGCCCTGCTTGCAAAGGGGACTTCGTTCATAGAGCATCCCCTTGAATCGGCTGACACGCGTTCATGCCTGCACATGATTAAAAGTTTCGGAGCAAAGGTTGATGAGGATAAAAACCTCTGGACGGTTACCGGTACGGGAGGCAGGCCTGTGGTACCGGGAGACGTTATCGATGTGGGGAATTCCGGTACGTCGCTCTACATTGGAATGGGAATCGCATCGCTGATGAAAGGGGAGACCACGTTTACCGGGGACAGCCAGATACAGGGAAGACCAGCCGGGGCCCTGATGAAATCGATAAGGGACCTGGGAGGGAGCGCGGCATCAAAATCGGGGAATGATAAGCCCCCGCTGGTGATATCCGGGCCGGGCCGCGGCGGGAATACCTCCATTGAATCTGTTACATCGCAGTATCTCACCTCCCTCCTCATCTCCACGCCGCTTTTTAAGGGGGATACGAAGATTACTGTGCCGCTGCTCAATGAAAAACCCTATGTGACCATGACCCTTGCCTGGCTGAACAGGCTCGGCATCAGATACGTCAATAGTGACTACCGGGAGTTCAATGTATCAGGGGGCCAGTCCTACCCATCATTCAGGGAGAGGATTGCGGCCGATTTCTCTTCGGCAGCCTTTTTTCTTGTGGCAGCGGCAATAACAGGCTCGCAGCTGAACCTCCTTGGACTCGATTTCACAGATACCCAGGGGGACCGGGAGGTGGTGAAAATTCTGGAAAAGATGGGGGCCATGGTTCAGATCGGCAGAAGAAATATAAGGATAAAGGGCGGCAGCCTCAGGGGGGGTGTTTTTGACCTGAATGCTATTCCCGATTCCCTTCCCGCGCTTGCAGTGGCTGCATGCTTTGCCGAGGGCGAAACAAGGCTTGTGAATGTGCCCCAGGCCAGGCTGAAGGAGACCGACAGGATTAAGGTTATGCACGATGAGCTGAAAAAGCTCGGCGCGGATATAGAGGAGCTGGAGGACGGGCTCATTATACGGAAGAGCAGGCTTTCAGGCGGCATTGTCGAGGGCCATGGGGACCACCGGGCGGTCATGGCCCTGGCTGTGGCCGGACTTCGTACAGGCGGGGACCTGGTAATCACCACGGCTGAATCGGCGGCTGTGACGTTCCCTGGATTCGCAGGGCTCATGCGGAATATCGGGGCTGATATAATAGAAAACAGGGAGTCGTAAGATGTCAACAAGGGGCGTCAGAGGGGCAACCTCTGTAACAGAGAACACGAAGGATGAGATAGTATCCAGGACTGAAGAGCTGATCAGGGTAATGCTGAAGAAAAACAGCATTAATGTTGAGGATATCGCTTCAGCCATATTTTCAGTGACCGACGATGTTAATGCCGAGTTTCCGGCTGTGGCTGCGCGAAAACTCGGCTGGATCTATACCCCCCTGCTCTGCACAAGGGAAATACCGGTAAAAGGGGGCCTGCAGGGGTGTATACGGGTCCTTCTTCATGTAAATTCATCGCTCAGGCAAGACGAGATAAAGCATATTTATCTTTATGAAGCAAAAAAATTGAGGCCTGATCTTGACTCCGGAGAAGATAATAAATATTATATATCTGAGACCGGTGAGTAATTCAGTGAATGTAAAAATGAGAGACAGATATCATATAATTATTATGCTCATCCTCATGGTATGGATAAGCACCCCGTCATATTCCCAGAGTGAAAGAAGGATTGAGGTAAATGCCCAGGCGATTCTCGCCAGGGTGGACAGGATTCTGAGCTATCCGCCAGGCCAGATGAGGGGGAGACTTCAGCATGTGAAGCCCAATGGAGTCTCCTTTGATGTAAACTTCACCGGTTACATAGACAGGGATGATTATCTTTTCATCTTCAGCAGCAAGGAGAGGGGGGACCAGCTCAAGGTACTCTACAATTTCGGCGGGGAGGACATATGGGTCTACAACCTCCATTCCGTGCGCCTGTACCACAAGATGGGCATCGATAAATATGATTCCATCCTGCTGTCCAACTTTTTTTACATTGACATGTCCAATGCCCCGCTGCAGAGCAATTATTCCGCGTCAATACAGGGGAGATCAATTATCAAAGGATATGATGCCTATAAGCTCATATTAAAGCCTATTTACAAGGCAGGGACCTATGGACAGCTCACCCTGTATGTTACCATTGATGAATTCATTCCCCTCAGGATTGACTATCACGACCGGGACAATGCCATATTCAAGTTTCTCACCGTCTCGAAGGTCATGGAACAGAACGGCAGGGTAATCCCTGTGCGATATGACATGATGGATATACGATCCGGCACCATCTCAATCCTGAATTTTTTCAGTTTTGACGAGAGTGTGAGGTTCGACAAGCAGATTTTCAGGTCGGAAAAGCTGGGGGAATAGGCAGTGACCCAGATTTTCATCAACCGTGAGCAAAATAGCAGCGGCACGATTTTGATCAGGGGCGAGGATTATCACCACCTGGCTAATGTTAAACGCGTCAGGGTAAATGACATTATCCTTCTCCGCGACGCCACGGGAAGGCGCATTACTTCAAGGATATTAACAGTAACGGGAAGCTGTATAGAAGCTGAAGAGATTGAGGCCGGGCCCGAAACATTTGAACCTGTCAGCGTCTGCCTCTGCGCAGCCGTTTTAAAAGGGAAGAATTTTGATCTTGTTGTACAGAAATGCACTGAGGCAGGCGTATCCCGAATCATTCCATTCATATCTGAAAGGGTTGTCGCAGACCCGGGCGATAAGGGGAACCGGAAAGCGGAGCGGTGGAGGAAGATTGCTCTGGAGGCGTCAAAGCAGTCGATGAGGCCGGCAGTTCCGCAGGTTGATGAGGTTGTATCATTCAGCGAGTTGATTAAAGTTAAGACCAGCGGCCTTAAAATCATCGCCCATCCGGGAGCCGGGCTCGATATGAAGGACTATCTGCGTAAAGAAATAGAGAGGGGTGCCGCTGACCGGCCGGCAGCCAGTTTAATGGTAGGCCCTGAAGGGGGATTTTCCGAGAGGGAGCTGAGTGATGCAGCCTCGGAGGGATGGGCCGGCATCAATTTCGGATTCAGCCAGCTCAGGGCCGAGACGGCATCCATTATTTTATCATCCATCATCATATACGAGCTTGGAGGGAAGAGGTGAGGATCATGGTAAACGGAAAGGATGTGGACTTCAGCGGCGGGACCCTCTTTGACTTAATCATGAACTACGGCCTTAACCCCGACATCGTTGCAGTGGAAAAGAACAGCATGATCACACACCGCCAGGCATATCGGGAGGAGATGATACATGAAGGCGACCGGATTGAAATTGTCACCTTCGTGGGAGGGGGATAGGAACTCACGCCGGCTCATTTTATTTTATCAGGAAATATATGGATAGAAGGATTTACAGAGCCATCGATGCGAATATAAACCGGGCTCTTGAGGGGCTCAGGGTATGCGAGGATCTGGAGAGGTTTGTTTTCAATTCCGGGAGGTCCGCTATTCTTAAAGAGCTGCGGCACGAAATTTCCCTGTTCTCGAAGGCTATACCGGAAAGGTTCCTTCTGAGCAGCCGCGATGTGGGCGGGGACAGCCAGAAGTTTGTGGACACCGAAGGTGAGAAGAGGAGGAACTCCCTGCCCGACCTCCTTTCTTCAAATATGGGACGAGCTGCTGAAGCGGTCAGGGCCCTGGAGGAATTCTCAAAAATGCTGGGAGGCGATCACCATGCAGGGCTCCAGGCTGCCAGATTTAAAATATACGATCTCTGGAAGGATATGGTCCTCGGTGCTGCAAAGGCCGGGAATCTGAATTCATTCACCGGTTCGGTCTATGCAATAATCGATTCGGCGCATGTGAAGAAAGAGGATTATCTTTTGACTGCGGGGAGGTTTGCAGATTGCGGCGCAAAGGTGATCCAGCTCAGGATGAAGGGCGCGCAGGAAGGGGAAATTTTCAGAGCAGCCTCCATGCTGGCGCCTTACTGCAAAGAGCGGGATATACTTTTCATTGTCAATGACCACCCCCATATCGCCTATCTGTCCGGCGCCGGGGGAGTTCATCTCGGCCAGGACGACCTGCCGGTGAGCGAGGCGAGGAAGCTGCTGTCGGAGGATATCATCATAGGACTGTCAACTCACTCCTACGAACAGGCCGTTCTTGGCGCCAAGGAGAACCCTGACTACATAGCTGTGGGACCTGTTTTTGATACCGTGAGCAAAAACGGCGCTCTCATGGAGGGCATCGGTACCGGGGTCCTGTCTAAAATCTGCAGCGAGGTGAAAATTCCCATAGTGGCCATCGGAGGGATTAATTCCGGTAACGTGAAGGAGGTGAGGGATGCGGGATGTACCTGCTATGCCCTTATCTCATTTCTTTTCAGGAACGGAGAGATTGAAAAGAATATGGCCGATTTCATGAGTGCGGCATCGCTGAGATGATCTCAATTATGATGAGACATGGGTTTCCTTTTATCCATAGGGGTGTAAGAAATGGGGATGAGGGGATGGTCGAGATAGGGGGATAAGAAATAGTAATATGGAAATTATCTTCCCAGGAATTTCCATGTAAAATGGGAAACACAGACCCCGGAAATCGTAAAAAGAATAACCACGAAAGGCACAAACCCCACGAAAAGGAATATTTTATATTTCGTGTTTTTCGATATTTTCGTGGTTAATCTTTCTTTCTTCATCTCCGCGACCTCCGCGTGAGATATTTTTTTTTATTTTATGCAATACCCGTCGATTATTAAAATATCCGTTCAGGAAAATCATCAAAAAATCATCAAATAACCAGTTATTTTTTATTTCCGTTTTTTGGCTTCTTCCAGTCTTCAAGAGATTTTAATAATCTTAAATAATCTTTCTGTGTCTCATAAACCATCGCTGAAATAAAATTTATAAAAGGTTTACTATCCCCCTTATGAGATAACTCCAAACAACTAATATATTCACCTCTCAATGTGGGCGGTATAAGTGTTATAATATAACTATCCTGTAATAATGCAAGGTTCATTAACAGCCTGGCAGTCCTGCCGTTTCCATCTATAAAAGGGTGTATTTCTACAAAATCTTTATGTAATAACGCCGCAAATTCTATCGGATGATAGTTTTCACGCATAGAAGGAATAGACTTGACAAGCTTTTTCATTAAAGCCGATACTTTGTTCGGCGTAGGCGGTTCAAATTCCGAACCCGATACTATGACCTGCTCTGTCCTGTATTTACCGGCATTTGTTTCATCTATCCTGCGGAAAAAAAGCCTGTGCAGTTCCTTGATTTCCTTTTCAGTTATTTCTTTTGATTGATAAAGGGTATATAGTAAATCATAGGCCTCACTATGTCCAAGTGCTTCTTGATGTTCCCGGATACTTTTACCCCCTATGGTAATACCGTCTTCTAATATGATTTTTGTCTCCGTCTCAGTTAATGAATTGCCTTCAATGGCGTTACTTGAATAGGTTAAGCCTATTCTATAATATTCTTTAAGCTGTTTAACTGTATGAGGACCCAATGGACGATAATTGTTAATCTCCTTTTGTATTTTGTCTACATTCTTTATTTTATTGTCAAAAGCCATCATATCCCCCTTATTACTCTTTTCTTTCCCGGAATTTCTGTGTATAAATGGGAAATAAAATCCCCGGAAATCGTTAAAAAACCAGAAAGTTCACTGCAAAGTATTTCATACAGCCTCCATTTATGTTATGGGGCATAAAAATTTTACTGGAATCAATTTTCATTGGCAAATGAAAAGATTTATGCACACTGCCTTAAAATTTTTTAACAAAAATTATATGTTGGTACATTTGATATTATGAAAAATAAATATCAAATAGATAATTGAAATAAAAAGTACAATGAATTCACGTGAATTATTTCCTATACAATCTGATAAACACTTTTTACATTTATTATTAAATTCTTTTTCTAAAAACTTATTGTAATTTTCTCTGAATTTTGTTTTACTTTCCCAATATAATCTATAAAGTTTAGCTCTTATTAATGTAAAAGCTGTAACTATTGCTATTAAAATACCAATTATTGAAATTAAAAAAATAATTATATGGTCAGGACTTTGTTTCGATGATAAAACACTAATAGATGCGATAATTATTGAATGAACAATAAAATGAATATTTGAGATGCTATGGTCGGCTGCATTAGCATGAAATATTTTTTTGCTCATCATTATCTTTTATCATTTATCTTTTCCCTATTCTCTAATTAGTATATTGACGCATTAAAAAATCTCTGCTATAATACCCTCTTTCTCAATCATATATATAATTTCTGCATTGTCGGAAACCTTCAACTAGCCGGATTAGCTCCAGCTTTCTCTATTTTAACTATAGACAACCCTTTTTATCCATAAGGATACAATAATCACCTTCATATCGACCTAAAACTACAATTTTATCCTTTACTTCATAGGAGATGATACAAGATTCAAATGATATTTGCTTTTTAATAACGCTCTCAATTTGCCAAACAGCCTTTTTCGCAAATATTTGCCTAAATAGACGATAAGCTGTTGCCCCTTTACCTGAACTTCTTAACATAATCTTCAAATATAAAAACCCTGTTCCTCTGGTAACCAGTTGTCTCTTTAAGTATCTCTGCTTCAATGAAAGCCTCTACCAGATTATAAGAGGCTTTAGGTGAAAGACCTGTAATCTCCTGAACATCCTTCACATTAAGAACAGGCTTTGAAAAAAGTCTATTTAAAAGCAGCCGTCCCTGCTTTGATCTTTTGCCAAGCTTTGTTATTCTGTTTTCTTCAATATCCGCCTTTAGATCAATAATACTCTTTAATGTTGAAACCGCTTTCTCTGAAGTCTGTACAACACCTACTAGAAAATACTTAAGCCACTGCCCCAGGTCATTTTTTGTTCTTACAAGCGTAAGGTTGTCATAATAAAGCGACTTATTTTTTTCAAAAAATTCTGAAAGATAGAGCAGGGGCTTTTCAAGAACCCCAGCGCTTACCAGGTAAAGCGTAATCAGGAGCCTGCCTATCCGGCCGTTCCCATCAAGAAACGGGTGTATGGTTTCAAACTGATAATGGGCAATGGCGATCCGTATAAGATGAGGTACCTTTATATTATCATTATGAAGAAAAAGTTCAAGATCTGACATCAGCTCAGGTAACTCTATATGCGAGACTGGTATAAATACAGCATCTTTTATACTTGCGCCGCCGATCCAGTTCTGGGATGTTCTGAATTTCCCGGGTGTTTTCATTTCTCCTCTTACGCTTGAAAGAAGTGTCTTATGGGTATTTTTAATAAGCCTGTTTGAAAGAGGGAGAGCACTTAACTCTTCAATTGCATTATTCATAGCTGTAACGTAATTGTTTACTTCCTGCCAGTCGTCACGCTTTACAGGATTAAGCTCTTTCTCTTCAATGAGAGCTTCATCAATACTGGTTCTTGTTCCTTCGATACGGCTGGATACAACCGCTTCTTTGAAAATGTGCATAATAATAAACATATCTGTATCAGGAACAAAACGGGAGAAGGTGTTGAGCTCACCGAGTTTCAGGGATGCTTTTTCAAGGAGTTCATTAATAGACTCATCTGTCCAGACAAAAGTATGGTTGATCATTTCAGGAAAAAAATACTGGTATTGATGCCCTCTCTGCCATATACCAGCGTTAAACTCATCAATATTCATTAAATCCTCAAAGTATAATATAATAAACCATATTTTACTTTATAGACCGAAAGTATAATATATGCAACTATATTTTACTTTTAACATCTCTTTTTTTAAGATTAATATATGCAATTTCGCGTTCATTTCCAATTTCGCAAGATTCTCCATAATCAGCTTGTTGAGCCGGACTTCCTCTCTCATCTGATCTTCAAGCTCTTCTTTAAGTGTTCCGAATCTTTCAACAAAATCAAAATCATCTTCATCATCGGGAAGCCCGATATATCTGCCAGGGGAGAGCACGTAGTCTTTCTGGCGGATTTCATCAAGTGTGGTTGATTTTTTTTTCTCTTTCCAGAAATTTCCGCGTATAAATGGGAAAGCAGAACCCGGAAATCGTAAAAAGAATAACCACGAAAGGCACGGACCCCACGAAAAAGGAAGGTTTTATATTTCATGTTTTTCGATATTTTCGTGGTTAATCTTTTTTTATTCATCTCCGCGCCCTCCGCGTGAGATATTTTTTTTATTGTGCCTTCCAGTTTGGGATGCACTTTATACTTCTGGGCAAGCTCCTAAATTGTCTTCTCACCTCGAAGGGTTTCATTGGCTACCTTGGCTTTAAATTTTTTGCTATAACTCTTTTTCATTACTATTTATGTTTCTCATTATATTTTATTTCAAGGAGAAATCCACTATATTTTATTAAAATTCGTGTTCAATTTTTTGGGCTCATTATATGTACAATAAGATTGCATGGTATATATGATTGAAAATTTGTTCCTTAATTTTAATAAGAAGAATAACCACGAAAGGCACGAACCCCACGAAAAGGGAAGATTTTATATTTCGTGGTTAATCTTTCTTTCTTCATCTCCGCGCTCTCTGCGCCCTCTGCGTGAAGTATTTTTTTTATTGTTTCTTCCAGTGCACCACAAGGGTATAAATAACCAGCCGGTGAAAGAGCGTCCCGCGTATCGGTGCATAGGATAAACTAAAAATCAATTGACACCTGATATACTATGATTATCTATAATTTAAAAAGTTGATGGAAACTTGCAGAACAGTTTTATCAATTCATTACAAGTTAGAAAACTCCAAATAATAAAATTTTAATTTTTAGAGGCACCTGTAAATGAAGGCCAAGAAATTGAGTGAATACAGCCTTGCCTATGCCGACAGCAGTGGTAATGTCTATGATGTACCCGGCATGGAACCGGCGTTCAGGACAGGGAAGCGGTCCGTGCGGCTTTCACCGGACAGTCTCATCAAACTCCCCTACGGCAGCCTTCTCTATACCCTTCCCGGGAGATATCCGGTATTTTACAACGGCAAAAACAATGATTTTAACTATATGTCCATCTCTCCTGACGGAGACGACATCACCGCGGCATCAGCTTTCCTCTCGTCGGGATACCTCAGGACCTACCTGCCGGCCTTTTTCAGGAATGAAGAGGCCCCCGTCCTCCCCCTGTGGGCCTACACCGGCCTAGCGGTCATGGACAGTGAGTTCGTTGTTCCGGCAATCCGGATTGATGATGACCCCAGGTCTGATCCAGGGATCCACCGGAACAGGAAGGAACTGAAGCGGGCAATCGCAGCGATGCTGGAACGTTATCCGGAAAACAGGCTTGTGAGTCAGTTGTCCCGGTGCTCAACGGAATACAACTGCCTCTGCTCAAGGAATTTTTTTCTCGGGAGATACGAAGCCCCTGTCCCCACCTCGGTTGCCTGCAATGCCCGGTGCCCCGGGTGCCTTTCATATCAGGAGGCCGAATCCGGAACCGTGGGGTCACAGGATCGCCTCACCTTTCTCCCCACGCCGGAGGAGATTGCCCAGGTGATGCTCCACCATATATCAGGGGTTGAACATTCAGTGGTCAGCTTCGGCCAGGGGTGTGAAGGGGAGCCTCTGCTCAGGGCGGATGACCTCTCCAGGGCGCTGTCCATGGTGAGGGGTAAAACCGGCGCCGGGACCATCAACCTCAATACAAACGGCTCCCTGCCCGCAGCGGTGAAGCTCCTGATAGATTCGGGACTCGATTCTATCAGGATAAGCCTTAATTCCCCCACTGAAAAATATTATGAGAGATATTTCCGCGGGGTGAATTTCACCTTCGATGATGTAAAGAGGTCCCTGGATACCGCCCTGGAATCGGGTATTTTTGTCTCCCTGAACCTTTTTTTCATGCCGGGATTCACCGACATGGAGAGCGAGGTGGAATCGCTGCTGAAATTTCTTGAGAAATTTCCGGTGAACATGATACAGACAAGGAACCTGAACATTGATCCCGACAGCTACCTGGATTCCATAGGATTTGAGGAATCGGACCCTGTTGGAATTATCAGGCTCCTTGAAATATTACGGGAGAAGCGCCCTTTAATGAAACTGGGCTATTATAATCCTCCCCTGAAGAAATAATCTTGACTTTATGAAATAATAAATACATTGTATTTTAACAATTTATTCCGGAGGGGCTTATGGCAAAAGAAGTCATTCATGCGATTGTTCTTATTCACAACTGGGGCGATGACGCGGAAATATTGAATGTTATGAAAAACAACAGGCATATCATATCCATCTTCCATGTCATGGGGAGGCACAGCTATCTCATAGACGTAAACTTTGACACCATGGAACAGCTGGGCTCATGGATAACCCTGATGAAATCGGTAAAAATGAACGGGCAGATTCCGGCGGTTCTTTCGCTGAAGACCCAGAGGGTTATTGATGTCCACAAGCAGAAGGATAATTTTTCTCTGGACGATTATCTGAAAATGAACAAGAGGCATCATTTTTTTGTAGAAATTGACAACCCTCATCATGACGAGGCAGTGCTTAAGATTCTCATGGAAAGTTCCATAGTTTATTCGGTACTCCATGTGCAGGGTGAGGCATCCTATACCATTGAAATCATAACCGGTACATATGATGACTACAGGGAATTTTTGAAAAAGGTGAAAAATATCAGCACAATTCATCATATTGAGACCATGGAAGTGATTTCCGTTCAGAAATACAGGAATAAGCTTCTTGATGATAAGGGTAATTATATAGTTCCTGAAACGGACATCAGGGAGATTTATACATTATGATAGGGCCTCTGATTTTTCCTATATTTTCATTAAAATAAATTAATTCTTGACAGCCCTTTATTGATGGATTTCACGATATCTGTTTTTAGGATAGTAAGTAAATTACGGGAACGTCGGGCGATAATGAAGATGCTCCCACCCCTGGTGAAATTGAATAATGCTATGTTAGTTAACAGGAATGCCATGAGAAAGTTTTTATTTTTTATCATTGTTTTTTCAGCAGCAACAGGCTGCAAAACACTCCTTCTTGAGGAGCAGTTCCTCAAGATAAAGGAGTTTGAAAAAAGCGAATATACAGTCATTGAAGATGTGACAATCGGCGAGAAATCATTAAAAAAAAATGACAGGATAAAAATCATAATTTCAAAGGGAGATGAATGGATTAAGGTTGTAGGGTATCTTTCAAATGTGGATCGCCTGAAGGCCGAAAGGGTAAGGCTGATGTATATTTTTGATGAGGATTTTCCGGACAAAAAATTTGATATAGAATTTTTTAAAAAAAAGCTCTTTGCATTGATTATTGCAAAATAGGGGCATGATGAAAAAAAATCAGGGTAGGGATTATGTTTAAAGGAATGTACACCGCGATAATTACTCCGTTCAGGGATGGGAAGATAGATTATTCTTCCCTTGAAAAAATCATTGAGATGCAGGTGAAAAGCGGCGTTGACGGGATCATCCCCATGGGTACAACAGGGGAATCGCCGACGGTTTCATTTGATGAGCACAAGCAGTTCGTGAAAAAGGTCGTACAGATTGTAAACAAGCGGGTGATGGTAATTGCCGGCACAGGGGCAAACGCCACGGAAGAGGCAATATGCCTGTCGAAATCGGCGGAAGATGCAGGCGTGGACGGGATTTTATCCGTTAACCCCTACTATAATAAGCCTACCCAGATGGGGCTGATCCTGCACTTTGAGCATGTTGCAAAATCGGTAAAAGTACCTGTTATACTCTACAATATTCCCGGCCGCACAGGCGTTAACTTCAAACCGGAGAGCGTGAAGGAGCTTCTTAACAGGGTCGGCAACATTGCGGCCATGAAGGAGGCATCGGGAGACATTGCCCAGATGATGAACCTCATTGAACTCTGCGGCGAAAGGATAGCCCTTCTTTCCGGAGATGATAATCTTCTTCTCCCCGTTCTGTCCATCGGAGGGGCCGGCGTTATTTCCGTACTCGGGAATATACTCCCTGCCGATGTGAAAAAAGTAATAACTTTTTATAATGAAGGCAGAATAACGGAGTCCAGGGAACAGTTTTACAGGCTTCTGCCCCTCTGCAGGGCCATGTTTCTTGAGACCAACCCCATCCCGGTCAAGGCAGCCATGGAGATGGCAGGGTATTGCACGTCTGAGATGAGGTTGCCGATGACGCCCCTGGGCAAAGAGCTGAGGGAGGTAGTGAGATCTGAACTCAGGGCGTATGGAGTAAAATTGAAATGATCGTTGGAATTTGCGGCATAAACGGCAGGATGGGGACTATGGTGTTGAAAAAAGTGCTGGAGCGGGGACACCGCCTCGGCGCAGGGTTTGATGTGAGCTCTGCCCCCTGTTTCGGGAATGACGCGAGCCATATCATTCACTCGCCACTGATGAATGTGAAGATCTCTTCAATTAATGCTGCGGACATGGCCGGTGTTGACGGCATGATAGACTTCTCATCGCCGAAATCCACCCTGTCCCTTTTGAACATCGCTGTGAAAACCGGCAAACCGGTGGTCATCGGTACTACGGGTTTATCCGCTGATGAGATGAAATCTGTAGAGAAAGCTTCTGAAAAGATACCGGTTCTCATCTCGCCGAACATGTCCCTGGGCGTAAATCTTCTTTTCAAGCTTACGGAAATGGCTGCCGGGGCCCTGGGAAACAACTTTGACATTGAAATATTCGAATCCCACCATAGATTCAAAAAGGACGCCCCTTCAGGCACGGCCAAAAAGCTGGCTGAAGTGATAAAGTCATCGGTGAAGGAACTCGGCAGCAGCCGTGAAGTCTCCGGAAGGGAGGGAATCACCGGCGAGAGGTCAGATAATGAGATCGGTATATTCGCCATGAGGGGCGGCGACATCGTGGGTGAGCATACGGTTTTTTTTGTGGGCATGGGCGAACGCATCGAACTGAC
Source organism: Spirochaetia bacterium (assembly GCA_009885955.1). GTDB lineage: Bacteria > Spirochaetota > UBA4802 > UBA4802 > UBA5550 > VFJS01. The sequence continues at coordinate 83,801 of VFJS01000031.1, read as the reverse complement.
ACACAGGGCCACGAGCAGGGACACCTTTGCTGCCGGCGCGGTATTAGGGCTGGAGTTCATTACCGGGAAAGAGCCGGGCCTTTATTCCATGTATGACGTGCTCGGATTAAAATGAAGGATGATATGATTGATAAAGACAGGGATGAATTAAAGGAGTTCAATGAAAATCCCTTTGACCCGGAAAGGAGAAGACCTGAGGACATCGTGCGGCTTTTTTATACACACAATGTGCCGGTAATTCCTGTTATATCAAAGCGAGGCATGCTCATAGGAATAATAAGGAAAAGGGACGTTATATCGGAGCTGAGCGACATTGAACGGGTTGAAAAGCTCAAGATTGACAAGTTCATAACCAAGCTGGCTGTAAAAATGACCTTTGATGAGCTATTGCCCCACGGGAAGATCCGTGAGTTTGTCGTAATAAATATCTTCGGCGATGTCCAGTGCAAGTGGCCCAGGGCAAAGCTCTTTGCCGCTTGCGAGAACAATAACCTGCTTCCTGTGAACGAGATTGAAGAGAATAAGGATGAGCAGATAATGGAGTGGATCATATATCTCATCCTGGAATTTATTCCCCGCCCCCTTTATGCGGTAAATGAAAAGGGGAGCACAATTTTTTATAACAGCCACTTCGAAGATATCTGCCTGAAAAAATTGAAAAAAAGCGAGGTCGATACCGGTTTTATCGAAAAATCATTCAATGACGAGAGCAAAAATGATCTGATTTCAGGAAACAATGACGAGGAGCTCTATTTTTTTAACAAAGACCTGGAGATGTACTACGAGAAGGTGCCCATGATGAGCAAGGATAAAAAAGTCGGCTACCTGATCTACAGCGACATGAACAGAAGCCTCTCATCGCCATCCATGATAAACGGTGTTGACGTGAGGGGAATGCCCCTGAATAAAATGCTCGCATCCATAGAGAGGCAGATCATTGCCGATGCTATCAATCAGAACAGGGATATGAACGCTGCTGCCCGCGCGCTTAAGATCAGCAGGCAGGCATTAATCAGCAAGGCAAAGAGGTTTGGAATATCCTTGAAAAGCTGAAATTTTTTTTTATTATGCCGGGAGAAAATCAATATTTTATCTTGACATCTTTTATTAATTATTGATAATGACATAATATTGTATTTACATCATAATCAATCATTCATCTGTATTAATGTGTGGAATTTTATAAATTATTAGTGCACCTCAATACCTCATTTGGTATTTGTAACCCTTGTCGAAAGTATCAGCAGAAATAACTTAGTTATTAGCATTAATAAGACCCTCAAGAAAATTGAATAAAAATTTTAATAATTAAAGGTTACCCATGGCAAAACCAGTAGATTCAAAAAAGTCTAATCAAAGGCTTAAAAACGACTTTGAACAGCAGGGCGATGCTGATCAGAATTCTGTTCAGGTAAACATATCTGAACTGCCGGAAGATGCAGTAATAAGTGAAAGTTTTAATGACACGGTAATTGTAAGTGAAGAAAAAAGCCAGGCCGTTGATAAGGAAGAGGCCCTGACCGAGGAACAGGCCATCATCAGGAATGGCAGTAAAAACGGAAACGGCAACAAACTCGACCTGGCTGAGCTTAAAGTAAAGACCGTAAATGAACTTTTTTCCATTTGCAAGGAACTCGGCATTGAACGTTTTTCAGGCCTGAAGAAACAGGACCTTATTTTCGAGATATTAAAAACTCAGACAGAAAGAAACGGCCTGATCTTTTCCAGCGGCGTACTTGAGATATTGAATGACGGGTATGGTTTCTTAAGATCGCCGAACTATAATTATCTTCCCGGTCCCGATGACATATATGTCTCCCCTTCTCAGATAAGGCTTTTCGGTTTAAAGACCGGTGATACAATCACCGGCCAGATAAGGCCTCCAAAAGATAATGAGAGATTTTTTGCCCTGCTCAGGATTGAAGCCGTGAATTTTGAAAATCCCGACAACCTGAGAAGGAGGGTGCATTTTGATAACCTGACTCCCCTCTATCCCAATCAGAGGCTCGACCTTGAAGTTGATTCAAAAGGTATTGAGATGAGGATAATAAACATCATTACCCCCATAGGCAAGGGGCAGAGGGCGCTTATTGTCGCTCCTCCCAGGACCGGTAAGACCATTTTACTCCAGAAAATTGCAAATTCCATTACCACCAATCATCCCGATGTATACCTGATTGTCCTCCTGATAGATGAGAGGCCGGAGGAGGTTACCGATATGCAGCGCTCTGTTAAGGGAGAGGTAATTTCATCCACTTTTGACGAGCCGGCAACACGGCATGTCCAGGTGGCAGAGATGGTAATCCAGAAGGCGAGAAGGCTTGTGGAAAGAAAAATGGACGTGGTAATCCTGCTGGATTCCATAACCAGGCTTGCAAGGGCTTATAACCAGGTTGTCCCTGCCAGCGGGAAAATACTCTCCGGCGGCGTGGATTCCAACGCGTTGCATAAGCCCAAGAGGTTTTTTGGAGCGGCCAGGAATATTGAAGAGGGCGGAAGCCTGACCATTCTTTCCACCGCGCTGATAGACACCGGCAGCAGAATGGACGAGGTAATTTTCGAGGAATTCAAGGGTACGGGAAACAGCGAGATAGTCCTTGACAGAAAATTGTCGGACAGGAGAATATTCCCTTCAATAGAAATAAATAAATCAGGGACAAGAAAGGAAGAATTACTGCTTGACGAAGAAGAGCTTAATAAATTATGGGTTTTAAGAAAAGCACTGGCATCCATGAGCTCCACGGAAGCCATGGAGCTCATGATAGATAAGATGAAAGCCACTAAGAATAACAAGGCTTTCTTTAAATTGATGAATTCATAATTGAATTATTCAGGCCGGCGATTGTTTGTGATCGGCAGCCAGTGAAGAGAATTTTAAGGAGAAAAAACAATGAAACCGGGAATCCATCCTGATTATAATGATACAATAATTAAATGCGCCTGTGGGAGTGAGATTAAAACTAAATCCACGGCGAAAAACCTGCATGTTGAGATTTGCTCAAACTGCCACCCTTTTTACACTAAAAAGCAGAAACTCATAGACACCGCAGGGCGTGTAGAGAAATTCAACAGGAAGTACGGCCTGGAAAGGAAGAAGTAAAAAATTTTTCTATTATTTTTTTTTGAAGCTGATGCGGAACGAAAAGCATTCCATGCCTTTTCATATTCTTTGGTTTCCAGGATTATTCCAATTTTCATGCCATTCTCCTTTGTTTTATAAAAGTTAGTCCGTAATGATGCGGTGGTAAGTCAATCTGCTTGTTTAGAACAAACCCGGCAATTTTCGCCCATTCTATAATTTCCTCGGGTTTTGGCCTGATTTCCATTGAAGGGCCTCTTGGAGTATTCTCAAATTTCCAGTGAATAACTCCAATTTTACCATAAATGTTAAGAATTTTATAAACAGACTCTAAAAGCTTCACAGGTTCTTCACAATGAAGAATGTTAAACAGTGTTATATAATCAATCTGGTTTAAAACCGGTTTTAATACTTCCACTGTTTTATCCTGAGAAATATCGCCTGCAATCAATTCTATATTTTCATAGCCATTTTTATTAATTTGATTTTTGCAGTAGTCTATCATTTGATTCTCGATGTCAATTCCAATGGTTTTTTTGACGATTTTTGAAGCCGGAAATAAAAAAGTACCGTATCCACAGCCGATATCGAGTAATAGATTTACTTCTTCATTGATTTCCATTAAGTTTAGAATTTCTACCGGATGAAAAAATGTATTCCACAAATTTTCATCAGGCATTCCAGATTCTCTGTATTTCATATTTTTTTTCAATACCTTATATTGCGTATTCTATTGCTGAAAAGTTTTTTATAGTTTCATATATGATATTTAGTGAATCAATACTGCCGTTTTCAATCCCTTTCTCAAAATCAATTTCATTCTGGGCCATTGAATTTGTTAAATGAGCAAAGCATATGATATCTTTTTGCTTAGCGGTTGCATATGCGTATAAAGCTGATGATTCCATTTCAACAGAAATTGCACCTTTCTGTTTAGCGCTTTCTATGGCTGATACGGTTTCACGATATGGGGCATCAGTGGTCCAGCTTATCCCTGGTTCAAGTGAAAAATGAGGTTTGTTAAATAGCGGCGATATTCTATTAAATAAATCAACATGAATTTCAGATTGTATATCCGGCGATAAATAATGATAGCTTGTACCTTCATCCCGTATTGAAGATTCTATGAGAATAAACCTCGAATTGTTTTTTGGTTTGTTGATAATACCTGCCGATGTCATACTGATAAGCAATTTGCAGCCGGATACAAATAATTGCTCAGCTATGAGAACGGCAAAAGGCGCGCCGACAGCGTTTCCAATTATGCCTAATTTGAATTTATTAAAATTAAACTCATAAAGAATTGTATGATAACAGGCCCAGTATACATTTAATTCAGCCTGATTTGTTTTCAGTAAATATTTTACAATATCGCCATCGGGGTCAAGAATACATATTTCCGGGACATTGCCCTCAGACAATTTTTTTTGCCGTCTTGCTTCACGCAATAAATTTTCAGGTGTAAAAATAGCCGGCTCCATAAAATCATTTCTGTATAACATAACGACAACTCCTGTTTGCATCATTAAAGAAAATTATATTTTATAAATTTCATAATAGTATTAAATTATTTTTCTTTCTGTAAATATTTGTAAATTTAGTTGTTCAAACATTAAATCTCTCATAATCATGCAAGCGTTACTGATGCCCATATCCCGGGCTGATTCGTGAACACATCATTCATTTATTTTCAAAATACTACAAGTATCAAACATGATAAAATTCAACAAATATTTTTATACAAATACCCGGCCGGATGCTATAAAAAAATCCCCTGTGTAGGGGATTTTTTTATTAATGAATAAAGCCTGAAGCTAAAACGGCATTACTAAAATGGATTCTAAAGTTCAGTTTATGCAGTCTTCCTGTTTTTCATATTTATCAGTACGATGCCGATAATTCCTGTCAGTATGAAAAGGATGGAAATTATCTGGGCCTGGGTCATGTTCAGGGCCGCTTTCGGATTAAGCCTGATAAATTCTACAAGGAATCTCGGAATTCCGCTGAGAATGAGGTATATGAAAAAAATCCGCCCGTCTGGTGCTATCCTTTTTCTCATGTGAAGGAGGAATGCCAGCACAAGGAATGAGAAGAAAACTTCAAACAGAGGGGTGGGAAATACCTCAGCTGTTGTCGGGACTATTCCGTTTGGATATGCAGTTCCCCAGAATGTTGTGGTTATGACGCCATAGTCGCCGTCACCTGCCACGTGGCAGCCGAAACGCCCCATGGCATAACCGAAAGCCATGGGCACTGCAGCCAGGTCAAATACTTTTAAAACGTTCTCTTTGCTGTATTTGATTATTATGAATGATACTATGAAGGCAAGTATGAAACCGCCGTAGGCGGAGAGCCCGGCGCCTGAAAATATCATCTCCATGGGGCTTATGAGGAACTGGTCCATGTGTTCAAAAATATGAAAGAGTTTTGATCCGATTATTCCGCTGGGTATCGCTCCCAGAAGTATTCTATAGGCAAGCTCGGGATTCATGCTGTTGAGCTTGAGTTCCCTTTCGAGAAGCATAAAAGCCCCGTAAAATCCTATGCCCAGCATGAGGCCGTATCCTCCAATGGTAATGATCTTATAGTTAAACAGAATGGGATACATTAATTTCTCCTTGAAAACCTTTTTTATTAAGAAAAATATTAACCCGGTCTTTGTCAAGATTATTTTTGGAAATGCTGTAACAAAAATAATACATATGTTCATAATGTTAAGCACGGTGAAGAAGCGGATGATTTGTAAAATTTCACTGTGACAAAGGAATAAACAGATGAGAAGAAAAAGATTATCATTTATCATATTAACGGCTGCATTAATTACTGCTGCATTTGTAATTTTGCATCAATCAGAGAGGAAATTAATCATGTCAAAGGAAAATACAGCAGCTTATGAAAAGGCGACATTTGCCGGCGGATGTTTCTGGTGCATGGAAAAACCCTTTGATGAACTCGAAGGGGTTATTTCAACAACATCAGGATATACCGGAGGTGAGATGAAAGACCCCGCCTATGAGGATGTATCGTCGGGATCAACGGGCCATACCGAGGCAGTAGAAATACTCTATGACCCGGTGAAAGTGTCCTATGAAAAGCTCCTCGATGTTTTCTGGCATAATATTGATCCTACCGATCCCGCCGGGCAGTTTGTTGACCGCGGGAGGCAATACAGGTCAGGTATATTCTATCATAATGAGAAGCAGAAATCTGAGGCTGAGAAGTCCAGGGATTCTCTGGGAAAATCGGGAAAATTCACGAATCCCGTAATTACTGAAATTGTTCCTGCCGGTATTTTTTATCATGCCGAGGAATATCACCAGGATTATTATATCAAGAATCCAGTCAGGTATAAATTCTACCGGGGAAGGTCAGGGAGGGATGATTTTCTGAAAAAGGTCTGGGGTGCAGGGAAATAGTTCGCTCATATCTACGTTATAGAATTACAAACTGCTCGATAAAATCGTAAAAAAAAGTCAGCCACGGAGGCACAGAGGCACGGAGTAAATTATATTCTATATTATTTATCTGCAAAGTTATTCTGATTTATATAAAAACATTATTTTGCTATATCATTCATTAATAACTCTCTGTGCCTCTGAGCCTCCGTGGCAATATTTATTCAGTATTTCATAACATCGGTTAATTATTTGGTGCCGATTTTTGATGCCAGTGCTTCATCAATCAGTTTAATTCCTTTCTGTGATTCATCAACCGACCTTGTCAATGATTCCCTGGCCATGTCAGGATTGTGGAACCCGTCTGAGTTTTCTGCTGTCCAGAATTCCCAGAGTATATGGGCCCTCAGGTGCTGGTCCTGCGCCTGTTTTACAATTTTGTCTTCTAATCCGGCCTTTTTGGCGCCAACTATCCTGTCTATCAGGGCCGAGAGCCAGTATTCGGCTTTTCTCATCTTCCCCCTAATGTGGGCCTTAATTGAATCAATGGCATACCTGGCCTGTTCCTCTGTCCAGCTTTTATGGCATTTCAGGCATGTCTCCTTGAGTTGGACCCTGGGCGTCACTGCAAAGTGCGATGTATATGTTTTGCCTGTTTTTTTATCTATTACCTTAGGCGTATGGCAGCTGTCGCATCCTGCGCCGGCTTTGGCATGCTTTGAATTGTAGTATGTCTCTGATTCAGGGTGCTGGCCTTTCCACAACAGGCCACCGGTGAGGGCATGTTTGAAATCAAGGAAACTTACCTTGTTTACATAGTGGTTGTAGAGTTCAAAGACATCCTTGTAGGGGAAATGGTTAGTCCTCCTGTCGGCCATCGTAACGGTGTATTTTGAAGTATCCTCTATCTTTGGGTCATATCCAGGGTTGCAGTTGTACTCCACGTGGCACTGTCCGCAAAGGAGCCGGGTATCATACTTTTCCAGGAGGGCAATTTTTCTGGTAAATCCCCGCACTCCCATTTCTATCACCTTGATGCCGGTCCTCTTCGGGTCTTTATGCCAGAGGGTGTCGCCGTCGGCCCTGGTAAGGGCGTCGATGAGGCCGTCACGGACAATTCTCGGTTTAGCCGCGTGCGGGTCATGACACTGGAAGCAGTTCAGGCCGTGCTGGATGTCCTTGGCCACTTCAACAACCTTTGATGTCCTGGACCATGTGGCTCCCTCTACCGGGTCCCCCATGTATGCCCATTTAAGAATGTGGTCCTGGGACTTGCACTGGATGCATACAGGATTTGCCGCGGCCGCGCTCTGCGTGATAAAGGGCTTATGTTCCCTGGCATCGGGATACCTGTCCTCGAGAACATCCCATACCTTTCCCTTTTCAAGGAAATAGAGCCATCCGTTTTTCCCCTGGAACCTGCCTCCATATGCCCTGTCAACCACCATGTGGTCTATGAGCATCCAGTTATGGCTTCGTGTAAGGTTGTGTTCCTTTGTAAATCCGTGTCCTGCCATGAGCTTGTCCCAGTAGGGGTTGGGGGCCCTGTTTGTGAGTTGTGATTTTTCATCCCGTGCCGGCCTGTGCCATGTCACATCCATGAAACTTTTAAACTGATTTTCATGGCACTTCGCACATGCCTCCCACGAGGTGTCGGTTACCGGCCGGGTTTCGGGGGTCTGCGTTTCCAGGTGTTTTTTAAGGCCCCTGTGGCAGGCGGCGCAGTTGACCGTTGAATGTTTTCCTGCTGCATGAAGATCCTTTACCGTCTCATGGCATTCATAGCAGGTTTTTGCGTTTACCGGGGTTTCAAGGCCTGCCGGTTTTACCGATCCTGAAGATTTGTCCTTCTGCGCATCGGCTTTCGTATAGAAAAATGAGAAAATCAAACTGAATGTTAAAGCAGAAATTAATGCCAGTAATTTTGGCTTTTTCATACCGCCCCTCCATTGTGTAATAATGTCATATTCATGCATTTTCTTCTATCATCCCGGGGCATGAATACTATTGTATATTGTTAGGTATGCTAACTTAGTTGCAGCTAAAGGGAGATTTTAATAATTGTCAATTAAAAATTAAAAATTTCCGGTGCCTGCAGGGAATTTTTATGAACTGAGTTTCAATAATCAGCACCGGGGCCTGTTGAATGTGCAGGTTATTCATCAGGGGCGCCTGTGAATATGATGCTCTCTGATTCAAGAAGTGCCGTTTCCTCGCTTGTTATGATATCGACAATGCTGAAAAATTTCATGAACTCAGAGCCAAGGTAAAACCTGGACGAGAGTATTTTGCCGTGGTAATAAGCTGCTTCGGAATCATTTTTTATGAGGTCTTCCAGGTCTCTGCCGACTTTCCCGCCGGATATTTTTTTCATAGCCGGAAGGGCAATGCTTAGTGTCCACAGATGCATCCAGGCATAGCTCAGCATGGTAAAGGCATTGAGCAGGGGCTTTGCCGTGGACAGGATATGGTTGAAATTGCCTTCCCCTTTTTTTCTGTTCAGAAAATTTACAGCCACATCGATTTTTCCGAGGCCGTCACTCACAGCTTTGATATATTTTTTGTCTGCAATTCCCTCTGCCATTGCAACAGTTTCCAGAATTCTTTTTTTATAGACCATGTAGTTGTACATGTCCGGGTTCATGAGAAGTTTTCTCATCGTCAGATCCATTGCCTGTATCCCGTTAGTGCCTTCGAAAATGGAGAGGATTTTTGAGTCCCGGGCATACTGCTCCACGGGGTAGTCGCTGCAGTAGCCGTAGCCTCCATGGATCTGTATTGCCTCTGAAGTGATGAGCCATGCATTATCCGTGCTTCCGGCCTTGAGTATGGGGATAAGAAAATCCAGGAGCGCCACGGCCTCGGCAGCGGCATCGCCCTTTTCCACATGGGCCAGGTCCATCTGCAGGCAGGTGAAGGACATCAGCATCCTCATCGCCTCCACATGTGTTTTCATCCAGAGGAGCATTCTCCTCACATCGGGGTGGGTGATGATGGTAACCGGTTTTGAAGAGGGCCCCTGCTTCTGAAGCATGTCGTTTCCCTGTATTCTGCCCCTCGCATATTTCACCGCGTGCATGTACGCGGCGCTTGAAACAGCCTGTCCCTGGAGGGCAACATCGATCCTGGCCTCGTTCATCATGTTGAACATTATCTTCATCCCCTGCCGCTCTTCTCCCATGAGGTACCCCACGCACCTGCCGTTGTCGCCGAAGTTAAGGGTGCACGTGGCAGAACCGTTTAATCCCATCTTGTGCTCTATACCGGAACAGACCATGTCGTTCCTTTCCCCGATGGATCCGTCGGATTCTGGTATGAACTTCGGAACCAGGAAAATTGAGATCCCCCTGGTGCCTGCAGGGTCCCCTTCAATTCTTGCAAGGACCGGGTGAATGATATTTTCGTAGAGATCGTTATCTCCTGCCGTGATGAAGATTTTCTGGCCCGTAATCAGGTAGGTCCCGTCGGGCTGTTTCACTGCCCTGGTCTTCAATGCGCCGACATCGGATCCGGCATCGGCCTCGGTGAGGCACATGGTGCCTCCCCATTTTCCTGATACCATCTTTTCAAGATATATTTTTTTCAAAGAATCAGGCATGAACTTTTTGACAAGATTGGCAGCCCCCATGCCCAGGGTCATGTAGGTCATGAAAGCTATGCTGCCGGCAAAGAAGTATTCAAATGCAGCCCTGGAGATTAATATCGGGAGGCCCATGCCGCCCAGTTCCTGTTCAAAGATCATTCCCGGGAACCCTGCCTCCCTGAAAATTTTCATTGCCTCCCTGTATTGCGCCGGTGCCGTAACGTCTCCGGTTTCCGGGTTGAACCGGGCTTTTTCCCTATCCCCGGCAATATTTGCAGGGTGAATCCTGTTTACCGATATCTGTTCGGCAAGGCCCAGGGTGGATTCGAATATTTCCCTGTCAAAATCGGCGTATAGGTCATACCTGTTCAGGGTCTCAGCATGGAGCATCTCAAACAGGACAAATCTCACGTCCCTGGAATCTACTAATGGATTTAACGGCATTATCATCACCTCTTGTGTTGAATTGCTATTTACCTTTGAACTGTGGTTTTCTTTTTTCCATGAATGCCATCAGCCCCTCCCTGGCATCCTCCGATGCGGCAACGGTGTGAGAGCACTCCCTCTCCATCTCCAGTCCCTTGTCTATCCCCTGATCCAGGCCGGTTATGATGCATTTCAGTACCGATTGTACGGCTATGGGCGGCCGGGCGGCTATCTCGCCTGCCAGGGCCATGGCAGCTTTCAGCGATTCGCCGGATGGGGAAACCCTGTCGATGAGTCCGATTTCCAGGGCCTGGGCCGGAGTCATTTTCCGGCTGAACATGATCATGTCCATGGCCTTTGACCTGCCCAGTATCCTGGTCATTCGCTGGGTCCCGCCCCAGCCGGGGATAATTCCCAGGTCCAGCTCAGTGAGGCCTATGGATGCCTTCGGGCCATCAGCCATAATCCGTATGTGGCATGCCAGGGCCAGTTCGCATCCTCCGCCCAGGGCAGTGCCGTTTATTGCCGCTATGACCGGCTTGGCAAACCGGTCTATCCTTGTCCAGAGGTCCGAGGCCCAGGGGCCCTTTCTCAGGTTGGCAATATCCTTCACGTCCATGCCGGCGCAGAAGGCTTTTTCCCCGGAGCCTGTGATGACAAGGACCCTGGAGCTTTTGTCATTCTCAATTTCAGTGAGCGCTTTATCAAGCTCCTCCCGCATCTCCAGGTTGACCGTATTCACCGGGGGCCGGTTCAGGGTGAGAATGGTAACATGTTCTTTATTTTCAAGAATGAAAGTGTTATACATATCGAATCTCCTGATTTATAAACATTCCAGTACATTAAGTATAAGGATTTTTACCTATAAATATATCAACAAAAATAAAATTTTCATCCTGTTTTAATTATTCGAAGTCCCCTTAATCTGATAAAGATAAATAGTTTATTCAATATAACTTCAGGTCAATAGAAAATTTTTATTTTAAAAAAATAATAGTTTGAACATTATTTAATTGACAATACAAAAAAATATATTGTATTGTATACAGAATTTCACATACATAAATATCAGTCATTTTTTATTTACAGAATTTTTACTGTCAGATAATTAAATTTTATGAATAATAGCGTATACATCGACTATTCCCAAACCCCTTTTGGAATTAACTTCTCTGAAATATTCAACGTTGCATCCTATCTTGTTGATCGCCATATTGAAGCTGGTATGGGTGACAGGATAATTATCAGGACTATGAAGGGGGAAGATATCTCCTTCAGGGAGCTCTATGAGAATGTGAACCGCTTGGGGAATGCGCTGAAAGACAGGGGCCTTGAAAAAGGAGGGAGAATTCTTATTGTCGTAAAGGATTGCCCGGAATTTTTCTATGCATTTCTCGGGTCAATAAAGGGGGGATATATCCCTGTTCCGGTTAATACAATATTACGGGCTAAAGATTACAGTTTTTTTCTGGAGGACAGCAGCTGCTCCGCACTGATTTATTCATCAGAATTTTCACCTGAATTGGAGCCGGCAATAAATGAATCGGCTCATAAACCTGCTTTTACCCTTTGTCTTGATGATGACGGGGCGGCTTTCAGGTCTTTTACCCGGGGCCATGGTGCGGAACTCCTTCCGGCAGCCGCGAAAGAAGGGGACGACTGTTTTATTCTCTACTCTTCCGGTTCCACCGGGAACCCCAAAGGCGCTGTACACAGCCACAGGGACATGATCATCACCAGCCAGAGGAGCGGAGTTGAAATATTCGGGATTAATAAGGACACGGTCAATTTTTCCGCTGCCAGGCTTTTTTTTGCCTACGGCCTGGGGAACAGCCTTTCCTTTCCGCTGTATACCGGAGGTGCAGTGGTACTCGATGACAGGCGGCCCACACCTGAAACCGTCAATGAAACCATGGGAATGTTCAAGCCCACACATTTTTTCGGCGTCCCCACATTATATGCGAGAATGCTTAATGAGCTTGAGTTGGATAAGGTTAACCTCTCCTTTCTGAAGATTTGCACTTCGGCCGGTGAAGCGCTCCCCCCGGAACTTTTCAAGCGGTGGAAGGATTTGACAGGGATTGAAATCCTTGACGGCATCGGCTCAACTGAAAACCTTCACAGCTTCATTTCAAACCGGCCCGGGGATGTGAAGCCGGGTTCCAGCGGACGGCTCCTGCCTGACTATTATTCAAGAATTGTCGATGAAAAGGGGAGGGATGTGCCGCAGGGTGAGAGCGGGCAGCTCCTGATTAAGAGCCGTTCAGCGGCAAACCGCTACTGGAATAACCCGGAAAGAACCGCTGAGACAATGAGGGACGGCTGGCTTCAAACCGGCGATACCTATCTCCTTGATAAGGATGGATATTTTTTTTACTGCGGGAGGAATGATGATATGATGAAAGTGGGAGGCATCTGGTGCTCCCCGTTTGAGATAGAATCGAGGCTGTTTGAGCACCCGAAGGTCCTGGAGGCCGCGGTCATAGGTCATGCTGATGAAAACGGGCTTGTGAAGCCCATGGCATTTGTGGTTTTAAAGGATCAAAGGGATAATAATCCTGAAACCGGGGAGGACCTCAGGTCTTTCTGCAAAACCGGCCTGGCGCCCTATAAATATCCCAGGTGGTTCCGGTTTGTAGATGAACTCCCCAAGACTGCCACTGGAAAGATTCAGCGCTTCAGGCTCAGGGACTTTGTGAAAGGCTCTATGTAAAATATACTATATGCAGCGGAATCAAAAACTCATTGAGGAAGAAGAAATGTGCTCACGGATTAGGAAGGATAAAACTGATAAGTATAAAAATATTGTGTTGGGAGATTAGGGAATGGGGGAAAAGAAAGGAATTTTAATAATCTGCAACCTGGATACCAGGGGAAAAGAAATCAAATTTGTAAAGGATATGATTGAAGAGAGGGGGCATCGCGGGATTCTGCTCGACTTCAGCATGGAAGAGCCCCCTCCATTTTCAGGGGATATTACATGCGAAGAGGTGGCCCTGAGGGGCGGGCTGCCTATAGAAAAGGTCAGGGAATATTACAAAACCAACAGGGATATTGCCACAGATAACCAGATAAAAGGGGGTGTGGCTATTGTCAGGGAGATGATCCGGAACGGAGAGGTTCATGGAGCCTTCGGGATAGGAGGCGCAACGGCAACCCTGGTTGCTACGAGCATCATGAGAGAGCTCCCTTTCGGTGTCCCGAAATTAATGGCTTCGCCCATGGCTGCGCATCCGAAATACATCGGGCAGTATGTGGGCACCAGGGACATAACGATGCACCATACCGTACTCGATATCGTGAAGATGAACCCTCTTCTGAAATTGCAGATTGTAAATGCCACCGGTGCTATTTGCGGTATGGTTGAAATGACACAGGGGCAGGTACAGAAATTCGACAGCCCGGTTGTCGCAATAACATCCTTCGGCCCTGGAGAGATGTGCGTTCAGGCTGCCATCGGGTTCCTGGAAGACCGGGGATTTATTGTTGTTCCCTGCCATGCCCAGGGGGAGGGCGACAAGGCCATGGAGGAGATGATTGGCGATGGCTTTTTTGACGGAGTTATGGATATCTGTTCGGGCGGAATTGTAGAAAACCTCTTCGGGGGGAACAGAAATCCGGGAGCCAACAGATTTGACGCGGCCTGCCAAAGGGGCATACCGCTTATTATAACACCCTGCGGCCTTGACTTTTTAAGTTATGGAGGAAATGTCAAAAAGCTTGAAGAGACAAAAAACAGGAAACAGTACGTGATGGACAAGCTCAGAGTACAGGTGAGGACCACCGCCGAAGAGCTGCGGCAGGCAGCCGTGGTAATAGCGGAAAAACTTAACAGGGCAAAGGGTCCGGTGAAATTTCTGATTCCTTTAAAGGGATGGTCTTCACTGGATATGGAGGGGAGGCCCCTTTATGACCCGGAAGCGGATAAAGCTTTTGTGGCGGAACTATACAAGCAGATCAAAAACAGGGAAATGATAGAGGAAGTCGACCTTCATCTATATACACCGGAATTTGCCGGAAAAGCGGTGGATGTGTTTATGAAACTCAAGGATTGGAAAATTTAGCTGAATCAACCATTCTTGAGAGTATTCAGCAGGGTGAAATAAAGTTCTTTATCAGATGTTGAATGGGAATTCCTGATATTATATTTTATTTCTGTAAAATATAATATTCTGGTTTTATAAATTGTTTTAAATTAAAATTGGAGGGTCAAATGTCAAAATCAAAATTTCCAAGTCCGCACGAGATCAAGACCATCCCCGGAACTGAAGGATGGGAAAGGATGTATCCCTATTACTACCAGTTCACAACCGAGAATAAGGAGAGGGCTGAGTATGAAAACAGCACGTTCTGGTTCAATGACGCGCTTCATTATCCTGAACCACTTCACCCCTTTGACGTTATATGGGATGAAGCCTGGTTCCTGTCTCTTTCCCAATACTGCTCAAAATATTTTAAAATACCCCCTGCAAACGGGGTTGACCACAGGATCATAAACGGAAATATCTATATATCGCCAGTGGGCGTTGCTGACCCCAATGAAATTGGCGCCAGGGTCCCCTTGTTCATGGAAAGGGCAGGTTATTATTTTGAGAACTGGAACAGCCTGGAGGAAAAGTGGAAAAAGAAGATGGAGGATATCATAAAAGAGCTTGAAGCGATGAAGTTCGATCAGCTTCCGGATATTGAAGATCTCGCCAGGGTTAAAAGGGGCGACGGCATATCCACCGGTTATGAACTCCTCAGCAATTATGACAGGCTGATAGACCTCGGCATCAGGTGCTGGCAGTACCATTTTGAATTTCTCAACCTCGGGTATGCCGCCTACGTAACATTCGTTGATTTCTGCACCAAGGCATTCCCCGACATACCGCTGCAGAGGATTACCCAGATGGTAGGCGGTATCGATGTTATCATGTACAGGCCCGATGAAGAACTGAAGAAACTTGCAAAGCTATCGATTGAATTAAAGATCGATAAAGATGTCGGAGGCAGCGATAATCTTGATGCGGTCCTGGCAAAACTGCAGAAAAGTGAAGGCGGGAAAAAATGGATCCAGGCATGGGACAAAGCCAAGTATCCCTGGTTTTATATTTCAACAGGGACCGGCTGGTACCATTCTGACTGCTGCTGGAATGATGATCTGAACATCCCGCTTAATTCAATGCGCATATATATTGAGAAGCTCCAGAAAGGGCAATCAATTGACAGGCCCCTTGAAAAAGTTCAGGCCGACCGGGAGCGCATAACAAAAGAATATCGGGGTCTGCTGAAAACCGATGAAGACAGGAAAACTTTTGACCAGCTCCAGGGCACTGCTAAACTCGTGTTTCCCTATGTTGAAAACCATTTATTTTTTGTCGAACATTGGTTCCATTCAATATTCTGGAACAAGGTGAGGGATGTTGCTGCCATTATGAAGAGCCATGGGATAATAAAGGATATAGAGGACATATGGTTCATGCAGCGCGGCGAGATAAAGGAAGCTTTGTGGGACCTTGTGACTGCATGGGCAAGCGTTGTGAAGCCCTACGGCGCAATACACTGGCCCAAGGAGATCGAATGGAGAAAAGGTGTTTTTAAAAAGTTCAAGGAGTGGAAAGCGCCGGAAGCCCTCGGGACACCGCCTGAAGTAGTTACCGAGCCTTTCACCATTGTCCTCTGGGGCGTTACCAATGAGAGCCTGAGGGGCTGGCTGAAGCTCAGGGAGATCGGGGATCCGGACAAGGTGACCGAAATTACAGGATTTGCCGCTTCGCCGGGAGTTGCTGAAGGCATTGCCAGGGTTTGCAGATCGGTTCAGGAGATAAACAGCCTGAAGGACGGCGAGATTCTGGTAAGCCCGACAACGTCGCCTTCATGGGCTCCGGTGTTTCAAAAAATAAAGGCCTGCGTCACCGACGTCGGCGGTATCATGAGCCATGCTGCCATTGTCTGCCGCGAGTATGGGATGCCGGCGGTTGTAGGGACAGGCCAGTCGACGAAGATAATCAAGACCGGGATGAAAATAAGGGTTAACGGTGATACCGGAAGGATTGATATCCTCCGTTAATCATAATTCTGATGTCTATTACATATGCAGGACATGAAAGAGATATGCCCTGCATATGTAATGATTAAAACCGGTGATATATCAATGTGCCAATAAAATTCCGGGGGAAGGGCACTGTTGAGGTCAGGAATAAAAGAAAAGGGTGCTTAAAATGAGTAGATGCGCTGAATTTGTATTATGGTTTGAGGAGTGCGACATACATTCCGTTCCGCGGGTAGGAGGGAAGTGCGCAAGCCTGGGCGAACTGCTGAAGGCGGAAATACCCGTCCCCCCCGGGTATGCGATAACAACTGATTCTTATTGGCGCTTCATAGAAGAGGCAGGAATTAAAGGGGACATCTTGCGGATTGTGAATAGTGTTAAAAATGATAACCTGGACGCGGCTGAGGATGCCAGCGCGAAAATACGGGGGTTTATAGAGAATGCCTCCATAAGCATTGAGCTTGAGGACTTTATCGGTGAGTATTACAGATGTTTGTCGAATAACTGCAACTTTCCCGCAGTCCCGTCGGCTGTCCGGTCCAGCGCCACAGCCGAGGATATGCCGGACGCGAGTTTTGCCGGGCAGCAGGATACTTTTTTATGGATCCGGGGTATCGACGATATCCTTTCCAGGGTAAAACAATGCTGGTCAAGCCTGTATACCTCAAGGGCGATAGCGTACAGGAATAAAATGGGATATTCCCATGACCAGGTCGGCATTTCAGTTGCCGTGCAGAAAATGGTTAAGTCTTTCACTGCCGGAGTGATGTTTACAATCAACCCGGCTACCGGGGACATATCAACAATTGCCATAGATGCGAACTGGGGATTTGGCGAGAGTGTTGTATGCGGTGAAACAACCCCTGACCATTTCATTATAAACAAGGTGACCTTTGAAATAATCAAGAGAAATATTTCACATAAGGAGTGCCTGTTCACATTGAATCAGGAAACTCATTCCGTTGAGAAGAGGGAGATTCCCCTTGAGAAGAGGGATGATCAGTGCATTCTTGACACGGAAGCCGTAGAACTGGCAAGGATCGGGAAACTGATTGAAAAGCATTACGGCAAGCCAATGGATATTGAATGGGCCATCGACAAGGACCTTCCGCAGAACGGGCAGATAATGATTCTTCAGAGCAGGCCCGAAACCGTATGGAGCCAGAAAAAAAACGAACCGGTCTACCAGCCGAAATCATCGGCCATGGACCATATTGTCGCGAGCCTTATCGCCGGCAAAAAATTATCGTAATGAAACTATAGCTGTTAATAGCAACTGCATCATATGTAGAGAACAAAAATAAAATTTTAGTATAGAGAGAGGTTAAAAATGAAAAGTCTCAGGGATTATATTGATAAATGCGAAGAGGAGGGGATTCTTCACAGGATAAAAGCAGAAGTTGATGTAAAATTTGAATTGTCCCATACCGCTAAAATTAATGAGGAAGCCAACGGCCCTGTATTGATTTTTGAAAATCCGAAAGGATATGACATGCCGGTCTGCATCAGCGCATGCACCACCCCTCAGAAGCTGGCAATCATGCTCGGGCAGAGCTCTGACAAGACAATGTGCGAGCTCTCAAAAGGCTGGATGGAGGCAACGACAAAACAGCTCATAAAACCGAAGATGGTAAAAAATCCGCCTGTCATGGAAACAATAATCGAAGGAGACAAGATTAATGTAAATAACTATCCGGCCCCGTGGTTTTATCCCGAGGATGGGGGACGTTTCATAGCCACCTCGGCATATCTTGTTACAAAGGACCCCGATACGGGCTGGACAAACCTCGGGACTTACCGCGGGCAGATTCTTGACGACAAGCATGTCGGCGTACAAATCATCAAGGGAAAACATGGCGATATGATGATGAAAAAATATGAGGCCATGGGGAAAAAAATGCCGGCAGCCTTCGTCATCGGATGCGACCCACTGCTGTTTCTGGCTGGTAGCACCCTTGTACCGGCAGGTGTTGACGAATATGATGTAGTTGGAGCCCTGAGAGGGGAGCCTGTTGAAATTTTTGAGAGTGATCACACCGGGTTGAAGCTCCCGGCCCATGCAGAGATAATTCTTGAGGGTGAGATCGACCCCAAAGTGCTCCGCGATGAAGGGCCCTTTGGTGAGTATACCGGGTATTATTCCGGCAACAGGGGGAAGGATTTTCCGAAACCTGCGCTCAGGGTTACAAGAATACTGCAGCGGAAAAAGCCGATTTTCTGGGCAACCTCTGTCGGAAAGCCGATCAATGATATTCACATGATCCAGTCTTTGAACAGGACGGCCACGCTGTGGTACGATCTTGAGACAATGAAAGTCCCGGGCATTAAATCGGTCTATATCCCTGCGAGTTCAACAGGACGTTTCTGGGCTATCGTATCAGTAAAGACCATGTATCCGGGCCATGGAAACCATGCGGGTAACGCCGTAATAGCATCAACAACCGGCCACTATGGCCTGAAAGGCGTCATCGTTGTTGATGAAGATATTCCTGCAGACGATTGGGACAGGGTAATGTGGGCCCTCTCAGTACGATATGATCCGAAAAGGGATACCCAGATTATCGACCGCGGGCGTTCAACACCTCTTGACCCGGCCCTCCATATAAAGGAGAGGGATATTGTTTCAAGAATAATTATGGATGCCACAACCCCCTATGAATGGGGAAAGGATAAGCCCCAGGAAATCATGATGAACAGGGATATGGTTGCAAGGGTACTTTCCAGGTGGAAGGAATTCGGCCTTGAGGAATTCGGCGTAGTTCCGACCCAGATGAAGTATATATAACTATTTAAGTACAAGCCAGGGGGCATGTAAAAAATTAAAGAGAATTTTGCCACAGAGGCACAGAGACTCAGAGAAATACTCTGCGCCTCTGTGGCTGCTTTTTATTCAGCTCCATGACATTTCAAAATAAAGCGGGGGCTTAATCATGATTATTAAAAACTGGATGAGGAAAGATAAGCCGTTAACGATCCAGAGCGATATGCTTACCTTTGAGGCCAAGAAAATATTTGACGAGTATAAATTGCAGTTTATTCCGGTTGTGGACAACGGCAGGCTGAGGGGAATACTTGCAAGGCGTGATCTCATGAAAGCTGCGCATCATGTGACGGCCACGGGAAGCATTCATGAACTCGATTATTTTAATAACAGGCTCAAGGTCAAGGATCTCATGGTCAGGAATCCAATCACCATGTCGATACGTGATTCAGTGAAGAAAGCCCTTTTAGAAGGAAAAAAGTTCGGAAGGAGTTACTATCCTGTCATGGATGGAGAGGAAGTTGTCGGTACCGTATCCGATCTTGACATATATAACTCACTGTCACAGATCCTGGGGATTGATGAAGATGTTCATGGGATCAGCATAGAGGGTGAAGTTATTGAAAGCACTCATGTGAATGAAATTATTCAGAGTATCTATAATTCCGGCGGCAGCCTGTACAGTCTTTTTACCCTGAAACAGTCCGATTCCGGGAAAAGAAGGCTTTACATACGCCTTAAATCAGACAACAGGAATAAGATTATAACACAATTGGAAGACCTCGGATATAATATAACCACTGAGGACGAGTGACAGATTATTATGGATGCCATTGTAAGAACAGTCAGCGGCGAATATGATCTTGAAGCAAGTATTAAGTCGATTGGGGATGATTTGCTGATAGCCGTCTATGGAGGGGAGAGGCCGCATATCGGAGCTGTGGCAGTTGCGCAGCCCAGGCCAAGCCTGAAGGACCCTGATATCACAAGTTCAACGGCATCGGTTTTCTGTTTTTTATCGCATAAAGAGGATGAAATTGCCAAGCTCGCATCGGAAACAATTTCGGCTGCATTCAAAACAAATGTCGTAGTGACAGCCGGAATGCACTGGGACGGCATATCAGAAGACGGTTTGAAAAAAGTCGGAATAAACAGCAGGGACCTTGTTGTGCTGATTATAGATAAAATAAAATTATCCTTCAGTACGGTGCTCTGAGCACTTCGGCATAGCTCAGTGTAGCACCTGTCGAAGCGGGTGAGGGCAAGTAATTTTATGGAGAAGATTGAATGAAAAAAAAGATAATTATAGGTATTTCCGGCGCAAGCGGTGTTATATACGGGATCGAACTTCTCAGGCAGTTGAAAAAGAGTGATGTTGAAACCCATCTTATTCTTACGGATTCGGCTAAAAAAAATATACATATAGAAACAGACTGGAGCGCTGAAGATGTTATCAATCTGGCGGATTTTAACCATGACTATGGGAATATGGGAGCGCCGGTTTCCAGCGGATCTTTTCTCACGCATGCGATGGTAGTAATTCCGTGTACAATAAAATCCTTATCGGGAATAGCCAACTGTTACACTGATAATCTACTCGTACGGGCCGCAGATGTGACATTAAAGGAGAAGAGAAAACTTGTCCTCGTTGTCAGGGAAACCCCTCTGCATAAGGGCCATTTGAAATTAATGTACAAGGCTGCTGACATGGGTGCCCACATACTGCCGCCAGTCCCCTCTTTTTATCACAATCCAAAGACCATTGAAGATATTATACATCAGACAATTGGAAAGATTTTTGATTATCTGGAAATAAGCCATGATCTTTTCACCAGGTGGAATGGTTGACCTCCATTAACTCAAATGCAGAGAAAATATCCCCTGGTAAAATCAGGGGAGTTCTTTTTGATTATGAGGGGACCCTTGTTGATTTTCAATGGAAGCTTGATGACGCGGTGAATGAGACTTTTGCCCTGATTTCGGAAATCGGTTTCCTGAAAGAATGGTATGGGTACTCTCCTGACTATGCGGCAATCTATAACATGACGCAGGGGATGCATGCGCATGGAAAGAGTTCTCATGAAATCGCCAGCGCCATGGAGATTATCAACAGGATCTATGACAGGTATGATGCCGATGCCCTGACAAGGTGGAGCCTTTACCCTGAGACCCTCAATACCCTGAGGATGCTCCTGGACGGCGGATTCAGGATGGGACTTGTGACAAGTGTCGGGAGGATCTGCATTCAGAAGGCTCTTCCCTTGTTCAGCCTGGATGGATGTTTTGAAAACATGGTGACTCGAAATGATGTCTTAATGCTTAAGCCGCACCATGAAGGGCTTGTAAAGGGGCTGAAGTCATTAGGCATGGAACCGGGAGAAACCATCTTTGTAGGGGACTCCAGAAATGATGTCGCAGCAGCCCGGGCAGCGGATATGGCAGTATGTTATTTACGCGGAGGAGAGAGGTGGCCTTACGGTTTCCCGAAACTCTCTGCGGATATTGAAATATCCTCCCTTGATCAGATACTACCATTGCTCTCCAGATAAATTTTAATGCCTGCTATTTCGTTGTTTCATATATCTGTGATACATCGGCACCGAGCCGGTAAGAAATTTCTCTGGCGGCTGCTGATACCTTGCGGCCATATTCCCTGATTAATGCATCCTGATAATTTCCGATAAGGAGGATGCACCCCAGCATTTTTTCCATGGGGCCGAACAGGGGCGAGCTTACGGAATTTATTCCCCTGTGCATTTCTCCCGGGTCTTCTGCAAAGCCGTTTTTTCTGCACAGTGACAGTTCCCTCTTTAATCGGCTGGAGTTTATATTTCCTTCCCTGTTGTAGAAATATAATTTTTTGCCTGATAATATTTTTTCCCTTTCCGGTTCCTGCATAAATGCCACAATAGATTTTCCGATGGCCCCGTGGGTGATATGGAAGGTAAAACCGCGTCGGATTGTGAAGCCTATGTCCTGGTTTCCTTCATGCTTGCCTGCCACATACACCTGGTCCTCAGCATTGATGAGGCACAGCAGGGCAGTGCTGCTTGTTTCCTCGGCCAGTTTTTTCAGGAAAGGCCCGACGATCTCCTTCTGGTCCAGGTTAACGAGAAAGCTCCGGGCTGATATAACAAGTCCCGGGCCAACTGAATAGGTTTTTGAATCGGGCTCTTTTTCTATGAAGCCGAATTGTTTAAGCGTGTTTAAGATGGAATATACCGTACTTTTATGGATGCCCGTGTGGCCGCATATTTCAGTCAGTGTCTGCTTGTTTTTTGTGCTTTTGCCCAGGTGTATTAATATCCTGATTGCCTGTTCTACAGCAGGTACTATGGGCCGGTATGACGATTTTTTTTCTTTTATAGGTAATGTAAACTCACTTTTTGCCATGTATTCGCCTTATATGAGGACCTTCAATATTCATGATTTAACCACTTCTCTCTTTGTTGATTTTAATTTTACAAAAATTGGAATGATATATTATCATACATTTTTAAAATCAGATTTTGACAATAACCGTACATTCTGTATATAGAAAAAAATTCTATAATGGAAATTTTTGTATATAATGCTGGCCGGTATTTTTTGTCAATAATAAATGTGATATGATATATATGATAAAAGTAAATTTCCAGTTGGCCGGATCTATGCGCATTTTTTAAATTGACATATGGAACTGTATAATGAAACCATGTATGCATGGATGCAAATCATTCTGTAAGCATATGCCGGCCTGAGGTACATCTTGTCCGTCACGGCAGAATCCCTGATTATATGACCGGTCAATCCATAACCGGTGATGTACATTTCATGGGGCTTACCGGGAGGTTCTGATTTTATATGGCCATGAAATTTTGCTCACAGTGCGGTCATCTTCTCTCCCATGAAATGGTTTCCGGAAGGGAGCGTCAGGTTTGCGGTAATTGCAGGCATATCGTATTTCAAAATCCTCTGCCCGTAGCCGTTGTCATTGTCACCGAAGGGGATAGGGTTCTGCTTGTCAAGCGTGCCAACAAGCCCCTACAGGGATACTGGGCTCCGCCGTCGGGATATATAGAAATAGACGAGACTGTGGAGGATGGCGCGGCGCGGGAAGTGCGCGAAGAGACAGGATACGATATAAAGATAGAGCGGCTCATAGGGGTGCAGTCTCAACCGGATGCCGGGGTTGTTTTTCTTATCTATAAGGGGATAATAACCGGAGGGTCACCGGACAGGGATATCATCGAAACCCTTGACGTGAAGCTCTTTTCAAAGGACGAATTGCCTGTACAGAATTTTCCCCATGATTTACCCGAATTGGACAGATGGTTTTTTAAGGTTTCATCGGAATTACTCGGCCGGTTTGGGACTTTATAACAATTTATCATTTTATCTATAGGATTAATAAAAAAGCCGCAAAAAAAAAGAAGCCCTCGCCCTAATGGGAGAGGGCGCGCAGAGCGCGGGTGAGGGCATTCAGTCCCCCCTTTATCCCTCTATCATAATCCCGCAGTCTTCGCACCGGTATTTATAGGAACCCTTTTCCCTGATTTCAATTTTTTCGAAGTCATTTCTCTTCACCCCGTCCTTTTCGAAGCATTCCGGGCAGAATTCAGCGGATAACTCCTCAACCCGTATCGTCAGGTGGCATTTCCTGCACCTCAGCCTGGCCGGGTCTCCTGTGACAAGATGGAGCCTTCTGTGCCTGCAGACATCATCATTTTTCATGTCTCTTGATATCCCCGCTTAATTATACATCTCTTCAATCTATCAAACTTTCAAAGTATTAATATGCCTGATAAAATTATTATTTCTGAATAATCTTCATGCATGGCAAGCTAAATTTATCAATTGATCGGTAAAAAATCATTTGATTTTTTATCTATTCCATTATCACCATGATTATCCTTGCATATCAGGGGAGGGGATTACATGAAGTCAGCCTACGATTTTTTCCATAAGTATCTCTCTGAGAATATTTCCGATTCCGACACTCTGGAGAGGATGAGAAATGTAATAGCCGAATTCACTGCAAGGGCCCCGAAGATCATTGTAATGAAATGCATCGACGGCAGGGTCCACGGCAGCAAGGCGAAAGGATATCCCCCTACCACCATTCTTTTCGGCCGTACTGACGGGAACAGGGTTTCCCTGGACAAAAGTAACTTCTGGTTCTGGAACCGCATAGACCGGGTTGTCAAAGACGCCCATTTTAATACACCCGAGACCCCGGCAATTTTTATCGCCTTCATGCACCATTCGCCGCGGGGCCTTGGCTGCGCTGCGCACAATTCCAACGATGCCGAAGCGCTGAAGTCCGTTGAGGCCCAGGTGGCTGAAGTCCGGAAAACCTACAGTGAATCTGAGCTCTATGTCTTCGGGGGTGATACGAACACCGACATCATGGCTGAAACTCTGATATTTCCCGGAAACGTCAGGCTCGACTCCGAGGATGTGATACGTTACTGCAATCTGAAGAAACCCAGGGATGTGTTTCATGAATTTTTTCTTCTGAACAAAATAAATGATGTTGCCACTTCGCGTTACGTGGACCACAAGACCCCTGAGGACCTCCTTTCCGGTGAGCAGCCCGGTTTTTTTACGAATTTCCAGACATGCCTGAACATGCAGAACTATCTCCTCAGGGAGATCACTTCAATAATAAGGAAGGACCGTGGCGATCTGAAAAGACTTATCCGGCCCGACATACTGGACTATATATTTATCACCCTGGACAGGGCCTCCATTCCCGGGAACCTTATCGGCCCCATGCTCTACCAGGTTATATGGAACATAACCTATGCCCTGTATCAGACCGGCATGATAGCCAGGCTCAGCCCGGCGGAACTGGACTCCCACCTTGACCATGCAGAGGAACTCATCTGTTACGGTGACGGGTTTGAAACGCTCCCCAGGAACAAGGCGGTGCTGGTAAAAACCGGGAGGGGGGACGACATGGATGCCCTCAGCGTGGGGAAGCAGGTCATAGAAAAGAACAGGATAAGGTACCGGCAGGATCATCAGCTCCTTGTCCACATAAACATCGAGGTGAACGGAGAGATGATGCAGTGGAACGACTTCAACGATAATGTGGGTTCCAGGATACTTACGATGCTGAGGAACATTGACTACGTCTTCGGAAGGGACCTGGCCGTATTGACTACCTATTCATACCGGGACCAGAAACGCTTTTATCCCGTAAAGATTTCCATGACTGATCAGAGAATGGTCTATGCTGCAGATGTAATTTCGGAGATTAACTCCACCCTGAAATTCAGCAACCTCTCATTAAAAGCGCAGGAGGCGATTTATAAGGCGGGGTTCAGCAGCGGCTACAGATATCCGGGCTGATTTTATTCCTCATCGGGATAGCGGTTGGCAATGGATTGAAATACCTCCTGGCAGTCAAAGAAAATTTCCACAATTTCGGGGTCAAACTTTGTGCCGGACATGAGCCTCATCTCCTTCAGCGCTGAGTTTTCGTCCCATGCCTCCTTGTAAACCCTCTTAGAAATCAGGGCATCGTATACATCGGCCAGAGAGACTATTCTACCATAAATTGGAATCTCCGTTCCTTTCAGCGGGATGGCCTTTCCATTGGAATCTGCCTTTGTGGGGAGGCCGGTGCTGATATCTATATGGCCCGGATAGCCGGTGCCGTCCCAGTTTTCATGGTGTGTGAGGGCAACAATGGCGGAAATTTCGTCAAACTCCGACTGCTTGCTTTTGAAAAGCATTGCCCCTTCCTGTGCATGGGTTTTCATGATCTCATATTCTTCCGGGGTGAACTTAGCCGGCTTTTTCAGGATAAGGTCCGATATGGCAACCTTTCCCACATCATGGAGCATGGCAGCCATACGCAGGAGGTCGCGGTTTCTCTCTATCTCATTCTCATCAATTTTTTTGTATCGGGCCCATCTTTCGTATATCTCCACGGAATAGGAGGCCACCCTGTTTACATGGGGGCCCGTCTCTTTGGGGTCGCGGAGCTTGGCCATGTTTATCATCCTGAGTATGAGGGCCCTGGTCATCTGGGCCCGCTGGAGTATCATACTGGTAATGCTGGCAAAATGGAGCGCAATCATCTCATCATCGGCGCTGAAACGCCCCCCTTCGCAGCAGTACACGGTCAGGTCCTGGCCGTCGGGGTTCGGGTTCAGTGAATTTATGATCTGCATCACACCGATGATTTCACTCCTGTTATTTTTAAGGGGAATGGTAAGCATCGACTTGGTCCGGTAGTTCGATTTTTTATCGTTGTTCGAATCGAATTTATAGGGCGCGTCAGCAGGGATGGCATAGGCATCGGGTATGTTTATTATCTGCCCGGTGAGCGCGGCGTATCCCGATATGGAACCCTTGTTTATTTTGGTCCTGAAGGTTTTGTATATGAGCTTCTGCCCGGGCTGGAGCTTTTTCTGGATCGATTCGGTCTGCACATGGCTGAATATCAGCTCTTCGCCTTCACGGATCTGAATTGATCCTGCGTCGGCATTCAGAATTTTTCTCGCCTCGGTGAGTATTTTATCAAGGAGGATGTCCAAATCCTGAACATTGTTCAGCTCTGAACTCAAATTTATTATTTCATTGAGTTTTTTTGTATCGTCTAACATATACTTTTTATTCCCTGAATTATCATTTTTATGTTTATTTCACCAATTTTGTCAAACTATTTTTATCATTAAATCAAATAATAGTTTTAACTATTTTGATATGAATAAATGATAAAATGCATGAAATAAAGGGTTCCGTAAACCGGCCCTCATCATATAATCGGCACAGAATACCGCCATGTTAACAGGAATAAGGGAGTGTCTGATAAAATTTTTAAAACATGGGCAAGTCCTGTTCCGACATGCCGGTTACTGCTAATAGTCCCGATTATATATGGTGACCGTGGCAATATCATGCATTTCCTTGCCGTATTCCAGTGTCACAACCTTCCGTGTGACCTTTTCCTGAGATGTGCCCCAGTTCTCATAAATAGTTGCGTAGACCTTGGTCCTTGCGCTCGCGAGGTTGCGGTTCGAGGCAAAGTATTTCGCCCTGATTTTATATGAGCCCCCGACGGCATCTTTAAGCATGTACATCTCCGGCCCGTACCCCTGGGTCACGTCCTGTGTCATCATGCCGTTTATCCTCGTTGTCCTGTGGCCGTAGAAACACTCTTCGCCAGTGGGTTCAATAACGTGCAGGTCAACGTCGGTGGAATCGGTGTTCCACATTATTGTAATCATCAGGTCCATCTTGCTGTAGGGAATTTCCTCTGAAAGTGTTTTAAGCCTGGCCAGGGCAAAGCTGCCGGCCGAAGTTTTAAAAATTCCTTTTTTTACCTTGTTCAGGAGGTTCAGGTAGTCGATGATAAGGATTTTTCTGAATTCCCCGAACCTGGCATTCCACTTCCCGGCAAGGCCCACTTCAAAGTATGCGATGGCCAGATCGATGTTACCCATATCGGCCAGGAGCAGTGCAAGGGCATGATATGTCTGCGGTTCAAAAGGCCTCGACTCAGCCACGTTTCTGAAAAGGTGATAGGCATGGGCGCCGAGCCCCCATTCCATAGCCGAATACCCTATGTCCCGTATGAGCACCCCGTCGCCGGGATTGTTCTCTGCCAGGGAGCTCAGCGCTTTCAGCGCGTCATTGCTGCCGCTGCTTTTAAGCCTGCGGAGGGATTCAGCTGTAAAGATATCATATTCAACCTTCTTGTTTTTCAGATGTACCTGGAAATCTGAAGGTACCCGGTCCCATGTCCGGATTTCAGTCTTCAGGGGCTGGGGAGTGACCGAGAATGATGTCCGCGGCATATCTTTTATAACATCAAGAAATGCCTGGGAAACCTCGAAGGAGATCCCCTGAACCGATTTCATTTTTTCCAGCCATGAAAGGAACCAGGCTTTGGGGTCGCCAAGGGTATCTCCGATTTTCTGCATGATGTTCTCAATAATTTCCGCAGCCCTGTTCTTTGATACAACAAGGGCATCCTCCTCAGGCTTGATATTATATCTTAAATAATCCTGTTCGCTCTCCAGCATAACAAGGGAACAGGTCTTCCCCGTAACCCTGAAATGGGTGGCGTAGGCCTTTGAATAATTTTCCGATGCGTTGTCGAATTCCTCAAGCTGATCCACGGCAATCTGGCCGTAGGTTCTTGAGGTTAGCCGGCTTGCTATCCTGTGGTCTGCCTGAAGGGGGACCTTCATCTCCTTGCCCTGGTTATTCCTTATGGTCAGGAGTATCGGTTCGGGAGTGCCCGGGCCCTGGTCAATTCTCCCGGCAATGAAGAGGTTCTGGCCGGGAAAGATCGATACGGGCCTGCCTGCAATGATGATGTCGCTGCAGCCCCTTGATGATACGCTCACCAGGTTCCAGCTTGATAGCCCGTGGGCCGTGGAGGCACCGGGTATCTCCTCCTCGCCGACGATTGAGAAAACCGATCCGCCGCTCTCCCTGGCGAGGTGGTTGAGGATACCGGTATCTGTTCCGGAGAGTCCTGTCCTATAGGAGAAAAGGGACCCCTTTAAATTTTTTTTCATCGCCTGGGAAAGGGAGTGCTGGTTTGTTTCACCCCAGGTTGCAGAACCGTCGCTGAGGAGGAAGAGGTTCCAGCCCTTCGGCATATCGGGCTTTATCCAGGGAGGAGTGACTGCTGCCTCCAGGGCCGGCTTGATGTCAGTGGCGCCTTCAAGGCTCAGTGTCCCGGCATAGGCCATGAGCTCCCTGGTTTTTTCCGGTGTATTGGCCGTAAATGAATCCTTCCACCAGAACTGTTCAATGTTGAAGAAGAGGACGGCAAATTCTTTTATCGTATTCCTGTTGTTGACGAGTATGGCTTCAAGGAGTTTCAGCCAGATGTTGAACCTGTCGGGGTTGGAGCTGAGGGATACATCGACAAGGAAGACTGCCCTTGTTTCATCACTTCCAGCGGTCACTTTAGGTATTGCCGGCCTTGTGTGCATGGCAAAATAATTTCCAGAGGCAGAGCCGCCCCCGGTTAGCATTATGCTTCCCGGTTTTTTAATCCTCACGGTAATGGTCCTGTCCTGGGGATTTTTGTAGCGGTAGATTTTTGACCTGCTGGTCTGCCTGGATTCGGTGAGTGGGGTAATCGTAAACTGGCCGTCCCTGGTAAAGTATTCCATTTCAATGTCAATGACCGATTCTGCCACTTTGGGAAGCTCAAAAGAGTATTCAAGGTCATCGCCTGCCGGGAGCAGGTTTACATCGTATCCTATGACAATTCTGTGCATCTTTCCGGGCATGATGGGGAAAACGCGGGCGCTGAAAATTCCAGCCCCTGACCATTCCATGAGCGCGGGATCCGTCTGGCCTCTCACGGTCTCATGATAGGCAAAGGCCGCCTTCTCCTTCGGCACCATGCGGGCCTCTTTCGGTCCGGTCCATTTCTCCTGCCGCGCCTTCATTATCTCAGACGGTTCCTGGCCCATGTCCTGGCTCTGCTCCAGTGAATAGAACATCTGGCCGGGAGGTACGTCCCCGGCCGCATAGGACGTTTCACCGAAGGCGAAGAAGTATGGCGATGCATCGTCGGGAAGGCGGAGTTTGAAGGTCCCCTCAAATCTCCTGTCGAGCTTGTTGAAGAAGTAACAATCTATGATAACCCGGGCCCTGAACCCGTTAATCAGAATCCTTGCCTGCATGGCTTTCAGCGGGATTTCCTCCCTGTCTCCTATCATGAGACGGGAGGTATTGGGCACAACCTCGGACCTTTTCCAGGTAGTTACTCCCTTTCCTTCCGCATCGCCCTTGCCTCCGTTTTTTTTCATTTTCCCTGCAGCCCGGTCTCTTTTTTCCGGGGACTTTGAAGTCATTTCCATATCAGCCATGCCGGAAGCCCCTTCAATTCTCGATTCACCGGATTCACGTTTCATTGTGTCACCCTGTTTTTTTGCCCCCATTTTCTGGCTGCTGCAGGCGCCATGAATCATGGGGAGAATCATCATCGTTAAGAGTATAGATAATAACTTTTTCATATGGTACTCCGGTTTAAATTATTCGGGATTTTCTATAACTACTCAGATATAAATATTTGTTCACGGATTCACAGGTCTATACACGGATTTTTTTAATGTCCTAATATAATCAATCCATTAAATCCGTGCTGATCCGTGAGCTATTTTTTTCTTCCTGGCTGAGTTTCAATCCTTTATAGTATAAAATAAAAATTTTATACTGTCAAGCCCATTACGTGATATTATCATGGTCAATCATGCTCTTTTTCTAAAAACTCAAGGCTCCAGGATTTTATGATAAAAATAGCTTGAAAATTTAGGTCTTTCAAATAACTGGTATAACTTCATGGCGCATAAAAATATCAGAATTATCATGAGCAAAACATAATTAATTCTGATATTCTCATCTTCAGCATGCCATCAGGGGAATATCCTTATTTAATAATACGTGACTTCGTAAAAAAAATAACATGTTTATGGCGGCCAGGCACAATTTTATGTCAGGAATATTAGAAGTTCAGAACCTTGTAAAAAAATACGGTGACCTCGTAGCCGTTGACAATATCAGCTTTTCAATCCCTGAAGGGATCTGTTTCGGCCTGCTCGGGCCCAACGGTGCAGGGAAGACCTCGGCCCTGGAGGCAATTGAGAATATCATAAAGCCCACATCGGGCCAGATCCTGTATAAAGGAAAACTTAGGGATTCCGGGTTCAATGAGGAGATAGGGATCCAGTTCCAGGAGACTGCTGTCCTCTCATTTTTAACCGTCAGGGAGACACTTGAGGTTTTTCATAAGATGTACCGGAAGCCTGTTGACCTGGGAAAAGTCATCGAAACATGCCATCTGGGTGAGATCCTCGGGCAGTATAACGACAGGATTTCGGGAGGGCAGAAGCAGAGGCTCATGCTTGCCCTGGCCATCATCAATGACCCGGTTCTCATCTTCCTCGATGAACCTTCCACTGGGATGGACCCGCAGAACAGGAGAAACCTCTGGGAGATCATCAAGACAATCAAAAAGAACGGAAAAACTATTATCCTCACCACGCATTACATGGAAGAGGCGTCGTACCTCTGCGATGATATCGCCATCATGGAACAGGGCAGGATCATCGCCGCCGGGTCTCCTTCCGGGCTGATACGCCAGCACGCGCGCCATGTAACCGTTGTTCTGCCGGCCGGGAGCATCAGGAATTCACTGAAAAGGGATTCCTATGCAATATATGAAATGGATAATTTCATAGAGATTCAGACCGATGATATCAACAGCTGTATCCAGGACCTGGTGGATAGCCATGTTGACCTGGCCGAGATGACAGTGAGGTCGCCGAACCTTGAGGATGTATTTATTCATTTAACCGGAAGGAGACTGAGGGAATAGCATGAACTGGAAAAGATTATGGGTGATGTTCGTTTCGAGGAACAGGGAGTTTTTCCGCGACAAGTCGGCTTTCGGATGGAATTTTTTATTTCCCTTTTTTATCATTGTCGGATTCGGGGTAATCTTCGGCGATGATACAAGGGAATTTTATAAAATAGGCGTATTCCCTTTAAAATCCGGGAAGGTAAGCGTAGTTTCACTGGACATCCCTACCGGTATTAAGAAGATGAAATACATGGAGTTCATCGGATTCCCTGATCAGGAGAAAGGGATGGAGCTCCTGAAACACCACAGGATCGATCTTCTCCTTGAGGCCGGGAGCAAGTCCCCGTCATACTGGGTGAGCAGTACATCACCGCGGGGATATGTAGCCGAGCAGTTGATAAAAGCCGCGCTCTCCCCGGAATCAGGCGCTATCCGCATAAACAAAAAGCAGATCGAAGGGATAGAGATAAAATATATAGACTGGCTTTTCCCCGGCATACTTTCCATGAACATGATGTTCTCTGCCCTCTGGGGCGTGGGCTATGTCATAGTCCGATACAGGAAGAACGGTGTTCTCAAAAGGCTCAAGGCCACACCGCTCACCGCTATTGAGTACCTGAGCGCCCAGATGCTGTCGAGGATTTTCATTCTGATGTTTTCTCTCGTCATTGTATGGATAGGCTGCCACATGATCTTTAACTTCAGGATGGAAGGCTCCTATGCCACGGCATTCATAATATTTTTCCTGGGCGGCTGCAGCCTCACCGCCATGGGCTTGCTCGTGGCCTCGCGGGGGACAAGCGAGGAGTTCACAAGCGGCATTCTCAATTTTATTACCTGGCCCATGATGTTTCTTTCCGAGGTTTGGTTCTCCCTTGAAGGCGCGCCGGACTGGGTCAAAACAATGGCAAAATTTTTTCCCCTGACGCATATCAATAACGGCGTCAGGAAGGTAATGAATGACGGCGCCACAATGGGCGATGTTTCCCTGGAAATAATGATTCTTGGAGGCCTTACAGTTTTCTGCCTGCTATTGGGAGCACGGCTTTTTTCATGGAACAGGTGAATGATTTTTTGAATGAATCGGCATAAAAAATCGCTTGACTGACAAACTGCCGGAAGAATTATCCATTCTTGATACATGTACTGATAGAGGAGATAAAAATGAAACCCAGTAAAAGCGCTGCAAGATTGTTAGATTTAATAAAAAAAGCGATTGATGATAATGTTGTCACGAATGCTGAATACGATGAAATAATCATGCTTGCCAATGAAGACAATGTCATCGACAGCCAGGAAAAAAAGCTGCTGTCCAATTTTCATGACATGATTGAAAACAAGATAATCAAAAGGGTCCCGAAATAACCCGGGATAAGAAATTTAACCACGAAAGGCACGAACATCACGAAAAGGGAATGGTTTTTTATTTAATGATTTTCGTGGTTCAATTCTTTCATGTGTCCGTTCATATAAAATTCAGCCAGTAGCACATACGGAAAACGATAACATAATCGCTCCTGAGCCTTTTATAGTCTCTCCCTTCATAGCTTTCCAGGTCTGTTTCATTTATCATCGTGAACCTGTGGTAGCGCAGCCTGAAATTCATCTCAAAGCCGTCCCACCTGTGGCCCAGGGTTCCCCAGACAGCATATCCTTTGTGGTTCTTGAAAATGTCCACTTTCTGCCCCATTACTTCTCCCCACTGCGAGCCGTTGAATTTTCCGTACCCAGCACCGAGTATGTAGCCGTTCCCCCGGTCTTCCGATGACAGGTAAACCTCACCGCCTGCCAGGTACATCATGTAAGCTGTGTTGGGCTGTTTGATAACATTGTATTTATAGTATCCCATGAGGCCCTCAAAGCGGAAACCCAGCTTGCTGAAATTAACATCAACCCCCAGCCCCAGCTCGCCGGTAAGAAGGCCGTCATCAGAAGCCTGATTAACCAGGGAACCATTCATATCGCCCAGGTAATCGGCAAGGAAAATTACCATGCTGGAACCCGATATCCCGCCGAAAAGGCCTGCGCTCATGCTGGCCTTCAGGGGGGCATTTACCGCAATAAAGATACATACCGTTATCACGATCATCTTCAGAACAGGCGGTACTCTTTTTTTCAAGCTTTTCATCATTAGGTATACATTAATTCTGTTTATTATCATTATTGTAATTATTCAGGTTGACATACAGGCATACCACTTAAACATAAAGTTGTTGAGTAAAACGTAATTGAAATTCTCCGTGTCTCTGCGCCTCTGTGGCGAATTATGCTTTGGTTTGTATGCAGCCCCATAAGTTTTTAAAACTATTACTCAGCCTATTTTATTGAGTCCTTTTCAATCTTCGGTTTTACACCCTTCAGATCGGGCTTTTCGAATTTTTTCACGCTATCCCCTATCCCTTCCTTTTTATCTCCGAAATCACTCTTAATGCCCTGGATATTTTCCTTTCCCGAATCCTTAACCTTATCCATGTTCTCCCTGTTCTCCTGCTTCTGCTTGTCAATGAGCTCACGGTTGGAGTCCTTCTGATCCTGGACCGCCTTTTTTATTTCATCCCTCTGGGTTTCGAATTTTTTCCTTATATCCTGCTTGATTTCATTTATATCCTCAATAATTTTCTGCATGTTTTTGAGATTTTCTTCCTTGAGGTCCTGCACGGTCAGGGTTTTCCCCTTTTCCACGTTGACTTCCTGGCCGGCATTCAATTCCACAGGCTTGCTGTCAGCCTTGGTTGCGTCCTTTACCTGGACTTTTCCCTTGAGGCATGCGACATTGCTCTTCCCGTCAATTTCGCTTACGACAAAATCAGTCCCTCTGATGGCCGCAACGGCAGTGGGGGTTATTACCTGGAAGGAGTCTCCCTTGATCAGTTTTTTCCCCACCCTTGAGAATATTTTTCCTTTCGACATGGTAAGATCAGTGGTTTCGCCTTCGCTTTTATCGTCCTTGAAAAGCTTTGAAATTTCCAGTATGGTATTCTCAACTATTTTGATTCCATTCTCACCTATTATTATATCAGCAATTGACTTGTCGCCGGTAATAATTTTCATTCCTTCAGTTATATTGTCACCAATTTTGGCAGGTGTTTTCGCGCCCTGTTTTTCAATAGTCACTATACCGCTGATAAAGGATACTACACCGTTGGGCTGAACGGTCTTGGTCTCTTTCTTGCAGCACAGGCCCGGGAAAATAAGGACCAGGGAGAGTGATGATATAATTACTCTTCTCATAATAATCAGCTCCAGAACATTAATTTTTTTTTTCAGGTTTAATCATATACATTTTATTACAATGTCCGGTTTTGTGTCAAGAAAATATTCTTCTGACAATTTTTTCGGGATCCAGTTTTTTTATCACCCTTGCAGGGTTGCCTCCGGCAACCACGTTGGGAGGGATGTCCCTGGTCACTACAGCACCGGCACCGATTACGGAATTTTTGCCGATCGTGACGCCTTTGCAGATTATGGCTGAATCGCAGACCCAGACATTCTCCTCCAGGCATACAGGGGATGTTTTCCCGATGGGAATATTCCTGTCATAGATATCGTGCCAGTCAGCATCCATGATGCATGAGAAACCGGCCAGCATGGAGCCCCTGCCGATGGTGATGCATGAAGCGCTGTTCATCCTGACGCCTGCCATGATGAGAACATTGTCTTCAATATCAATCCTGCCTTCAATCGAGCCCCTTTTTACCGTGGATATCTGGATCGGGGCTGATTTTCCTGCCATCATGATCACGCTGCTGCCCAGGCTGATATTCGGGCCGTACACATGGACATTTCTGATCCCCATAATCCGCGGCATGGAGCCGATTCTGGAAAAGCATTTTTTCAGCCTCAGGTGATACAGGGCATAGGTTTCAACATAAAATTTTGCAAGAGTTAAGATTGATGGGCGCCGGTCATCGTTAAACATATTTGATCCACCTGTTCATTTTTTTTCAAGTATCTCCCTGATGATCTTCACGATAATGCCGGGATGCCGGGCATGAACATTGTGCGAGGCATCTTCAACCGTATATATTTCCATCCTGGGGATTCGCTCTTTTGCCCTGGCCCCTGATACACTGTATTTATCATCACCTGACCCATGGATATATATTACCGGTATCCTGCTTTCATGGAGCCCTTGTATGAAGCCGGCATGGTTCCCCGGGCTCATGAGCTTAAGAGCCTTTTTCAGCTCCTCCACGCTGTTGGCCATTTTTAGTTCCACAAGACTTTCAGCCAGGGGGGTTCCTCTGATAGTTGCAAACATCTCCATGGCATGCCATTTCTCAAGGAAAATCCTGAAGTGGCCCGGTGATTCAATTCCATCTAACAGAGATAAGTCGCTTTTAAATCTTGCTGAACGCTCTGCCTGGTCTTCTATTCCGAATAAAGCCGATTCGAGGATAAGGGTGTCGGCCCGTTCCGGGGATTCCAGCGCAAGTGACTGGGCCGCCCTCCCTCCCATGGAGTAGCCGTAGAGATTCACCATTTCAACGCCCAGCGTATCCAGGTCTTTCAGTATGAGCCTGGATAGTGACGGGAAATCAACTGCCCCATGAAAATCCTCTGAGTTCTTGAACAGTGACCTGCCGTGGCCCGGAAGGTCTGCGGCAATGCACAGGAAATCGTCCGTGAGCCCGCTGATAATGCCGGAGAAGTCATTCATGCTTCCCATGAATCCATGGAGGAATAGTATGGACTTCCCTTTTCTATTTCCGTGAATTTCAAAGTTGAGAAGGGTCTTCCGCATCATCCATTCCGCCTGCCATGGACCGGGCCAGTTCCATGAGATTTTTTCTGCTGAATTTGCTATCCTCATCGCCGCCAGTTCCCAGGGCTATGATTCTTTTCGGAACTTTGTATCCCGGCAGCGCCAGGCGAAGTTTTTCCTTTATGGCGTCCTCGTCCAGCCGGCCTGTTGTTTTGACAAAGGCCCAGGGAACCATGCCGTACTCAATGTCCGGGACCGGGATAACGGCTGCGTCCATGATGTTTTCAATATTCCGTAAGTGGTTCTCGATTTCATGGGGGTTGATGTTTTCGCCGCCCGATATGAACACCTGGTCGCACCTTCCATGGATAATCAGGTTTCCTACGGAATCGAATTCCCCAAGGTCCGAGGTTATGAATTCATCACCTGTGTTGATCTCTATATTCCTGCCATGATTGACATAGCCTTTGAATACAGTCCTTCCTTTAATAGTGACACGCCCGTCAATGGAGATGGACACCTCCCGGTAGGGGAGGGGCCTTCCCGATGTATGGTATTCCCCCCTCGGGGAATTGATCGGGACAGCGGTTGCCTGGGCGCATGATTCCGTTGACCCGTAGGTAGGTACGATGGGGATGCCGTTATCAAGGGCCGAATCGATGAGCCACGTGGGTGCCGGCGCCCCTCCCAGGAGAATTGCCTTCATATCCTTCATTATGTGTATCAGCCTGTCGGATTTCATGAAGCGCATGAGCTGGGTGGGGACGAGGGACAGGATTGTCGGTTTTGTTGCTTCAATGGCCTGCCCGGCGGGGCCTCCCCCCGGAAATACGAGGGCCGCCCCGGAAAGCATGGTCCTCATGAATATGAGGAGGCCCCCCACGTGGTTCATGGGCAGGCTTGCAAGCCACCGGTCATGTTCATCCACCCCCAGGCTCTCTATGGTCCCCATGGCGCTATAGATGAAATTGCCCACGGTGTGGACCACGCCCCTGGGACTTCCCGTGCTCCCCGAGGTGTAGATGACCGAGGAATTCTGTTCAAGGCTGATCAGGCTGATAGAGTTTTCTCTATCCATGGGAATAATATCACCGGAGAATTCCCCGGTTCCGATTATCCTCATCCCCTTTTCACCGGCGGTTTCAGGTGTTACAAGGATATGAGCTGGTATGGCATTCATTACCGTTCGTAACGGCTCGTCTGGATGTACAGGGACAAAAAGCGCTTTCAGGTTCCAGCAGGCAAGGAGGAGTACGGCGTGGAGGGGTGAATTTTCAGTGTGGAGTGCAATCCAGTCACCCTCCCCGATGCTGTTTTTTTTGAGTATGACACTGGCCCTGTCCACCAGTCCTGCTAATCCGGAATAGGTGATGACTGTGGAGCCGGCCTCTATTGCGGGCATGTCTCCATGTCTCGAAAGGAGAGATTCTAAATCAAACCCTTTTTCAATATCGCCGGGCCTTATCATAATTCTACATCCGCAAGGGCTGACAGGTCAAGCGGGAATCCGCCATGAAAAAGACCCCGGGGAATCTCCAGTTTTCCCTTATCAACCCTAAGCCTTTTAGCCAGGACATCCCATTCAAGATATTTATAGGTATCCAGCCCATGGGCATTCTCCCGCGTATGCTCCGATGAAGATGCAATGGCCCCCAGCATGGCGATCCCCAGGCCCGTGTTGTAAGATGAACTTAATGTGACTGTTATCCCTTTATCCCCGGCAATCCTCATGATTTTCATAATTCCATGCAGGCCTTGGACGGAACCGGGCTTAATGATAAGAGCCTTTACCCATGATGGAATTGAACCGGGAGAGGGCTCCCGTATGTCAATGTAATCCCCTAATGATTCGTCCAGCGCCGCGGGCCAGGGGAGGCGGGACAGGTCGCCGCTTGCGAGGGGCTCTTCTATGTATTCCACCGGGATATCTTTAAGAGAGGAATGGTATTCCATGAGAGCATCCATTTCCATGGAACGGTTGCCGTCGAGACGGATTGATACGTTTTTTCCCATGGAGAGGCACAGTTCTTTTATCTGACCTATCTCGATACCGGGATCGAGCCTTCCTATTTTTACCTTTACCGTTTCAAAGGAGTTTTCTTTAAGATAGCGGATCGCGGCGGCAGCAGCCCTGTTGTCACGTTCAGGCATAAAGAGGCCGTTCATCTTTATGTTAATTCCCGGGCCGGTCATGTTCAGGAATGGGCCCTGGAGGTTGCCTCCATTTTTCATAACCAGCATTGCCAGAGCGCTCTCAATGCCGAAGAGCGTCAGCGGGCCTGCCTCCGGCACCATGTCCAGGAGGCCGAAGAGGGGAAGCTCCTGCATGAAATTATCATACCTGATCTCTCTCCCTGCGGCGGTATCAATGAATTTTTTGAGCTCTGCCAGGCACTGCTCCGGTGATATGATGTCGAGGCCGGGGAGGGGGGATATCTCCCCGCAGCCTGTCTTTCCGCTGCTGTCTGTAATGAATATGACGAACCCGCGCCTTTCGGAAATTTGATTTCCCGGATAGGTGAAGGGTTCAGTGAGGGGAATTTTGTAGGAAGAGAGAGTAATAGCTTTTATTATCGGGAAGGTCGCCATCAGGGCCTTTTTGGAAATTTATTGAATTCCGGTTTTCTTTTTTCGAGAAAGGCGTTTCTCCCTTCCTGGCCCTCCTCGGTCATGTAAAAGAGCAGGGTGGCGTTCCCGGCAAGTTCCTGAACCCCGGCCTGTCCGTCGGTATAGGCGTTGAAGCCCGATTTAAGGCACCGCAGGGCCAGGGGCGAGTGCTGGAGCATCTCCATGCACCATTTTACCGTCTCCTCCTCCAGCCTGTCAAGGGGGACGATGGTGTTGATGAGTCCCATGGCAAGGGCTTCATCGGCATTATACTGGCGGCACAAAAACCATATCTCCTTTGCCTTTTTCGGGCCCACGAGATCAGCAAGGTGGCTCGATCCGAACCCTCCGTCAAAGGAACCGACCCTTGGCCCGGTCTGGCCGAATACGGCATTGTCCGCGGCTATGGTGAGGTCGCAGACAATGTGGAGCACATGTCCTCCGCCGATGGCATACCCTGCAACCATGGCGATTACCGGTTTTGGGCATGTGCGTATGTCCCTCTGGAGTTCCAGGACATTGAGCCGGTGTGTGCCGCTGTCATCAACGTATCCCGAATCTCCGCGCACCCTCTGGTCGCCGCCCGAGCAGAACGCCTGGCCCCCTTCGCCGGTGAGTATGATGACCCCCACGGACTCATCGTTCCGTGCCTCGTCCAGGGCGTGTATCATCTCCATGACCGTCGCCGGCCTGAAGGCGTTGTGCACCTCGGGCCTGTTTATGCTTATTTTTGCAATGCCTTCAAATTTATGATAGAGTATGTCGTTGTATTCCTTTGCCTTGACCCAGTCAAATTTTTTTGCCACGCTTTTCACCTCACATGATTTGGATGTCTCTGATGTTCCTGAAAACCTCAAGGTCCCTTTCATTTGACAGAATGACTTCAATGATATGGGGGCCGGTTTTTTGTAAAGCGATTTCATAGGCGGCGTCAAGTCCGGCAGGGGTCGATGCCGCGGTGTATGGGATTTGAAACTGGGCCGCGGCATATTCAAAGTTCATGCGATGCGGCGCCGTTATGTAGGGATTTAATATTTCAGGGAAATTGCTGATGGGCAGCCGTTCAAAGATGCGGCCCCCCCTGTTGTTCACGACAACAATTATCAGCCCGGGACTGAATTCTTTCAGCAGCGCCAGGGCATTGAGGTCGTGGATGAAAGAGAGGTCTCCGATAACGGCTGTGGCAGGTTTCCGGCTCCCCTCTGAACAGGCCATGGCTGTGGATATGTTCCCTTCGATTCCGCTCACCCCCCTGTTTGCCGCAACGGTTATCTCTGTTCCGCTTTTGAAAATGGCACGGTCAAATTCCCTGATGGCGATGGAATTGCCGGGAAAGAGGAGGTGGCCCGACGGAATTTTATCCAGAATTTTCTGCGCGATAAGAGGGAAGGTCAGTTCATCAACCGGTATTTCTGATGATACCCTCTTTTCAAGGATGCGCATGGATGCAATGAATTCATGCGCATCCTTT
This sequence comes from Spirochaetia bacterium, assembly GCA_009885955.1. Taxonomy (GTDB): domain Bacteria; phylum Spirochaetota; class UBA4802; order UBA4802; family UBA5550; genus VFJS01. The sequence goes on along the minus strand of VFJS01000031.1, from coordinate 43,415 downwards.
TCAATAATCCTGCTCTTCACGGAACCAAGCGATGCCGCGAAGGAGTCGGGATGAATCTTTGCCATGATGTCCCCCCTGTGCGCCGGATCCCGCAGTTCCATTGACTGGTTCACCATGATGTAGGCCGCTTTGCTCTCTCTGAGAATTTCATCATAAAACTGTTTCGACACAAGCCCGGAACCCAGGTGGAGTATGACAGCCGGTGAATAGGCCCTGATGAGCCGTATGGACTCTTTTAAATCCATGTCAAAGATTCTTTGTCCCGGCGGGATATGCTGCTTCAGTGAAGATCCGATATCACAGAATACCGGCCATCTAAGCCTGTCTATGAAGGGCCGGATATTTTCCTTCTCTTCAAAGGGGTGCATCCTTCCGATGACCAGTATCCCCCGCTCTGCCCCGGAGATAATTTCTGTAACGGTGTCCGGGATCATGCCTGATGTTTTAACTGACGGATATGATGTGAAGGGCCTGGCTGCTTTGAACAGTTTGCCTGCCTCTTCCACGAGGAGGGGCCAGGCCTTTTTCAGGCCCGTGTCTGACGGGATCAGCGGATCTCTGAAGTGGCAGTTCAGGTGCACAGGCGCGTTCACGGTCTGCAGAAGGTGGTCTATCTTGCTTAACAGGGCCCTCAGCGGATATTCGGCCGATGGGCACGGGATGTCCAGCCTGCCGGGAGTGTAATTGCCGAAGAAATTTACCTGGTCGATGGTCTGGTTCGCGTCGCTTCCCAGGAGTTCCGGCGGCCTGTCAGCGCTAATCACCGCCAGTGGGAGGCCGTCCCGGTATGCTTCAATGACAGCGGGAAAGTAGTTTGCCAGCGCTGTCCCCGAGGTGCATACCAGTGCCGCGGCTTTTCCCGTTCCCCTGGCATGGCCCAGGGCCATGAACCCTGCCGCCCTTTCATCAAAGCATATTTTTTTTACTGTCCCGTCATTATGGGCAAGGGCGCTGATAAGGGGGGCATTCCGGTTACCCGGAGATATGAAAAAATTTTTAATCCCGTTTTTTGCAATCTCGCTGATAATCAAAGAGGCCCAAAGGACGTTGATATTCTGATCGAGGAGGGTAACCGGCATCAGAGGTCACCGAGCCCTTTCAGGTAGTTGTCCATCTTGTTGTCGGTCTCATTCCATTCCTCTAAAGGGTCGGACTGCTTCACAATGCCCGCCCCTGCGAAAATGTGGAGGTCCTTTCCGTTGATGAGGGCTGAGCGTATGGCAACGGCGAAATTTCCCTCATCCCTGCGGAGCCATCCTATGGGCCCGGCATACCACCCCCGGTGAAAAGGCTCAAGCTCGGGGATAAGCCTGTACACCGAGTCCCTGGGGTGTCCGCCTACGGCCGGCGTGGGGTGGAAGGTGTTGATGATCTTCAAAAAATCCACTTCTCCGCGCACCTTTCCGGAAAAAAGGGTTATGATATGCTGAAGGTTGTGGAGCTTGAGTATTTTTTCGTCTATCCTCACATGAACTTCGCTGCAGAAGTTGTCCATCCTCTCCTTGATAAAACGCGACACAATCCGGTGCTCCTCGAGCTCCTTCGGGGAGTTCATGAGCTCATCTTCGAGCCTTTTATCATCGGCAGGAGTTGCGCCCCTGGGCCTCGTCCCTGCAATGGATTCAACAATAAACTCCCCGTCCTTTATCTTGAAAAGCCTTTCAGGCGACCTGCCGAGGAATGCCAGGTCATTGTCTATTTTATAGAAGAACAGGAATGACTCTTCCTTGAGCCTGTCGAGCTTGTTCAGTATCGAATAGAGGTCCCAGCTGTTTCTGCTTGTGATAATTTTTTTTCTTGAGAGGACGATTTTCTCAATTTTATCAGCCTTAATCTTATCCAGGGCCCTGTCTATTATTTTTATCCATTCGGTTTTGTCCGGGATGAATTTCTCCCCGGTGCCCTCAAACCTGGATTCATGCCCTTTTCCTGAAAATTTTGAATCAATGAACTTCACCTTTTCTGTAAGTAATGATATAATTTCTCCGGCGCTCACATTTTTTTCACTGTAATAGTTCAGGGTTATCAGATGGCCATGGTCCCTTTTCTGAATTTCTATCAGGGGGAGGGTAAATCTACAATTGTTGAACCCTTCCCATTCCCTGGAGACAGGCACATCAAAGGAGAAGCTGAACCCTCCGAAGAGCCGTATCCTTTTGTCAATATCAAGGAGGGAATGAATTTTAGGGAGGGCCTCTTCCGGTGTCCCGGCCCGTATGACATGGGTGCTCCCTATCCCTCCGAACTGGTTTATGCTGTTTTTATCCTTGAAATAGAGGAGTTCGGATATGTCATATGAGTTGATGAGCTTCAGTATGTCCAGGCCGGTTTCAACAAATTTTTCAAAGCGGATATAGCAGGCGCCGTCCCATGGACCCTGTATGCTATGTATATCCTCCCTGAATAATGAAAAAAAATCGTGTGTATCATTCATTTGTTTAACAGCCCGGGCTCCCTTATTTCCCTACAAATATATCATTGAGAAATTTTCCCTTTTCCACTGCGCCCTTTTTTCCGGTCATTGTACCCATGCCGTTTCTTTTGTCATCCTTCCATTCTCCTTCATATTTGGATCCGTCCGGCCAGTTATATATCCCCTGTCCATGCTTTTTATTATTCTCCCAGTCTCCGGTATATATGTTTCCATTATTTTCTTTAAACGTCCCTTTTCCATGTTTTATACTATTTTTAAATGAACCTTCATATTTGCTCCCGTTTTTCCATATATAGGTGCCGGTACCTGTGACCTCGCCTTTCAGGAATTCTCCGGTATAGGAATCACCGTTATCATATTTCATTGCGCCTTTTCCTTCCATCTGATTTCCAGCCCAATGGCCTTCATATACCTGCCCGTTTGCCCATGTATATGTGCCTGCCCCGTGCTTCATGTCATCCTTCCATTCTCCCGAATATTTTGCCCCGCTTGCATAGGAGAGGGTCCCTTTTCCGTCCATTTTCCCGTTCACCATTTCACCTTCATATTTTGTGCCGTCGGGGTTTTTGATTATTTTACTTTTCCTGACATTTTTATCGCATGAGGCTGAAATGAAGGTGAATATTGATAATAGTACAAGTGCTGAAATCCTGTTCATCATGTCTGATTCTCCATAGTATTTTATAATCCAGAGCCGATTTTGCCATTGTATCCATAAAACCGGCAATATTAGAAATAAGATTTTTTATGCTGTAAAAAATCAAGAAATTTTTTATTTGTACGGGACGAGGGGCGGTTCAGGGGCTTTCAATATTTCTGCCCGGGGGATGCAGGGCCACGGCTGAGGAAATGGGTGGGCTGTTTCAATTAACAATCTTGATGGCAGAAACCAATATATTTTTGTAGCCTCTCTTTTTATAATGATTAATAGCGTTTTCCTTTGCTATCTGCCAGTTTTTGCCTTCAAACACGTCGGTGAGAATGACTGTTCTCGATGATTCTACTTTCACCGTGCAGGGGACTTTTTTGTCAATGTAATGCCATCTCCCGTCTTTTCGGTACTGTTCCTTTTTGTCGCACATTTTGTTCACCGGAATCCAGATTGAGATTTCACATTTTGTGGTCATGATAAAAGCGTATTCATCCTCTGACAGGGGTAGGATTATTTCTGGAAAAAAAACTGAGAAGGCCAGGATTAGAATCAGGGTAATTATTTTTCTGTTCATCAATTATCATCCTTGGTTCAATATCATCTTTTTACATTTTATAAAAATCCAGGTTCAGCCTGAGGCCCGATGACAGGCTATATGTTTTTTCCTGGCCTCCTGCCGTAGGAGCGCTGCCGCCCTGGGAAGATCCTTTCACGGGATTGGATACTAAATTATAGGTATATTTTGTCTCCCACATCAAATTGCCGATTATCTTTAATGACAGGGTCGCTTCAAGGTTCATCTTGTAATCATAAACATCCAGCGCGTTGGGATCATAGACATAGGATATTGAAAATGTGCGGCTGTCGGGCTCCGTCCTGGAAAAATTTATCTTCATGCCCGCTTTGCTTAAAATCCTCAGCTTGTCCGTGTCTTCGGTAAAGTTCCATGTGCGCTGTTTCTCAAAGGTGGGCATTGATGAGATGCTGAAATGTATCCACCAGAGCCTCAGCGGCTGGACCTTTATTCCAAGTCCTGTGGTGAAAGTGTAATATACCTGCTGGACTTCGTTTGTTTCTATCTTTCCAAGATAGGTAATTGACCACATGGAATGGGCAATCCACCGGTCCGTCTGCAGGTCAGTCTTGTGTTCATTCCGGGTGAGCTCCCTTTTTGTCTTACTGTATGCGCCGCCGGCATTCAGGACCAGGTCCCAGGTCTCCTGGTACGAAGCATTGTATGCAATTTCATACAGGGAACTCGTTTCCACCCTTGTTGTCCTGCTCAGGTTATACCCGGCGCTTATGCTCAGGGTGTCCTTCCAGCCCGGTTGCGAGCCCGGATCCCCCGCCTGCTGGGAATATGATGGATGGGCGGAAATAAAAAACAGGATGAGAGAACAGTAATAATAATATTTTTTTTTCGTATTCATTTACTATTCATTAAAAATCCAGGTATACATTCACGGCAAACAGGCAGCCGTATGATCGAAAATGCTTTATCGATACCGTTACCGGGGTATAGGATGTGGGATTATTGTCAATATCATAGGTTACGGGGACATTCACACTTTTGGGCCTTCCGAATTCCATGGTCTCATACCACGGGGTGACCGTTATTCCGATATTTTTTGCCAGGTAATACTCCAGGGGGGCCTGTGCGCGGAAGTTTCTCCATCCCTTGTCAAGATAGAAGCTGGCATCCTCCCGGATCCCGGGATATGTTCCGGATAACGTTCTGCTGGTATATACCTGGGCCCGGGGATTCATTAAAATATTATAGGAAACATCGATGCCGAAGATAAAATTTCTGAATACCTGGAAAAAAATCCTGAAACCCGCCGGGATATTAAACCATTCGTACATGATATCAACTCTGTCCGTTGCCAGTTCCCCTCTCGTATTAGTTTTATAATACACCAGCCCGGTGTAGGGGAAAACGAGATGGACCCTTTCGCTGAATACGTACGAAAATCCCACGGTATAGTGGAAACGGAATAATTTGTTGTCGAGCCTGCCGGAATAGGTGTTTACCGGCAATGTGTCGGGGCGTGAACCGGAATAATCCGTTTTAAAATTTGAATATTCGAAGGAAAGACCGAGGAGCAGGTAACTCACCTTGTAATGGGCCGAGGCGTTTATCCCGTAGGATTTTTTGATATTATTGGAATTCGATGAATCAGGGTTTTCTGTTTCAAAATGATAATCGGGGAGAAAATAACCCACGGACAGGAGGTCGGTGCGGATCTCATCATATCTTGTTATTGGTCGTCTGCCCGGTTTTCCCCTGGGGTTCCATGCGGCTGCATAGAGGTTATCTAAATTCAACGGCTCGGGAATTGATGTCTCAGGGAATGCGGGAATGCAGCTAAAATAATAAAAGATTATTATTAAGGATATTTTTATTAAATCAGGGCTGTATATTTTAATGTTTTTCATGATATCCGATTATGCTGCCAATATCCTGATGTCATATATTGATATACAAATGCTATCCATCAAAAATGACAGGATTCTTGTTAATTCCTGATAGTATCCAATAAAAATCAGAAATTTTAAGAATTATTTTAACTATTCTGATTTTTTTATATTTCAATACATATTTATGTCCTTATCACGTACATGCCGGTTATCATAAATTTCCCTGTACAAAAGGCATCTCGGGATCCGATGAACCGTATTTTAATGCCGCCCTAATTGCATTTTTTTGCACCTGTATATTTTTTCTCGCATCCATTCGCCGGATTTTCGTCACAGTCGGCCCAGCCTGCAATGCACTTGTATATTTTACATTTGCAGGTGCCGGCATCCCAAATTGCATTCGCATTCGGAAGATCACACTTTGATCCATGTGCCATCTGCACCTTGCAGCCGCAGACACCGTTGTTGCATACCTGGTATGAAGCGCACTTGCGCCCCGCCTGGCCGCAGTTGTTCGGGTCTTTCTTGGTATCCAGTTTTTTTCCGCACCCCATGTAGTTGTTGGGGTCTACGCAGATGTTGACTTCGCAGCCGTTTTTCGGATTTTTGTCGCAGTCAGCGTAACAGTTCGGGCATTTCGTTACCAGGCATTCACATTTTCCTGTTGCTGCGTTGAGGGTCATCACTCCTTCCTGTGAATTGTTGCCGCTTTGAACACGGCAGGTCGCAGGCGGGCACTCGCACTTATAAGCGACTGTGCCTGTCTTTTTGCAGAAAGTGCCTGCCGGGCATGTTACACCGCATTTACCGCAATTTTTTTCAGATGCCTTTGTTTCGCAGCCGTTATCGAGTTTTTTGTCACAATCAAGCCAATTATCACTGCAGGTCAGATACACATGGCATACAGTATTTTTTAGTTCCACCCTGGACGTGGAGTTCGGATATTTATGATTGGCTACCATGCAGCCAATTCCGGTTACCGATGGTAAAGAATAGTGGCTCATCTGCCCCCATCCATCGACGTAAGTAGTGAATAAGCCGGATGCACCCTTGATATTAATTAACAGGATCCCCGTGATGATCGAAAAAATATACACAGCTATCTTTTTCATAAAGACCTCCATGAGAATGGTATGAAGATTCTGCCAATTGAAGTTCACATACATGTATTGTAAAGGTCAGACTGGCTGTATCAATGAGTTCCTGCTGTCGCAGGCTCATTTTATTTTGACTCTTAATTTTTTCTATTAGAGGTAGAATGGGGAAGATGCAGCGCCATATAGGAATTGGTAAATATCTCATATCCAACCCTCGGAAACGGCGGAATGATTTATGCCGACATTGTCAATTCAATGACAAATGAAAAAATCTTTGCAGCTGATATTTTCATTTTCAGAATTAAATAAAGTTTATGAGTATGTCTTAATAGTAATGAAATGCCGGGCAATGTCAATTTTTTTGTCAGATATTTACGGTTTTAAATTCGATGAATATGCACCGGGCAAACCACCATTGGTTTGAATTAAAAGGGGACTATTTTTATTTTTTGGCATCATAAAATAAAATGGTTGAAATTCAGAGATTTTTTCTTATATTATGACAAAGATATAATACGTTATCATAAATCTGGAGATAATGCCATGGCATACATTGAGTGGAATGAGGATCTGAGCGTAGGTGTTGACCTTTTCAATGAGGACCACAAAAGGCTGTTTGAATATATAAACAGGCTCCACCAGGGCATGGTGACCGGCCTCGGCACATCGTCGATGACTGATATTCTGAATGGGCTCGTGGACTATACAATGACCCATTTTGACAATGAAGAGCGGATGATGATTCAGCATACCTATGCCGGCTATGAAGCGCACAAAAAAGAGCATGATACCCTTGTTGCCAGGGTGGCCGATTTCCAGACCCAGCTCAACAGCGGCAGGGGCTCCTTCTCCCTGGCGCTCATGGGATTTTTAAAGGATTGGCTCATTAACCACATCATGGGGACCGATCTAAAATATAAGGATTTCTTTCTGGAGAAAGGGGTAAAATAGAGGGCTGATGATATAGGGGGGCGGTCTCATGAGAAATATAGATTACATGAAAGTGGCTGATTTAGTGTCAAAGACCTTCGGTGCCGATAAAAACCTTCAGTCCGAGGGCATGCACGACAAACTGGATAAGATCGACAAGATAAATTTTGTCATGACCCTTCCCAGCGGCATCGATATTCCATTCCGTTTTTTTCTGTACGCGAACAGCATAGACATGGTCATAGAGAAGAAGTATTTTGAGACCGTTAAATTTGAAAAGTGGCTCTCTTCGTTTGAATTTGAACTCGAACAGCAGATGCTTAAAAATATAAAGGTGAATGTTTCCCGGGACCACAGGGAATACAAGATAAGGATTTCGATTTAATTTTTTTGATTTATGAATTTCTGCAAATAAATGATAAAAACAGATCCCGGAATACGTTAAAAATTCAGAAAGTATTTAATACAACCCTATTCAAGAGACAGAATAAAGGTTATTAGAAACTGCATATTCATGACAAAAAAAGCAATTATATACACTCTGACTTAAAATTTATTTGTGATGTTTCCATATATATAAATCAGCATCCTTAACGATATAAGGACACCGTTACCTTGGCCCTTATCTTTTCCGGGGCATTTGAGCGCCATAAAATCCTCACCTGTTTTACAATTCTGTATGCTCCGCGAAAATCCTGATAATAGGTCCTGCCTGGTTGAATGGTTTTATCTGTACAGGTGGTTGAGCCTTCTCCATATGTCAACAACATCTCACTAATAGTAATTGTGTAATTGCTGTTATTTTCAAAATAAATTGCCCTATACGTTTCATATTGTATATGAGATTTCCTGCTTGTGAACGGGGTAGTAGATCCAGAAAAATCAAAGATAGAAGCTGCACCTGGCCTAAATTTTAAAATCGTATTAGAATTGGTAACCCCGGCATCGCAGATAGCAAGATAACTGCCGCCCATAACCTGGGAACTGAAGATTAAAAACAGACAACAGAAACTTACCAGAAATCTCAGGCTGTTTTGCTTTTTCCATATGAACATCTTTTCCTCCTCTGTGTATAAATATTTAGGAATTTCCTGTGGCATTAGATTAAAAGAAAAGCTGAAAAGTCCAATTAGAGCTAAAAAATATTTCATATATTAGCCTCTTATGACTCATGAGAAAGTTTATGCACTCTGCCTTAAAATTTGGCAGGGATCTCGAACCCCATAAGAGACCAATAACGAACGGCGCAGCGCATCAATAACAGCATGTGTGTGACGCCCAGATCGGACTGCCGGATGCGGAGTAGATTACCAGATTGCCGTCGTTTTGAACTGAAAAGTATGCCCCGGAAGGATCCAGTGTGTTAGTCGCCCAGATCGGTTTTCCGGTTTTATCATACAAAACAAAGTTACCGTCGCGCTGCATAATAGCCTTAGCACTGTTTTTGCCAACGGTGTTCGTTGCCCAGAGGGAAGCCTCCCCCATGTAAAGTACCAGGTTACCGTCATGCTGCATGGTCAGTGTGAACCTTTTATCGCACGACCTGTACTGCTGCCCCAGGGGCAGGCCCTCATCGCCTTGCATCACACCGCAAGCGCCGGCCGGGGACCTGATTAATTCCAGTATTGGCGGTTTAGTCGCCTTAAAAGCATTCAAGCGGATGTAAACGAATACACCTGCAGTAACTGCAATTAGTATTACTATTACTAGTGATACGAAAATAGAGTTGATAGTTAATCGGAAAAACCTGCGCTGCTGTGGTAGTTCGGTTTTTTCTGTTTTGCCTTTATTGTTTTTCTGCCTTGATCCGCAGTACGGGCAGGTGAGGTAATCAATTTCAACATCCTGAATGGAACCGCCGCATGATTTACAACGTATTGAAGACATTATTGATCCCTGTATTTGCGCCGCCCCTAAAAATGAAAAGACCTACCTCTTCTGAATACTTTTACAATAATAACCATTTCATTAATGTCAACAATTTTATGCAATTTTATAAACTCGAATTCCAATCAAGGAGGTATTGATTTTTCTGTCAGCAGGGAATGAAAAAACAGTATCAGGCAACATTAAAGATGTACACTCCGGGCATTCTTCCGGAGCTTTTCCAAAAGACTTCAAAATTGCCATGGCCCAGGTATTGCGGCCTATCTCTTCTAATTTTAAAAAGATTAACCACGAAAGGCACGAACATCACGCAAAGGGAATATCCTCTTCTTTCGTGTTTTTCGAGATTTTCGTGGTTCAATTTATTCTTTCTTCTCCTCTGCGCTCTTCGGTGCGCCGCGAGGCGCTGAATTTGCCAGTCAGTGAAAATCCGGCGCGAGGAGTTGGTCTTTCATCGGGAAGATAATAAAACAGCCTGGCCGGTAATGGAATAGGCTGAAGCTCATATCCGCCTGTAAATTTTTGTAACAAAGAAAAAACTGCCCGGACAAATACTGCTTGAATGAATCGCCTGAATTATTTCTGATTCAAAACTGATTTTTTATTATAGACATAAATGAAAAAAATAGAATCTCTGGCACAATACTTCTTTTAGACGGTGAAATTTTTTTTGGGGAGAATATCATGGATTATGCCGCAATTGAAAAGCTGACGGAAAGGGTAAAACAGGAAAATGCTTTTATCGGCAGAATAAAGGCAGAAATTTCAAAGGTCATCATAGGGCAGGAGAGCCTCATTGAGAAGATTATTATCACCTTTATCTCCGGGGGCCATATACTCCTGGAAGGCCTTCCCGGCCTTGCAAAGACCCTGGCAGTGAGGTCTTTTGCCAGGACCATAGGAACAGATTTCAGCCGCATCCAGTTCACACCGGACCTCCTTCCGGCAGACCTTATAGGGACCAGGATTTATAATCCTAAAGAGCTCGATTTTTTCACCAAAAAGGGGCCCATTTTCACCAACCTGCTCCTTGCCGATGAGATCAACCGTGCTCCGGCCAAGGTCCAGTCTGCCCTGCTCCAGGCCATGGAGGAGAAACAGGTAACCATCGGGGATGAAACACATATACTCAATGAACCATTCATGGTCCTTGCAACCGAAAATCCCATAGAACAGGAGGGGACCTATCCCCTGCCCGAAGCCCAGCTTGACCGTTTTTTCATGAAGGTCCTTGTCGATTATCCCGGAAGGGACGAGGAGCGGCAGATACTCATGCGTTTTTCCGACATCAAGGTGGATAATATCAGCACCGTAATGCCGGCCGGCGAGATCCTGTCCAGGGCTGCAATCGTTGATTCCATATTCATTGACGGCACACTCATTGACTATATCGTTTCAATAACCGCCATGACCCGGAAACCCGACAGGAAGGAACTCAGGAAATACCTGGATTTCGGCGCGAGCCCCAGGGCGTCCATAGCGCTCATGAGGGCCTCGAAGTGCGTTGCCTTCATAAAGGGGAGGGGATTTGTCACGCCCGATGACATCAAGGAGATCGGCGCCGATGTGCTCCGTCACAGGCTCATGCTTTCCTACGAGGCAGAGGCCGACGGCAAAAGCGCCGACGACGTGGTAAAGATGATTTTCGACTCCGTGGAGGTCCCGTAGGTGGAGTCCAAGGAACTTGCCCTGCTGAAGAAGATCAGGATCCAGACAGGGAGAAAGCTCAACACGCTGTTTATGGGCGAATATCATTCGGCATTCAAGGGGTACGGCCTGGAACTCAATTCGGTCCGTGAGTACCAGTACGGCGATGATGTACGGAACATCGAGTGGAACGTGTCGGCAAGGCTCAACCATCTCTTCATAAAGGAGTTTGTCGAGGAGAGGGAGCTCTCGGTGGTGATCATGGTGGACATGTCGGGATCCATCGAGTTCGGGAGCAGGCGGAGCAAGATGGAAGTGATGCTCGAAGTCGTTACCCTGTTTCTTTATCTTGCCCAGATGAACAATGACCGGATTTCGGTATTATTATTCACCGACAGGGTGGAAAAGTTCATCAGGCCCAGGAAGGGGAGAAAATTCATTCTTAAAGTTCTCGATGAAATTTTAAAATTCAGGCCGTCAGGGAGGGGGACAAGGATTTCCGAGGGGGTCGATTTTTTACGGAGGGTGCTGAAGAAGAGGAGCGTGATATTTGTCATCTCGGACTTCATGGACAGCATGGACGACCATATCCTGAAGCTCAGGCTCATTTCGAGAAAGCACGATCTCATCCCGGTACAGATATCGGACCCGGCGGAAAAAGAGATGAAGCTCACCGGTCTCGTCGAATTCCTTGATCTTGAAACGGGAAATGTTTTCCTGTCGGACACCGTTCCCGGGAGGTCCGCCTATCCGGTACTTGCCGGCTTTGATTCAATTCACATAAGCACCGGTGAACCGATTGAAAAACCGCTGCTGAAATTTTTTGAAAAGAGGAACAGGGCCGGGCGTATCGCAAGATAGCAGGCAGAATCCAATCATGTTGTATCAGGCATTATTAAAACTTTTTCTGGCCTCGGCAATTTCCGCTGCGGCTCTGCCCGCGTGGGCCGGGGAGGGCGACGCCGATTATCCGATCATAAAAGCCGCGGTAAATCCCGCGACATCCACCGTGGGGAGCGTGGTTGAATACCGGGTTACCATCAGCGGGAAAAACCTGAAAGATCTTGAAATCGTAAAGCCCGGCATGGATGTATTCTATCCCGAAAGCGCAAAGGCTGATAAAAACCGGAAGGATAATCCCGCGTCCCTTGTTCCCCTCTACATCATTCACGAAGCCAGGAAAGAGGACAGGTCAACCTCTGACCTGGGCTATGTCATGCTCATAATGAAGATGTCCTACTATAGAACCGGAAAGCATACCCTTCCTGAAATCAGCATCTTCGGGAAGGACAGGGTGAGGATTGCATACAGGGTCCCTGAGCTTGAAATAAAGAGTATCAATGATAAGAGCGAGCTCGCTGATATTGAGCCCCCCCTGGATCTATCCGGGAACCACTTCAGATTGATTATTCTCGCGGCAGCCCTGATTGCCCTTACCCTTATTGCCGTAGTACTTGTAAAAGAGATCAGGAGACGGAGGAATCTCCGCCTGGAAACACCCGTTATTGTATCTCCACTGGAGATTTTTCTGGGGAGCCTGGAAAAACTCGGGCCCGAAAGGCTCATCTCCGATGGGAAGATTGAAGAGTATGTACTTGGCATCTCCATGATCTTCAGAAAGTTCCTTTCACTCTCGTACCGCATCGATGCTGCTGAGATGACTTCCGATGAGATAGATTTTTTACTCAAGAGGGTGATGCCTTCCGCGGCCTATGAAAGGCATGGAGGTGAAATTATGAACTTCTTCCATTTATGGGATATCTCAAAGTTTGCCGAATTTACCCCTCCGGTTGAAATGCTTCTGATTAACCTGGAACAGGCAACGAGGCTTGCCGTAAATCTCCACAATGGAAAAGAGAATGAGTGAACTGGAGTTCAGGAATCCCTATGTTCTCCTTCTTCTTATTCCCTATGGATTAATGGTATGTATGTATCTCAGGAAAAAAATCTTTCTGAAAGATTCGGCCATAGCCCTTTCATCAGAGGGTATCATCAGAAAGAACGCCACCTTCAGGACTGTGACATACCGGTTTATGCCCCTTCTCAGGTTTATTTCCATATTGCTGCTGATCATCGCAGCCGCAAGGCCGGGGAGGGGGGTGAGCTATTCAAGCGTGAAAAATCTCGGCATAGACATCATGATTGCCCTGGACATCTCCGGATCCATGAGCACCCAGGATTTCGAACCCGGGAACAGGCTTACTGCCGCGAAAAACATACTTAAAGAGTTCATAGCGCTCCGCAAGACCGACAGGATCGGCCTGGTCGTTTTTGCGCGTGAGGCCTACCTCCAGTGCCCGCTTACGGTTGAATATGATATTATACGGGACATCGTCGATGACATCGATTTCGGCGTGGTTGACAGCAGGAGTACGGCCATTGGAGATGCCATTGCCATGTCAGCTTCAAGGATGATGGATATAAAGTCCAGGAGCAGAGTCATACTTCTTTTAACCGATGGCGCCAATAATTCCGGCATCATAGACCCTGAAACAGCGTCCAGGGCCTGCAGAGAGTTGGGTATTAAGATTTATACCGTGGGGATCGGCAGGAAGGAGTATATGAGAAAGAATTTTTTCGGCGGCATGATTGCAGTACCCAGCGACCTTGACCTTGACTCACTGAAAAAAATTTCAGACCTCACCGGCGGTAAATCCTATAACGCGACGTCGGGAAAAGTATTGTGGGAAAATATTCAGGACATAGACAGGCTGGAAAGGAGCGAGGCTGAGCTGAGGGTCTACCATGAGTTCAGCGACCGCTTTCAGGTTTTTCTCCTCATGTCACTATCCATCTTTTTCCTCGAGATTATTTTGAAATCGGCAGTTTACAGGAAGATACCGTGATGGGCTTTGGAAATTATACATATTTCATATACATTTCAGCAACGGGTGCGCTGGTTCTGGCGGTGTTCATCCTTTACGTCCTCTGGAGGAGGAGGGTGGTATCATCCCTCCTCAGCCACGGCGGATTAATACAGAGCATGGTGAAGGGATCGCGGGCTGTAAAGACGGCCAGGTCAGCTATTATCATAATTTCAATAGTGCTCTCCGTATTTGTCATGCTCAGGCCGCAATGGGGCGAGGGAGTGAGGGAGGCTTCCAGCGAGGGGACCGACCTCATCATCGCTCTTGATGTGAGCAGGAGCATGCTGGCAAGGGACGTAGTTCCCACCAGGCTCGACAGGGCCAAGTCCTCGGTCAGGTGGATCATGGAGTCGCTCAGGGGCGACAGGATCGGCCTCATACTCTTTGCCGGCGATGCCTTTCTCCAGTGCCCGCTCACATCGGACATGGGGGCGTTCATGATGTTCCTTGATTCCGCGGGCCCCGGCTCAGTGAATGTCCAGGGGACCGACATCGGGAGCGCGCTTGACGAAGCCATGAAGGTCTTCAGGAAAAAGAGGCTCACTTCGAAGATCCTGGTGCTCATAACCGACGGTGAGGACCATGAAGGGAATATTGACCGGGCCGTCAGGGACTTCAGGGACCTGGGGGTGTCGGTGTATCCCGTGGGTATCGGACGGGACAACGGTACGGTAATTCCATCGGGGGACGACGACAAATCGGGCGAGATATATTACCGGGACAGGAAGGGGGAACTGATAAAGACCAGGAAAAATACAGGGGTCCTTTCAGGGCTCGCCGCATCCACCGGCGGCACCTATATCGACATCACAGACTCTCTTTCAGGCATGAAACCTCTCATCAATGCCATAGAAGGGCAGCAGAGAAACAATTTCGGCAACAGGGTGATAAAAGAGCCCAGGGAACAGTACGCCTTTTTTGCCCTCATCCTGGCTGCGCTGCTTTCCGCGGAGCTCCTGCTCTATGAGAGGAGGGGATGAACATGAAATTATTTCTTCCATTATTATTTCTCCTTGTTTTCCCGGCATGGCTTGACCCTTTCAGGGACGAGGTGTCAAAGGGGAACAGCGAATTTCACAGCGGTAAATTTGCCGAATCAAAAAAGCATTACGACAATGCTGAAAAATTTGCCCCTGACGACGACGGGAGAAAAAACCTTTCCTTTAACAGGGGAAATGCGGATTTCATGTCGGGCAACTATGACAGCGCCCTGGAGCAGTATAAAAAAGCGCTGCAGAGCGATGACAGGGACGTTCAGAAGAAAGCCTACTTCAATATGGGAAATACCTGGATGAAAAAGGAGAACACCCGCGAGGCCATAGACTCCTATATCAATGCCCTGAAGATAGACCCCGGTTACGAAAAGGCTAAAAAAAACATTGAATACCTCCTTTCCGACAGGAAGAAAGAGAATAAAGATGACAATAAGGGGAAGGATGACAAAAAAGACGGCCAGAAGGACAAAAAAAATAATAACAAAGAAGATAAGGATACGGATGATAAAGGAAACAGCGGTGCCGACGAAAAGGATGACGGAAGCGATAAAGGCCGGGGGAAAATGGACAGCGACCAGATAAAAAACCTCCTCGATGCCATGAAAAACAGGCCTGTGCAGAGGAAAAAAGGGGGCGGCGGTGAAAAATACAGTCCTGAAAAGAACTGGTAGTTTCATTATTCTCTGTTTCTCCATCCTGCTTATTTCCAGCCCCGCGCCGGCTTCGGAAATTAATATTCAGATTGATGATAACGTGATATCCGCTGGTGAAAAAACTGATATTAAAATTAAAATTACAGCAGTCATGAGCGATATAAAACCCCTCAAGGTCCCCACGGTGAACGGGCTTGCGATAGAACAGAATAATGTGGCAACGCTTTACGAGAACAATAATGGCATCATATGGAAAGGCGTGGTAATCACCTATTCCATAACCGGAGATAAGCCAGGGTCGTATAAGATTCCGTCCTTTATTTTTGAGATCAAGGGAAAAATTTTAAAGACAGCCGAGGTGAGCCTGATTGTAACCGCTCCTTCATCGGGGAGAGGGGAAAAAAGCGACGGGAAGGGATATTCATCGAACACCCTGTCCAGGGATGTTGTGTATTCAGGGGAGCCTGTAATCCTGAGATATTTTCTCATTTACCGGGGGCTCCGCTCTGTGGAATACAAAGGAATAGCCCAGGATGGCGCACCTCTATTCAGGGGGTTCGCAGCCCGGGAATTCAGGGAATCCATTGCCCAGGAAATCGTGAAGGAGCCGACTGGTGATTTCATCAAGAACCACTTTATCTCATACATCCTGATCCCGGCTGAGACGGGAAATCACAAGGCCGGCGGCGGAAAGCTGGTAATATCGTACATGTCCGGGAGAAGCTTCCTTGGAATGACGGAACAGTACAGCCTCTCTTTTGCTCCGGTAAAATTGAGTGTGCTCCCCCTGCCTGAAAAAGGGAAGCCCGAGGGGTACCATGGGGACGTGGGGAGTTTCAAATTGAAAGCGGTATATTCTATTGATCCCATTGACATATTCCAGGAAAAGACTGCCACTGTTACTGTAACCGGGAGGGGGAACCTTCTCACCATGACAAAGCCCCGTCCGGAAAAGACGGAGGCTGATGTGAAAATAGTCATCGAGGAGAAGGACAAAAGGATTGATGTTGTTAAAAACTCCCTGCAAGGTTTTAAGACTTATGTTTTTACCATCATCCCGCAGAAACCGGGCCTCGTGGACCTGGGGAGGATCAGGCTTGCTTCATTCAACCCTGAGACAGGGAAATATGAAACAGCTTTTTCGGAAGTGATAAAATTCAGCGCCGTAGGTAAAAAGGATGACGGAAAAAGGGACCGGGAAAAATTTAAGGATGATAATGATAAACACCCTGCCGTGAACCCGGTGTTTTTCGCATTCATCATCCTTGCAATAGCCGGGATAATTTTTCTTGTATACCGTGAAAGAAAGAGGATGAAACTCCTCAACAGAGGCATTGAGATGGAGAAACCCGGACTGGTTGCTGAAAAAGAAGTACCCGGCCGCAGGCAGATCCTTGAAGAGCTCCATGGATCCATGAAGAGGGGTGATGCCGGTACCTTTACCCTTCTTGCCGGCCGGCTGCTTTCCATTTTATATGAATCTGGAATCGTCCCGGGGAATGCCATGCCTGACGCAGAGAGGATTAAAGAGGAGCTCAACAGTTTCAGGTACGGGGGCGGCGCGCTCTCCCGGGAACAGATGGAACGGATATATCAGGAGATTTCGCAGCTGTTTTAACACTTTTAATCTTTATCATATTTTCTGTTATGGTGAAGGGATTAATTTCAGGATGCGGCCAAGTTCATCCAGTGTGTACGGTTTGGGAAGGGCTGCGCAGAAACCGTACCCGGCAAAATTAGTCATGGCATCGTGGTTCAGCTGGCCGCTGGTGGCAATAACACGCGCTTCCGGGAATTTTTTCACCAGGGTCCGTGTGGATTCTATCCCGTCTGTATTTCCTGCTATGTTAATATCCATGAATACAAGGTCAAACTGCCGGCCTCCGGCTGCCTCCTTTTCATACTCTTCAATTAATCCGGTGAAGTTCATGGCGCAGATCACTTCACATCCGAGAAATTCAAGCATCTGCCTCGTGACATCGAGGATAGTTTCATCATCATCGATCACCAGGATCCTGCGGATTTGTGCTCCGGTTTTTTCATCGGCGGCTCTTCCGGAATGTGCTGTTTCATGGAGGGCCTTTCCGCTGAGCCACCGGGATATGGTGTCATAAAGCTCCCTCTCCTTAAAGGGCTTGGCAATAAAATCATTCATGCCCGCGGCAAGGCATTTCTCACGGTCCCCCTCCATGGTGTGTGCAGTGAGGGCGATGATGGGGATGTTTTTCATTTTTTCATCAGCTGACCGGATCTTCGCCGCGGCTTTATATCCGTCCATGCCGGGCATCTGGCAGTCCATGAGGATCAGGTCATAGGCGCCGCTTAAAGAGGCATCTATTGCTTCAAACCCGTTGATGACAACATGTACAGCTGCACCGAAGGATTCAAGCATGGAGACAGCAACCTCCCTGTTCACCGGGTTGTCCTCTGCCAGCAGAATTCTGCAATGGAGAAGCGGAAAACGGGCTTCTTTATCCTTATCTGCCAATGTCCCTGCGGCCCCTGCAGCCAGGGCGGCTTCGATTTCTTCACTGGTGGGCTTTTTGAGTTTCGCGGTAAAGGTGAAGGTTGAACCCTGTCCCGGGGCGCTGTCAACGGTAATATCACCGCCCATCATCAGGGCAAGCTGGCGCGATATGGCAAGGCCGAGGCCCGTCCCGCCGTATCGCCTGGCAGATGAACCGTCGGCCTGGCTGAAGGCTTCGAATATCCTGCCGTGATCCTCCCGGGCAATCCCAATCCCCTGGTCGCGCACTGCAATGGTAAGCCAGACGATGTCATCTCCGGCTTCGTATAAAGAAATGTTCACATCCACTGTTCCATGCTCTGTGAATTTAAGCGCATTGCCGACGAGGTTGACGAGGACCTGGCGGATCCTCAGGTCGCTTCCATGGAGCAATGCGGGCGTATCCGGTGAGATGCTGCTTTTGAATTTGAGCCCTTTTTTCCGCGCTATTTCACCAAAGGATTCCAATGTTTCCCTCACGGTGGCCTGCAGGTCGAAGGTGGTGATGTCGATATCCAGTTTGCCTGCCTCAACTTTTGAGAAATCAAGGATGCTGTTGATTATGTCCAGGAGCGTCATTGCCGAGCGCCTGACCGTCTCCGCATACTTGAACTGCCGGTCTGAGAGCGGGGTCTTCAATAACAAATCTATCATCCCCAGGACTCCATTCATGGGTGTCCGTATTTCATGGCTCATATTTGCAAGGAACTGGGACTTTGCCCGGTTGGCCTCCTCAGTCTTTTTTAGGGCAACCATGAGTTTTTTCACGAGGATAATCACATATAACGGGAGGACGATAATGGCGATGAGGATGCCTGCACCCATGATGCGCTGGGTTTCCCAGTAGCCCGTAGTAAGATACACGGCACCGAACCCGGTGAAGGCCAGCATTGATGAGACGGTAAGGTATTTGCCGCCAAAACGGAAACCGTTTCCAAAGGCGACCCAGAGATAAATTGAAAAGAGGGGCGCTCCGGTTTCACCGGTTAAATACATGGCGATAGTGGTTGCAGTATTATCCCCGATTATCCCCAGGAGACGCCTTAACGGTGAAACCACCGGATGCACCGTAATCGCCCAGAAAATCAGAATAGAGATGAGTGAATATATGACAATTGTAAGAACCAGGGCAAAGCTTTCATCGCCGGGCCGGGATTCGTATAAGAATGTTGCTGAAAGATATATGGATACGATTGCGGTAATAATTACGCGGATGGCAGCCTGTTCATGCTCTGAATCCGCCCTGTTTTTCAGTTTATTTTTCAGCGCATTCAGCATGGTACCCAGACCGGCAGAAATATTCTGAACTTCATATAGAGGTGGTACATATCATTTTCCTGTCGCAGCTTCATTCCGGTTCCAATATTTCAAATAGTATCCCCCGGGGTAAAAAATGTGTGATGCATGATCTCTTTTCATTTCAAAGTGAAAATTATATGGATGTTAAGAAAATATTTAACTTACCGAGAAAAAAAAGACTTACAGAATGATTTTATAATAATAAAAATTTAATTATTGTCAATATTTTTTTGATAAATAATATTTTTATAAATCAGTAAAGGGGGATTTGTTGGAATTTTTCTATCAGGAACAGCATCGGAAAAATATAAATGCCATGGCAGGCACAGCAAAGAATTAAGAGGAATTCGCAGTTCCAGGTGCCGGGGCGGTGTGTTCGTGCGGGAACTGAAGAAGCGGATGTATACCTTCTGAATCTGGAAGATCAACAAACAGCATACATCCGCTCATAGAGGCCATCGTTCCTGTACGATATTGATACTATCTTTTAAAGATCTCCGGTGTATTAGTTTTACTGGCATCGTTCAGTATAAGCAGCTTGTTCGGAGATATCTCAACAACCTTGTAGGTTGAGGGCTGATGTTTTTTATCTGTCGGGGTCAGGGTGAATGATGTTTCATCCTGGTTCCAGGTAAGCCAGCCCGATATTTCAGATTTCAGAATTCCCTTTCCCGTTGTCTGGATATACCCTATGCCTCTCCCCTGCTTGTCAGCGGCAAAAAAGATGGATTTTGCAGTTAGCGCTTCTGCCATTTTTTTCACATCACCCTGAAGTTTGATGTCTTTTAAATTTTTTATGCCCGTGGCCTCTCCTGATTTTGTGAGGACTTCGGTCCTTGTTGCCTCGGCATCATATACCCATGCGGTGCCGAAAAGCTGTTTTGATTTTTCAGAAATTTTTACCTCTTTTTTACACCCTGTGACGCTGAATCCAATGAAAAAAAGAGCCAGTACTGCTGATATGGCCATATGCTTTTTAAAATTTGTCATAAATTCTCCATAAAATATATATTTTTTGAAATTTTATCAATATTGACAGATGAGATTTATATTGATATTTGACAACTAATATTTAATAAATATTTTGAAAGATGACTTGTACATTGTCTGCGCATGCTGTGGAATAAATCAGCCTTACCAGGTTGAATTACGTGAGGGAGTAGTTATACCTACATCTCCCTCTTTGCCCTCTCCCAGAGGGCGTCAAGTTCTGCGAGCGTCATCTCATCAATTCTCCTGTTTTCCATGGATGCGGCTTTCTCAATGAATTTAAATCTTTGTATGAATTTATTCACGGTCCGGTTCAGGGCCTCGTCGGGGTTTACCTTCATCATCCGCATAACATTTATTATGCTGAACAGGATGTCCCCGGACTCGTTGATAATCTCCTCGCTGTTTCCGGAATGTACCGCCTCCCTGAGTTCATTGATCTCCTCCTGTATCTTGGCTACGGCATCTTCGGCCCTTTCCCAGTCGAACCCGATCTTGGAGACCTTCTGCTGCACCCGGTAAGCCTTCAGGATGGAAGGGAGGTGAACCGGTATGCCGTCCAGGATCGACTCCCTTTCGGGCTTCTCAATTTTTTTTCTCTCCTCCCATTTTCGGGTTATCTCGTCCGCGTCGTCGCCCCGTTCACTGCCGAAGACATGGGGGTGCCTCCTGATGAGCTTCTCGATTATTCCGGCGGCAACATCGTCGATACTGAAGAGTTTTTCCTCCCCGGCTATCTGGGCCTGGGCGAAAATCTGGTAGATAAGGTCGCCCAGTTCCTCTTTAATTTCATCGGGCTTCCCCCTTTCAATGGCATCGTAGACCTCATAGGCCTCCTCCATGAGATAGGGTTTCAGGCTCATGATGGTCTGGTTTTTGTCCCAGAGGCATCCCTTATCACCTCTCAGGAATGCTGCAAGCTCAGCCAGCATATAGAGCGGCCTTGTTTCATTGAATTTCATAATTTCTCCGGTATATTATTTTTTATGGTTGCAGTGATACAAATAAACTGGTTATTGTAAATGATTTTTTTACGTCAGTTTAAACGCAGCAAGTGTAATAAAGGGGGGATAGGGGGATGGTAGAGATATGGAGATGAAAGAGATATTAATGCTTGATTAATAAACAAAGTGTGCATTTGTAATAGCATGTATAATTTAAATTATTTTATATTTATCCCCCATATCTCGAACATCCCCCTATCCCCTTTGTCTTACACAAATATATTACAGTATAAGTTTTATTATAATCATAGATAGTAATACTGATTTTTTCTATATATTAATTTCACCCGGGAAGTCACGAAAACACATTATTACAGGTTTACTTAAATTTTTATTGACAAAGGACAAATGAGGAATTAGAAAATAGAATACATCTTATGCACTATAAATTTTAAGTCAACTTTAATGTTGAGGTAATATACATGTTTAAATCACTGTCAATGATGGCCGTCATCCTCTGCCTGATTCATGGAGGATGCAGAAAAGAGCCCACAAAGGTCGAGGATATAAAAATAAAATCCATCGAGGTTTCCAGCACCCTGGATGTAATCAGGTCAAAGGATTTTGTGAAGGAGAATCTTTTTGATAATTCCCTGAGGTCCTGGTGCGAGGGGAAAGATGGAGACGGCATCGGGGAGACCATAAGGATTAAGTTTGAAAAAAAGGTGGTCATCGGCGGTGCATTCATAAGAAACGGGATGGGTGATCCGGAATATTTCCAGTTGAACAGCAGGGTGAAGGACCTTCAGGTGAAAGCATCAGACGGCACTGCGGTGAAGGCAGTGCTGCTTGACAACAACAATGTCCAGGCCATTAATTTTGTAAAGCCAGTTGAAACCGATGAACTTTTATTCATCATAGATTCTGTGTACAGCGGGAAAAGGTGGAAGGATACCTGCGTATCGGAAATATCCTTTGACATGAATAAAATATCAAAAATCAGGAGTTTTATACAGGCCTGCAAAGATGAAGGAAATTTCTTTGAATTCGGCAGGTGCGTCAAATCGGAATCGCCTATAGCCGCTGTAATGAAAAAAATCTCGCCTCAGGGTTTTTTCGCAAGCGACTGCAGCTCCCTTCCGGAGAACTGCTCCAATAGAATATTTTTTGACCGGGAGAAAGGGAGTTTCAGCTGCGGAGGGCCGCCTCCGGGAACAGGCGAAGGAAGGTATCCTTCATATTCGGGGAAATGCGTCAAGATGAGCGGCATGGAGATTGAGTGCACGATACATACGGGCTTTGCAAAAGGCGATTATGTTCCGAAGTTCAGGATATACGCCCATGAAATTTATAACAGTATGACGCTTATTGACGGCCCCTACAGTTTTTCCTTTGAGCTGAACAAAGAGTTCCAGGGGATGTAGCAGCTTTTTTACTTTTTCATGAATCTCATACAGGTGATATTTTTATGAAAGCACTGATGTTGATACTGAAGTCTATTGCCCGGCCGGCATCAATGGCTGCCGGCTTTCTTTTTTTTATCATACTTGCCCTGCCGTATACTTCAAAGGGGAATGACGGTTTCCGCGTCGTCAGGGCAGACGGCGGTCTCAGGATGCGCGAGCAGCCGAGCCAGATGGCAAAAGTAACAGAGCTCATCCCTGACGGCTCCAGGGTTACTCTGCTTGGCGAGTCCGATGACGAGATACTCCTTCTCGGCAGGAGAGGGAAATGGGTCAGGGTCAGCTGGAATAATGATACCGGGTGGGTCTTCAGCGGATACCTTGAAGTCCCTGAAAAAAAGGTCCCCTGCGACCGGTGGTCCAATACAATCACCGACTATGCCCTTGATGGATACTACGCCGCAGAGCCGGGCATGAAAAGCGGCGAAAAAGTCCGTTTGTATTCCATTGACATGGCCTTTGACAACAATGATGATACGGTCTGGGCAGCGGGAAGTACGGGTAAAGGGACATGGGGCAGGGCCGGGTTCTTTTTTAAAAATATGGATTCCCTGGAGATACATCCGGGCATGGGCCATGGGGAATCATTTAAAACAAACAACCGCGTCAGGGAAGCGGTCCTGGCAATCTATAAAGTTAAAAAGAGCGAAGTTCTCCTGTGCAGCCTCAGGCGACAGCTTGGAGAGGTTGTCAGGGTTGATAAACTCGCTTTTCGCGATAAAAGTGAGCGGCAGAAATTCAAAATTCCGGTTGAAGAGAGTGAAGCCGGTTACGTGGGTATTTTACAGATTACCGGGATCTATCCCGGGAGCGATTCTGCGGCAAAGACCTGCATTTCAACAATCAGGATAAAGGGAAAAAATTCTGAGGAATTCGGAAAGGATAGGCTGAGCTTTTCCGGCGAGATAAATATGGATGTTCTCAAAAGCCCTTCGGTGAAGGGGGTTATCCCATACCGGTACCTCAGGCTGAAGTTTTTTATTGGAGAGGGTTTTATGGGATATGGTGAGATCAGCCCCATGGGCGGGAATACGATAAAATGGGAGCTATTTGTGCCGATCCATGCCCTCTCTGCCGGGGATGTGAAAAACCTGAAGCAGAAGGTATTCAGGTATGAACTGGTTCATGTGAATGAATATGGCGATTCCAGGTCTTTGAAAATATTTGAATAAACATACCATGCACCTGATTTTTCCCAATGTTTGTATTTAAAGCGGAGCCGTAAGTTTTAATTATTCGAGTTTTCCCTATTAAATTTTTATTGCTTTTTTATTCCCATAATCGGAAAAAAGTATCTTAATTGATTGTTAAGGAGGATTTATGGATATCAGATTTAAGGTCCTGTCATGTATTGCGGTTCTTGCCGTAATTATTCCCGGATGCGGCAAAAAGGTTGCAACGGTAAAAGAGATTGTGATCAAATCAATAACTGCAAACAGCACACTGGACACAAAAAAAGCCCCCTGGGATTTTCATCCGATCTACCTCATGGATAACAACCCCGATACTGTCTGGCAGGAGGGGGTTGATAATTCATACGGTGAAGGGACATATATCACCTTTGATTTTGAAAAGCCCATCGGGTTCAATGTATTAAAGGTATTGAACGGATTTGCCAGATTTGAAAGCTATGCAGAGGAGAACGGGCAGTTCAAGGATGTGGAGATAAGCGCAGAGATGCGGGACACCCCTGGTTCCAAAAAAGGGGCCAACGCCTCTTTCAAAAAAGTTGCCTATGTAAAAGATCCTAAAACGGGAAAGGCCGTTTCCCAGGAGGAGCTGGTTAAGCTTCATACAACCCTTATCGGCGACAGGATTATCATCACCCTCAAGAGCGCCCATCCCGGCACGAAATACAAGGATACATGCCTTTCGGAAGTGAAATTCGGCCTGGAAGATGCTGGTAAAGTTGAGATTTTTCCGAATAACAGCATGGACCTGGTTAAGAAACAGATAGATGAGCTGAAGCTTTACCAGACCAACAACTGGATTTTCCACGGGCTCAAGGAGACCACGAAGAATGCGCCGGACTGTTCCGACCTCCGTTTTTACGGGAACCAGGGTCAGTTATCCCTTCAGATTTACCACAACGGGACAATAAGCAGGACCCCGGCTACGGGATACGACAATAAAGGCTCCTACAGGGAATACCTCCCGGCCATGAACGGATCCTATACGGTCGAGGGGTTCGATAAAAAAGGGGTAAGCATAAGCGTTAAAAATTCCAGCGGAGCCCAGGAGAGCTGGACCATAGCACTGGTTGTGCAGGATGACGATAACTGGAATTCCATGAAAACCGAATTCGGCACCGATTTCAACAGGATGATAAAACCAGCCGGCAGTTGCTACCTGGTCAAGATCGATGTACGCGACAGGGAGAGGGAGATGAAGGGCGGCGAATTCATGTTTAACTATTACACTTTCCTGTCGAGGAAATTTGACTGTAACAGCAACTGCGCTCCCGGTCAGTAAAGATGTTATAATATGATTCAGGACATTCACTTATGTCAGGGCCCTGTGAAAAACAGGGCCCTTCAGTCTGCCTGATCAGTTTGCATGCAGAACGGTATCACCGGAATCCCTTTGACAATCCCGGGAAACCGGTCTTTATCTCTTCTTCGGCCCTGTCAATGATATCCTTCTCTTTGACTTCATGTGTCAGCCCGGGATCCTTTGAATGGAGGTAGAGCCTCCTGTTCCATCCGTCGTCACTCCTGTTGATCATATAATACATGTCGTTGTTGATGAAGGCGTAACTGGAGCTGAGGCATACATATCCGTATATACATTCCGACGACAGTACCATCCTGCCGGGCTCATGTTCATTAAACAGGGATTTGCCGAAAGACATGCCGGTGAAATGTGTATTTCTCTTTTCCCTGTTCCTGTCCAGGAGGTGAAGTACTGTGGGCAGGATGTCAATGGTGGATGTGATCCTGTCGCGGTTTGCCCTGAAATTATCGAGCTCATTCTTTGTCAGAGAGCCCAGGAGTCCTTCAGGTATATGGATGAGCAGGGGGACCCGTATCTCGCCTGGGTAGAGGCTTTTACCGTGATAATAGATCCCCTTTTCTCCCAGCGATTCCCCATGGTCCGATGTGAAGATGATCACCGTCCGGTCATAGAGCCCTGAGGATTTCATGAATGTAAACAGGCGGGAAATTTTTTCCGAAAGGTGAACAAGGGAATTGTCATAGCGGTTTATGAACTGGTCCCGGCTGTTCCTGTCGACTGACTCGGGGAGGTAGCGTTTTGATTTTTTTTCGCTCTCATAGGGATAATGGGCATAGCTGTTGTGCCATATCCCGGCGAATGTACCCTTTATCCCGGCTATGTGTTCCAGGAGCCTCTCAAAGGCTGCACTGTCATCGAACCGTCCGTGCATCCCGTATTTTCCCCTGACCGAATCCCAGGTGTAGTCGAGCCTTCCGGTATCGATGAACCTGTCGAACCCCTTCCATCCAAGGCTTTCGGAAGAGATGAAGAATGTGTGGACATCTGCGGTAAAGTAATCCCACAGGCGCGGCGCATTCTGCAGAAAGCTCCTCCCTTTTTCGGTCCCTGCCCCGGTAAAGAGGGTGGGTGCTGCCAGGCTCGTGTTGTTCGATGTGGAAAAAGTTCTGCTGAAATGGAACCAGTCCCTGAACCAGGTTCCCATCTCCCCTTCGGTATTCCTGTGATATCCCGAGATCCTGAAATGGTCATGCCTCAGTGAGTCGTTTATGATGATAAGGAGATTGTACCCGGGGCGTATCTTCGCAATTCCGGCCATGTTTTTCCCGTGGATTCCCGGATCAGGAGCCATGTCCGGGATGCCCTTTGCCTTTACATGGAGCGATGTGAACAGGAGGTGGGACAGGGAAACTTCAAAGCCGGCCGGGGCTGCCATTTTCCCCTTCATGGTAAATCCTGCAAAGATGATATAAAGGAGGAGCATGGGGGCGAGTCCGGTTACTCTGAGCTTCAATGATAGAGGCGCAAGAAATCCTGTAATGAATATGAAGATACATGCAGCTCCGGCAGCATAGGTCTTTGAGGGGATCATCTCTTTTTGTATCAGGCTGTAAACAATGAACTGCAGGGAGATGAATGCTGTCATCAGTATCAATAGAAGAGGGAGGCGTCTCTTTAATGTATCCGGGTAGAGGCTCTTTTTGATATTGTTGTTTTTTATGATAAGATGATAGTTCAGAATTATTGCCGCAGTAAGTACTATAAAACCGGCAGCAATCATGGTGAATACATGGCCGTAGGATATGAGCCTGATGAAATATTTCAGATCGTCAAGAATGAAAAGCCATGTACTCAGGTTAATAAACTCATTGAACATGCCGGCATAGATGAGCTGTACCAGGGAAAAGGCCATGAGGAGTTCATAGAAGAGGAGGATTATGAATGATAGAGGAATTGAGATTTTCCTGAAAAAGGCTGCGCCCTGGATGAAACCCAGATGAAAGATGAAGCCGATTGAGGCCATGAGCAAAACCTGGATCGGACCGGAACTTTCAGGAGACAGGCAGGCGGTAATAAGGGACGATATACCGGCAAGGCAAATTGACAGGAGATAGGGGAGTATGCCCTTAAGTTTCAGATTCTCTGATTTCATGGAAGAAATGTGGGATAACCATGGCCCCCTGTCAATGAATTTCATCACCGGTTCAAGATTTATTGCTTTACAACCATCGGGACCTGTATTATAGTTATACATAAAATTTGTTTCCCTGCGATGACTGTTCTATTCAGGCATACGGCCGGGATTGCTTGAGCTGGACAGATGGTACGATATGAATCAGCATACCATGGAGATGAACATGAATAGTAAGTTGATAAAAATTATTTTTTCAAAAGCTTTGCTGATAATATGTATGGCTTCTCTCCATCCCCTCTATGGAGCTGAGAGCGAAGATGTTTTGCTCAAGGGGCTCGATGATGCCAGAACCGATCCTGAACTTATCCTTCTTCTCCAGAAGATTGCTTCCATGGGGACTGGAAAGTCTGAAAAGAAGCTGGCAGATTTACTCAAAAACAGCGAATCGAGCAAGGTGCGGAGCAGCGCCGCCTATGCCCTTGGCGAGATAAAGGGGGGTATATCAGTAACGTCCAGGACGGCTCTGGAGCAGGCTTTTAAAATCGATGACAAATATGTAAGGGAGAAGGCGATTGAGTCCCTGGCAAAGACAGGCGACAGGAGCAGTCTTCCGTTTTTCCTTGAAGGTTATAATGAAAAATCCGGTATGAACATGAAATACTGGGCCCTCATAGGAATAGCCAGATATGGGGGAAAGGAGCATATGACTATTTTCACAGAATCGCTAAACATTAACTGGGAGAAGGGGGGTGCGCGGGAGG
Organism: Spirochaetia bacterium; assembly: GCA_009885955.1. Lineage (GTDB taxonomy): Bacteria > Spirochaetota > UBA4802 > UBA4802 > UBA5550 > VFJS01. The sequence continues at coordinate 15,284 of VFJS01000031.1, read as the reverse complement.
CTGCCATAGAGGCAATCGGACGTTTCGGAATCATGAACAACTGGGCACTCATAAAAAGCTACAGTACAGGCAGCGAAGCATCCCTGGTGATTTCTTCGCTCAGGGCTGCCGGTTCCCTGAAAAATCCCGATTCCCTGGATGTCATAGAGAAACAGCTTTCTCACGGCAATTCACTGGTTGCAAAAGAGGCACTGGAGGCCCTGGGGCAGTTCGGAATAAAATACGGGATGCCGGTACTCATCAGGTTCAAGGCCGGGAATCAGGATAACCCGCTGGTTGAAAATATAAAGGGCATATTAAAGAAGATGAATGCCGAAAAACAGTACGCCATTGCAAAGGAGGACATCAATCTGAGGTCGGAACCTACGGAGAGGTCGAACATCAAAAAACTTATCAGGAAGGATAGCATAGCCGTGGTCCTGAAAAAGGAGCCGCGGCGTTATATTATAACCGATAAGTCCGGAGAGATGGAGGACTACTGGTATCATGTGAAGGATGATGAGGGCCATACGGGATTTCTTTTCGGCGGGTATCTGACCATAGTCAACAGTTACGATTGAACCGAAAGGTGTGAAAGACGCCGTCCGTGGTATATTTTTATACTTCTAAATCTAATGCCCTCACCCGCGCTACGCGCACCCTCTCCCAGTAGGGCGAGGGTTTTTATATATGTCTACTACTTAATTATCCAATAATAATGCCTGTATAAATTTTATGCTATCCTCACTATTATAAAATAAAGATAATTATCAACAACAATACCTAAAAATCTCATTTTCAGCCATATTTGATTATTTTGAGTAACAAGGTTTGAAGTGGTCTCAAGTGGTAATACAATTATATTTTTATAAGGAATTAAAAATTTTACTAACACCCCTCTCCCTATTTCGGGAGAGGGGCCGGGGGTGAGGGCATTATCGTGATGATTCTTATGATCATCGTCTCATCGGGTAGATAGACATTCTGTCTTTTTTCTGAATAGCTGAATCCCGCTTCTTCGCACTTTTTTAGAAATACCTTCATCTGCGGCCTTCCCTGGTCCGAGATAATTATCTCCCCTCCAGGGGCTGTGTAGCGTTTCATCACGGAAATAAGGGGAAGGAAATTTTTTTCAAAGTAAACAACGTCCGATCCTATTACAAGGTCAAAGCTCCCTTCCATTTCAGGTTTATACCAGTCCAGGCGGCTGAATTGTATTGAAGAGCACCTGTTACGTTCTGCGTTATAAGCTGCAAGTGCCAGGGCATTGCTGTCATAATCGGTGCTGATAACATGGGCTCCTGTTTTCTCAAGGGCTATACCGGGGAATGCAGTGCCGCATCCAAGTTCCAGGACCGCGGCTCCGGAGAGCTTTTTGTTATGCAGCAGGTATTCGGCAAGGCCGAATGCGGCAGGCCATGTGATCATCCATACAGGGGCATCGCCGTGCAGGGCAACTGCGTCAGGGTATAGTTCGCAAACTATCTCATCCACCCTGTCTATCTGGGCTGCCTTTAGATTGAGGCTTCCTATCCGGTAATTTTTTTCTACAAGCCCGAAGCGGCGCTCAATATCCTTAATGTCAAGATCTGATTTATTTTTCAAGCAGGCCCTTCCATGTTCAATAGATATAAAAATTCAGTTCCATTTTCTGCAGCCCGGTGAAAAACGGCCGTGCTAGCCGATTGTTTTTGCTCAATAATGAGCGGGCATTCATTCACAGGTGCCGGTCAGCGGCAGAACCTGCCACTGGTTCCCGTCCTGTTCTTCCACTTCCTGCCAGTTGATTATTTCTTTCTCCAAAATTTTACGTTCAAAGGGCTCATAGTTTTTATAACTGCATACAGCCCCGCAGCCTAATTCAGGTTGGCCGATCCCTTTTCCACCGCTTTCCCTGTTCCAGGATATCATAACTTTGAAGTTTCTAAATTTCCAGGTGCCGAATTTTTTACGATTTTTTATTTTTGATACACTGTATTCAACCATCGCTTTTCCGTCAGGGCAGAAGGAATAGATATCAATTGTGCTTGCCATGCCGTGCCTGTATTTTTTTCCCGAAGGGAGCTGCGTTTTGCCCCTATCGAAAAGACTTTTCAGCTCCATGAACTTTTCGTTCCACTTTGAATCGGTTCGAATGTATGCCAGATCGCTGTCCGATTTCATGTAATCAATTGAAGAGTAGCCTGCCAGGATTGCGTTTTTGAGGGCACTATATGTTTTATCAACCCTGCCCAATCTGCTCAGGGAACAGGCCATGTTGTACCACGCCAGCTCCGGCGAAGTGTAATTGTGTTCAATGGCATATTCATAGGCTTTCACGGAATAGATAAGCTCGTCGATGTTGGAAAGGCTGTTGCCGTAGTGGTAGTAGATCTCAGGAGCCGCGAAGATCTCCAGGGCCTGCTCATATGTATCAATGGCATCGCGATCTTTTTTCAACTTGTAAAGTCTGATTCCTTCCTCCATGAGCCTGAAGGCTTTTTGGGCGTCGCTTTTCCTGCTTTCAGGAATATCATTGACCTCTTTTTTAAATGACGGGTCCAGATAACGGTCCCGGGGGGACACCTGTGAATGAATGGCAAGAGGAAGCATGGTAATAAGGGCGACTATAGTTATCAATTTCAGCATGGTTGTTATCCTTGAATTTTTATCTTATATTGGAATTAGTGTATGGCTGCTTTCATCTTATGTCAATAATAATTATCATGGGATATTAAAAGTAATTTCCTGAGCAAGAAATTGTAATCAAATTTTTATACAATTAATTTTTCTGAACCTAAAAAAAACTTGAACACGGCAGGCAGCTCTAGAAATAGTTGAATTATAATCAGGAAACAGAGCCAGGGGAAAACCAGGATATTCCATGGTGATCATGAGGTTGTATGCGATGAAATTCAGAGGTATCATTTTTGACCTTGACGGCACGCTGATAAACACCATTGAAGATATCAGCAATGCCATGAACCATGCCCTTGCGGATGAGGGATTTCCGGGCCACAGCTATGAAACCTACATGGTCTACGTGGGCGACGGCCTGAGGGTCCTTGCCGCACGGTCAATTCCCGGGGAGTTGAAGAGTGATGAATTAATCGACAGGATTACCGGAAAAATGACGGCATATTACAGGGAGCACTGCCTTGACAGGACATCCCTTTATAACGGCATGCCGGAAATCCTGGACTTCCTGGAAATGAACAATGTACCTAAATGCATCCTCTCAAATAAAAAAGATGATTTGACCCGGCTGATTACCGGGAAGCTTTTATCGAAATGGAGCTTTGTCAAAATCCTGGGTATGACTGATGAGATCCCTCCCAAACCCGCACCGGACGGGGCGCTGTATCTTGCAGGCCGGATGAATCTGGCGCCTCTTGATGTCCTCTATTTAGGCGATACAGGGACCGACATGGACACAGCAGTACAATCAGGCATGTACCCGGTGGGTGCCGCCTGGGGATTCAGGGGAATCGACGAGCTGAAGAGTCACGGGGCAGGGTTTATCGCACACAGGCCCATGGATATCAGGGAATTTTTTTAAACAAGCTATTAGTAAAGAGATCAGTAAAAAAAGAAAATTTTGCTGCAGAGACACAGAGAAAAAGTCTTAACCCAAATACCCTCTGTGCCTCTGTGGCTGATATTAAGGAGCAGTGACAGGAATGAAGATACTACATCTCTCTGACACGCATCTCGGATACAATGACTTCGACAGGGTGGGCGCCGACGGGGTGAACGTGAGGGAGCAGGACTTCTACGACTCCCTGTCCAGGGTGGTTACCAGGGCTATCGAAATAAAGCCCGATGCCGTGATACACACCGGCGATTTTTTCCACCGCCCTTCGCCTGCCAACCGCCCCATGATACAGGGGCTTATGGAATTGAAACGCCTAACCTCTCAAGGGATCCCTTTTATCATCATAGCCGGGAACCATTCCACGCCAAGGACCTTTTTTACAAGCCCCATCCTCAGGGCATTCAGATCCATTGACAATGTGCATCCGTTTTTTGATCAGAAATACGGGCGCATGGAAATCGGCGACATGGTTTTCCACGGCATACCCCACATGAATGACGACAGCGCCTTTGATGAGGAAATCCGGAGGGCCGAACCGGCAGAAGGGAAGGCGAACATCCTGATGCTCCATGCTTCAGTCGGAAGGGATTACATCATGGAAGAGTATGGAGAAAGGGTATTCCCGTCAGACAGGAATAGTATTTTCGGAGGTTTCAATTACACTGCACTGGGCCACTGGCATAATTTTCAGCAGGTCAGAATAAAGGGGAACGTATGGTATTCAGGATCCACCGAGCGGTTGAGCGACCGGGAGTCCGGGAGGGAGAAGGGGTTCATCGTTACAGAGTTCCATGACAATGGCGCCGTATCTGCGGAGTTTGAGCGGCTCCCTGCAAGGCCATGGCTCAGGTTTGATATAAAAGATTCCTGGGAAAAGAGTGTTTCTGATATAATAAAAGAGGTTAAGGGCTGCGCCGAACCGGGCGGGGTTCCCGAAGGGGCAATCGTAAGCATTTATTTTCATAACCTCGACCCGCGCCAGGGAATCGAGATATCGAACAGCAGCCTTGCTGAAATTTTTTCCGGCGCCCTTACCGTTCAGGTGAGAAGGATATTCCGTAAGGGAGATGCCGGCATGGCATCAATGGAGATGGAGAGCGAATCCCTTGACCAGCTGTTCAGGGATTATCTCGAAAGAACGGTTGATGATAAACCGGAGTCCGACAGGATGTACAGCCTTGCAATGAAATATTTTGAAAAGTACGACAGGGACGGCCAGTAGGATGCATAAAGGGGAATGATATGGAACTTATATCGCTTTCAATGAAAAATTTCAAGCAGTACCGGAGCCAGTCAGTGGAGTTTTCCGGCGGGCTCACCGGGATCATCGGCAGAAACGGGGCAGGCAAGTCAACCATATTTGACAGCGTCCTCCTTTCGTTATACGGGATAATCCCGGCAGGCAAGGAGTACATGCGCTATTCCGGCGCCGGCTTGACTGAGCCCGTTGAAGTGAGGCTGGTCTTTGAAGCCAGGGGGAAGAGGTACAGCGTGTTCCGGGAATTCCGCGGCAAGGCGCTTACGGCGTATGCGTCTCTACACGCCGGGGATGAGAGCCCCGTGGCCACCGGGGTGAGTGAAGTGACCAGGGAGATTGAAAAGATCATCATGGCCAGGGAGGCCTTTCTGAAATCGGTGTTTTCCGGGCAGAAGGACCTGGGCGCCCTCTCCTCGGTGACCGGGGCCCCGAGAAGGGAACTGGTGAGGAAAATGGCCGGCATGGACAGGCTCGATGCCGTACAGGGGCTCATGCGCGAAGACAGGAACAGGCTGAAGAACGAGCTTGCCGGCCAGGAAAAGCTTCTCCTTTCCGGTGAAGAGTCCGGTAAGCTTGAGGAGGAAAAGAAAGTCCTTGAAGCAGGCATTGTAGAGTCTGAAAAAAAGGCCGGGAAAACGGGAGGTGACCTGGAAAATGCAGGCCTTGCCTATGTTGAGGCTAAGGCGGCCAATGATGAGCAGGAGAGAATTTTCAGGGAGCATAAATCCCTTGAAGGAGAGATAATAAGGGGAGCGGAGAGGCTTGATAATAACATAAAGAATATCTCAGAGAAGGGGCAGAGGCTCCGGGAACTTCATAAAGAGAGAGACAGGCAGAATACAATGTGGGGTGATGAGAAGGAATACCTTGCGGCAAAAAAAGAGGACCAGGCCCTGAATGATGCCCAGAAGATATTTATTAAGGCCGGCGAGATACGCAAAGGGATCAAAAAGGCCACGTTTGAAATTGAAGAGATGAAGAGGGAGACCGCAGCCGTGCAGGAGAGGATAAAGGACAGGGTTCAACTGGAGTCAGGGCTGGATGAAGAGAGGAAAAGGATAGAAAACACCCAGGCTGCAATGGAAGCGATGAATATCGAACTTAATAATCTTATAGCATCCCGGGGGCACATCATGGGGCTCCTGGGCGAAAGGGAGGAGAGCATTGTAAAAATCAAAAAGGCAGGGAGGGAATCAAAGTGCCCCACATGCCTCAGGCCCCTGAAAGACGCCTATGATTCAACACTGGAAAAGCTGGGGAGCGAAGTTAGGGAGTACCGTGAGAAGGAGCTCTGTATCATGGCGGAAAAAATACAACTTCAGGAGAAGGAAATATCAGACAAAAAGAAGGATTTGAAAAATATAAGGGAGAGCGCTGCCGCGATGGAAAAAAATGCGGCAGCCATGAGAGAGGCAGCTGAGAATTTAAGGGCCCGCGTGGAAGAGATGAAAAAGAAGGAGGAGGAGGTCAGGAGAAGCACCGGAGAACTGGATCTACTAGGAGATGCCGGATATGATGAAAAGGCGCACTTTCATCTGAAAGAAAAACTTGTGATCCTGACAAAAATTCATGAATCTTTCGTAGCCCTGACAGAAAAGGTTAAGGAGATTCCAATCCTTGAAACAGAACTGAATAAACTGAAGTCCGAAGGCGATGGGCTCAAGGCTGCCCATGACGGGATGACAGAGAAACTTGCAGGCATAGGGTACTCTGCAGAGAAGTTTAACAGTGCAAAGGATGCAAGGGACAGGATTGAGAAGGAGAGGGATTCGCTCAGAGACCTTCATCAGAAGCAGAAAGATGAAATCAACAGTGCACGGATGAATTTAAAGGAGTTAACCGGCAGGCTTTCCGGGGACAATAAGAGGCGTGAGGCGTATATGATAATCAAGGCTGATTATTTAGACCTCGACAGGCTCGATCTCTTCATGGATGAATTTAAAAAGGCCGCGCTGGACAGGGTCCGTCCAGCCATAGCCGGGTATGCCGGGTCGCTCTTCAATGAGCTGACCAGGGGGAGATACCAGGAGATCCGCCTGGATGAGGATTTTGAATTTTTTATCATGGATGAGGGAGAATATTATCCCATTAAACGATTTTCAGGGGGAGAGATCGATCTGGCGAACCTCTGCCTCCGCATAGCCATAAGCAGGGCAGTGAGTTCCATGTCCGGTGCCGGGCCCGCTGGTTTCCTCGGTTTTGATGAGATATTCGGCAGCCAGGACGGGGAGAGGAGGCTTGAAATATTGGGGGCCTTCCTCCGGCTCCAGGAGATGTACAGGCAGATCTTTATCGTATCCCATGTGGAGGATGTGAAGGAGGAGTTCCCCAATATCATGGAGGTGGTGAGGACAGAGGAAGGTTCTGTTGTGAGGTTTGTTAAAAATTAGCAGGCTGGCGCCTGCATCCATGCGGATAGTTGGCCGCAATTTAACTGTACGTTGTGCGGGCTTACACCCGCGAGGGGATGTCCAGGTTCCTGGACCGGAACTTTTGCCGAGGGGCTGCTGCGCGGTCAGCCCCTCGGCGCTCCCCGCGCGCTCTTGCAGAGGGCTGACTTGATTGTTTCAGAAAATATACAGATGCAGCCTGCGGAGTGTCCTCGTGACGGTCCTCGGCTGCATCCCCATGCAAATCAGCCTCCTGCTGATTTGCTCTTTTAGTGGTTTTTCCAATAAATTATTACTTCTGATTAACACCCCCTGCCGGAAACCACTATTGCGTGAAAAGAATTCATGTATTATGCCGATGGAATCTGAATTTTAAAACAGGATGATTTAATGCCGGTTCAGCAATAGGATGTGCAAAAAGAGCCGACCTGCCCGTCCTCGGCGCATTTCGCTCGCCATCGTGGCTCGCTCACTTATTCATACCTTAGGGATTTGCCTGAATTTAGCATCATTTTTGATAAAAAATTATAAAATATGGAATATTTTAAACTACATTAATGTATAGGACACTATTTGTCATACCTATTAATGTATATTGTAATAAACATGAGTTACTATTTGAATTTTTACTGCAGACAGAGAGGAGGAGAGTATATGAAAATTAAATTTTTTGTTATGATGGTATTCGTTATAATGAATGTTTCAGGATTTGCCGGTGGTATTAATAAATACATAGAAGACCCATGGCAGTGTCTCGACATATACTGGGATGATTCCGAGGAGGATGTGTGCTAGGGGAGGGGGTCGTTCCTTTGAGAACAAGGGGCTTAAGCCCCTTGTTCTTGTATATGTTGTAATAAGAATAACGGAGGATTGAAGGCATGAAAACAGCAGCAGTAATTTTGGCCCTTTTAATGGCTCTAAGTCTCAGGGCGGAACAGGAAAACCTGGAGATGGCGGAACAGCTCTATGGAGAATGGCAGACCTGGAGGCAGGGGTATGATATAGTTGTTACCTTCACCCGCAGCCATACAATATATGTTAAATTTTATATGAAGGGTAAATTTGTTAAGGAATACAGTGGTCTTTATCAGGTTCATGATGGACTTGAATTGCACCTTTTTTCAGAAACATTACTCCATCAATCCTTAAATGAATTGTGGAGCGGACCTATAAAGATTGAAGAAAATGGAGTTCAGATGAGATTAAAGAATGATGATTTTATACGGAATCATAGATATGCCCATGCACCAGGAATTAATGACTAACAATATAGCTGGCGTTTGATGTCGTTGAATATTCAGTTGGTCTTCATGTCGTTATCAATTATTGAATAAGAACCATAGTATTTTATATTATCCTGATTCTAACTGTTATGATAAAAACCCGGCTGTTTTGCTAAGCAAATCAAACCGTACATTGCAGGAACATGTCGGGTATCGAATTTTTTAGGATTGTTCGGGAGAGGAGTTATGTTAAGGTTGGACTTTATTATGACTTGACAAATAAATATTCATCTATATAAATAAATTGAATTCAAACAATTCATAATTTATTTTTATTAAATAAACCTAAAATGACTTCAAAAAAAGACTTATCAGAACGGGATATTTGTACCCAATATATAATTCCTGCTATACATAGTGCCGGATGGGATATTGAGAAACAGGTCCGGGAAGAAGTTTATTTTACCGATGGGCGGATATTTGTTAAAGGGAATAAAACGGCCCGCGGGGAAAGGAAACGTGCTGATATCATTCTTTATTATAAAGCAAATATTCCAATTGCTGTCATAGAAGCAAAGGACAGCAAGCATGCAATTGGCGCAGGTATGCAACAGGCATTAAATTATGCGGAAATCCTCGATATACCAGTAGCTTTTAGTTCAAACGGAGATGGATTTCTTGAGCATGACCGTTCAGGTCAAAGTAAGACTATTGAAAGAAATCTATCACTCGAATCTTTTCCATCACCTGATGAAATCTGGGAAAAATATAAAAAATATAAAGGTATAGAATCAAAGGAACAAGAGAATATCGCTTCTTTTGACTATTTTTTTGATGGCTCTGGACGAAAGCCGCGCTATTACCAGCAGATTGCGATAAACCGGACTATTGAAGCAATTGCAAAAAAAAGAAATCGTATTCTTATTGTTATGGCAACAGGTACGGGAAAGACCTATGTTGCGTTTCAAATCATATACCGACTTTGGAAAAGCGGTACAAAAAAACGAATACTCTTTCTTGCTGACAGAAACATTCTTATTAACCAGGCCAAACGGGGTGATTTTAAACACTTTAAGGACCGAATGACCGTTATCCGCAAGAAAAAGATTGATAAAGCCTATGAGATTTATCTTGCTCTTTATCAGGGACTTACGAATTACGATGAAGACAAGGACGCCTACAGGGAATTCAGCCGGGATTTTTTTGATTTAATAATTGTTGATGAGTGCCACCGGGGAAGCGCTGCTGAAGATAGTGCCTGGCGAGAAATTCTTGAATATTTTTCCTCTGCCACACAGATAGGTTTAACCGCAACTCCAAAAGAAACAAAAGAAATATCAAATATTGATTACTTCGGCAAACCGATTTATACTTACACTTTAAAACAGGGGATTGAAGACGGATTTCTTGCACCTTACAAGGTAATCCGCATTGGAATCAATGTTGATCTTGATGGCTGGCGTCCTGAGAAAGGGAAGACTGATGAAACAGGAAATGAAATTGAAGATAGAATTTATAATACTAAAGATTACGACAAAAATCTCGTTATTGATGAGCGGACAAAAGTTGTTGCTAAAAAAATTTCTGAATTTCTTAAAAAGACCAATCTATTTGATAAGACAATTGTTTTTTGTATTGATATTGAACATGCAGAGCGCATGAGGCAGGCGCTATCCAATGAAAATCCGGAAGAGGTGAAGAAAAACTATAAGTATGTCATGCGTATTACCGGAGATGAAGAAGAGGGAAAGCGTGAATTGGATAATTTTATCAATCCCGAAGAAACCTACCCTGTCATTGCAACCACTTCAAAGCTCATGACAACAGGTGTGGATGCACAGACCTGCAAGTTAATTGTACTCGATTCAAATATTAATTCCATGACTGAATTTAAGCAGATCATTGGGCGTGGAACTCGTATAAACGAAGAATATGGGAAAAGTTTTTTTACCATAATGGATTTTCGGAATGTCACCAATCTTTTTGCAGACAGGGCATTTGATGGGGATCCTGTTATGATTAAAGAAATTAAAGGGGATAAGGAATTAACCGAAGAAGATATCCATCCTGAGGAAAATGAAGATATCATAGACCCTGAAACAGGAGATGCAGTTGATTTCGGTAATGATTCCTATGATAATTCACCAGATGGGCCTGGTATAATTTCAGGTGGAAGCATTATTTCTGAGCCCCAAGGAAAAGTATATGTTGCAGGAGTGGATGTATCTATCCTCAATGAACGTGTTCAGCACCTCGACGGTAACGGTAAACTTATTATTGAAAGCCTGATAGATTTCACGAAAAATGGAATCCTAAAGGAATTCAGAAGCCTTGATGAATTTTTAACCCGGTGGAATAAAGCTGAGAAAAAGAAGACCCTGATTGATGAATTGGAGTCCAATGGTATTATCATTGAAAATCTGAAAGAAGAAGTAAAGAAAGACCTCGATATATTCGATCTGATATGCCATATTGCATGGGATATGCCGGCCCTTACGCGAAGGGAAAGGGCTGAACAGGTGAGAAAACGGAATTACTTTGTGAAATATGGAGAGAAAGCGAGAATAATATTAAATGCCCTTCTTGATAAATACGCCACCGAGGGAATCGAAAATATAGAAGACATGACCGTTCTCAAGGTGGACCCTTTTAATACTTTTGGAACACCGGCTGAAATAATTGGGCACTTCGGCGGAAAAGAGAATTATATGAAAGCCTTGAAAGAGCTTGAAATGGAAATATACCGGGCTGCATAAGAGTTTTTCTCGCAGAGGTCGCAGAGAGCGCGGAGGGGGAGAGAGGTTGAAATTACTTTGCGAACTTTGCGAGAGATATTAAACAAGGAGATTGTGAGTGAAGAGAAGAAGTCTCGCGCAGAGAGCGTAAATAATAATGATAAATGAAAATGAATTATCAGAAAAAATTATCGGTTTCGCAATTAAGGTTCATTCCGCTCTTGGACCGGGATTGTTGGAATCTGCTTATGAGAAAGCGTTGGTTTTTGAATTGAATAAAAATGGTTTTAAAACAGAAGCGCAAGTGCTCATCCCAATTAAATATGAGAATATAATGATTGATGAGGGATTTCGTGCTGATGTTATCATAAATAGATTGGTTATTGTGGAATTAAAATCTGTAAAAAAAATTGAACAAATACATTTGAAGCAATTACTAACGTATTTAAAGTTATCTGGAATGAAATTAGGTTTATTGATTAACTTTAATGAGACTTTATTAAAAAATGGTATTAAACGTATTGTAAATGATTTATAAATGATATTAACTTTGCGAACTCTGCGTCCTTTGCGAGAAATATGGAGATTTCATGAAAAACATTGGGAATATTATCAAAACTTTGCAAAACATCATGCGGAAAGATCAGGGAGTTTCCGGCGATGCACAGCGCATAGAACAGCTCGGCTGGTTCATTACACTGAAAATTATCGATGACAAGGACAAGGAGCTTGAACTTCTCAATGATAAATATAAATCATCCATACCAAAAAAACTGCAATGGCGGAACTGGGCTGCTGATTCTGAAGGTATGACAGGCGATGAACTAAAGGACTTCATCGAACAAAAACTTTTCCCTGGCTTGAAAAATCTTGATGTCTCCACAGGAAATAAACGTACACTTATTATCCGTGAAATTTTTGAGGGTACCAACAACTACATGAAGAACGGCACCATAATCCGGCAGGTGCTCAATCAGCTCAACCAGATCGATTTTAATATATCGGAAGATCGTCATCTTTTTGGTGACATATACGAAACAATACTCAGAGACCTTCAAAGTGCCGGCAATTATGGTGAGTTTTATACGCCCAGGGCAATAACAGAGTTTATGACAGAAATTATCAATCCCAGGCTTGGTGAGAAAGTACTCGACCCGGCCTGCGGAACCGGAGGATTTTTAACCAGCGCTATCGAAAATATCCGCAGGCAGGATGTTAAAGGCGTTGATGACCTGAAGTTGCTTGAATCAACAATTCACGGTATGGAATTCAAACCATTGCCTTTTATGCTATCTGTGACTAATCTCATCCTCCATGATATTGAAGTGCCAAATGTTGATTATACTGACAGCCTGAACCGTGAATATACGAGCATAGGAGCCAAAGACCGTGTTGATGTGATCCTTGCCAACCCGCCTTTTGGCGCGTCAGTTACCGACGGTGCGGAAACCAATTTTCCGCAAAATTACCGTACAACAGAAAGTGCTGACCTGTTCCTGGTACTTATGATACGTTACCTGAAAGACGGAGGGCGCGCAGCCATTGTATTACCTGATGGGTCGCTTACCGGCGACGGAGTAAAACAACGCATTCGCCAGCATTTTCTGGAAAGCTGTAACCTTCATACAATAGTACGCCTACCTAATTCGGTATTTCAACCTTATGCGAGTGTTGCCACGAATCTGCTGTTCTTCATTAAAGGAGAGCCGACAAAAGATATCTGGTATTGGGAGCATAAACTTCCGGAAGGGGTAAAGTCATATTCCAAGACGAAACCGATTCAGAAGAGCGAGTTTGAGAACCTGAAAAAGTGGTGGAAGAAAAGGAAAGGGAGCGAGCAGGCCTGGAAGGTGTCGGTGAAGACACTATCGGGAAATGGATTTAATCTGGATGTGAAGAATCCCCATACTCCGGAAGAGGAGCGCAGGTATTCGAGTAAGGAACTCGTTTCGATGCTTCATGATTCGTTTAGAAAGAGTGATGTACTATTGGAAGAATTGAAGAATTCTCTCGCAGAGGGAAATAAATGACAAAACTCTGTGAACTCTGTGAACTCTGTATGCTCTGTGAGAAACAAAAAAGAAGTTTCTCGCAGAGGGCGCAGAGAGCGCGGAGGGGGAGAGAGGATGAGTTTACTTTGCGAGCTTAGCGAACTTTGCGAGAGATATTAAATTAGAAGCTTGTGAATGGGTGAAGAGAAGAAGTTTCTTGCAGAGGGCGCAGAGAACGCGGAGGGGAGAGAGAGGATGAATAATGATAACCATAAATTACCACGAATAGACTCGAATAAAAAAAAAGATATTAGTGTCCATTCGTGGTTATTATTTCGAGAGATAATAAATGAATAATATACTAATAGTAAAAATATCGGAAATTTCAAAGTATAGAAAAGAATTTATTGAAATCGATGACTCAATTGAGTATAAGCGATGTCGCGTTCAGTTGCATAAAAGAGGTGTTGTTCTTAGAGATAAAATTAGTGGTGTTAACATTAAAACCAAAAAACAAAGACTTTGTAAAAAGAATGATTTCATTGTTGCTGAGATGGATGCAAAATTTGGTGGCTATGGAATAATCCCCGAAGATTTAGAAAATGCTATTGTAAGTAGTCATTATTATCTCTATGAATTGGATAAAAAGAAAATTATCCCTGATTATTTATCTGTTTTGATTGATACTGATGTAATACAAAATCAGATTAAAGCTCAAGGTAGTACAAATTATTCAAGAGTAAGCCCTTCAGAAGTTTTGGATTTTGAAATACCGTGTCCAACCATTCAAGAACAAAAAAAAATTATTAATTTCTATCTCAACTCCAAAAATATTTTGTTACAATTAAATTCAGAAAGTGATACACAATTAACCCACCTCTCTCTTCTCCGTCAATCCATCCTTCAGGAAGCCATTGAAGGCAAATTGACCGAGGCTTGGCGGAAGCAAAACTCTGCGATCTCCGCGAACTTTGCGAGAGAAAAAAAAGGGGCTCTCGCAAAGGGCGCAGAGGACGCAGAGAAGAATGAGTTTAGTGACGCATCGGTGTTACTCGAAAAAATAAAAGCGGAAAAGCTGAAGATGATTGGGGAAGGTAAAATCAGGAAAGAGAAGCCCCTTGCGCCGATTAAGCCGGAGGAGGTGCCGTTTGAGCTGCCGGAGGGGTGGGTGTGGTGCAGGTTGGGGATGATTAATAATATTAAATCTGGGAAAAGAATTCATGCTTCTGATTATAAAAAAGAAGGAATACCATTTTTAAGATCTGGAGAAATTGGATCTCTTGGAAGAGGCGACCTTTTAAAAGAACAATTATTTATTAGTAAGGAGAAATATTTTGAGATAAAAGAAAAGTTTGGCATTCCTAGTCCAGGTGATATATTAATCGCCTGTATTGGTGGTTCAATAGGCAATACGTGGGTTATTGATGAAAGAGAGTTCTATTATAAAGATGGTAACCTTGTTCTTATTGAGCAAAATAATTCAACTGCAATACCCTATTTATTATCGTATCTTAAAACTCCACTATTTTGGAATAAAACAATACTTAACGCTACAGATACATCTTACAATGCGTTAACAATTGAAAAACTTAATGAGGCTATGTTTCCCCTTCCCCCCCTAGCCGAACAGCAAGCTATTGTTGTACGGATTGACCGACTTCTTGCCATGGTGGATGAATTGGAAAAGCAAGTAGAGGAGAGGAAGGGGCAGTCGGAGGAGTTGATGCAAGCTGTGTTGAGGGAAGCGTTTGAGGGGAATTCTCACACAGAGAGCGCAGAGGGCGCAAAGAAGATGATATCATGAACCTACTTTGCAAACTTAGCGAACTTTGCGAGAGATAATTTTTAATGGGTTTGATAGAAATATATGAATAAAGGAAATTGAAATTGGTATTTCAGTTATTTTGCTATGTAAGAAATGATTATCTGTTTGTAGAGGAAATCATTCACGTGAAATTATTATTCTGTTTTTCATGGTTATTTATTCAATATATATTGTCCATAACAGTATTAAGATATGATAAATTGGTTATATAGGAATGGATTCAATGTCCGCCCCTATATGACCCCAATAGGTTAAATAATTCATGACATACAATCCCTATATTCATCACCGCCGGTCAATCCGTTT